>JBGCEL010000105.1:0-41370 GCA_045106455.1 Gammaproteobacteria bacterium
AGCGCATCGAGGCCGCGAACCGAATCAACATTGTCTTGACGCCAGTCGTAGCTGTAGACATAAAAGCGCTTACGCGCGTCCTCGACCGGTGTGCCCGGTTCGGTGCGAATATAACCGCCGCTGTGCTCCAGCGTATCGAGAATTTGAGCGTAAAAATCCCGGCCCGCTGCACGGTCGGTGATGCCGGATACTTCAAGACCACTGTCAGTGGGCAGCAGCGACGTCTCATCGATGGGTAGACGCAGGTGAGCGTAGTCATCAAACAAGACATGGCGCAACGTGCCTGGCCACGCTTCAGTTTGCGTGGCGGGATTGAACAGTCGGCCGCCGAGTACGCCGTGGATGACAATCAGGGGTGGCACCGCTGTGGTGTCGGCTTGCGTTGCATACAGTCGAGCAAGATCCGGGCGCAGGTTGTCTGAGGCACAGCCGGCAAGAAAGCTTGCCAGCGCAATGATCAGCAGGGCGTGGAGTGAAGAGCGTGAAGTGTGCATCCCACGAGTCTCGCCCAATGCAAAAAACAATACCAGTGGTCAGCCCGTGGCCAGACAGCAATCAGGGCCGTAGATAGGCCGCGTTCTCGGTGAGAAAGCTATGAAATGCGGCAAGGCCCTCTGCAATATTGGCGCGACCAAAGCCGATGCGAAACCGATCGCTGGGCGTTTCCATCAGCTCGGAGCGATAGATAGAGGCGGGCAACAAAAGCACGCCAGACTCTTGCAAAAGCGACTCACAAAACGCTTCGACGCCGCCGCTGCCGGTGAATTTGGGGTAGGCAATGCAGCCACCGTCCGGATGCTGCCACTCGAACAGGGCGGGGAATTGCTCAAAAAAAGCGTCCAGCAACCTCAGGTTGTCACGCATCAAAGCGTGATTGCGCTGCAGGAGTTTGTCCCCGATGCCAAGCGCAATAAGCGCCAGTCGCTCGCTGGGGGCGGAATTACAAATCGACAAATAGTGCTTGTAGCGTTCCAGTTGCTGCAGCATGTATTCGTCCTGCGCGGCAATCCAGCCGATACGCAGACCGGGCAGGCCGTAGGCTTTCGACATGACACTGAGCGACAGACCTTTCTCATAAGCGTCGGCGACAGCCGGCAGTCGTTTGCTTTGATCCAGCTCCAGCCCGCGGTACACCTCGTCGCTAAACAGATACAGGTCGTATTGCCGGCACAGTGCGATGAGCGCATCGAAATCCTCGCGCTGTGGTACAGCGCCGGTGGGATTGTTTGGAAAGCAAACGGAGACCAGCCGGGTGTTGGCTTTAACAGCTTTGCGGATGGCATCCACGTCCAGACGCCAGCCCTGTTTCTCGTCCAGCGCCACGCCGGTAACGTCGCAGATATCCAGAGGTATGGTCTCGGCGGCCTGATAGTTCGGGACAATGACGATGGCGTGATCGCCTTTGCTCAGCGCCGCACGCATCGTGGTATAGACGCCTTCTTCGGCGCCGGCAAAGCACAGGATATTGTCGCGCTTGAGACCCTGATAGGTGGCGGCGATCGCATCGCGTAAGTCAGGAGCGCCATAGGTTTGGGTGTAGCCAAGCCAGGTGTCGTTGAGCGTGTCGGCAGGCAGATCGGCCAGTTCGAGCAACTCGCCGACGCTCACGCTTTGCACGTCGGAGGCCGTCATGTGGTGGCGTGCAGCAAACTCCCACTTCGAAAAATAGGTTTCAAGAGCAAAATTTCGCATAGTTTCCGACCACGTCCTGTAGGTATTATTCCGGCACTAACGACATATCACTGGCCCAGTATATACATGCGTAGAAACTTGTCGAAAAGGGTCAGGTTTGTACTTTTCACAGAGGTTCTCGCAGGAGTTTTCACAGCGGTTTTCACCGAGGCAAAAAAAAGGGCTGCCCGAGGGCAGCCCTTTCATCATTGCTGATTACAGCGCGGGGTTAGCGTTTTTTACGTACGCCAACCAACACGCCCAGACCACTGAGCATCATCCAGATAGCGGCTGGAATCGGCGTCACAAGCACTGCTGCGCCGTTGAAAACAACGGTCATTTCAGAAGCGTTTGCAGCGCTGATAAAGCCACCGAACGGTGAGTCGGAGCTGGCCAACTCAAACGAAGCCAGACCGGCTTCACGTGCAGCGAAGACGAACGTACCGACAACATAGCTGCCGATAATGCCGTCAAAGTTGCCAAAACCAATGGCGTTGATTTCGGCATCGCCGACTTCGCAGCCACCGGCAGCACTGCCGTTGGTTTCACAGATGTCCGGCGTCAGCGTGAACGCTGGATCCACAACATTATTGAGGAAATCGTCGTTATAAATAAACGTGCCGAAGTCCATCAGTTCCGTGTTGTAGAACAGGTCCAGTGAGCCGCCCACGGTTTCTTCCAGAAAGTCGATTCGCAGCTCAAGTGCGAACTTGCTATCCGGTCCTACCGTTTGGGTCAAAGGCGTCAGCGAAATGACATTGGCCATTGCCGACTGAGCGGCAATACCAAGGCCAAGTGTCGCCACAAGCCCTTTTAAGGTTTTCAGTTTCATTAAAGCAAATCCCCCTGCTTATTCGTTAGCGCTCGGACCCGGCGTGGATCCAAACAAAGTTCTGAAAGAAGCAAGGTCGCCTGTGTTGACCATGCCGTCGCAGTTCAGGTCGAGCTCGTTGTATTCCGGGGCAACACTGTCACCAAAGAAGCCAACGCGCAGCAGACCAAGATCAACGAAGTTCACGAAGCCGTTGTTATCGAAGTCAGCATCACAGTGGTTACCAAAACCGTCTGCGTCGCTATCGCACTGGCTGGCGTTTGCCACCGCGGTGCAATTGTCTTCGAAGTCTTCAACGCCGTCTTCGTCGCTGTCCGTGAAGGTGAGTGCAGTTACGGCGATGGCCGTAGCAGCGGTATCACCAGAAGCGATGTCAGCAACGTTGAGGACCGTCTCACCAATGGCGCCGTCAGCAATCATGTCAAACGAGATCGAAACGTTACCGCCGGCCTCGGAGTTAACACGAATCTCGCCTTCGCCACCTGTGGTTGGGGCCGTACCTTCACCGTTGAAGTAGTAGTTGCTGCCGAACAGGCCACCAGCACTTTCCGCACCGACCGTCAGAGCATCGGGGATAAACGGAATCGAGTCGTAGGTGAACCAGACGCCCTGGAACGCCGGTGGAGCCAGCTGCGTACCGATCTGAATCTGGATCGTGTACTCGGTACCAGGGTTGTTCCACAGCTCGGCTTTGTGCCATTCGATAAGAATGAACTGACCGCCGTTGAACGAACCGGCATAGATGTCACCAGCGCCGGTGTCATCTGCATTGGTGCCGTCGAGGTCAAGGTCGGTCCAGAAAGGAGCGATGACCGTGTTCGGCGCCGTTGCGTCTGGCAGCGACTGGTTGGCATTCACGAATGCTTGTTCATTGTTGTCGCCAGCAATCACGAAGCCGTTCGAGCTGATCACAACGTCAGTGTAGGTTCCGCCAGCGTAGTCAAACGCAGGCAGGCCGTTGACCGTAATCGACGTGTCATCACAGACAGTGGAGCAGCCCAATGGTGCGATGAAGTTAGGCAGAGCCACATAACCAAACGGTGAGCCGCCGGTCGATGCAGGATCGGGTACCAACTCAATGCCGCCGACATCCAGCGTGCCTTCCCACGTGAGCGTGTCGCCCGCGTCGTTCACAGCAACCGGAGTGATTTCCGTACCGCCGTTTACCGTTGCAACCGCCGAGCCTTCCACATACGTGGCGTTGGTGGGCAGTGCGTCGGTCACAACATACGAATCCGTTTCCGAGACGTTGGTGACGTCCAGCGTGTAGGTGATCGTCTCACCAACACTGGCTTCGCCTTTGTCTGCAGATTTGGTGAACACACCCGGGTTCGTGGCCGTGGTGAACAGGGCCGCGATGGTCAGGTGTTGCTCAGGCAGTGCGATGCCACCGCGAGCGGCGACAGGCGTGAGGTTAACCAGGCCAAAGTTCCAGCCGGTATCGGCAAGCGTGGTGTCCGCCATCACGGAGATCGTTTGCGAAGCACCCGGTGCAAGCGAGAAGCTGCTTGGGCTTACGGTTACGACCATGCCATCTTCGCCTTCACCTGTAGCACTGAAGCTCACATCCGCATCGCTGCGGTTGGTGACGGTGCGTTCCCAGGCGCAGTTCAGCACGCAGGTGTTGGAGACCATAGACGCGATGTTCAGCGTCGAAGGATCGCCCCCGAGCGTTGGATCAGCGGCGTCGTAGTTGGCAATGGTTTCGTCCAGTGTCAGTGCGGCAGAAGCAGCAAGATCCGCGTTCACGCGGCCACCACCAAAGTCGAACGGATCGGCTGGCGTCTCAAAGTCTTCTTTGCGCATGTCGGTCGTGCCGGTGCTTGCCAGTAGCGAAGCAACCTCAGCTGCGGTCAGGTCAGGACGCGTTTGCTTAACCAGCGTAGCCGTACCAGTGGCATGGGGGCTGGCCATTGACGTACCGGAGATGATTCCCCAAACGCCCGTAACAGACGGTGCATCGTTGCCGGTGCCCTGATGTTCAAACTGCAGGTTCGCGCCAGCAGCGTAGATTGCATCACCTGGAGCGGCGACCTGTGGTGCCAGCCAATCGAAGCCCGTGTAAGGACCACGTGAGCTGAAACCAGACAGTGCGTCAGCGCGAGCCGGATCACTGGTTACAGGACCGGTGCCGGTGATCGTGCCGCTATGGCCGTCACCGCTTGCAAGCCAGGCACGCACATCGTCACCGTCGTCGGCGTTGATGTGAATCGCTGGGATCACATGCACGTCGTCGTTGGTGCTCGTTGCGCCGCCCTGAGTGTTCGCGAGAATCATGGCGCCAGCGCCACCATCACGAACGTTGCGTGCTTTTTGCACACGAGCAATCGCGCCGCGGTCGCAGACCACGATTTGATCGGCCGTGAACGTACCGGCCGGGAATGGCTCCAGGCACTGCTCGGGCTGATCAAAGTTCGTATCGCCAGCGACACCAACAGGGAAGTCGCCCGCGTAAACGATCGGTCCGGAGAACGCTGGTGTCACGCTGTTGCCGGTGATGTCGGCCGGAGCCGCCGTGTCACCGCCACTCAGGCTTTCCAGATTTTTTGCCGGGAACGAACGATCGTGCGTGCTCGAGGCAACGCCCGTGGCCCATGGCGAGCTGTTAATACGGCCAGCAGAACCTGCGTCAGGTCCTGAGTTACCAGCCGAGTTTTGCAGCATGATGCCGGCGGCGCGTGCGCCTTTAAATGCCAGCGATTTGAAGTCCACCCAAGGGCTGCCGCCAGCGGCACCAATGGAGTGGTTCAATGCATCCGCGCCGTCAACGATGGCCTGATCAATGGCAGCGCCAATGTCCGAGGCGAAGCAAGACGGGGCGCACACTTTATACGCAATGATGTGAGCGTGAGGCGCAACACCTGCGACGGTGCCGAGCGTGATGCCCGAATCATTGCCATCGGCGTCAGCCAGTGGCGGATCGATGATGATGTTACCGGCAGCCGTGCTGGCAACGTGCGTGCCGTGACCGTCGGTATCTTTCGATACAGGATCTTCAGGTGGCGCGTACTGATCGATGCCGTCCCAGGCGTCGATGAACGAGTGCGAGCCAATCAGTTTGTCGTTACACAGACCGGGGAATGTCGCGTTAACGCAGTCATCACGATCACCGCCGGCAAAGTTGCCTGCGCCAAACGGGTTGGTGGCAGCGTATTCGCCGTCCGCACCGTAGCCGTCGCCGCCAACATCAGCGAATGACGGATGACCTTGGTTAATACCACTGTCCATGATGCCGACAACCATGCCTTCGCCCTGGGCGCCGGTACCGGTTGCGGTGCCGTCCCAAACAGCGGGCGCGCCGATCAGGGCCGGGCCACGATCCGTGGTGCGGCTGTAGGCGACGTCCCGTTGGACGCTCTGCACGCCGGGGACGCGTGCTGCGGCTTCGGCGTCTTTAGCGCTCATGCGCAGTGCGAAACCGTTGGTCGCATTGAAATAGCGGTGTACCGGTTCACCGGCGCGGATCTGGCCCAGAATCTGGTCCTGAACGCCACGCAGATGGCTGGTGTAAGCACGTGCAGCGTCACTGCGAACGTTCAGCTTGGTGCTGCCCGTGGCGCGTGCGCTGGTGCCGGCCAACGAACGTTTTCCACCGTGATACACAGCGAGTGCAGGTTCCTGCAGCAACACAATGTAGGTGGCCATGCCAGCTTCTTTATTGATGGCTTGTTCGTTGGAAAGGATGCCGCGGACAGAATTATCCAGCGACGGTTGTAGTTGCGCGCTATCGGCACCCGCTGATCCGGCGGCTACGATGAGCGCAGTGCTCATCACAGTCGTCGCGGCTTTCGCAAGCTGACGGCGTTTGGGAAAATCCCTAAGTCGGTGCATTCGTTGAACCCCCGTTGACTTTTTTTAGTGTCGCGGGCACCACGACCACCCTAATTAGAAGCAGTCTTAAGTACCCATTGTTTCGGAAACGCCCGTTGATTTCCGGGCTTAAATACCAGCGTAGCGGCCGAAACCGTCTCGCGGTTTTGACTCAAACATAGTGGGCCGATCGGGGAGCGTCAATAAAAATTACGAGGACGGCCGTAGATTCGTCATAACGTGATAAATCCGGTACTTATTCATAATTCCGGATATGCAGCCTTCACGACACAGTGGCGCGCGTAACTCATTGGAAGTGCGTCCGCAGTGTAGCGCATAGGCGACACATGACGTCTATTTCACGCTTTATATGTGCTGCTTTCGGCCTGATTTATGTCAAATATTGAGCGCAAGCACAAAACATCGGGGAAACCCCTATTAGGCAACGCCTGCGCAAATTTCACGCAAAACGTGACGGGCATCACGAAATGTCACGCAGCGGGCGCCGTGGCGTCTTGCGTGGTCGCCGCTCGGCGCGGCATCAGACTGGCCGAGGCAATCGACAAAATGCAGTAGGCGCCAAAAAAGTAGAAGCCTTGGCCAAAATCGGCATCAAAGCGCACCAGCTCGTTGGAGTTTTGCGTGGCCCGAGCGGCCAGAAACGCGATAAAGATGGCAATCACAAAGACGTCGGCCATAGACCATTTGCTGATCGCCGAGGCGATTCGCGAGGCTTTGAGGCGTTGCGGTGTGATGGCGCCGACGTTGCCGTACACCGTCAGCGCACCTTTAATCACCGGCACCACGACGCTAAACAGTGCCACGAGAAAAGCGACCAGCAGGTGCCCGTTGCCCGCCAACTCACGCACGGTCTCCATAATGCTGCGCTTTTGCCGATAGACCTCGATCTGCCCCTCGGTATTCATGCCATCGATGAGTTTCGATGCCATACCGCTGAACATCGATAGACCGCTGTTCTTATCTGCAATCAGCTGTTTGCCCAGCTCAGCGACCTCTTTTTTCTCCAGTGCTCCGGACATTTCGATCACCGGCAGCGTGATGCCGGGAATCAGAGCCAGGTAGGCCAGCGCCAGAAGCGCGAGCGCGGCGTGTTTTGCAGTCATTGTGGTTGTCTCTAATTAGGCGAGTTTGAGTCCGTTGGCCACGGGTCGCTCGGGGACCACCAGCACTACGCGACCGTCGTCTTCAACAAAGCCGGTCACCAGACACTCCGACATCATGGGGCCAATTTGCTTGGGCGCAAAATTGACCACGGCCATAATTTGCTTGCCGATCAAATCTGCCGGTGTGTAGTAGTCGGTGATCTGCGCCGAGGACTTGCGCGTGCCGATGTCCGGGCCGAAATCTATGTTGAGTTTGTACGCGGGGTTGCGTGCCTCAGCAAACACCTGCGCGTCGATAATCGTACCCGCCCGCAGCTCGACCTGGGCGAACTGCTCAAATTCGATGTTCTTCACTTCGGTGTCCTTGTCGTCATCACCAAAGTGTACCGCTTTGCGCAGTGCGGCCAAATTTTCAGACGTTAGTGGCTTTGATAGAGCGCCGCTGTGCTGCACGCGTCGTGCCCGTCGGCGGCGTCGCAGCCGGACGACTTGGCCAACGAGGGGAGCGCAGACAGAGCGACAGCCAGAGCGAATACCATCATGGCAACGGCGCAGCGCAAGCGCGTCGTGGCATATAAAGGTTGGCGTCTCCAGCGACTTGCAGGTCTGGATACGGATTCGGTCGGCATTGCCTTGTTCACTGTGGTCTCCCGGATGATGTTATTTGACTAGAACCCCCTAAGCGACGCACGCCGGGGAATTCCCTCATCGGGCCAAAAAGAAAAGGCGCCACAAGGGCGCCTTAGTGCTCAAGGTGTGTGGCTAAGCCGATCCAGCGTGATAAGGGGGATCTGTTGCAGTGAGACCGCTTAAAGTCCACACACCGTTGATTCGTCGGATCATTGCGGTGCACATCCATGTGCGAGGTTACGTCCGTGTACAGGCAATAATTTGGCCCGCACTATCACAAGCGACGGTTTTGGCTAAATCCCCTCATCGGATGTCGCAGCGGCGCTAAGTGCCCGTTGCAGCAGGGCCGACAGTGCCCGGGCGGGCTGTGGTTTCAGGGTAAGGTCGCCGCTCTCATGCAGGTAGGCCGACTGGGCGATTTCCATCTGTAAAGTATGGACGCTGTGATCTGGCGCGCCATAGTGCCGCGTAATAAACCCACCAATAAAACGCTCATCCACGGCCAGCTCCAGATGACCATCCGCAAGTACGTCGATGACCGCCTGCCGTATTGGGGCAGAGCAACTCGCGCCACGCGAGGTGCCGAGGTTGAGTGCCTTTAGCGTGCCGTCAAAAAACCGCGGCACCACCGAGCGGATGGAATGGGCGTCCCAAACTATGGCGCGGCCGTGCTCGGAGCGCATGGCGTCGATCGTCCGTTGCAGCGTGTCGTGGTAGGGCTGCCAGTAGCGCTCCACGCGTTGTGCAATGTGAGCAGGCGTCGGGTTTTCGTCGCGATAAACCGGCTCGAGCTCGAAGGTGTCGACGGGGCACAGTGAGGTGGTGGACTGACCGGGATACAGGCTGTCGCCGTTGGGGTCCCGGTTCAAATCGATGACGTAGCGACTGATGTGCGACTCCAGCGTCCACGCACCGAGCTCACGGGCGAAATTGTAGAGCGCGGGTACGTGCCAATCGGTGTCGGGCACCTGCAGAGCAGCGGGCGTAAATTGTGCGGCAAGCTCGGGCGGCACGTAGGTGCCGCTGTGCGGGAAACTGATCAGCAGTGGCAGGCGCCCGCGCGTGAGCGTGAAGCTCACGGCGTGCCCAGAAACGAATCGATCCACTGACCGAAAGCACCGCCGGCAATCAGTTCAGCTACCGCTTCGAGATCCGGCTGGAAGTAGCGATCCTGTTCCCACTTGTCGACCACCGTGCGTACGGTCGCGTGCGCGCGTTCGAGACGATCGTTTGTTTTTAGCGGTCGACGCAGATCAATACTTTGGGCCGCGGCGAGTAGTTCGACGGCCAACACGTAGCGCGTGTTTTCGTTCATATCGCCAAGCCGGCGAGCCGCAAACGTGGCCATCGAGACATGATCTTCCTGATTGGCGGACGTGGGCAGACTGTCAACGCAGGCCGGATGCGCCAGCGATTTGTTTTCGCTGGCCAGCGCAGCGGAGGTGACCTGGGCAATCATGAAGCCCGAATTCACGCCGGCATCTTCAACCAGAAACGGCGGCAGCTGACTCAAGCTCGAATCGATCAGCAGCGCCATTCGACGCTCGGACAACGCGCCGGTCTCGGCAATTGCCAGCGCGAGGTTGTCGGCGGCCATGGCAACCGGTTCGGCGTGAAAGTTGCCGCCGGACAGCACTTCGTTGCGTTCGGGTAACACCAGCGGGTTGTCGGAGACGGCGTTGGCTTCGATGGTGAGCACGCCGGCAACGTGTCGCATTTGATCCAGACACGCACCCATCACTTGTGGTTGGCAGCGCAGAGAGTAGGGATCTTGCACGCGATCGCAGTTGGCATGCGAACGTCCCATTTCGCTGTCGCTGAGCAAATGTCGATAAAGACGCGCCGCTTCGATCTGGCCCGCGTGGCCACGCACGGCGCTGATGTCGGCATCGAACGGGGTGCGACTGCCCAGTGCCGCTTCGGTGGTCATGGCGCCGGTGACCAGCGCCGCGTCAACATTCCGTTCGGCCTCAAACAAACCCTTGAGCGCCAGTGCGGTAGACACTTGCGTGCCGTTGAGCAGCGCGAGGCCTTCTTTTGCCTCCAGCACCAAGGGTTTGAGCCCCACGCTGTGCAGCGCCTGCGCGCTGTCGATCAGCTCGCCTTTCTGACGCACCTGACCCAAGCCCAACAGGGGCAAACTCAAGTGGGCTAATGGCGCAAGATCGCCCGACGCGCCCACCGAACCTTTGGACGGCACGGCCGGATAGAGTCCCTGATTGTGCAGCGTGATCAGCGCATCAACCAGACGACGACGCACGCCGGAAAAGCCGCGCGCGAGGCCGTTGATTTTGAGCAACAGAATGAGCCGCACGGTGGCGTCGTCGAGCAACCTGCCGACACCCGTGCCGTGGGACAAAATTAAATTGGTTTGCAGCTCGCTAAGACGATCGCTCGGAATCGTGGTCTGCGCCAATTTGCCAAATCCGGTGTTGATGCCGTAGGTCACCTCTTCGCGTGCCACCACATCATCCACCGTGCGGCGGCCTACCGTGATGCGCTCACCGACACCTTCTGCGAGCGACAACGTGTGGCGGGCGAAAAAAGCGCGACGCAGATCCGACAGCGTCAACGCGCCGGGTTTTAACACGAACGATTTGGTCATGAGGCTAGCTCCCTGAGCGCAGCGCGACAGGCTGCAGCAATGGTGTCTTCTTGTGCGTGATGGCCGTTTTTTAATACGACGCGTCCGCCGACATACACGTCGTCGACGGCGCGGGCGCCCGCGGCAAAAATATAGGCATCGAAAATATCGTCGTCGCGTGCGCAGAGCAGCGGGTCATCCGTGTTCAATGTAACGAAATCGGCCCGCAAGCCGGTGGCCAACTGGCCGACCGGCTGCGCCAGCGCCAGCGCACCGCCGCGCGCCGCGGCCTCATGCAGCGCAACGCCAACGCCCACATTGTCGCCGCCGCTAAGCACATTGCGTTCTTGATGTGTGAGGCGTTGTGCGTATTCGAGCAAGCGCAGTTCGCCTGCGGCCTCCACGGCCGTGTTGCTGTCCGAGCCCACGGCTATGCGCCCGCCTGCGCGCAGGTATTCGGGGCAGCGGAACACACCGTCGCCGAGGTTGGCCTCGGTGGTGGGGCATATGCCGGCCACGGCACCACTGCGAGCCAGCGCCACAACCTCGCTGTCCTCCATATGGGTGGCGTGCACGAGGCACCAGCGTTGATTGATGTCGAAGTTTTCCAACAGGTACTGCACGGGGCGGCGCCGAAGTTTTTCCAGTGCATCATCCACTTCGCGTTGCTGCTCGGCAATGTGAATATGGATCGGTGCGGTGTCTCCCAGTGGGGAGTTGGCCAGGATGTGTTGCAGTCCGGTTTTATCGACAGCGCGCAGCGAATGCGGGGCCATCCCAAGCGCGAACAGCGGGTTGGCGCGAATGTCGGCCGTAAGAGACGTGAGCAAAGACACATAGTCATCGGCGTCATTCACGAACCGGCGCTGGTTCCGGTTTGCGGCGGCACCGCCCAGATCACCGTAACGGTAAAACACCGGCAGCAACGTGAAGCCAAGACCAGCCTGCGCGGCGGCCTGCATCAGGCGGCGCGACATCAGGCCCCGGTCGCTGTACGGCGCGCCAGCGGGGTCATGATGCAGATAGTGAAATTCGCCGACGCTGGTGTAGCCGCCTTTCAATAATTCGACGTAGAGCTGTGCGGCAACGGCGCCCAACTGCTCGGGCGTCATGCGCAGCGCGAAGCGGTACATCACTTCGCGCCAGGTCCAGAACGAGTCCCGTTGATCTGAGCTGCGCTCTGCGCGTCCGGCCAGCGCATATTGATGTGCGTGACTGTGCACGTTGGGCATACCAGGCAGTGCAGCGGCGTAGCGAGTGTCAGTCGCTTGCGCCTGACTCATGGTCTCGCAGCGACCAATGAAGCCGTGCTCGTCCACCTCGATACGCACGTTGTGCGCGACGCCGCGACCCAGCAGCGCGCGTTCAAAAAAGTAGGCCCGTTCAACCGACATCGGGGAGTTTCCAAAAGCAGGTAGCGTCTGTTACGATAACCATACTTGTATAGACGTGTCCATGCAACTAAGCCATGAGCCAATCTTTTGATCAACTTTGGATCCACGCCACGCTGGCGGCCTGTGCCGACAATGGCCCCAGCGACGGCTCTGCTGCCAAAGACATAACGCTGCTGTCCGATGCCGCGGTGGGAGTAAGCGGCGACAAGATTGCGTGGGTGGGTCGCACGTCGCAGCTTAGTGCCGATCAGCGCGACGGGGCCCGCGAAGTGCGTGACTGTGCGGGCGCTCTGGTGACGCCGGGCCTGATCGATGCCCACACGCATCTGGTTTACGCCGGCAATCGGGCACACGAATTCGAGCAGCGTCTTGAGGGTGTGAGTTACGAAGACATCGCGCGTGCCGGCGGCGGTATTGCCTCGACGGTGCGCGCGACCCGGGAGGCATCCGAAGCGGATCTGATCGCGGCCTCTGCCCCTCGGCTGCAGGCACTTATGGCCGAGGGCGTGACCACCGTAGAAATTAAATCCGGATACGGTCTCACGACGGCTGATGAGGCCAAAATGCTGCGCGCCGGCCGGGCGCTGGCGCAGCACGGCGTGACCGTACGTACCACGTTTCTTGGTGCCCACGCGTTGCCGCCGGAGTTTGCGGACAATGCCGAGGGTTACATTGATTATTTGATCGAAGCGGCGCTACCCGTTGTTGCGCCTCTGGCCGACGCGGTGGATGCCTACTGCGAAGGCATTGGTTTCTCCGTAGAGCAGGTGGCGCGCTATTTTGACGCTGCGGCCCGGCACGATTTGCCCGTTAAACTCCATGCCGAGCAGCTCAGCAATTTAGGCGGCGCGGCGATGGCCGCAGCTCGCGGCGCCCTGTCGGTCGATCATCTCGAATATCTGGCCCCCGAAGACGTACCGGTGCTACGTCAAAACGGTACCGCGGCCGTGTTGTTGCCCGGTGCCTTTTATTGCTTGCGTGAAACCCGCGTGCCACCGATTCAGGCGCTGCGTGAAGCCGGTGTGCCGATGGTCGTGGCCAGCGACTGCAATCCAGGCACCTCGCCGGTGACCTCGCTGCTTTTGATGATGAACATGGCCTGTACGTTGTTTCGTCTGACGCCGGCCGAAACGCTGCTGGGTACCACGCGCCACGCCGCACGGGCGCTGGGACTGCAGCATGCCAAAGGCTCGATTGCCGTGGGCTACGATGCCGATATGGTGCTGTGGGACGTCGAGCGACCGGCAGATTTGAGCTATCGGGTGGGCTACAACCCGTGCCGTTTGGTCATGCAGGCCGGTCGCGTTCGCGAGGCTCATCATCCATGAGTCAAACGATGCCGGGCGCGCCGAAGCTTGCGCTCAAAGCCAACGACAGCCGGCCCAAGTATCAGCAGATAAAAGATTTGGTACGTCAGCGTATCGGCGACGGTCGCTGGAGCGCGGGCCGCCGCCTGCCGTCGGAGAGCGAGTGGGTAGAGCAGCTTGGCGTCAGTCGCATGACCGTGAATCGGGCGCTGCGTGAGCTGATGCAAGAGGGAAAAGTGGAGCGCGTGCACGGCGTTGGCACGTTTGTCGCGGCGCCGGTGGCCCATGCCAGTTTGATCGAGCTGCGCGACATCGCCGTTGAAATTAACGAGCGCGGGCATCGCCATGACATGCGACTCATTCGTTTGCGCGAGGAGAATGCACCACGCTCTGTGGCCGCCGAGTTGCAGTTGGACACGGGCGCCCGGGTTTATCGCGCCATTCTGGTCCATTTTGAAAACGACGCGCCCATTCAACTGGAAGACCGCTGGGTGAACCCGGCTTTGGCGCCGGCATTCGTGCAGCAGAATTTTGCACAAGCGACGCCCACCGCCTACTTGATGGGGCTGTTTTCACCCGACGAAATGGAACACCGCGTGCGCGCCGTGCTGCCCGATGCGAGCACGGCCAAACGTCTGGCGATCATGCGCGACGAACCGTGCCTGCAGCTGACGCGTCGCACGTGGAAAAATGGCGCAGTCGTGACGCTTGCCGTCATGACCTATCCCGGCAGTCGCTACGATCTGCTGGCGCGCTACACCACCTGATTTTGATCTTCTGATTCGATAAGCATTGAGGTACACCATGGCCACTTCCCGCGACAGCATGAACCCGCCGGCCGGCCCACGCGAAGTGCGTGCGCCGCGCGGCACACAAAGGCGCTGCAAATCCTGGCAGACCGAAGCGGCTCTGCGCATGCTCATGAACAACCTCGATCCCGAGGTGGCCGAGCGCCCCGACGATCTGGTGGTCTATGGTGGCATTGGTCGCGCGGCACGCAATTGGGATTGTTTCGATCAAATCTGTGCGGCGCTCGAAGCGCTCGAAGACAATCAGTCCCTACTGATTCAATCGGGCAAGCCCGTGGGTGTGTTTCAAACCCATCCAGATGCGCCGCGCGTGCTCATCGCCAACTCCAATCTGGTGCCGAAATGGGCCAATTGGGAGACCTTCCACGAGCTCGATCAAAAGGGCCTGATGATGTACGGCCAGATGACGGCGGGCTCGTGGATCTACATTGGCAGTCAGGGCATCGTGCAGGGCACCTACGAGACGTTTGTCGAAATGGCGCGTCAGCATTTTGATAGCAACGCGAGCGGCCGCTGGATTTTGACGGCTGGCCTCGGCGGCATGGGCGGTGCGCAGCCGTTGGCCGCGACGATGGCGGGCTATTCTATGCTTGCGATTGAGTGCGACGAAACGCGTATCGATTTTCGATTGCGCACCGGCTATGTCGACAAAAAGGCCGACTCGCTGGATGACGCTCTGGCCATGATGGAACGTGCTAGTGCAGCAGGCGAAGCGGTGTCCGTAGCGCTGGCCGGCAACGCGGCGGACATTCTGCCGCAAATTCTTGAGCGTGGTCAGCTGCCGGATATTGTGACTGACCAAACGTCTGCGCACGATCCATTGAACGGCTATCTGCCGCTTGGCTGGGATGTAAAAACATGGCGGGACCGGGCGATCAGTGCACCGGCTGACGTTGAGCGCGAAGCTCGTGCGGCTATGGCCCAACACGTGCAGGCGATGCTGGCTATGCAGGAGGCCGGTGTGATTGCCGTGGACTATGGCAACAATATTCGTCAAGTGGCCAAAGACGAGGGCGTGTCGAACGCGTTCGATTTCCCGGGTTTTGTGCCAGCGTACATTCGCCCGCTGTTTTGCGAGGGTAAAGGCCCGTTTCGCTGGGTGGCGCTGTCGGGTGACCCTGAAGACATCGCGCGCACCGATGCCAAGGTGCGTGAGCTGCTGCCCGACGACAAGCCGCTGCACAACTGGCTGGAGATGGCCGGTGAGCGGATTGCGTACCAGGGCTTACCGGCGCGTATTTGCTGGGTGGGTCTTGGCGATCGACATCGTCTGGGTTTGGCGTTTAATGAAATGGTGCGCACGGGCGAGCTCAAGGCGCCCATCGTGATCGGGCGCGATCATCTGGATTCCGGCTCGGTGGCGAGCCCCAACCGCGAGACCGAATCGATGCGCGACGGCTCAGACGCGGTGTCGGATTGGCCGCTGCTCAATGCCTTGTTGAATACTGCCGGTGGTGCCACGTGGGTATCGCTGCACCACGGTGGCGGCGTGGGCATGGGTTATTCGCAGCATTCCGGTGTGGTGATTGTCTGTGATGGCAGCGAGGCGGCCGATCAGCGCATCGCGCGCGTGCTGTGGAACGATCCGGCAACGGGTGTCATGCGCCATGCCGACGCCGGTTACGAGCGCGCGCAGGACACGGCGCGAGACAAGGGCCTGGACCTGCCGGGCATACTCTAGGAGTGCGACCGGCAGTCCAGAGCGTGCTGCTTAACGCACGCAGCCTTTGGTGAAGAAGTGACGTTGGTCTTTCAGGCGCTGCTGCATGACGTCGTCAGACGCACTGAACGCGTCCTCGCCGTACACCATGGAGATACGATTGAACTCGCCCCCGGTGTTGGCGCCCGAGCCACTGCCGATTTGATCTTTTAGCTCCTGAATCAGATCTTCCTTGAGCGCGCAGCGGCTGTATTTGCGGCGCAGCGATTTGTAGGTTTTGTCGGCTTTGCGTTCCTGCCCCGGTGACAGGGCGGCCATCGCAGCGTTGGCTGCTTTGTACAGTTTGTAGTTGCCCTGCTGTGCGCCGAGGATCATCCACGCGACGCCCGTTGCCGGGTCCTTTTCAATACCAATGCCTGAGCGCAGCATGTAGCCGGTCATGTATTGGGAGTAGGCATCGCCGTGGGCGGCCAAAACGTTGCGATACAGATCGTAGGCTTTTTCAAATTCTTTTTTATCGTAGGCGCGGTCCGCGATGCTCTTGAGCGCTTCGTAGCGCTCGGGATTGAGATCGTTGAGCTCTTTGTTTTGGGCGGCGACGGAAAAGCAGCATACGGCAGCCAGTGCCATGCTGAGAATCATTTGCTGTAATCGTTTCATTCCTTGATTCCTTCTATTTTGTTGCTCAGGCTAAGACTTAGACGCGTCCGGCGCCAGAAGTTTTATGGTTGGGGTGAAATCGCGCCATTAATATTGTGTCGCAGTAGCGCCCATTTTTGAAGATGTCATCCACCAGTCGCCCTTCTTGAGTGAATCCAAAGCGTTCGTACAACGCAATGGCGCGGGTATTATCGGCAAAAACGCCGAGCTCCACTTTTGTAATGTTGAGCCAGTCGTCGGCCTGATGCAGCAGTTCTTTCATCAGTGAGCTGCCAATGCCACGACCGTGCAGATCGGCGTGCACGGCCAGACCGAACCAGGCGGTGTGGCGGCGTCGTGGGCGAGCGTCCATGCACAAGGTCAGGTGGCCGGCGATGCGTTCGTCGCAGATGGCCACCAGCGAGATGGCATGATCGCCGAGCTTGGCGCGATAGTTGCGCCAAAACGTGGCATCGCGATGAGGAATTTGGCTGGTGTTGCTAATGACGGCTTCACTGGCGTAGATCTCGCTGATCTGGTCGTAGTCCGCCTCGTCCACCGGTCGAATGGAAATCTGCACTTTCATCATCCTCTGTCGCGCTCAGTTGCAGTCTACTCGCTGTCGCTGCGCGCGTCAGGTAACCTTCGCGCATGATGATTCCCGCGCCACTTCTGGCCGTCGACGTCGGCGGCACGCATACCAAAATTCGCATGGTCGCCAGCGCCGATCGCAGCAATGTTGCTGAGGTGCAGCAGGTCGTGCGCAATCGCAGCGATATGCTCGCGTTTATCGACGCGACGCTTGCCAGCCACACTACCGACAAACCGCTGTGGTGCGTGGTGTCCGCTGCCGGACCCGTGGAAGACGGCGAGCGCGTGCGTATGACGAACTGGCCGGCTGAGCGGCAAATTGCACTGCGCGATCTTAAACAAGTGGGTATCGATACCTCCCGGGCCACCATCGTGAACGACATGGTGGTCTCGGCGATGGGCATTGTGGCGCACAACGTCGACAGCGGTGGCCCGGACAACTGGGCGCGCCGGCTGGCCGGTGACGGTGCCACGACCGTCGGCGGCAACATGGTCGTGATTATGCCGGGTACGGGTCTGGGCGTGGCGGGCGTCGTGCATTTGGGGCGCGAGCCCAGCGCGGGCTATCACGTGGTGCCGTGCGAAGTGCAGCACACGCCGATTGGTGCCATCAGCACAGCGCAACAGCGTGTGGCGCAGCAAATGCGCGATCGCTTGGGGATTGCGCGACCCAGCTGGGAGCATTTCGTGTGCGGACACGGTCTGGTGCGTGTGCATCAGATGCTGTGCGGAGCGGAGGCGCCGCTTATGGAAGCCGGCGACATCGCCAAACAGGCCGTGGCCGGGAATGACGCGATGTGTCGTGAGGCCCTGGACCTCTTCTATCTGTGCGCCGGTGGTATCGCCCAGCTCACTGCATTGAGTTTTTTGCCCGACAGCGGCGTGTATTTGTCCGGGCGTTCGTCGCGCTTGAATGCACCGTTTATCGAGACCAGCCAGTTCGTTACCGAGCTGCGCAACAATGACACCCATGCCGATTTGCTCGACAACTTTCCCGTCTATCTGGTCACCGAAGACACCAATCTCGACGGCGGTATTTTTCTCGCCCGGCACCATTTATCGCGGCAGTAGAGGCGTGAGCGCCATCACACGTGATCGTCGGCCGGTGGATTACACTTAAGGCTTATGTCTGACGCTCGGCCCAATCTCTATCGCATCGACGACACCCTGATCCGCGGTGGCTATATCGCCATGGTGGTGGCGTTTGTTTTCGCGGGACGTCTGATTACAGAATCCTATTTCGGTTTCAGTCGCTGGCTGATGTTCTTCGTGGTGGCCTTGGCGCCCGTCGCGATGCTGTGGATCGGCTATGCCATCCGCCGGCGCGAAAACCGGATTTTGGATGTCGGGCGTGTGTTGGCGCGTCATCACACGGTGCCGATCCGGGATCTGTGCGAGATGAGCGGCTTTTCACCCGAGCGACTGCGTGAAGCAGTAGCCGTATTGAATCGCAAACTTGCCGCAGGCTTGAGTTGGCAAGAAGAACACGGGCTGGTCACACGATTCGAAATGCAGTCGCTGGGGTCGTTGTCGCATGCACAGCGCTGTGAATCCTGCGGAGCGTCGGTCACCGTGGATGTGGACGCGAGTACGTCCGCGGCGGATTTACGCTGCACCTATTGCCACGGCGCGCTCGACGGTCAGCATATCTCCACGCTGCAGATGCAGCTGCGACAGCCGAAAATCCAGACCTTTGCCGCCGTCCCCGCGGCGCCCGCAAAGGCTGCGCCAAAGCGCTTTAGCATGCTGGTGTTTGTACTACTCGCCGTGTTTTTCTGGCCCGGCGCCGTAATCTATGCAGTGGTTCGCGCACGTTCCGCGCCCATGAACGGCAACAACCCGTTCAACTGATGCGCTACTTAATGATTTTGATCAAACGCTGAGGCTTGGCGCCGGCAACGCGTGCCAGCTCACCATCCACTTCCATGTTTAGCTTCACCGTAGTGGTGTACCAGGTGATGGAGCCAAGCTGAGCTTTGTCATCGGCATCCAGCTGATCACCGACCATGGCCGGCAGGTCCTTGGCCACCACGCCCGGCTCGGCGGTTGGTACTGCGGCGAGAACGGCCGTGCGCACCAGATCGTACTTCCAGGTAGGAATCGAGGTGGGTTGTTTGCCCGGTGTGGGCGTATGACAAACGGTTCTGGGTTCGGGCATCGTGCTCTCCCTGCGATGTTTCGATCGACTCATTTCCACGTATGATCGCCACATGGCTCACATTACTTGTATCACGAGTGGACTTCGCGGTCTCCTCAATGCCAGTTTCGAATTGGCGAATCGATTGCAGCGTGCCGGGCATCGTGTCACCTATGCATGTCCTCACGACGTGCGCGAATCGGTGGAGGCGCAGGGTCTGGAATACGTACAGCTACCGGCGGTTAACTTTAATCCGGCGCCGCCACCTGCGAACACAGACGGCTCACTGGGCGCGCGGCTGGACGAATGGCGCAGCGCTCCTGCACGTCGCGAGGCTGGCATCAAGGCCATGAACCTGCAGCCTTTTTGTGAGTTTGTGGAAGCGGCTAAACCGGATTTGGTGCTGATTGACGTCGAGCTATATGAGCACATTTTTACGCTCTACGGCATGCGCCTGCCGTTTGCGCTCATCACGCCTTTTTTCGCCACCGGAAGCTCGGCGGGTATGCCGCCACTGTCGCTTGGCGTGGTGCCGGGCGAGGATGATCGCGGCTCCGGGCTGACGGTCTGGAAACACCGACTGCGTCGCTTTAAACAGATCAAAATGGTGTCGCTGCGCAACGCTTTCACGGAGCGGCGCAGCGTGCTCAAGTCGCTTGCGCGCAAGGTGGGGTATCCACTGAGCCGCCTGGAGGAATACGGACCGCATGTTTTGTTTGCCGACAAACATCTGCCGGTACTGCACCTGACGGCCAGCGAGCTGGAGTTCGGATTAGCATCGTGCAGTAACGTGCATTACGTGGGTCCGATGGTGGCGCGCGGTCGCGTCGATCAGGCGGTCAGCACGGCCGACCGCACACGGCTCGGCGCGCTTTACGCAGCGCGCCAGGCCGACGGCGGCGCGTTGCTGTATTGCTGGCTGACCACCATGAACAATCAGGACACCGATTTTCTGGCGCGGGTCATCGCAGCGGTGGGCAACCGCGCCGACTGGACGTTGATCATTGGCTATAGCGGGTCTAAACCTGCGCGGGAATTGCCGCGCAATGTGCACGTGTTTGAGTACGTGCCGCAAATTGAGGTGTTGGCGCAGGCCGATTTGTGTATCACCTATGGCGGCATGAACACCGTGCACGAGTGTCTCGCCGAACGCACGCCGATGCTGACCTATCCACGTTTTCACGATCAGCCGGGCGTTGCGGCGCGGCTGGTGCATCACGGTCTCGCCCACCGTGGCGACGTCGGCACCGACAGTGCCGAGGTCATCGCCGGGCGCATTCAAAACGTGCTTGATGACGACGCGCTGCGGGCGAAACTGCAGCAAATGCACGCAACGTTGCAGCGTTATGAGCACGACAGCATTGCCGCCAACGTGGTGGCCTCACTGTTGTCGTAGTGTGATGCGGCGCGCTGGCGTCCGCCGGGAGCAAGTGCCAAACTACTCGTAGAGCCGTTCAGCGGCCGTTCGCCTTATTCAACTCGCAGACAGGTTTTGCCCATGACGCCAAATCTCATTCCTCGTGCCGCGCAGCTCGGCGCGCTTTTTGCGATGCTTGCCATGACCGTTGGTTGCACCACCACGCAGCAGTACGCACAAACCGATTTTGCGCCGCCTGCGGGCGACTACCGCATGGTGGTGATGCCGCTCGATGTCACGGTCAGCAAACTCACCGCGGGCGGCTTGACCGAACCCAACGCCGAATGGACCAACACCGCCCGTGAAAGGTTGCTGCAGGCGATCGAGAATCAGCAGCAGTCTAAAGGCGGTGCGGTGGATCTCATTTCGCCCGAAGCATGTCAGGACTGCAACTCGCCGCAAATGCTCGATTTGGTCTCGTTGCACAATGCCGTGGGGCAGTCGATTCTTTTGCACAAGGTGGCCGGCGTTACGCTGCCCACCAAGAAAAACACGTTCGACTGGACGCTGGGTGATTCAGCTGTTGAGTATGGCGCAGCTTCAGGTTACGACTACGCGTTGTTTTTGTTCGCCGAAAATTCGTTTTCGACCGGCGGGCGCAAAGCGCTGCAGGTTGCCGGGCTTGCTTCATGTTTAATCGGTGTCTGCGCGGTGGTTGATGGTGGTAGCCAATTGGCGTTTGCCACATTGGTGGATCTGAACACCGGCAACGTGTCGTGGTTCAACTTTCTGTTCTCAGGTCTGGGCGATATCCGCACGGCCGAAGGCGCCGACGATATGATCGATCGCTTGCTGGGCAGTATGTACGTGTCGCCCAAAACGTGAGCGCCACATGAGGGCTTTGCGTCGCGGATTGGGTTTGATCGCAGCAGGCATGGCGGCCAGTGCTGTTGCGGACATTTCGCCCGAAAGCGTAGGGCCGGTGATTGCGCCGGGCTACGCCGCGCAGGCCGAAGACGAGCGCGGCATGTGGCAGGTGATGAGTCAGCTCGAGCGCCAGATTGCCAACTCCAATTTGTTGCTGCGCGATGACGCCGTGAACGACTACGTGCGCGGCATCGTGGACGATCTAATGGGCGTGTACGCCGGCGACGTGCGAATCTATATTTTGCGTGATCCATCGTTTAACGCGTCCATGGCGCCCAACGGCATGATGATTATTCACACTGGTCTTTTGGCAAGGATGCGCAACGAAGCGCAGCTGGCAGCGGTGCTGGGTCACGAGGCCGGACACTATCTGCGCAGACACTCGCTCAATCGCTGGCGCAGTATGAAGAAAAAGACGGCCATGATGGCGGTTTTGTCGGTGGGCGGGGGCGCGGCAACGTCGGGCGGTGGCACCAACTGGTTGGGTTTAGCCGATGCAATCAATGTCGGCATTGTGGCCAGCATAATGTCGTATTCGCGCAAGCATGAAACCGAGGCCGACGCGTTTGGTCTCAAGCTCATGGCCGACGCGGGTTACACGCCTGAATCTGCGTCTGAAATCTGGGCGCAGGTGGTGAACGAGCGCAAAGCCAGCGCCGCGGCGCGCGATAAGCGTTACGTCGATCCGAGTCGCTCTGTGCTCTCCAGTCATCCGCCGAGCGAACAGCGTCAGGCAAATTTGCGCCGCTGGGCAAAAACCAGAACATTTTATGCGGACCCGAATCAAGCGGTCACCAGCGGCAGTGATACGTGGCGCATCGCGATCGACCCCATCCGCTTCGATCTGCTGCGTGAGCAGATCAAGATGAACAACCCCGGTGCGAGTTTGTATTTGATCGAGCTTCTGGCCGAGGACGGCTGGACGTCCGAGCTGCGCTACTTTGAGGGCGAGGCCTACAACTTGCGTGGGTTCGACGGTGATGTCGAACGCGCGGCGCAGTCTTATGCGGCGGCGGTTGAGCTGCCGGGTGCACCCGCGGCGGCCTGGCGTGCGCATGGTTACGCTTTGCAAAAAGCCGGTGATAAAGAAGGGGCCAGCGACGCGCTCAAGCGCTATCTCGAGCTCGAGCCGGATGCACCCGACGCGGCGATGGTGCGTTTTTCGATTCGACGTTAAACAAATTGGTTTGAATGCCTTATGAACACAATACTGCAACGACTCTTTTTGATTTCGCTGACGCTTACTTTTGGCGGCTGCGTGGCAAGCTACACGCTGGTGCCGGCGGGCAAGACGCAGGTGGCCAAGAAAACGATGATGGTCAGCCCCGGTAGTAACTGGAATCGGACTCCGAGAAGCCGCACGCAAATAAAGGCTGAGGAGAGCTGGACCAAAAACGGTCCGATCCTTGATTCGATTACCTTTGTTGGCGGCATCGAAGATGGCGCCGAGCTGGCCAAATACAACTTCCGCGAAGAACGCCGCATCCCGGTGTTTCGCAGCAACATGACGCCGCCGGATTTTGTCTCCATGGTGGAATCCAACTACCGGATTCGTGGCGGCGTTAGTGTGTTCACCATGACCAACATGGAGCCGGTCATGTTTCTGGGTGTGGCGGGTATTCAGATGGACTACGATTTTATCGGTGGCGATGACGTGAAGCGCAAAGGGCGCACCGTGTTGTCGGTGTTTAATGACAAGCTCTACATGATGTCTTTGGATGGCACGGCGCTGCATTACTTTGCGGCGGCGTTGCCGGAGTTTGAGGCCATGGTGGCTGAGGCGGGGTTGCTCTAGCATGAAGAAAATGTTGGTTTTGTTAACGGCAGTGATCGCGTTTCAAGTGTTCGCGAGTGATCCGGCGCCGGTCAGATCGGTCGATTTATTGTCGCATGTGGGCTGCGACTTATTTGACGGCGACAGCCTGTCGGGTACGAACCCTGTGTTCGATATAGCGTGCGATGTGGCACCGGTCGATGCGGCGCAGTTTCCCGGCGCCATGGCTCGAGCGACCGTGGGCGGTGACCCGGTGTGGGGCCAGCGAGGGTACGCACAGATGAGCGCAGTGGACGAACTTGAGTTTTTCTATGCGGACAGCCAAATCAATTTGCGCTTCTACCAGCGTCTTGATGAGCTCAATGCGCCGCCTTTTGATCCGGTTTTGGTGCCGCTTTTGTGGGTGACGCGAGGCAGCGCCGAGGTTTCCGACCCTGCGAATTTTCAGGCCTGGTCGCAGTTTGTGAATGAATTTGGAAATAGCGTTGCGACCTACCTTTTCGGTGACGATCTGAGTTTTGAGCGACTACGCCCTTATCAGGTTGGAACGGGATATGAGGTGCCGCTGACGCTTTTCGCTGAGTGCTTTATGCAGGCGCAAATTGGCGTTGCTTCGCGTTGCGATTATCAGGTGGACGCCTATCCGATCCTTGATCAGGCGCGCTTCGATGATACGTACGGCAGCGACTCTTTTCGTTTGCAGGATTACTACGCTCTGAGGTTTAGCCCGGGCGTCGAAATCGTGCCGGACATGGACGAGGATTCGGTGCTCGATGGTGGCGACAACTGCACGTTCCGCGCCAACGCCAATCAGCGCGATACCGACAACGACGGTTTCGGCAATCGCTGCGATGCCGACTTCAATAACGACTGTGTGGTCAACGTTGTCGATCTCGGCCTTATGCGTGCTGGCTTTTTCTCGCCCGACCCATTGCTCGATCTGGACGGCGACGGTCAGGTGAATACCAGCGACTTAGGCGTGATGCGAACGTTGTTCCATCAAGCGCCCGGTCCGAGCGCTGCCAGTGCAGACTGTCGTCCTCCGGTGACGTCCATCGGCTAGGGCGGATCAGGGGCATTCACACTCTCGCTGTGCAAAACTGGTACGCTGGCCGCTGGCTCATTTTGAGCGAATAAAAAGGCTGTGGAACAACCCCGCGGGTTGAACATAAGCCAATAATAAACGCGCCCTGCGGCGCCAGGCAGATTCTGCCGAGGAGAAAAAATGCCCTTTTCAAAGCCCTTGTTGGTGGCAGGCCTTAGTCTGTGTGCGTGGAATGCAATCGCCGTGGAGCTCGTCGTTACCGAGCGTGATTCGTTTATCTCAATCGAGACGTTTAATCTCGGCGGTATCGAGGAAGACGCTTCAACGACCGATTTGACGGCGCCATTTTCCGAGTCGGTGTCCGACGACTCTTTGGCGTTTGAAGAGCCAGGTGGCGATATGAATATTGGTGGCTACGGGATTACGCATACCGCCATTATTGAGCCGACCCAGTTCAGCGTGTCGGCAGCCGTGACCGGCTTTGTTGATTCTAACGGCAGCGGCGGCGGCCCGGTTGTGGCAGGCAGAGCCGAGACGGCCATCGTTTTTTTCCCCACAGAAGACACGTTTATCAGAATTGAGGGCGAGTTCGTGGGGGTGTCCAGTACGAATCAAAATGATCCGCGCACCGTGATTGCGCTGCAGCCGCGATTTGCGCCAAGTATCTATAACAACCACGTGCAGGGCACGCCGTGGGTGGGATTCTTGCAGGCCAATCGCGAATACCGCCTGCTCATGTTCGCCGCCGTCACGGTAGCGGGCAATAATTTCGATACCGACGACGCCAGCTTCGACTACACCATCGCGATCGTGCCCGACACCGATGATGACGGCATTCAGGACGTCGCTGACAACTGCATTACGGTGATCAACCCCGATCAGCGCGACGCTGATGGCGACGGTATTGGCAGTTTGTGCGATGCGGACTTCGATCAGAACTGTCAGGTTAACGTGATTGATTTGGGTCTGTTGCGCGCGAGCTTCTTCGGCACCGATGCGAACACCGACATTAACGGTGACGGTGTAGTGAACGTCATTGATCTGGGGCTTTTGCGTACGGCGTTTTTTAACGATCCGGGGCCAAGCGGTGTTGCCAACATTTGTGATGGTAGCTAAGGTTGGGTAGTGGGCGAGTGCCACATGGAACTCGTACTGTAAAATACTAGGACGGTGTCTGCCGTGGGAGCGTCTATGTCATTTGGTCTGAGCGACATTTCCTCGTCGAAGTTTTTCGTGATCGCTTTTGCGGCAGCCGCAAGTGTCTGCGTTTCGGTCGGTGCTGAGGAGGACGGACATGCTTCCGTCAGCCCCGCCAGCTTCACCGACGACGCCCGCTCGCTGCAGAATCGAGTGCGGATGGGCGGCGGCGGTAAAGACGTATCTGCGGTTTTGCGCTGCACGAGCGTTGTCGATGCCGAAGGCGGGATTGGCAGTAACGTTTGTTATTCGCATGACAAAAAGGCCCGCCGTTACGCACGACAGATAGAACGCGCGCTGGAAAAAGTGCAGCTGCGTCCGGCAAGATTGCGAGCCAGAGCGATGCCCACGATGATGCACTATTCGGTCGCGTTTGAGCGTCAGGATGGCGACGAGCGCGTGCGCGCGTGGCAGCACCATGGGTTCAATACCGACACCGAAGACGGCTCGTTTATTGCGCCCCAGCCTATGTTGATTGGCGCTATCCAACCTGGAAATTTGACCTGTGGCCCGGGCGAATATTTTCTGCGTATGCGGGTTGAGATCAATGGCAGGGTCAGTCAGATTGTGGCGTCCGATAGCGCGCCCGAGTCGTGCGACGATGATCGACTCCTGGAGATGGCGGATCTGTGGTTTGTGCCTGCGTACAGCGATGGCGAACGGGTGGCCGCCGACTATTTGTATTATCACTTTGCGCGACCACGCAATCGACCGTCAAACCGCGAACCCACACAGCTATCGTCACGGATCGGCGAGGCGCCCGTGCGGTTAAAGACGGGGCGCGTCGTCGCGGCAAGGGTGCCAACAGATGTGTTCCTGGTCGACGCTCCACCGACGTTTAATGCGTGGGAGCCAACTGAGTAGGGCGTCTGCCACGCGCTGAACATAACTGCCTGAAGGCGGCGTTCCCTGAGCCGCAATGCTAACCTTGCGGCAAAACGAACGAGGAAAGCCAGTGCCTTACACACTCTCGCGGCAATCACGTGGCCTGATTTTCCCGTCACGCCTGGTGCAATCGACACCGGCTATTTCGTGGATCAAAACGATGGCGTGGTGAGTGTGATCGATTTGGACCTGCGGCGCAGACGATTCGGGGTTACAGCTAGGCCTCGGCGCGCTGATGCGCGGACGCCACCGGCTTGCGCACTTCCTGATGCAGCTGCGTAATCAGAATGTACTTGGGGCCGCCCACAGGCGGGTTGCCACGGTGCATGAAAGGCCAGCCTACAGGGCAGAGCACTAGACGGCCTTCCACCGGTGCAATAGCAATGTCTTGCCAGGGGTAATGGGTTTCGCCGCCGCGTTTCACGGTATTGAGATACCAGATCGCCGTGAGCACGCGAGTGGGGCTGCGACCAATATTATCGGAATGCCATTGCAGAAAACCTTCGCCAGCTTTGTACCGCGTGATGCGGGGTTCCTCAGGCGCAAGGGCGATGGGGAACGCGGGGCCAAACGAGGTCATGTACTCGGCCAAGCATGCCTTGAGTGATGACAGCAGTGCGTCGTTGACGTCCTCCCAGCCCTCTCGACTGGTCCAGAGCAAAAGTTCGGTGGTTGCTTTGACGCTTGGGTCGACCACGCCTTTGTCGCCCCGGCCCACCATGCCCTTCACTTTGCGCGAATCGGCTTCGAACCGTGTGATGATGTCGCGGCAGACTTCCGGCGACAGCTGATTCTCGTACACAGCAAAATAATCTTTCATTTCCATCGTCAGACGTACTCTTCCAGTGTGATTCCACGGGCAGGTCTATCGACTTAGATGCGGTTTATGGCATCCGGTTTGTCTTGGATTATGAAAAATACGAAAAGTTCTGAGCGATCCGCAATTTGGACCGCACCGCCGATTCATGCCATCTTTCCCCCATGTACAAGGATGTTCATAGCCATGCCGCGCCGTTGATGGTTGCGGCGAAATGAAGCCGTCGCTGGAACAGCTCAATACCTGCGTGTGGATCTACGATATAGATTTGCATCAGATTCATTGGGCCAGTCCGTCTGCGCTGGCGTTTTGGGAAAGTGAATCTTTGGCGGAACTCACCTCCAGAGACTTCGGCGCAACGACATCCGACGCTTTGCGCGAAACGCTGGTAGCGTTCAGGCAGTCCTTTGACCATGACTACACGCTGTCGCACAACTGGCAGTTTTCGCCCAAAGGCATCAAGAAGCATGCGTTTTGCCATTTGTCCGGTATGACACTTGAAGACGGGCGCATGGCGATGCTGGTTGAAGCCCTGCCCATCGAGAAGCAAAGCTACGATTCCCAAATCGAGTTGACCGTCATGTCCTCCGACTACACGGGGGACGGTCAATTTATTAGTGGTAATCCGCCGTTTGTAGAAGAGATGGGATCCGAAGTACACGCGCTGCAGGATATCTTCGTCGATCAAACCGTTTTCAATACGATCCACCGCAGTCTTGTCCTGTCAGGCCGTTATGAGAACGACGTGCTGCTCAAAAGCGCGCAGGGCGAGCGCTGGTATCAAATCATCGCGACCAGTCTAAGGCGTCGCAAACAGCGACCCGAGACTTCTAGGCCGGGCAAGATATTGCTGCGCCAGTACGCGATTCATCGCAGGAAAACCAACGAGATTGCGCTGGCGCGTGAGGCGCTGACCGATTCGTTAACGGGTTTGCTCAACCGTCGTGGGTTAGATAAGGAGCTGGAAAAGCTCGAGCGTGAGAAAACGCCTTACGTGCTTTATTACATCGATCTCGATGGCTTCAAGTTGGTCAATGATTCTTTTGGCCACGGGGCGGGCGATCAGGTTTTGCAAACGGTGTCGGATCGCTTGTTGGCCTGTTTGCCAGAATACAGCGCGATTTGTCGCTTTGGCGGTGATGAGTTTGTAGCGGTGGTGGCCCTTGAGGCTATGGCCGACGGGCGCGAGGCTTTGGCGGATACGTTGATCGAAGCGCTTTCGCACACCTATGAAAATGAGTTTGTACAGCGTGTCACCGTCTCGGCGAGTATTGGTGCCGCGCAGTATCCGTTGGACGCTCAGACGGCGGAAGACATCGTGTTGTGTGCCGACGCGGCAATGTATCAAGCAAAAAATTTGGGCAAGCGTCGGCTGGTCAATTATCGCAGCGGCATTGAACGTGGCCTGCGCCGCAAGAGTTCTATTGCGCAGCAACTAAGCCAGGCGCATGTAAAAAAAGAACTGTCGCTGCACTATCAGCCGATCTGGGAATTCTCGGGCGGCGCGCAGGCCGAAAGCGGTCAAAAAATTGTGTCGTTCGAGGCGCTACTGCGGTGGGAAAACAGCGAACTGGGTTGGGTGCCGCCCAACGAGTTGGTCAGAGTGGCCGAAGAAACCGGGATGATCGACAGTATTGAGTGCTGGGTGGCTCAACAGGCGCTGACCGACTTGAGTGTCCTGCGTGAGTGCATCGCCCCGGATGTTTCGATGGCGATCAATATATCCCCGGTACATTTGCTGGAGCCAACATTGCCTGAGTTTATTCTGGCTTTGCTGCAGGAAAAAAATTTAACACCGGCGGATTTTTCCATTGAACTCACTGAGCACGCCTTGCTGGAAGATTTCGCCAACCGACATAACGCCGTGCGCCGCATCGCCGAACAGGGCGTCAAAATCTACATCGATGATTTTGGTACGGGCTACTCGTCGCTGGCTTATCTTCATCACATCCCCGCCACCACGGTAAAAATTGATCGCTCGTTCGTCGAGAACCTTGAGCACAACCAAACTACGTTGCTGCATATCCGCCGGCTGATTGAGGCGAACAACATGTCGGTGCTAATCGAAGGCGTTGAAACCGAAGCGCAAAGGCTCACGCTGCTTGAGCTTGGTATCCATTTGCATCAAGGCTATCTGTTGGGCCGACCGCAGCCGCTGGCTTACTACCTTGGCAGCAGCGCCGGGTTGCAGGTGGGGGCTTAAGCTGTGGCGAGATCTAACTAGCCGTTGCGATAGGTATAGCTGTAGCCGTTAATCGCGGGTTGCCCACCGAGGTGGGCATAGAGCACTTTTGATCCACGCGGAAAAAAATCTTTGTTGATCAGATCGATCATGCCCTGCATGGATTTTCCCTCGTACACCGGATCGGTGATCATCGCTTCGGTGCGTGCGGCCAGGCGCATGGCTTCGTTGGTCTCGTGGCTGGGCACGCCGTACGCCGGGTAGGCGTAGTCGGGATTGATGTGTACGTCGTCGTCACTAATGGCGTACCCGCATTCAATGAGCTTGCAGGTTTTATTAGCGATGTCTTTTACCTGCGCACGGGTTTGCTCAACCGTGCCCGAGGCATCGATACCGATGACACGATTTGCGCGACCGTCTTTTTTGAAACCCACGATCATGCCGCCCTGAGTGGAGCCGGTCACCACGCACACCACGATGTAGTCAAACTGGAAACCCAGTTCGGCTTCCTGCTCGCGCACTTCTTCGGCAAAGCCCACGTAGCCAAGACAGCCGTATTTGTGCACCGATGCGCCGGCCGGGATGCCGTAAGGTTTGCCGCCTTCTTTGCGCACGTCTTCCATGGCCTCTTCCCAGCTTTGGCGAATACCGATATCGAAACCGTCGTCCACAAGACGACTGTCGGCGCCCATCAGGCGGGTCATCAAAATATTGCCAACCCGGTCGTACACCGCATCGTCATGGGGCACCCAGGCTTCCTGCACGAGTCGGCACTTCATGCCAATTTTGGCCGCCGCGGCCGCGACCATACGCGTGTGATTGGACTGCACGCCGCCAATGGACACCAGCGTATCGGCGCCTGAGGCGATGGCGTCGGGCACGATGTATTCGAGCTTGCGCAGTTTGTTGCCGCCGCAGGCAAGCCCCGAATTGCAGTCTTCGCGTTTAGCGAAAATTTCCACCTTGTCGCCGAGCGCGGCGGACAGTCGTGGCAGCGCTTCGATGGGCGTTCTGCCAAACGTTAGTGGGTACCGATCGAATTTCTCAAGCATTAAAATCTCCTGATGGCGGTGGCCATCAGGAGATTATCAAGAAACGCTACTGCGCCGTCACCTGCACATCATCAATGCCTGCTTCGATCAGGCTGGGCCCGCCAGCATCGGCAGCCTCGACAACAATATAAACGGTCTGGCCTGCGAAATTCCCCAGATCAATGACCGCCTGTTGCCATGCGCCGGCATCAATGTTGGACGCACCGAGCTCTTCGAACACCGTTTCGGTGCTGCTGCCGACGACCTTGACGCGCAGGAAGTCGTCGGTTGTGCCGTTGCTGTAGTGAGCAAAGTAGTACGAGAATGACAGCTCGCTGTTCGCCCCGGCCGGCAGCGCAAAGCTCGGCGAGCGGATCGATGTGACGCCGTTGTCGATATCGTTGGTGCCTGCTGATGAGCCGGCATTTCCGGCGGTGACCAGATAATTGACGCCGCTGACGGCGTTATCCAGCTGATACGCGAGTCCGCTGATTGTCGTGGCTTGAGCATTGGCCTGCTCCCACAGTCCGGTCGTTGCTGTGTCCGTGCCACTGGCGTTGCGGCTCCATAGCGAGGCGCCCTCAAAGTCATCAACGAATAACTGATCGCCAAACGGCGTCGGGTCGGCGTTGTCGCCAATGCCGTCACCGTCCGAGTCGAGCGTTTCGGTGGGGTCGTCGGGGAACGCATCGAGATGATCGGCCACGCCATCACCGTCCGAGTCCTGCGCGAAGTATTCTGTGCCAATAACGCTGAGCGTGCCGTTACCGGGACGCTGCCAGCCAACGGCCACGTTGTCGCCGCCAGCCCCCTCTTTGTGCAGCACTTCCAGATAGTAAGCCTGCCCCGCCACCAATTCGATGGTCGCGGATTGTTGCTGTGGATACTTGGTCCACAGGCGCGGGGTTGTCCACCCCGGCACGCTCGCAATCTCAACCTTGTTCGCCGCGCTGCTGTCCGTGCTCAGGTACAACTGAACGTTGTCATCGCCGGAGACCCAGAACGTATAGCTTCCGCTTTCGGGCGCAAACAAAATGCCGCGAATGCGCGAGCCGTAGTTGTCCAGCACGTTGACCGGTCCTTCGAACAGTGCCACTTCTTCGATCAGGTTGGGGCTATTCGGGAAATTGACCGAGTTGGTCAAATCGGTTACCGCAACGCCGCCGATACCGGTGAACACATCGCGCCAGATGCCCGCACTGCGGGTTGGATCGTTGGGGAACAGATCAACGTTGTCGGCGACGCCGTCACCGTCGCTGTCCTGATTCGGGCGATCCGGATCGTTCGGGAACGGATCAGCGTTGTCGCCAATGCCGTCGCCGTCCGAATCGGTGGTTTCGGTCGGGTCGTTCGGGAACGCATCGGCGTTGTCGCCCACGCCATCGGCGTCGGTGTCTGTGGTCTCGGCCGGGTTGTTCGGGAACGCATCGGCGTTGTCACCCACACCATCGCCGTCGGTGTCTGTGGTCTCGTCCGGGTTGTTCGGGAACGCATCGGCGTTGTCGCCCACGCCATCGGCGTCGGTGTCCGTGGTCTCATTCGGGTCGTTCGGGAACGCATCGTCGGCGTCGGGGACACCATCACCGTCCGAGTCCACAAGCACGATGCCTTCCTCTCGGCCGATTTGCTTAAGGTAGGCGACGACATTATCAAGATCAGCGCCGCTCACCGTACTGCCGGCGTGAGCCGTAACCGCGGCGGCCAATGTCAGCGCGCTGCCGTCATGCAGATATGGTGCAGTCTTCCAAACGTCGCGCAGCGTCGGTACGTCAATGCCGGTCAGCGGGCCGCCAAGACGCTCGCCGCTCGATGCGCTGATGGTGCCGATATCGGCAAGCGTAGAGGCGTCCTGGCTGTTGGTGAAGCGCGCACCGCCGTGACAGGTAGCGCAGCCGTTCGCCTCGAACACCAGTTTGCCGGCGGCGCCGGACGCGGTAAGCGAGCCGTCTTGAGTTCGATATGGGCTTGCGTCAAATTCGTTCAGCGAGGCCAGATACGCGGCCAGTGCATCGAGATCCGAACTGATCCCGGCCTTTGGATCACCCAAAGGCGCGTTGCGAGTGCCGGCGAAAAATTCGGCATCACTCATGAGGCCTGAACCTGCCGAAAGCGTGCGAATCTGACCTTCGAAGTCCTGCAACTCATCGAAGTTGGCCGACCAATGCAGGAAGCCGTGGCCCGTTGCGGCGCGACCGTTGAGCTCAACCGTGTTGCGCAGACCTTCGCCAAAGCTCGTCATGTCCCACACGCGACCGTCTTCACCACCGTCGTTGTGACAAGACGCGCAGCTCATGTAGTTGTCATGCGCAAGGCGATCGTCCTCGGCGTCATAAAACAACTGCTTGCCAAGGAGCACCTGTGCGCTCAACGCCTCGTTGCTGACAACATCAATCGATGTCAGCACGTTGGCGGCCGGCAGATCGGTTTCGATCATCTCAGCCAGATCAAAACGCGACACACTGCGATCCATGAAATTGTGCACGTAGACCTTGCTGCCATCACTGGATACCGCAACGCCCTGCGGTGCGCGTCCCGTCGGCAGACGCATCACTTCGAAGCCGTTGAGGATGTCGTATACGGCCAGTTCGCGACTGGTCTCCAGGGCGACGAGCAAATAGCGATTGCCGCCGGTGATCGCCGCGCCGGTGCCAAGGCTTGCGTTGTCAAAGTCGATCCGCAGCGTGCTCTCGAGTTCGGTTGCAAGATCGATTCTCGATACGTTGCTACGCACGGTCTGATCAAAGGTCATGCCGAAGTTGCCGCGCAGCAGGCCCGAACTGATGTTGTCCTTTTTCGACGGTACAAACGCGAACGTGTTATCGAACGCAATAACCGGAGCGTTCAGGTAGTTCGGCAAGCCGGGACCCTGGCTCTCCGAGGCCGGGCGGTTGTCATGGGTCAGGGCAATGGTATTGCTCAGGCCCATGGTGTTCGGATCAATAGCAAACACTTGCGCACTGCCGCCAGTGAAGTCGATAGCGGCGGTTGCCTCGCCCGGCACCGGTGGCGTAATGAAATTGCTGACCAGCAGTTTCGCATCGTCATAGGTCATGGCGATGTGGCGTGGCCTGCCTGAGAGCTGGGTTTCGCTAATGAGCGCGTGCGTCGCCGTATCGCGTTTTTGCACCTTCGCGAGTGCTTCGAGCACAACGAAGTAGTGACTGCCGGCGTCGTTGAACACCAGCCCATGGGGCTGTGAGCCGTATGGCAAGCTCACGGTGCTCTCTACGCCAAGTGTGGCGGTGTTGATGATCGTAATACTGGCGTCAGTCTTGTTGGTCACGAAGATCCGCGCTGCACCCGGGGCTCTGGCCAGTGACCAGGGCTTTGTGCCCACGCTGATCTGTTGAATCAATGCACCGTCAGCCGCTGCAACGGACACCGTGTCGTTGTCCGGATTGACGTTCCAAATACGGTCGCTGCCGCTGCGCTTTTCCACCAGCAACGTGGTCGAGTTTCGCGGTGAAGCGGGTAGCGCCACAATGTTTGATCCGCCCGTTGGGGTCGAGTCGCTGTTGTCGCCGTAGCCGTCGCCGTCTGAATCGAGGGTCTCAGTGGGATCGTTCGGAAAGGCGTCGCTGTTGTCGCCGACGCCGTCGTTGTCCGAATCAACGGTTTCCGTTGGATCATTCGGGAATGCATCCGCATTGTCACCGGTGCCGTCACCATCGGTGTCGGTGGTTTCTGTTGGGTCATTCGGGAATGCATCCGCATTGTCACCGATACCGTCGCCATCGGTGTCGGCGGTTTCTGTTGGATCATTCGGAAACGCGTCCAGGTTGTCGGGCACGCCGTCGCCATCGCTGTCCACCGAGTCGGCCGCGGTAAGCGTAATGTCATCGATGCCGGCTTCGATCAAACTGCCGCCCGCCGCATCGGCGGCGGACACCAGCAGGTAGATCGACTGGCCTGCAAAACTGTCGAGGTTGATGTTCGCCTGGCGCCAGGCCGCATCAAGGGTGGTGGCATTGCCGAGCACTTCCAGCACGGTGGCGGTGGTGCTTCCCACCACCTGTACACGCAGGAAGTCGTCATTGGTGGCGTTGCCCAGATGCGCCAAATAGTATTGGAACGACAGTTCGATGGGCGTTGATGAGGGCAAATTGATCGCGGGCGATCGAATTGAGGTTGTGCCGTTGTCAATGTCGTTCGTGCCAAGACCGGCGCCTGCACTGCCCGCCGTGACAAGGTACTGCGTGCCACTGGCTGCGTCGGCGGTTTGCATCACATACCCGTTGCTGGTTTCTTCAGCGTTGGCAGCTTCCCACAAACCCGTGGTGGCGGTGTCGGTGTTGTTCGGGTTGCGTATCCAGCCGCTGCTGGTTTCGAAATCGTCCGCGAACACGGTGTTGCCAAAAGGAGTCGGGTCTGCGTTGTCGCCAATGCCGTCGCCGTCTGAGTCTTGCGTTTCGGTCGGGTCGTTCGGGAAAGCATCGATGTTGTCTGGCACACCATCGCCGTCCGAATCTGTGGCAAAGAATGCGGCGTCAATCACGGTGATGGCGCCGTTCCCCGGGCGCTGCCAGGCCACCGCCAGGTTGTCGCCGCCACCGCCTTCTTTGTGCAGCACTTCGAGGTAATAGGCATCGCCCGCAACGAGCTGGATGCTTGCGGAGCTCTGTTCCGGAAACTTGGTCCACTCACGTGGTCCCGACCAACCGGGCACGCTCGCGATCTGCGTCTTGTTTGCCGGATTGAAATTGCTGCTCAAGTTGAGCTGAACGTTGTCATCGCCCGCTACCCAAAATGTATAGCTGCCGGTTTCAGGCGCAAACAGGATGCCACGCATGCGTGTGCCGTACATGTCCAGAACGTTTGTTGGTCCTTCAAACAGCGCTACCTCTTCCACCGTTGCCGGGCTGGCGGGGTAGTTGGCTGAGTTGGTCAGATCGGTGACCGCGTTGCCCGCGATACCGGTGTAAACCTCGCGCCAGATGCCCGCGCTGCGACTGGGGTCGCTCGGGAACAGATCGAGGCGGTCGATGACGCCGTCACCATCGGTATCCAAAATTGGGCGAGTGGGATCGTCGGGGAAGGGGTCGGCGTTGTCGCCAATGCCGTCGCCATCAGTGTCCGTCGTTTCTGCAGGATCGCTGGGGAAGGCGTCGGCATTATCGCCGACGCCGTCGCCGTCGGTGTCCGCGGATTCCGTCGAATCGTTCGGAAAAGCATCGCCGTTGTCGCCAACACCATCGTCATCGCTGTCGGTGGTCTCGGTGGGATCGTCGGGGAATACATCGGCGTTGTCGCCGACGCCGTCGTTGTCTGAGTCGCGCCATTCTGCAGGGTCGTTGGGGAACGCATCTTCGGCATCTGCATAGCCATCACCGTCGCTGTCGGTGAAGCTGCGCTGCACCTGAATGGTCTCGCCGATCGACGGTGTGTCGTTGCCGTTCACGGCAAACAGCCAATAGTTGCCGGCGATGAGCACGTTGGGATTCGCATTCACTGTGAGCGTAAATGTGCCATCACCATTGTCGCTGGAAGACACCGGCAGATAGCGCTGGTCGGTGTTGACGTGGTGCGTCGTCGCGGAGAGACGAACCATTGAGAAGCGTACGGTGTCTGCACTGGCAGCCACCGTGAAGCTGCCACCGGTTCCGATGATCGGCGGCACGTTCGACAGAGCCGGTCTGGACGCATCCGAACCATCGTCATTGTACAAATACGGAGGCGTGAAAATCTGGCCGTCGAGATGGTTGGCCGCGCAACCGGTGCCGCACGCGCCGCCGCCGGCGGACAGTACGCGGCCGTCTTTCATCAGCAGTGCCGTCGAGTGGTAATTTCGTGGAATGGAAATTGAATCCACGACACGCCAGGTGTTGGATTGCGGGCTGTAGATCTCCGCTGGGAAGATTGAGCCGCCGTCAAAGAAGTTCTGCCCCGACACGTTGCCGCCGATGACCAGCACTTCGCCATTGGGCAGTGTGACGGAGTTGCTCAGTGCGCGCGGGTAGTTCATTGGCGCGCCCTGAGTAATGACGGGCGATGGACCGTTGAGGTCGGCCAGGAATACGTTGGTCACCAACGTTTTCTCGGTTTCACGCGGGTCCATGCCGCCAATTAGCATCACTTTGCCAACATCATATGTGACCACGTTGCCCCATTTTCTTGCGCGCGAACCGGTCAGCTGGCCGAATGCCTGGTTGGCATCGCCGTTGACCGGATCAAAGCTATGCAGGGTTGGTGTTGGTCCGCCGTGAAAAACGCGCCCGTTGGGCTGTACCGCGAGCTGCGGAAACCACTCAAGGCCACCAATGCTGTTGTGCTCGTCAAGCAAGGTTTGCATCGTGGCATTGGGGGTGCGAATCCAACGATTCTCGAGTGGATCGTATTTTTCCGAGCGATTGCCTGCCGATTTGCCAAACGTGGCGAAAATCTGGTTGTTGGGTAGCGTGACGCTGGTGGCGTACCAGCGCAGGTCGAACATGTTGGGCAGTGCTGACCAGTTCATGCTGTTCGGGTTAAAAGTACTTGTGCGACGATCGTCGGGATTGCCACCCGATGCGACGATGCGGCCATCTTCGAGTGTCGCGACACCGGCGCAAAACATGTCGTGGAAATTGTTGTCGATGCTGGAAAACGTATTGGTGAACGGATCAAAGATCGACGAATACGTGAATTCGCGGTTGGCCGGAAAGGAGTCGGTCTCGGTGGATGACCAGGTCAGAATGCGTCCGTCGGGCAGGTTGGCGGCCGAGATAGCAATGTGCGGCCACTGAATGACGGGGCCCCACTGGCCGAATTGGGCAATGTCCGCAATCTCAAGTTGACCATTGGCGGGAATGGGCGAAAAACCGCCGCTGGAGGCGCGGTAGAACACATCCAGAACTTCACCACCGCCTTTCTCAAAGAAATCGATGCGCAGATCGTAAACGCCGGGATTAAGAAATACTTGTCCACTGACCGTAACGGGTGCATGCAAACCGTCGTTGTCCACCACCAACGTGCCACCGACAAAGAGCTTTGAGCCATCATCCGACGTTGTTTGAAATGTATAGGTGTCGGCGGCTGAGACGGTGATCTGATTGGTGAAGACCAGACCAAAGGTTTCGGTCTGGCTGGTCACACTCAGCGAAACGACGTCACTGGTCCCACTCGCGATGGGGGACAGCGTCGTGAAATCCGGCAGCAGATCAAAATCACCGTCGTACACGGAGTAGTTAAATTGTGAAGACGCGAATGGTGCACAGGTAAAGAAACCCATGAGAACCAGAGCTTTCAGCTCGCTCAATTTACTCATTGTTGGACCCTTGGCAGTCGGACGAATACTCGCCGTTAAGTAGCTGACGCTTAATTCAGCAATGGCATGTTAATGGCCGGCGATCACGGTCGCGGCGCTTTATATAAATAAAGAAGCAGCAATATTCATGCCGAGGCAGCTCTTTTCGGCGGGTTGCTCAATCGGAACAGGAGCTTAGCGAAGATGACATATCCTGTGCATTTGACTAATTGCAAGGCGAATTAATCGCTGATTGGCAACTGGAAAATTTCTCGACGGTGTATTGCCCGAGTTTTCGAATGTTCCGATTTGCTGCACCGGCCGCCAAAACAATCTCCTGCTGAGCGTCATCAACAGGAGATTAGGGGATTGCTGCTGCTGGTTGCCTTATTTTTTGTGAGCCCCAGCTGTCCACGGTGTCGCGGCGATGCGATAGACCTCACGCCAGGTTTTGCCCTCGTCCGTGGATTGCTCCATCTTCCAGGTCCAGCCGGTTTTGGTGGGTGGAAAAAAGGTGATGCGACGAAGCGGATTGGGGATCGGTGCGAGATAGTCGATCACCGTCTCGCCACTGTTCTGATCGTGTTTGGCAGTGAGCTGCTGATAGCCGTCCATACCTTTGAAAGTCTAAAGAACTTCCCAGCCTTTCGTTGTCTTGTTGTAGGTGCGCACGTTGTTCCCGTGCCGCCACCGTTGGGCATCCAGATATCCTGCACGGCCACACCGTCGCCAAGATAGAACCAGTCCCAGCGCGCGCCGGCACCCGGGTCCCAGCCCGAGCCGTCGCTCTTAAGTTGTGAGTCAGTGATTTTCCAACTGCCAAGGTACTGGCCAAATTGTGCCAGTGGGCCTTCGAGGCAGCCGTCGTTGTTTGAAGTGGGCAGGTTAGCGTTAACGCTGGAACCGATGAGCAGTGCGGCGCCGGCGATCGAAAGTAGGATTCGGTCCATTTTGATCTCCCAGTGCTTGAGAAGCATGGGACCGCCTCTGGGGCAAAATGATCCTTAGCTCAGGGAGAAAAATTTGCGACCGGCAACATTACCCCGCCCGCAAAATGGCGAGCAGGGATATTCGAGTTTGAAGTTTGGTGTGCGGCTAGGCTGGCTGGCGCGGTTTTGCGAAAATACGGAACACACCCAGCGCGCTAATCAAAAGCCATGCAGCCGCGGGTACCGGCACAGGCGTCACGACCAATGGTTCGGCGAATACGGTGTGGGTAATCGAAGGATTTGCAAGATCGACGAAATCGAGCGCCATGCGTGCAATTTCAGTTTGGGGTGCGGGCATGTTAGGCAAGGATTCGTCGGACAGGAAGTCGCCTTGCGGTGAGAACCAGAACAAACGCACGTTGACCAGATCGAACTGGCTACCCTGATTGTCAATCGCAAATCCGTCCAACGTCGCGTCCGGTCCGCCGTCTGCGGCAATAGAGAGAAAATCGATCAACGGATTGTTGGGATCATTGGGGTCCAGATCAAAACGGTTATTGGACACGAAACTGAAGCCGCTGGGGTCGGAGAAAGTGCGTCCGTCGATACTGCCCGTGAGGTTGGACACAGAACCGTAAATGCTGCCGCCGGAGTCGGCCAGAAGCAGGGGTGCGGTCGGGTCGTAGTCAAAGCTGCCTGCTATAAGCGTGCCGGGCGCAAAGAACGTTTGCTCAGGTGTGGCTAATTGATTGCCGCGAATCTCAAGTGAGACGTTGGCCGAGAAAGTGTACTCAACCGTTGCGGCAGAAGCGCCGGTGGCCCACAACAAACTGGTAAGAGCGGCGACAAAAACTGGAATGTGTGAACGCATGACGATTCTCCGAATCTTGCTATTATTATTTCGTGGACGAGATCATCGCGGTCGCGTGTGTCTCATCTCAGCTTTCAGTATACCGAGTAGGGACGCGATTCGGTTACGAGTAGACATAATCTTTGCGTTAGTCGTGCGGCCGCGCGCTCCATAGGAACACCAACCCAAACACCACGCCCGTCCAGGCTAGCCATGCAGGCTGTGCACCCAGCCCAAACAACAGCGCTGAACCGATCAACGCTGCGCCGCCGGCCACCGACCGATGCAATGTAGCCGCCATGCGCCTATCGCGCAGCCGCTCACGTTCGGCAATCGCCGGATCAAGCTGCATTTGCAGTTTGCCGTCAGCCGCTTGTTGCAACGCTTTAAACGCGAGATTCGGTAACAACTGCACCGATTCACTAAGCTCAGGCAGATGCTCTTTAAGCTTGTTGAACAGCTCCTTGCCGCTGGTCTGATCGATCATCCAGTCTTCAAGAAACGGTTTGGCGGTTTGCCAAAGGTCCAGATCCGGATAGAGCTGACGACCGAGACCTTCGATGTTCAGCAGGGTCTTTTGCAGCAACACGAGCTGCGGCTGCACTTCCATTTCAAAGCGACGGGCGACGCTAAACAGTCGCACCAAAAACTGCCCGAAAGAAATGTCTTTTAGCGGCTTGTTGAAAATAGGTTCGCATACGGTGCGAATGGCTGATTCGAATTCGTCCACGCGCGTGCCCGTTGGCACCCAGCCTGATTCGATGTGCAGCTGCGCCACTTTGCGGTAGTCGCGTTTGAAAAACGCGAGCAGGTTGCCGGCCAGATAGTGCTGATCGCTTGGTGTGAGCGTGCCCACGATGCCAAAGTCGATGGCGATGTAGCTGGGCATCGCCGGATCGGTGGCGTCCACGAAAATATTGCCCGGGTGCATGTCGGCGTGGAAGAAGTTGTGCCGGAAAACTTGCGTGAAGAAAATCTCCACACCGCGGTTGGCCAGCACCTCCATGTTGACGCCGCGCTCCTCGAGCTGAGCGATGTCTGCCACGGGAATACCCGACACGCGCTCCATGACCATGGCGTTGGGGCGGCACAGATCCCAAAAAATGGCGGGGATGTGGAGAATTTCGTTTTCAGGTGGGAAGTTGCGTCGTAATTGCGAGGCGTTGGCGGCTTCGCGCACCAGATCGAGTTCTTCGTGAATGGTTTTGTCGTACTCGCGCACCACGTCGCGTGGGCGCAAGCGTCGGCTCGCGGGCCAGTACTTATGCACGACGGCCGCGGCCGCATGCAGGATGTCCACGTCTTCAGAAATTTGTTTGTCGATGCCGGGACGCAAAATCTTTACGACCACTTTCTGGCCGTCTTTTAATGTGGCCGCGTGCACCTGTGCCACGGATGCTGAGGCCAACGGTTCGCGATCAAACTCGGCGAAAGTTTCTTCCACCGAGGCGCCCAACGCCTCCTCGATCAGTGCGGTGGCTTCTTTACCCGGGAACGGCGGCACGCGGTCTTGCAGCTTGGTGAGTTCCCGCGCGATGTCCGGTGGCAGAATATCGGGACGGGTCGATAACGCCTGCCCAAATTTTACGAAAATGGGACCCAGGTCTTCCAGCGCCAGACGCAAGCGTTCGCCCAAGGCGATATCGCGATTGGCAGCCGAACGCGGCAGCAGTCGCAGCGCGTAGGACAGTGGCGGCTTGGGTTCGAGCGCGTGCAGGATGTCGTCCAGGCCGTGACGCCGCAGCACACGATAGATGCTGATCAGGCGAGCAACGTGGCGCGGTCGAATCATGGGTTAGCTCGGCGTGTCTTGCTGGTTTTCGACGTTGCGCAAGCGCGCTTCGGCGCGATCGACATCGTCGCGAAGTTGATCCACATCGTCGAGGAAATCTTCGGTTTCGGTCTTGGTCGGCAGATCGCGGCTTTCTTCGGTGAAGTATTCGGCAAAGTCCTGCGTCATCCGGGT
>JBGCEL010000106.1:0-11225 GCA_045106455.1 Gammaproteobacteria bacterium
CGATCCAGTGGGCGCCATTTCCGTTCACGGCGTGGTCGGCATTTGGGGTCTGCTGGCGGTCACACTCAGCAACGAAGAGGCCAGCCTGGGCGCTCAGCTGCTCGGCATCGCCTGCATCTTTGGCTGGACGTTTATCACCAGTGGCATCGTCTGGTTTGCCCTGAAGAAAACGATCGGTATTCGAGTTTCCGAAGAAGAAGAATACAACGGCGTCGATCTGGGAGAATGCGGCATGGAAGCGTATCCGGAGTTCGCACGCAGCTCCGAATAACGCCATTAACGTCGGGTTGATTTAGCGGGCCCCGGTCACCGACCGGGGCCCGTTGTTTTATACTCCGCTTTTGCACCAGTTGCTGCGGAGCCATCACACCATGCATCGTGTACGCCTAACCCTGTTATTGCCGCTTGCCCTCACCTTGCTGGCCTGTACGACCGCGCCGGTGACACCCGTCGAATCCGCGGCCCCGTATCTGGAGAGCAAAGCACAACGTCTGGATGACCTGCGTTACGTCGGTGCGCAACCTGGCGCTAATGACTTCAAAGCGCTCAAAGCCGCGGGCATCACCAAAGTCATCAACTTCCGCACGCCACCAGAGATGGAAGAACTGGGTTTTGACGAGCCGAAAATTCTTCAGGAATTGGGCATTGAGTACATTAACATCCCCATGGGCGGCGACGACTATGGCTACACCTCAAACCAGATATCCGCGCTCAAAGACGCGCTGCGGCCGGGCGAAAAAGTACTCCTGCACTGCACGATCGGCTGGCGCGCATCAGTCGTCACCGTCGCCTATTTGGTGCAGGAGGAAGGACTGCCTCTGGACGAGGCGATGGTGCACGCGCAGCACTGGTGGCCGCTACAGCTTGAAAAAATGCTGGGCCGCGAACTCGAGCTTAAATTTGCTGACTAACTCGCACGCGCGGCGTGGCGCTCCGCCGACAGCAGCGTGTTGCTCAGCAGACAGGCGATGGTCATGGGCCCCACGCCACCCGGCACCGGTGTAATGAAGCCGGCGTGCTCCGCGGCGGCCGCGTAGTCTACGTCCCCGATAAGGCGCGTGCCGCCACCATCTTTATCCACCCGATTAATCCCCACATCGATCACGATGGCGCCGGGTTTGACCCAGTCACCTTTGATCATGTGCGGCCGACCGACGGCGGCCACTAAGATATCGGCCTCCCGGCACAGCGCCGGCAGGTCGCGCGTGCGCGAATGCGCGATGGTCACCGTGCAGTTGGCCTGCAGCAGCAGCGCCGCCATCGGCTTACCCACAATGTTGGAACGCCCCACCACAACAGCGTTGTAGCCCGACAGGTCAGCAGCGCAATCGCGGATCATCATGCTGCACCCCAAGGGCGTACACGGTACGAATCCATCGAGCCCAACGGCCAGCCGCCCGGCATTGGTGACATGAAAGCCATCCACATCTTTGTCCGGATTGATTCGATCAATGACTTTCTGTTCATCAATGTGCTTTGGCAGCGGCAACTGAACCAAAATTCCGTGCACTTTGTCGTCGTTATTGAGCGTCTCGACGAGGCTCAGAATGTCCGCCTCGCTCACACTGTCGGGCAAGCGGTGAGTAAACGATTCGAAGCCCGCTTCGCGCGCCTGAATGCCCTTGTTGCGCACGTAAACCTGCGACGCCGGATCTTCACCAGCCAGCACAACGGCGAGGCCCGGCACTACGCCTGTAGCGTCTGTTAGTGCCTGTGTCCGCCGCGCCACATCTTCGCGTACCGCCTGAGCTTTTTGTTTACCGTCAATAATCTGGGCCATGCTCGCTCGCTCCGTGGGACCTCTGAAAGGGGCTGCAATGATGGCAGATTGCGACCGCAAATTCCCCCCTGACGATTTTTGCGAAGCGCGTTTTCACGCCATCGTCTACACGGGTTAACCCCCGGTTGCGATGGGGCCAAAGCCGAGCGTATGTTCGGTCGACCGGTTTCTTTGGAAACAAAACAATAACAACCTCAAACCGGTTTCGTTTTTGTTTTAATTACAGGGGAATCCACAATGCAGGGAATCAAATTGACGTGCCCCGCGGCACTTGTTTCGATCGCCGCGATGGGACTGGCGGCCTTCAGCACCTCGGCCGCCGTGCCGGATGATGCCACCAAGGCGTATCAGCACACCAACCAAATCATCGTAAAATTTAAAGACCAGGCCGTTAGCAATAGCGCTCTGGGTCGCAGCGTGGCCGGCGATAAAAGCAGTCGCGCCGCCGCGGTGGGCGCAAGCACGGGCCTTAGCACCGACTATCAGCGCAGCGTTTTTAACGGCGCGGATGTGTTCAAGCTTGGCAAATGGCACTCGCTCGAAGCGCTCAACAAAATGCTGGCGCAAATGGCCACCGATCCAAACATCGAATACGCCGAGCCCGATCAGCTGATGCAGCCGCTGCTCACGCCCAACGATTCGCGCTACAACGAGCAGTGGCACTACTTTGAGAACACCGGCGGCATGCGCTTGCCCACCGCCTGGAACAGCTCCACCGGTAGCGGCGTGGTCGTGGCGGTGATCGACACGGGCTATCGACCCCACGCCGATCTCAATGCGAATCTGCTGCCGGGTTACGACATGATTGCCAACACGTTCACGGCACGCGACGGCAACGGCCGTGACAGCGATGCGCGTGATCCAGGCGACTGGACACTCGCCGGCGACTGCGGCCCCGGCGAACCCGCCCGTGGCAGCAGCTGGCACGGCACCCACGTGGCCGGTACGGTCGCCGCTCGCACCAATAACAACAGCGGTGTGGCAGGCGTGGCGTTCGGCGCCAAAGTCGTGCCGATTCGTGCGCTGGGTCGCTGCGGCGGCTTCACCTCGGATATCGCTGATGGCATCCGCTGGGCAGCCGGCGGCTCAGTCAGTGGCGTACCAAACAACGCCAATCCGGCCAAAGTACTGAACCTAAGCCTCGGCGGCGGCGGCGCTTGCTCGTCCACCAGTCAGTCTGCCATCAACTCGGCGCGCAGCAACGGGGCTGTGGTCGTGGTTGCCGCCGGCAACTCTGCGGTGAACGCATCGAATGCGAACCCCGCCAACTGCAGCGGTGTCGTCACCGTGGCCTCCACCAATCGCAGCGGCGGTCGCTCGTACTTCTCCAACTTTGGCGCTGTGGTCGATGTTGCCGCCCCCGGCGGTGACATTCGTTCGAGTGCCTCCAACGGTGTTTTGTCCACATTGAACACCGGCAGCTCAACACCCGGCTCCGACAACTACGCGTTTTATCAGGGCACCAGCATGGCCGCCCCGCACGTGGCCGGCGTTGCCGCGCTGATGCTTGCCGTTGACGGCACGCTCACGCCCAACGAAATTGAGAGCACGCTGAAAAGCACGGCGCGCTCTTTCCCCGCCTCCTGCAGCCAGTGCGGCAGTGGGTTGGTGGACGCTGCGGCCGCGGTTGCCGCGGTGAGCGGCAGCAATCCACCCGGAGGTGGCAACACGCTGCAAAACGGCGTGGCCAAAACCGGCCTGTCGGCCAGCACCAATGGCGAGCTGCGCTACACGCTTAGCGTACCTGCGGGCGCAAGCGACTTGTCGTTCGCCATCAGTGGCGGCAGCGGCGACGCTGACCTGTATGTCCGCTTCGGCTCGGCACCAACGACCAGCACCTATAACTGCCGCCCCTATCTCAACGGCAACAACGAGACCTGCAACATCTCGAACGTGCAGGCCGGCACCTACCATGTGATGGTGCGTGCTTACTCAACGTTCTCCAACGTAAGCCTGGTCGGCAGCTTCACAACCGGCGGTGGCGGACCGACGGGCGGCACGTTTAGTCGTACGAATCAGTCGGCCTCAACGAACAACTGGAACCGCTACACCGTGAGCGTGCCCTCCGGCATGTCGAGTCTGGTGGTGCAAATCGCCGGCGGCAGCGGCGATGCTGATCTGTATCTGCGTCGCGGTTCCGCACCGACCACCAGCAGCTACAGCTGCCGTCCCTACCTTAACGGCAATAGCGAAACCTGCACCGTGAACAACCCGCAGTCGGGCACGTGGCACATCGGCGTACGCGCGTATCGCACCTACTCAGGCGTCAACGTGAACGCAGAATGGAATCCGTAACCGACGCTTGATGGCGCTCCAGGCGCCTGGCTGAAAATGACGAAGGTCGGCAACGTTTTGTTGTCGACCTTTTTTTATTCCGGCGTTCATCAATAGCCACGCACAGCCGGCCATGCGGGTGCGCGGCCCAGCGACGCGTGGCATTTACAGGATTGAACCAAACCACGGTTCCGGGCAACATTGTGTTGAGGGCTCTCTAAAAACCCACGCCAACATACACAAGCGGGCATCACCGATTGCATGTCAAAAACAAGCAGCTACCTAAGCAATTTTCTGCGTTGGCGATCGGGACGCCAACGCAGCGGCTATGACAAAATGCTCTTAATAGTAAACCCGTTCGTATTGCCATTTGATTGCTACCTGCTGCGCTTTAAGCAGGGTGCCGGCATCCCTGCACACACCGACCCGGTGGCAAGCAAAAAACACTATCGACTTAATATCGTCCTGCGCAATGCCGACGAAGGTGGGCGGTTTGAATGCCACGATGCCATCTACAACGGCCGTCGCATCAAGCTGTTTCGCCCCGATCAAAGCCGCCATTCGGTATCGCCAATACGAAAAGGTGTGCGCTACGTACTCAGCATTGGATGGGTGCTCAAATAACCCCGGTGCTGTGAATCGGCAAGGTTTGGCCTGTAAGCTAAATCGTCCATGAATTTTTTATCGAGGTATCTTCAGGTGCATTGCCCAAACTGCAGCAATCAAATGACAACGGCCCACATCGACGGCCGCCATGCGCCGCTGTGCGCCAAATGCGACGGTCGCTGGCTCAGCGGTGCCTCCATTACAGAATTACTTGAACGCGAGATCTCCGCACCATCCATCCGAAAGATCACTGAGATCGCAGACGCCACAGGCGTGCTTTCAGAGAAAAGGAAATGCCCCAGCTGCATTTCGACGTATTTGTCCACGTGCGAAGTCCGCAGCGTTGAGCTGGACATCTGCGTCAATTGTTGCGGGGTATTTTTCGACTACGGGGAGATATCGAAAATCCTGCCTCAGGCGCCAGAAGAGACGGCCAATGGTCAGGCGGCAACCACAATAGCGCTGGACGCATTAGTCCTAACACTCGGCTCTCTTCTGTAAAAGACACGCAGCAAAAACACGACACGCTTTCAGGCTAAGCCGCTAAAGGCGCCACCCTCAAAGCTTCGACTCAATTAGGGGAGTGGGAGTGAGGGGTTTTGCTCCGGGTTGTTAGCCCGTTCCTCGGGCGGTCCCGGAGTGAAACCCCTCACTCCCGCTCCCCGGGATCGAAGCGCCAATAGCCGACCCCAGAGTGAAACCCACCACTCCCGCTCACCGGGATCGAAGCACCAAAAGCCTACCGAAGCGCCTGTCTGGAAGGATGCCGCCCACTACCGACGTACACCCCAAACGAGTCATCACTGCGCTCCCGCGCGTAACGCTCCAGCGTTTGTCGTGCGACCGGGTCGCGCAAGGCCTCCCAGTCCAATTCGTTCAACGAATAAAACGCCATTGACGCGTCTGCAGGCGTCATGGGCTCCGCAATTTCCGTGCGGTAAATCACCTGATGCTCCGCCTCATCATCCAGCACGCTGAACACAAACATCGCCGGCTCGTGCACCCCGCCATCGGCCAGCATTTTGAGCAAGCTCCCGGGCTTGCTCGCGCCGCCCAAATTAGGCGCGGTAGGCAGACGCAGCTCACCGCTATCAACATCTTTTTGCAGCAGCACCGACCAGTTGTGTTCCACGATAACGCTCACGCTCAACGACGTGCCCGCGCCCGTGGCCTGGAACATGCGATGGTCCAGCGCCAGCGGTACGTAGGCGCCGCGGCAATAGCCAAGCGGCGCCGCGTTAGTGGCATCAAAGGCCGTTACCCGACCGATAAAAATCAGATGATCACCGCCGTCCACGATGCTGTGCACGGAGCAATCGAACCACGCCGACACATCGGCTAGCAACGGACAACCACTGTCCGCCGCGTGCCAGGCCACACGTTCAAATTTGTCCCGATCACCCGACGCAAACAGCATCGAGGTATCGGCCTGCTGATCGGCCAAGATATTGATAGCGAAATTCGACGACGCCTCGAAAACCGGCAGACTGCCCGCCTCCCGCGCCAAACAAAACAACACCAGCGGCGGGTCCAGTGAAACGGAGGTAAACGAATTGGCTGTGAAGCCCCAGGGCTTGCCGTTGGCGTCAAGGGTGGTAACCACTGTGACGCCCGTAGCGAATGTTCCCAGAGCGTTGCGCAACGCGCGTTGATCGTGAATGTCAGGCATGCGCCATTATCGCTGAATTTTGGCGTCACGGCGTAACTGAATAATCAGCGCACCGCACATCAGAAAGACCACTGGGATTAGTGGCAGCGCCGAGAGAATCGTGCCCGTTTTGACGGTATCGAGCCCGCCCACGCTCAGCACCCCGCCGGCAATCAGCGCCAGCGCGGCGGCCCAAATCAGGCGTAACGGGCGCGCAGGCTCGGCCGTGGCCGGCAGATTGCGCGTGCAAATGGCCGCCAGCACATAGGCCGCCGAATCCAGGCAGGTAGCGTAGAAGACCACGCTCAACATAATAAAGGCCCCGAGCGTTACCGGCGCCAGCGGCAGCGCATCGATAATTTGGGCCACCATCGGCGACATGCCCTGCTGCGCGAGCGTCTGCGCGACCGGCACCACGCCCTCAAGATGCAAATGCAGACTGTAGCCGCCCGCAATCGCCAGATACGTGCAGGTGCCCAGCATGCCAAAACCAATGATACCGAGTATTACCTGACGCACGGTGCGCCCGCGTGAAATCCGACCGAAAAACAGCCCCATCATGGGCGCATAGGCAAGCCACCACGCCCAATAGAAAATGGTCCACGATTCGGCCCAGCCGCTGCCGGTGACCGGATCGGTGTACAACGCCATGCGCAAAAAATTATCCAGTACGATGCCGACACTGTTGGTGGTGAGCGAGAGAATAAACGCGGTGGGTCCCGCCAGCAGGACGAACACGATCATCACCATGGCGAGCACCATGTTGAAATCGGCCAGCACGCGGATACCGCCCTTCAGCCCGCGATAGCAACTGGTCCCAAACAGCAGCGTCCAGGCGATCAGCACGATCACCTTCAAACCCAGTGCATCCGGCACATCAAACAGCCGCGCAATCATCGCCGACACCAGCGGTACGCCCACGCCCAATGAAGTCGCCGCGCCGCCCACAATACCCAGCACAATGAGCAGATCGATGGCACGCGTCGCCGGCGCGCGGATCGTTGAAGGCAGCGCCAGCGCGCACACGGCTCCCACACGCAAGCCGTCGCGACGCTTTACAAACAGCAAGTAGGCCACCGGAACGGCCGGGATGGCGTACATCGCCCACGGCACCAGCCCCCAGTGAAACAGCGGATAAGCGTGCGCCCATTCCACCGCCAGATCGGAGTTTGGCTCGATACCGAACGGCGGGGCAGACAAATAGAAAATGGGCTCACCAAAGCCCCAAGCCACGAGGCTCGCGCCGATACCGGCGGTGAACATCATCGCAATCCAGCTTGGTGTGGAGAACTCCGGCGCTTCGTTGTCGGCCCCCAAACGCAACCGACCGTAGCGCCCAAATGCCAGCCAAAAGGCAAACAACACGCTGCACAGCCCGGTCCATAGAAACAGCCAGCCAAACTGCCCGGTCACCCAATTCATGGCCTCGCGGGTGACCACGACCGCCTGATCCGGATAGGCAATGAGAAGCGCGCTTATCAGCGCAACGGCACCAAGCGTTGGGATCAGGAGCCAGCGATCGAACGCCGGCGGCGCTGCGGGAGGGTTCAAATACACACCATTAACTAGCGTCGCAAATCGCGCAAGAACGGGCACTATAGCGTGCAACGCCTACCCCATGCAGCGTCTTCATTTGTCATGAACTGAAGACCCTGCGCCGCGCTATTGCAAACACGCGGCGTAATGTGCCTATACTGTCGTACATAACAAGTCACGCGAGCCAGGACGGCAAAGCGTGCAATAAAAGTATAAAAAAAAACCGCTGAGCCACTCACTCAGCAAAAAGACAAGTCGAGGAATACTCTTGTCTCAACGCATGGCCTGGATGGCGATGTGCGTTCTTGTGAGTGCGCTTTCATCCAATGTACAGGCAACCGATCAAACGGCGCTCGATGCTTTAACGGCAGCGGCACACGCCGCGCGCATTGCTGCGGAGGCAGCTCAGGCCGCCGCGGACGCCGCGAGTGTCGCGGCCGATGCTGCGCATACGGCCCTTAGTGGCACGGCGACGCGCGCTGCGCCGGCGTCAGCGCCCGAGTTTCAGGCCGTTAATCCCTTCGTGCAGGAGGCCGTCGAGCAACTGCAGTCGACGCCGGCACGCGACAATCGTAGCGCAAGCACGCGGCCCGACTCCCCTGCCCACGGCACACGCGTGTTCTCACGTGCTGATATCGAGCAAAGCGGTGACATCACGGTCGCCGACTTCTTGCGTCGCCAAAGCAGCAACATCGGTGGCTCGCTGGCCCCAACCATTGGCCGCACCGCGACCGCTGCCGCACTCATCAATACCCGTGCGCTGGGCGCCGAACGCACGGTCGTACTTATAAACGGCCGACGCCTGGCTTCGACGGTGCTTGGCGATGGCACCCTCGCCAACAATTTGACCACCCTGCCTCTGGCGGCCATCGAGCGCATCGAAATTCTGCCGGACGGGCAGAGTGCACGTTTCGGCGAGGACGCCGTTGGCGGCGCCATTAATCTGATCACGCGCGAGAGCTTCGAGGGCTTGCACGCCAGTGCTGGCCTTAGTGAAACCCGCGACGGCGTCGAGATTAATGAACACTACGCGGTGGTGGCGGGCGTAGACGGCGAATTCGCCCGCGTCATGATCGCCCTCGATGGCGCCAGTCAAAAAGTGCCCGATCGCCTCGGTGGCCAGATTGACGATGCCAACCTCAACCGTGACAGCGCTCATGTGCAGGCGGGCGTTCAGCTCGGCCGCAGCCTTGAGGTCTACGCTGAAGCCACCGCCGGTCGCGCTCAGGCTATGTCGGAGCGCTCAAGCGCGATCCTTGCGAGCGAAGAATTCGGCCAAGCGACCGGCGGCGTTCGCATCACTACCGACAGGCTGGGTGGCATCGCGCTGGATGCCAGTTCCACGCAGTCACTGGCGCGCAACGCGACCACCGACGTGGCCACAGACAACGCCGTACGTCTCGATACACTGCACGCCAAAATTGATTTCAACGGATTGCGCCTGCCCGGCGTACATCTGCCCGTGTTTGTGGGGGGCGAGCAGCGCCAGCTGCGCGTCGACGGTCGGTTCAATACGCAACGTGATATTGAATCGCTGTTCGGCGGCGCTGGCCTGCACCTTCTCGACGTTTTGAAACTGGACTACTGGCAGCGCGAGGATCGTTTTGGCGTCCATGCCGACGCGCTGCGCTCGCAGCGCTACGCCGCCAGTCTTGCGTTGCTGCCGGGCCTGCGTGTGCACGGCGCCTACGCCAGCGGCTACAGCCTGGCGTCACTTGGCGAGACGGCAGGCGGGATCTCCATCGATCCGGTCACCGCTCTGGACTACGCGCTGTGCGAGAAGCTCAATCCCGGCGCGCTTGCGCTTGATGCTGGCGGCCGGCCAACCGTGGTTGACGGCAACGCGTTCCCGGCCAATTCAGCGTGCCGGCCACAAACCTACAACGCGCTTACGCGCGCCAACCTGCCGCTATCGCCCGAGCGCAGCGAGCACTGGCGCGCCGGCCTCACGTTTCGCGCCAACCCCATTGCTTTGTCGCTGAGCGCCTATCGCATTGAGATTGACGCCATCACACGCGCACCCGATGCCGACGCGACGCTGGCCCAAGAGTGGCTGCTCGGTGTCAGCGATCTGGTCTTGCGCAACGGTGAGAATCGTATCGACTCACTGCTGCTGACCTCGCGCAACGCCGGGCGATTGCACACCCAGGGCGCAGAAGCCGAGTTTCTGCTGGGCAGCTATCTGAATACCGACATGCCGTTCGGCGTGCGGGTAGTGGCCAACTACATTGACGAGTTTCTGGAAACGTCGCTGGATGAGCTGGCGCCAACGGCCGCACCCAATCTGCTTTTACCCCGACTACGCACCAGCGTCGATCTGCGCTACGCGCCCATCAAACAGGCCACGCTTCTCCTGAGCGCCAACTTCATTGACGAAGCCGCCACGCCGGATCGCCGCCAGCTGATCGAAGAGTGGTTCACGCTCGACGCGCAGCTTTCACTGCAGCTGCCGTGGCGCGGCGCCCTGACGTTTGGGGTGCGCAACCTTCTTAACCAAACACCGCCCGCCGCTTTCGGCTTCGAGGCGCCTTACTACAACAACCAACGCTACGGCGCACTTGGATTTGCGCCGTACTTAACCTATCGGCAATCGCTCTAGGAATTAGAAATATGAACCGAACACAACCTCGCTCGCCCCTTGCCAGCGCCATCAAACAGGCGCTGGTCGTGGGACTGACCGTCACCCCGCTGCTCGCCGCCCCCGTTCACGCGCAAAACACGACCAGCGCCAATGACGCCGTTAAAGCCGCCGCCGATGCCGCGCATGCGGCGGCCGATGCCGCGAAAGCCGCTGCGGAAGCGGCGCTTGTTGCCGCCGAAGCCGCACGCTCGGCCGTCGAGGCGGCCAACGGCATTCCGCCAACGCCACGCCAGGTGCGTGAGCCTGCCGCGCCGGCACTGCAGGAATTACCCCTGCGTGACAACCGCAGCGTCGGCGTGCCGACTACGCCCGCGCCTGTGGCAACCGCCGCCGCAGCAACGGCGCCGGCCGTCGCCGCGGCCGCCATTGCGCCTGTGCTCAGTCGTGGTGCCGAGGCGGCCACCGCCGCGATGGTGATTACACGGCGTGAGATTGAAGCCAGCGGCCAGACGCTGTTGTCCGAGTTCATACGCGACACGGCCGCCAATACCAACGGCTCGTTTCGCCAGTCTTCAGACAACCTGTCCCAGTCTCAGTCCGTCGCCCGACTGCGCGGCCTCGATGCGAACAACACCGTAGTGTTGATTGACGGCAAGCGTATGGCCGGCTCCCCCACGTTCGACGCCGGTTCGGCCTCAAATCTCAACGTCATTCCCATGGCGGCTGTGGAGCGTATCGAAATCCTCAGCGAAGGCGCATCGGCTTTGTACGGCGACAGTGCGATCGGCGGGGCCATCAAC
>JBGCEL010000107.1:0-43286 GCA_045106455.1 Gammaproteobacteria bacterium
GATCTGGACGTCGGCGGCGCACCGCAGGCAACCACAGATGAAAACGGACGCGCCACGGCGGAACTTTCCGCGGCAGGTGATCCAACCAATCGCGTGATTACCGTGACGGCGATGAGCGGCGAGTTTTCAGCCACTGTCGACGTTGCCGTAACCGGAACACAGCTGACCATTACCGGGCCGACCTCGTTGGTATTGGGCGCCGCTACGGAATACTCGATCGTGCTGGCGGATGCCGCAGGTGACGGCATTGCGAACCAGGACGTTGCGCTCACGTCATCGCTCGGCAACCTGCTTGAAGCCACCACACTGACCACGGACTTCAGCGGTCGGGCGGCCGTAACGTACACGGCTCTAAACGGTGGCACGGACAGCTTCCAGGCATCTGCACTGGGTGAAACGGCCGCAACGGCCGTCAACATTTCGGCCGATACGTTCACCTTCTCCACGCCAGCGGCCGACACCGAAGTAAACCTCGGCGCTACGCAGCCGGTCACGGTGCGCTGGGTGCAAAACAACCAGCCGGTGGTGGGACAGACCGTGGTCTTCTCAACCACGCGTGGCACCATCAACCCAATCTCGGTGGTCACCGATGCCAACGGCACGGCGACGACCAGCGTCACGGCCCTCAACTCGGGTCCCGCGTCGATCACCGCGACCGCCGCAGATGGTCCGGTCGCGTCGTTACCCATCGAATTCCTCGCGGTCACGCCAAACGAAATTGAAGTGCAGGCTGATCCCTTTACGGTGTCACCAAACAGCCAAAGCACTATCACCGCCGTATTGCGTGATCCCGATGGCAACCTGGTTAAGAACAAACGCGTCACATTTACCCTTGAAGATGTCACCGGCGGCACGCTCTCGGTAAGTTCGGCCGTGACCGACAGTCAGGGCCGTGCGCAGACGTTCTACACCTCCAATGCAACGACGAGCGCTGTGGATGGCGTAACGATTACTGCCGTCGTCGATGAAAACCCGGCCATCACGGATTTCATCAGCCTGACCGTTGCCGGTCGCGAAGTGTTCTTCACGTTTGGTACGGGTAACACCATCGCCGAACCAAACGAAGCGCTCTACGAGAAGCTGTACGTCGTGCAAGTCACCGACGCCGACGGTAACCCCGTGCAGGGCGTTGAAGTGTCGATGAGCGTTGTGTCCACGCGCTACGTGAAAGGCTTCTGGTATCCGGATCTCGGTGCTGACTCCTACCTGGTTGGCTCGCGCGTTCGTTGCGATGATGAAGACGTCAACCGCAATGGCCGACTGGATCCGGGTGAAGACTTCAACCAGTCCGGTCAAATTGAGGCTGGCAACGTGGTAACCGTGACGCCCGGCAGCTTTATTGCTGACGGCTTCGGCGAAGGTCAGGTCAATCTGCGCTATACCCAGCAGTTTGGCGCCTGGGTTGAAGTTGAGCTTGAGGCACGTGCTTCGGTACAGGGCACAGAGTTTAGTGAACGCTCGGTGTTTGCCCTTGAGGTGCTGGCCGACGATGTCAATGATCTCGAGCAAGCACCGCCGGGCTTACGTCTGGTCGTCGACGCCGTCGATCTGGATACGGCGACGATCGCCACCGACATTCTGAATGCGATCGGTGGCCCGGGCCTTGATACCTACACCATCTTCGCCAGCCCGTTTGGCTATAACGGCGACTGCTCGGTGTGGGAATTCGACTAAGCTTTAGCTCGAAATCTGTTCAAACGAACCCCGCCCCTGTGGCGGGGTTTTTTGTGGGCGAACACAAATCCATTAAACGGTACACTAGCGTTGATGGGCGACGATGACCGACTGTTTCTGATTGGCGCAATGGGCGCGGGCAAAAGTGCCGTCGGGCGCGCGTTGGCCGGCGCGCTGGGCTACGAATTTGCCGACAGCGATGCGTGTATCGAACGGCACGCGGGTGTAGACATCTCGTTTATTTTTGAAAAAGAAGGTGAGAGCGGTTTTCGCCAGCGCGAACATCGGGCCCTGTGCGAACTGACGCAGCACCAGCGCATCGTGATCGCCACCGGCGGCGGCTGCGTGGTAACACCCGACAATCGAACGCTGATGCAAAAAAACGGTCTGGTGATCTACCTGCAAGCCAGTGTCGAGCAACTCTTTGAGCGCGTGCGCTGCTCCTCCCATCGCCCACTCATTCAAACCGACGACCCGCAGGCCGCTCTGGCGCGAATCGTCGAAGACCGCCTGCCGCTTTACCGTGAGCTGGCCGATCTGGTCGTTGATACCGAAGGGCAGCGTGTCAAAGCGGTCGCACAGAATATCCATCGCGCGCTGATTGCGCGCCAAGCCGACAAGCACAAAACATGAATGAACTCCGCGTCGAGTTAGGCGAGCGTGCCTACGCCATCCATATTGGTCAGGGCCTTCTGCTTGAACCCGCAACATGGGCAGCATTGCCGCTGGGGCAAAGCGTGGTGGTGGTCTCGGATGACAATGTAGCTGCCCACTACGCGGACGTTGTAGCTCACGCACTCGCCGGGCGCGATGTTGCCGTACATATCGTCACACCGGGCGAGAACACCAAACGCCTTGAGGAAGTGGGTCGCGTCATCGATCAGTTGGTTGCGCACGGTGCGCGACGCGACGCCACGGTGCTGGCTCTCGGTGGCGGCGTCGTGGGCGACCTCAGCGGTTTCGCGGCGGCCTGCTACATGCGCGGCATCGATTTTGTACAGGTACCAACCAGCTTGCTGGCGCAGGTCGATTCCTCCGTGGGCGGTAAAACCGGCGTGAATCACCCGGCCGGAAAGAATCTGATTGGCGCGTTTCATCAGCCCGTCGCCGTGGTGATCGATACCGATACTTTAAGCACACTGCCCGATCGCGAGCTTAGCGCGGGCTTGGCCGAGGTCATCAAAACCGCCCTGCTTGCCGACGGCGATTTTTTCGCCTGGCTCGAAGAACACATGACGGCGCTGCGGGCACGCGAACCGCAAGCGCTCGCCAGCGCGATCCGACGCTGCTGCGAAATTAAGGCAGCGGTGGTGGCGCGGGACGAGCGCGAAGCCGGTGAACGCATGCTGCTAAATCTGGGCCATACCTTTGGCCACGCCATCGAAAAAGTCACCCACTACAGTGAGTGGCTGCACGGCGAGGCGGTGGGCACGGGCTTGATCATGGCCGCCAATCTCTCGCATCGACGTGACGAATTAAGCGCCCGCGGCGTCGATCGTGTACAGAAGTTGGTGCAGGCTGCCGGTCTGCCAATTGACGCACGATCACTGTCCTCCCGTGCGTTGCTGGATGCGATGGGTCACGACAAGAAATTTTCCCACGGCACGCGTCGTTTTATTTTGCTGCGTGAGCTCGGCACGGCGTTTGTTTGCACCGACGTCGATGGCGCCATGCTAAATGACTGCCTCGAGGATTTCTGCGCATGAGTACGCTCGCCCGCTACGCCGCGCAGCCCGAGCACAGCCGCGGCCGCCAAAAACCCGAGCCGCCCTCGCGTTTTCGCAACGAATTTCAGCGCGACCGCGACCGCATTATTCATAGCGCGGCGTTTCGTCGGCTCGAATACAAAACTCAGGTGTTTGTAAACCACGAAGGCGATCTGTATCGCACGCGACTCACCCACTCGCTTGAGGTGGCTCAGGTGGGCCGCGCCGTGGCGCGTGCGCTGCAGCTCAACGAAGACCTGACCGAGGCCATCTGTCTGGCCCACGATCTTGGACACACACCATTTGGTCACGCTGGCCAGCACGCGCTCAACGACTGCATGCGCGACTACGGTGGCTTCGAGCACAACCTGCAGTCACTGCGCGTCGTCGATCAGCTCGAAAGCAAATACCCCGACTTTGACGGACTCAATCTGACGTTCGAAGCCCGCGAAGGCATCCTCAAACACTGCGCACGCAAGCATGCACGCGAACTTGGTGAGATTGGGGCGCGTTTTTTGGCCGGCACGCAGCCCGGGCTCGAAGCGCAGCTGGCCAATCTGGCCGACGAAATCGCCTACAACAATCACGATGTGGACGACGGCGTGCGCTCCGGGCTCATCGACGTAAAAGGACTGTGCGACGTCGCCCTGTTCGGTCGTCACTTTCACGCCGCGCGCCGCGACCACCCGGAGGCCAGTGAGCGCATTGTGGTGTACGAGACCATTCGCCGCATGATCGGCGATCTGGTGCACGATCTTATTGAGCACAGCAGCGCGACGTTGAACGAACTGGCCCCGGCCGATATCGACGCCGTACGTGCCGCACCGGAACGCTGCATCCGTATGAGCCCGGCCATGCTTGAGGCACATCGCGAACTCAAGCGTTTCTTGCTCCACGAGTTGTATCGACATCCCAAGGTGACGCGCATGTCGGACAACGCGGACCGCACGATCCGGCACTTGTTCGATACCTATATGGCCGAGCCGGAGCGCATCGGCGATACCCAGGTGAAAAATGCCAGCCAAACCGAGATTGCCCGTCGTGTAGCGGACTATATTGCCGGCATGACCGATCGCTTCGCGCTGCGCGAACTCGAGCGGTGGTCCTGAAGAGGCCGCAAAGACGTCACACAAATCACGAAATGCAGCTCGACGTTAAGCCTGCGTTCCCCTCGCGCCCGGGAATGATAGGATACGTCGCGATGATGACACCGAAAAACATACCCGCCGCCGAGCGCCTGATCTTTGCGCTTGATGTGGCCACCGTGGACGAGGCGCGCGCGCTCATTAAGGAGCTCGGCGACAGCGTCCAATTTTATAAACTGGGCCTCGAGCTAATGACCTCCGGCGGCTACTTTGAGCTGATGGACGAACTGGTCGCCAAAGACAAAAAAATCTTCGCCGATCTGAAGCTCTTTGATGTGCCCGCCACCGTGGCGGCGGCCGTGCGGGGCCTCAACGATCGCGGCATTCATTTTGCAACCGTGCACGGCAACCAGGCCGTCATGGAAGCCGCCGCTGAAGCCAAGCGCGACGTGCGCATTTTGGCCGTCACCGTGCTCACGAGCCTCGACCGCGGCGATCTCGATGATCTGGGCTTCGACTGCGACATTGAGGCACTGGTGCTGTCACGCGCGCGCCGCGCGCTCGAATCGGGCTGCGACGGCGTTATCTCCTCCGGGCTTGAGGCACCGAAGTTACGCGAGCACATTGATCACCAACTGATGGTGGTCACGCCCGGTATTCGCCCCGTTGAAAATCGCGGTGGCGACGACCAAAAACGCGTGGTGGATGTCGCCCAGGCCTTTGCCAACGGCGCCGATCACATTGTCGTGGGTCGTCCCATACGAACGGCCGCATCGCCACGTGCCGCCGCAGAAGCTATCCAAAACACCATCGCCGGTGTCTTTTCTAATTGAGAGCAGAACCTTGAGTCACACCTTTGCCCCCACCAATGATCGTCTTCTCCGCGCCCTGACGCGCCAGCCTACCGATTGCACGCCCGTTTGGCTCATGCGCCAAGCCGGTCGCTATCTGCCGGAATATCGGGAGTTGCGCGCGCAAGCCGGCAGCTTTATGGCGTTGGCCAGTAACCCGGAACTCGCCTGCGAGGTCACGGTTCAACCCACGCGCCGCTTTGATCTGGATGCCGCGATCTTGTTCTCCGACATTCTTACGGTGCCAGATGCCATGGGCACGGGCCTGTATTTTGCCGAAGGCGAAGGCCCTAAATTTGAGCGCCCGGTGCGCAGTGCCGCGGATGTAAAGGCCCTGCCTATTCCTGACGTGGCAGACGAACTGGGCTACGTTACCGACGCGTTGTCACGCGTGCGCAAAGAGCTTGATAACCGCATTCCGGTCATTGGCTTTTGCGGCTCGCCATGGACCGTCGCCACCTACATGGTGGAAGGTGGCTCCTCAAAAAATTACTCCATCATCAAAAAAATGATGTTTCAGGAGCCCAAAATTCTGCACGAGTTGCTGCACAAGCTCACCGTAACAACCACGGCCTATCTGGATGCGCAGGTACGCGCCGGCGCTCAGGCGCTCATGGTGTTCGACACTTGGGGCAGCGCCTTAAGCGGCCCCACCTATCGTGAATTTTCGCTGCGCTACATGGCTGAGCTGGTGAAGAACGTCAATCGCAACAGCGATCACTACGTACCTCTGGTGCTGTTTACCAAAGGCGGCGGCGGCTGGCTTGAAGACATGGCCGATACCGGCTGCGACGCGCTGGGCCTCGATTGGACCGTGAGTTTGGCCGATGCGCGAGCGCGCGTCGGCGAGCGCGTGGGCTTGCAGGGCAACCTGGACCCGGGTGCGCTCTATGGCACACCCGAATCGGTGAAACGCAGTGCGCAGGCCGTGCTGGATGATTTTGGCCAAGGCGATGGTCACGTGTTCAATCTGGGGCACGGCATTCATCCCACCATTGATCCTGCCAATGTGGAGGCACTGGTGACCGCCGTGCATGAGGGCAGCGCACGTTGATGCAGCCGGCCTCCAGTCAGGCGGCCGACATCGAACGCCAGGCCGCTTTGCGGCGCATGAAATGGACCGCCACGCTGCTGCTGGTGGTCATGACGCTGCTCTTTATCGGCACCTTTTTCGTGCCCACCGCCACCTGGGTGGGCTACGTTCGCGCTTTCACCGAGGCGGCCATGGTCGGCGCACTGGCCGACTGGTTTGCTGTCACCGCCCTGTTCCGCCATCCGCTTGGCATTCCGATTCCGCACACCGCCATTATCCCGCGCGGCAAAGATCAGCTCGGCGACGCGCTGGCGCGTTTCGTGCGCAACAATTTTCTCACCCCCGAAGTGCTGGCGCCGCGATTGGCGCGCATGGACTTTGGGCTGCGTCTGGGCGAATGGCTTGGACATAAACCCAACGCCGCACGCGTCGCCCGTGACGCCGGCGCGCTGATCGCGTGGCTTCTGCGCACCGTGGACAACGATTCCATTCGACGCTTTCTGGGCGACAATCTGCAGGTGGGCCTTGGCAACTTCAAGGCCAGCCAATTGGTGTCACGCGTGCTCGAATTGCTAACGGCAGACGGTCGTCATCAACGGCTTATGGATGAAGGCGTAAAGATCGCGCGCCAGCAGCTGTTTGAAAACCGCTTGCGCATACGCGATCGGATTGGCGCGCGCAGTCCGTGGTGGATGCCGGATTTTGTTGACGAGGAGATCTACGACAAAATCATGACGGAGATTGAACACCTGCTCAATCAGGTGGGCGACGACATGGAGCATCCGGCGCGTCTGAAGTTCAACGAAGCGACGCTCGAGCTGATCAAAAACATGGCGGATGATCCGCAGATGATTGCGCGCGGTGAACAGCTCAAAGCCGAAATTCTGGAGCACGAGAGCGTGCAGGAATACTTGAGCGGCAGCTGGCATCACCTGCAACGCTGGCTCACCGATCAGATGACCACTACCGATTCCAACACGCATCAGCGCCTGCAAAGAGCGCTGTCACGACTGGGCGAATCACTCGAAAACGATCCGCAAATGCGCGCGCAAATTAATCAGTGGCTGGAGAGCGCGCTGATGTACTGCGTCACGCACTACCGCGAGGCGATGGGTCGGGTCATATCCGATACGGTGCGCGCCTGGGACGGAGAAGCGACGGCGCAGCGCATCGAATTGCAGGTGGGCCGCGATCTGCAGTTTATTCGTATCAACGGCACCTTGGTGGGCGGCTTCGCGGGCCTGATTATTTACACCATCGTGCACGCGCTGCGCGGTTAGCGTTTGCCCTTACCTTTACTCTTGCCCTTCCCATGGGCCGGTACAATGTCGTGTGTGACGCTGCCAAACCAGGTCTGCGCCGGCGCGTCATCGAAAATAGAATCGAGTACGTGACGCTCCCGCTGTTCCAGTGCATCCAAAAAGCGGTGCGAACCCTTCATTTTTTTAAACGCCGACAGGCCACGCTCAAGAAAACTCTGCAGCTCGCCAAAGCCGGCCGCTTTGGCCGGTGCGCGCGCCACCTTCACGGTGAGATAAATCATCTTTTTGCGCACAGCGTGCTCGAGCAGCGACGCCGCCTCAATCGCCAGCCCGATCTGGGTGATACGGGCATCGTAATTGTCGCAATAGCGATACGCCGCCGCGTACATGTCTGGCGTCAGCGCGCTCGTGCCGGCGGCTGGGTCCAAACCCATCTCACCCGTGAGCACGTCAATAAGCTGCCGATCAAGCTGCATTGAAATGGCGTGCAGCTCCATGGCCTGGGCGAGCGAGTCGATGGCCGTGACGGACAGCATTTTGACCATAATGGGATACACCCGCTCGATATCGTTATCACGCTGGCTGAAATCCGCGGGCCCGTAAATATCGGTCAGGAAAAAATCGAGTGCCGCGCGATAGCGCCGCTCGGTATGAAAATCCGCGTAGGTCTCCCCCAGCCTGGCGCACTGCCATTCGGCCAGCAACGCGTGTTCGATTGAGACCGCCCCGTCGCGGGACTCATGCCGGGTAAGCTTGCGCGTCTGATCAATCAGATAGCGAAAGCGCTGTGCGGCATCCTGACGCGCAGAGGTCATAACATGTCACCGTTTCTCATGGATCACCATGCTATAATGTTGCGGTGCGCAAATCTATGTTAAACGACAAACGGGTGCCTGCGGCGGGCCGCTCATGAGCCGTCCACCCCGGATCGGCCTGGCTTTGGCAGGTGGTGGCCCCCTCGGCGGCATCTACGAAGTAGGTGCGCTCATTGCTCTGGATGAAGCGCTGGTGGGCGTGGATCTGCACGAGCTCGATGTTTACGTCGGCGTCAGCGCTGGGGCGTTCGTATCGGCCAATTTGGCCAATCGCTTCAGCATGTCCGAGATCGCGCGCATCTATATCTCGAATCAGTCGCGTCGCCACCCGATTCGACCCAGCATTTTTATGCAGCCGGCCTTGCGCGAATATTGGCGCGGCTTGCGTGCGCTGCCCGGCGCCTCGTTTGAGGCACTCACTGAGCTGCTACGCCGACCGCTGGACGCCGGTCTGTTTGGCGCGCTGGGTAATTTACAGCGTGCCATCCCCAACGCTCTGTTCAGCAACGAGCCGCTGCGCCGCTTTTTAGCCGCGCTGTACACCTCGCCCGGCCACACCGATGATTTTCGCGCGCTGGAGCGCAAGCTCAATATTGTGGCGACGCATTTGGACACCGGCCGCGCCGTGGTGTTTGGCTCCGAGCATCACATGGACACACCCATTTCGAGCGCGGTGCAGGCGAGCACGGCGCTGCCCGGCTTGTTTCCTCCAGTGCGCATCGACGGTGAGCATTACGTTGACGGCGGGCTGCTGCGCACGCTGCACGCCTCGGTCGCGCTCGATACCGACATCGATCTGCTGTTGTGTGTGAACCCGATTGTGCCGTTTGATGCCAGTCGCAGCGTGGAAGATCCCGAACGCGTGCGCCTGTCGGACAAGGGCCTGCCGATGGTACTCGCGCAATCGCTGCGCTCACTCATCCATTCGCGCATGGAAGTGGGCATGGGGCGCTACGACGAACTGTATGCCGACAAAGACGTGCTGTTGTTTGAGCCCAAACGCGAAGACACGCTGATGTTTTTCAGCAACGTGTTCAGCTATTCGAACCGGCGCAAGGTATGTGAGCACGCCTATCAGGCCACGCGCGAAGACCTGTGGCGACGTCGCAAAGTGATTACCCCGGTATTGGAGCGTCACGGTCTGCGTCTGGACACAAAGGCCCTGCGCGATCGCAGCCGCAGTTTTACCACGAGTCTTGACAAGCCCCCCGGCCGACCGGACTACGGACCCATCTACGGCAATCTTAAAGCACGCCTCGAAGCCGCGCTCGAGCGTCTCGACGACGCGTTTTAAAGGTTATGCGCCGTCGCGCAGCTCGCGACGCAATATCTTGCCCACATTTGATTTGGGCAACTCATCACGAAACTCAACGTGCTTGGGCACTTTGTAACCCGTCATGCTTTCGCGGCAGTGCGACCGAATCGCATCGCGATCCAAAGCCTCGTCTTTGCGCACCACAAACACCTTAATGGCCTCACCGGATTTCTCATCCGGGATGCCAACGGCAGCCGCTTCAAGCACGCCGGGATGGCTGCAAATCACGTCTTCGAGTTCGTTTGGATAGACGTTGAAGCCCGAGACCAAAATCATGTCTTTCTTGCGATCGGTGAGAAATACATAGCCGTCTTCATCCATGCGACCCATGTCGCCGGTGCGCAGCGCGCCGTCATCGGTCATCACTTCGTTGGTGGCCTCTTCGCGCTGCCAGTAGCCTTTCATGACTTGCGGTCCGCTGATGCAAATCTCACCGATTTCACCTAACGCCAGCGTTTTGCCATCGTCATCGCGAATGGTGACCGCCGTGGAGGAAATGGGCAGACCAATCGAGCCGTTAAACTCAGCCAGCGTCATCGGGTTGATGCACGCGGCGGGCGAGGTTTCGGTCAGTCCGTAGGCCTCCACCAGCGTTTTACCCGTGATTTCGCGCCACTTCTCGGCCACCGCGCGCTGCACGGCCATGCCGCCGCCGAGGGTGAGTTTGAGCTTGGAAAAATCGACATTGGCAAACTCAGGATGATTGATCAACGCGTTGAACAAGGTGTTGACGCCCGTAAACGCGGTAAAAGGCGCGGCCTTGAGTTCTTTAACAAAGCCATCGAAATCGCGCGGATTGGTAATCAGCACGTTTTCGCCGCCCATCTTCAAAAACACCATGCAGTTCGCCGTAAGCGAGAAGATATGATAGAGCGGCAACGCCGTGATAATGCGATCTTCGGCCTCGTTGGTGTTGTTGCAAATCCACGCGGCGGACTGCAGCACGTTGGCGACCATATTGCCGTGGGTCAGCATCGCGCCTTTGGCAACACCGGTGGTGCCGCCGGTGTACTGCAAAAAGGCAAGATCGTCATGGGTAAGTTCGACCGGCTGCAGCGCACCACGGCCACCCAAATTAAGCACGTCCAAAAAGCGCTGTGATCCAGGCAGCGACCATGTCGGCACACCTCTTTTGACGTACTTCACCACAAAGTTGGTGAGCGTCGATTTGGGAAAGCCCAGCAGATCGCCTATCTGCGTGGTCACCACTTTTTCCACCGGCACCCGGTCGATGACCTGCTGCACGGTGCTGGCGAAATTTTCCACCACGACGAGCACTTTGGCGCCCGAGTCGGTGAGCTGATGTTCGAGTTCACGGGGCGTGTACAGCGGATTGACGTTCACGACCACCATGCCGGCGCGCAGAGCACCAAACACCGCTACCGGATACTGCAAAACATTCGGCATCATGATCGCAACGCGATCGCCCTTTTCAAGGCCCGCGTCATTCTGCAACCACGCGGCAAACGAACGACTGAACGCCTCGAGCCGGTTGTAGCTCATGGTCTTGCCGAAATTGCTGTAGGCCGGCAGACCCTTAAATTTAGCGCAGCTGGTTTCGACGACCTCTTTGAGCGACTTGTATTCGCTCATATCGATGTCGGTTGGTATGCCCTGCGGATAATTCTTAAGCCAGATACGCTCCACGTCGATCCCCCACGCTAATGTTATTTACCCGGCATTATTGCACAGCGCCGCGCGCTTCAGTGCGCTTTCAGATGATCACTGGTCGCTGCACTAACCAGCGCGCACACCTTCTCGATCACCTGCGCGCGAACACTGCTGACACGCCACATGGCCGCGACCTCACGCGTCGGCTCCGGATCTTTAAAGCGGCGCACGGCAATGCGTGAGGGCGTCTCGCGTTGCACGGCCAATTCGGGCAACAACGTAATGCCCTGTCCGGCCGCTACCATCTGGCGCAACGTCTCGAGGCTCGTGGCCGCCATCTTCTGCTGCAGGTCTTCATTCCCCACACCACACACATCCAGCGCCTGATCGCGCAGGCAATGACCGTCCTGGAGCAGCAGCAACTCGTCGGTCGCCAACGACTTAACCGGCACCCGGTCCGCTTTGGCCAGCGCGTGCACGCTGGGGACAGCGGCAACGAAGCGCTCGTGAAACAGCGTGCGGGTAATCAATGGCGCACCTTCCGGTTGACCGTGGGGCACAGCAAGAAAGGCGGCGTCCAGCTCACCACGCGCAAGCAACGGCACCAGATCGGCCGTCTGGTGTTCCGCAAAATAGAACTTAACGTCGGGCAGTTCGTCGGCAAGCACCGACACGACGTGGGGCAATAAATAAGGGCCGAGCGTTGGAATGAAGCCCAGAGAAAGATGACCGGCGTACGGATTTTGGTGGTAACGCGAAATATCCTGAATTTCTTTCACCAGGCTGTGCATCTGCCGCGCACGTGCCACGACGTCCTCGCCTACCGGCGTCAGCATCACATTCTTATGCCGCCGCTCAACCAGCTCAACACCCAGCTCATCTTCGAGCTTTTTGAGCTGTGCGCTCAGCGTTGGCTGACTCACAAAGCACTGCGCAGCCGCCTGTCCAAAGTGCCGCGTTTCGTCCAACGCGACCAAATATTGAAGAGTCCTTAAATTCACGGCGAGCACCATTGGGTTTATCTATCGAGTCCATATTAACAATCCATTGGATAGATCGAAAACATCTCGGCATACTGCGTTTCCTCGGTCAGGTAGACCGATCCAAATTTTGTATATTTTGTTAAATTTCAAGGAGTCACATCATGCTTGGTATCGGCGATCGCTTTCCGGAATACGCACTGACCGGCGTAGTCAGCAATGACATCAACACGGCGTTTAAAGACATCGACCAGAACACCTATGCCGGCAAATGGCGCGTGGTGTTCTTTTGGCCGAAAGACTTTACGTTTGTCTGCCCCACCGAAATCGCGGGCTTTGGCGCTTTGAACGAAGAATTCGATGATCGTGACGCACAGGTTTTGGGCGTTAGCACCGACTCCGACTTCGTGCACCTGGCCTGGCGCAGCAGCCACGACGATCTGAAAAACCTGCCGTTCCCAATGCTTGCCGACATCAAACGTGAACTGTCGAGCGACCTTGGCATCCTCGACAAGAGCGAAGGCGTTGCCCAGCGCGCGACCTACATCGTGGATCCCGACGGCATCATTCGCTTCGTCTATGTGACCGACCTGAACGTTGGCCGCAACCCCGAAGAAGTGCTGCGCATTCTCGACGGTCTGCAAACGGATGAGCTGTGCCCTTGCAACTGGAACAAAGGCGAAGACACGCTCAACGCAGCGTAAATCTGCCCGTCGGTCGGCCGCGCCTCCACCTCCCCTGGGCGCGGCCGGCCGGCACCTCAATCACGCTTCTTAAGGAGTCACTGACCATGACGCTCGAGACCATTCTTTCTGCCTTGCCCGACTACGCCAAGGACTTAAAACTCAACCTCAAAAACGTGCTCAGCGAGCGCGGTGCGCCCGGACTCACGCCGACGCAGATTTTTGGCACCGCTCTGGCGAGCGCCGTGACCACGGGCCAGCAGGACCTGATCAGCGCCATTGATGGCGCCGCCGGTGACACACTGTCCGACGCTGACCGTCGCGGCGCGCGGGCGGCCGCGGCCATCATGGGCATGACCAACGTCTACTATCGCTCGGTGCACCTGATCGACAACGAGGACTACGGCAATCTGCCCGCGCAACTGCGCATGACCATCCTCGGCAATCCAGGCATCGAGAAAATCGATTTTGAGCTCTATTCGATGGCGGTATCTGCGATCAACGGCTGCGGTATGTGCCTCAATGGCCATGAAGCTGGCCTGCGTAAACTCGGTGTCGACACGGTCGCCATCCAGACCTCGCTGCGCATCGGCGCTGTCGTGAGCGCCGTAGCCGCCGTTCTGAATGACCCAAGTGTTGACTTGACGACTTCGGCTGCCGCCTGAGTTAGTCCGGCGCGGCGCCCTCCACGCGATGGCGCCGCTGACCTTGCACAAACGCCGCCAGGTTTGCGGCAACCTCATCCAGCGCGCGCTGCCGCGCTTTGACGCTCGCCCACGCCACATGCGGCGTGAGCACCAGATTGGGCACATCCGGCTGCAGCAACGGCTCATCGGCGGGTGGCGGCTCAACCCCAAGCACGTCAATCCCGGCGCCACCCAGACGCCCGGCGCGCAGCGCATCGGCCAGTGCCGCTGAATCCACCAAACCGCCGCGCGCGGTATTAATCAAAATAGCGCTTGAACGCATCGCGGCGAGCGCCGCGGCGTCAATCAGGTGTTTGGTGGCGGGCGTCAACGGGCAGTGCAGCGTGAGCACGTCGGCGGTCTCAAGCACCTGCGTGTAGTCGACGCGCCCGGGCTGAGGCGGACCACCGGGGCGATTGGCAATGAGTATGTCCATCCCCAGCGCGCGCGCCAGCACTTCCACGCCGCGCGCCAGTGCGCCATAGCCGACGATGCCAAGCGTCATGTCGCTCAAATCGCGCATCGGTTCATCGAGCAAACAAAACGGCTTGGGCGCGCGCCAGTGTCCGTCACGCACCAAACTACGGTAGCGATCGAGGCGTCGCGCCAGCGTTAGCATCATGGCTATCACGTGCTGCGCGACCGACGGTGTGCAGTAGTCCCGAATGTTGGTGACCGCGACACCCTGCTCGCGCGCCGCCGCCAGATCGACATTATCGGTGCCCGTCGCCGCCAGACCCACGTAGCGCAATTCTGGCAATGCCTGCAGTTCACGTGCGCCCAAGCGAATTTTATTAATCAGGGCCACCTCGGCACCGCGTAGACGTTCAACGACACGCTCGGACGGGGTGTGATCATGCAGCGTGAGCGTGCTGGCCGCGGCCTGCAAAGTGGCCGGCGACAGATCGGCCGCATCCACGGTGGCGTAATCGAGAAATACCGCTTTCATCGCTCATCCTGCACAAGGGTTTGAAAAGCCACCTTTCGCGGCCGTTGCGGTCACGATACGCTAAGTATTGCGCGCGCCCAATGGAATCTAGAGTGATGTCAAACAACCGTTTTTGGATCAACACAGCACTGCAGGACATGACACCGAGCCAATTTGAGGCGGTGTGCGATGGCTGCGGCCGATGCTGCGTGCACAAGCTCGAAGACGAGGACAGCGGCGAGATTGTGTATACCGACGTGGCGTGTCGCTTGCTCGACACCGAGACCTGCCGCTGCACCGACTACGCTCAGCGCACCGAGCGTGTCGCCGCCTGCGTAAAAATGAGCCCGGATGATCTGGCCGGTTTGGCCTTCCTGCCAGACAGCTGCGCCTATCGCCGACTCGATGAGGGACACGGACTGGCGCCGTGGCACCCGCTGGTGTCCGGCGCGTCTTTGGTGGCCCAAAATAGCCCGATTTCGATGGCCGGGCGGGTTGTCAGTGAAACTTACATACACCCGGATGAGATTGGCGAGCGCCTGTTGCACGACATTGCGTGCTCGCCGCGAGCAAAGTGAGACCTGCGTCACACTTGCCGCCAGCGGAGCAATCACCCGCCCCTATGGCACCTGTCGAGATTTCTGACAGAGCAAATTTTGCGTCACATATTGTCACATTTCTTATGTTGCCCGAGGCCGTTTAACAGAAGGAAAAGGCCGCAATAAAGGAATTAATATCAGTAACTTACATGACGAAACAAATTAATTTCGATACCTGTTCAAAGTTGGCCCGCTCTTTGCAAATATATCCCTGCAACCGCGGCAAAAGCGGGGCTGGGCGGGGACGACCTCCCGTTCGTACAGATAAAATGATTAAAGAGGCCACAGATGATGAACAGCAAGATTTTTACCGCCACGGCAGCTGCCATGGCACTCAGTTTCGCCGCCGCACCCGCATACGCCGGGTTTATTGAAGGCGCCATCACGATGTCGGGCGATTTCGCTCCAACGGGTGGTACGGGACTTGGCGATGCAATCGGCATCGACTTCCTGGGCGATGATTTCACGGTTGATGCCACCACGGGCGATTTCGCCGCGGCCGGCATCATGACGGGCGACACCGGTTTCTACCAGGACTTCGACTTCAATCCGCTGATGGCGGGTGGTCTGGATCCATTGTGGTCGATCGGCGGTTTCGCGTTTGCTCTGGAAGACATTGAAATCGTGTTCCAGAACGCTTTCTTCCTGGTGCTGCAGGGCACCGGCACGCTGTCTGCAGCGGGCTTCGACGACACCTTTGGTATGTGGAACATGACGGCGAACCAGGCCGGCACGTTGTTCAACTTCTCGTCGGGTACCACCGCCGTTGACGAGCCGACCGTTCTGGCACTGATGGGCTTTGGCCTGCTGGGCTTCGGTCTGCGTCGCCGTCGCAAAGCGTCGTAAGCACAGCGATTTGACATATTGATCCGGGTGCAGGTGCCGGTTGCAAAAGAAGCACCAAACCCGGACAATTTAAAAAAAGCGGCCGACGTGTCATAACGGCAGACCGCAATAATCAGACAATCAGAAAAACAGAACGCTTCAGAGGGACACCATGACAAATTCACTTCTTCGCGTCGGCAAAAGCGCAGCACTGGCACTTTGTGTTGCCATGTTTGCATTGCCTGCGTCTGCAGCCACCCTTAACGGTGCGCTCACTTTCTCCGGCGATTGGGTTATCGGTGACGGCTCGTCACTGGCCGACACCACGCTCTTGCTGTTCCCGGGTTCTGACTTTGATGCGGACGGCGCCGTCGGCACCTTTGCTGATCTGGGTATTGTCGAAGGCGACACCGGCATGCTTGATCCACTGAGCCTCGATCTGAGCGGCGGTTCAATCTCGTTGCTGGACATCGCTGGCGTGAACTTCACGCTGGACACCATCAGCATCGCAACTCAGGACGCAACGTTCCTGCTCGTTACCGGCACCGGCACGCTGAGCGCCGCCGGCTTTGACGATACGGCAGCCACGTTTTTCTTCAGCGCCAACACCATTGGCGACCTGAACGTCTTCTCGTCGGGAATCACCGCTGTTCCGGTTCCTGGCGCCGTTTGGCTGTTTGGTTCGGCACTGATGGCTCTGGGCGTACGCCGCAAGGCCTAAGCTCCGTAGCACATACGCTTTGATAAGCGGCGGCCCTCGAAAGAGCGCCGCCGTTTTTTATGGGTGACGCCGCGCCTGAAATGCCAGCGCACCGAAGACCAGCATCGCGACCCACCACGCGCAAACGCCAACATGCAGAACAACGGGGCTAACGAAGACCCTTGATGTAAGCCACGCGGCCGCAGCCAGCACGATCGTGAGCAGCAACATTTCCAAGCGCCGCCAGCGAGGGTGCAGCACGGCAAGCAGCGGCACGACCAAATTTGCCGAAGCCGCGACCACCGGAGCATAGCCACCGGTCAGCATTCTGGACGCTATTTCAATGCCGTTGAAGCGTAAGCTGTTCACGGAAGCCGCGGGCAGAAACAATGACGCGAGCAGGCAAACACTGCCCAGTCCAAGCAGCACGTTGCGCCGCGCATGGATCACAGCGCGGGACTCACAGTGAAGAGGAGTTGCCGCGTCCCTGATAAATCGCAATCCACTGAGCAATCGTGGGATCGTCGGCCGCATCGCCACGACGCACCAGCTCGCTTTGATCGGTGCCAAGCGCAAAGCCGTCGCCGCAACCATTGCAACGCAGCCAACCCTCCGTACCGGTGGGCAAGACGCGCACAAAGAAGAATGAAATCCACATCCGCACGGCATGCAGATGCCACGGTGTCGCGCGACCACAAGCACGGCATTCGGTATCGACTACCGAGCCCAGATCTTCACTTCGTGGTTGCCATCCAAACACTATGATCACCCGGTGTTCTGCAGTCCCTGAGCAATGCCGTTCACGCTGACCAGAAGCGCCTGCAACAGCTCATCGTCCTGACTATCCGACGCGCGCCAACGACGCAAAAGATCCACCTGCAACAGGCTCATTGGATCCACATAGGGATTGCGCAACAAAATCGCACGCTTCAGTGTGGCGTCGTCGTCGAGCAGCGCGTCGTTGCGTTTAAGCCGCAAGACCCAGTCGCGTGTCCGCGCAAATTCCGCTTCGATAGTGGCGAAAAAATGCTGATGCTCCGGCAGCGCCAGTTGCGCGTAGTGCCGTGCGATGTCCATGTCCGCTTTGGCCAGAACCATTTCCACATCGTTGATAATGGCCGCAAAAAAGCGCCAGCGGCGCACCATGGTCGCCAACACCTCGGGCCCGTGCTCTTTGGCCACAGCATCCAGCCCGGAGCCCACCCCGAACCAGCCTGGTAAAATTTGTCGGCTCTGCGTCCACGCAAACACCCATGGAATCGCGCGCAGGTTCTCGACCCCCGCGCCCTTGCGGCGCGAGGCGGGTCGCGAGCCGATAGATAAACGTTCGATTACATCGATCGGCGTGGAGCGGCGAAAATAATCTGTGAACCCTTCGCCGTCATACACCATGTCACGATAGGCTCCGCGACTGGCACCGGACAGCGTTTCCATTGCCGCGCGCCAGGGTGCGGGCCGCGGCTCGCTGGAGGTTGGCGCACTGGCCAGCATGACCGCCGATGCGGCCTGCTCGAGCGTGCGCAGTGCCAGCGCGCGCAGCCCGTACTTGGCATTAATAATCTCGCCCTGTTCGGTGACGCGCAGGCGCCCCTGAACCGAATTGCGCGGGGCCGCCAGCACGGCGTCATGCACTTTACCGCCGCCACGGCTCACCGAACCACCGCGGCCGTGGAAAAACACAACATTCACGCTGTGTTTATCCAATACCTCGACCAGTCTCGACTGACCTTCCTGCAAGGCCCAGCGCGCGGCCATGATGCCGCCATCTTTATTGCTGTCGGAATAGCCAATCATGATCATCTGACGGTTTTCGCGCCGCGTGATGTGTTGCCGATAAGCGCTATCGCTCAAAAGCTCATGCATCACGTCCGGACCTGCACGCAGATCGTCAACGGTTTCAAACAAAGGCGCCACGTCGAGATGCAGCGCGCCGTCGTCGTCCACAAGACCCGCCCACATCGCAAGCGTCATCACCGCCAGGATATCGTCGGCGCGTTGCGCCATGCTAATAATGTAGGGCCCGATGGCGGAGCGGCCATACTGGCGCTGACATTCCCCAATGGCGCGAAACACATCCAGCGTTTGCGTGGCCTGAGGATCGTCGGTTTCGACGCTGGTGCGGCGAGCCAAATGGTCGCGCAGCGTGCTGGCACGCTCACCCGCGTCGCGTGTCATCCATTCATTGTCGCCCAACAGCTTGCCCACCACTTCGCGGTGGACCAGTGAATCCTGGCGAACGTCGAGCGTGGCCAAATGAAAGCCAAATGTTTCGATCCGGCGCAGCAGGCGCTGAACGGAGAACAAGCCCGCGTTCGCACCGCCGGTGGTTTTCAGCGAGTGGGCCACCAGCTGAATGTCGTCACGGAACTGATCGACGCCTTCGTACGCACCGTGGCCGCCATTTTCGGTGGCCAGCAGTCGTGTATGCACGTAGCGCAAAAACTGGCGATACAGCATGTCGCGATGACGCGGGCTTGCCGGCGTCACCTGATCTTTGAGCTCGTCACGATACGCATCGAGACGCGCCAGAAGCGCAGCATCAAACGATACGCGACGATCCGACTGACTCAAGTGCCAGAACAGCGTTTCCACGTCATCTACATAGCGGCGCAAAATCAAGTGGCGGTGACGCGCGAGCGATTCGCGAATGGTCGCGCCCGACACATTGGGATTGCCGTCCATATCACCGCCCACCCATGAGGCGAAGCGCAACATGCGACTAACGGCATCATCGTCGGAGCCAACGGTCTTTTCGCCCAGCACGGTGTTGATGGCGTCGCTGGTTTCTTCAAAGAAGGACGGCACGATGCGGTACAGCACGTGAGTCACGTAGAAAAGAATGTTTTCGCGCTCGTCCGCCACCGTCATCCGACCTTCCGGATGTTCCAGCGTTTGCCAGATAATCGTCAATTGATCGCGTACCTGCTCAATCAGGACGCGGTCCTCTTGCGGCGTGAGCGACGGGTCCATGCGTGCCACCAGATGGCGCGCAACAAGCTGGTGCTTCTCCAAAATCGTACGCCGTGTCGCTTCGGTTGGATGCGCCGTAAAGACGGGCTCCACGCGAATCGACGTCACCAGATCGCGCACGGCTTCGGGCGACATACCGCCATCCACCAGATGCTCGAGGCTGCGCACAATAGTCTCGCCCTGATGACCGAAGCCTTCGCGTAAATAGTCACGGCGCCGGCGTATGCGGTGAATGCGCTCGGCCAGGTTTACGACCTGAAACCACATAGAGAAAGCACGCAGTAGAGTGCTTGCCTCCTGCGGCGGCAGATTCGCAACCAGACGCTCGAGTTCGTCCGCCGCATCGGTGTCGCCGCTGCGTCTTGCGATGGCCAGCTTGCGTGCCCGCTCAACGGTGTCGAAGATACCCTCGCCACACTGTTCGACCAGCAGATTGCCAACCATGGTACCCAACTCGCGCACATCAGCGCGCAGGGGCTCGTCCTTCTTATCGAAGTGAATTTGATGTCGTCGCACGGGGAAACTCAGTCGCGGAAGTTATCGAACTGCAAAGGCAAACCAAATTCGCCTTCGCGCAGCAGTGCCATCACGGCCTGCAAATCGTCGCGCTTTTTGCCGGTAATACGGAGCTTTTCGCCCTGAATCGCGGCCTGCACTTTCATTTTGGAATCTTTGATGCGCTTGACCATTTTCTTGGCCATGGCGGTTTCGATACCCTGACGCACCGTGGCGACCTGAATCGCACGGCGTCCGGTTTCCGTCGCACTGCCAACATCCAGGCAGCTGACGTCGATGCTGCGTTTGGTCATTTTCATACGCAGAATATCGAGCATCTGCTTAAGCTGAAACGTGGCCTCGGCGTTGAGTTCCACGGACGGACCCTTAATTTCATAGCGCGCATCGATGCCTTTGAAATCAAAACGGGTACCCACCTCACGGTTGGCCTGATCTACAGCATTGGCAAGTTCATGCTCGTCCACTTCGGACACCACATCAAACGAAGGCATCAGCTCACATCCTCTTCAAGAAGCTCATTGATCAGCGCATCAAACGAAGCGCGGAAGTCGTCGTAGTGTACACCGGTCCCCGGTCCGTTGAAGCCTGTGTGCACCTGACGCACCGAACCGGTGCGATCGAGCACGATCATGGTGGGATAGGCGATGACCTCATCCAGCAGACCCAGCGTCTCGGTTGCCGCTTGCTTGTCGGAAAAACCGGCCACCAGCAGCGGATAGGCAATATCGAATTTCTCGCGAAACAAATTGACCTGACGGGCGGCCAGATCGAAATCATCGAGGTGCTCAAACATCAACCCCACGACCTCAAGCCCACGTTCACGGTGCTGGGCATAGAACGGCGCAAGAAATGCGGCCTCGTCGTGGCAATTGGGGCACCAACTGCCGGCCAGCGCCACCACCACCACCTTGTCCTTAAAGCGCGCATCGCTCAACGAGACATTGCGGCCGGCCGTATCCGGAAACGTAAACTCGAGTTGTTCGATGTCGTCACGGACCCGGCTCAACGCGTCGGCATCCGGCAGGCGGGCACTGGCGTTGCGTATCGCTACAAACGACTCATGCCACTGCGTGCCGGACCAAAAGTCGCCGACCACACGTCCGTTGTCCTGTGCGGTCGCCGTAAACAAAAATGCGTGGCCGCCGTCGAACGTCGATAAATACAATGTGCGATCGCGCACGCCGCCGGCCAGGAAACGATAGTCGCCGGTCGGCGTGCGAAATGTGCCGGTTACCTGACCGTTGCGCTGTTCAAAGTCGCCTACGGCTTGAATCTGTGTACCGTCGTCTTCTTTAAATGTCACCGCCCATCGACCGGCGAAATCCGCGTTGACGTCTTGCTCCGTCGCGAAAAAGCGATGGCTTTGATTCGGCGTTAGTGTGAAGGGCATCACTTGTTCGACACCGCCGCGTTTGATGAGGGTGAGCGAACCAAGATAGCGCTGCCCATCGCGGATCAGTTCGATGGTGTTATTAAACGCAGGAAATTCGAGGCTCAGCGTGTCGGCCGTTGCGCGCACGACGCCTACCGGCACTCGCTCCGCGCCGTTTTCAATGACGGCGCCCAAACTGCCTTGCGCATCGCGTTCGAAACGAATCAGGAACGGCAGCTCGCCCCCGGGCAGATCGACGACCGCGCGCCACGGCGCGGCGGTGAGCTCGACCGGTTCAGGCGCACAGCCCAGAAGCCATGTCAGTAGAAATACGGCCAGCGCGCCCCGTTTCATTTGTCTTCACCCGCGCGTGAAATGCGTTTTTCGCCTGTGTCTTCGCCGGCCTCCACCAGATTGCGATCACGCGTGTCGTTGGGCTCGCCCACTTTGGCATCCAGCCAATCGATCATATCGAACCAAATGCCGTCCATATCCTCATCGCTCGGCAAACGCAGCGCGCTCTCAAGTTCGATGGTGAGCAATGGAATGCCTTTGTAAACGCCAATGTAACGACCCATGGAACCGGGATAGGTCCCAAGCAAACGCAGTTCCAATGGCCCGAGGTTGTCCGGTGGGATGCGCGGACCATCAAAATCCACGATACCGTGGGGGGCGTGCACCGAGATCACGGCGTCCGGCTGGTATTCCTCAATTTGGCCGGCCAGCCAGCGCGACTCGGGCTCGCTCAAAGGTGCCGTGCCCGGGTAGCGGCGTTTGCTACGACGCGTCTTGTTTACCCAATAATCGACCGCTTCCACTTCCCAATCCGGGGTGGGGAAATTGCGGTTCAGGTCCACGCCGTTGGCGTTCATACGCTGCGACTCATTCGGCGGCATCAGCAAACCGTCCGGGTTCAATAGCGGCACAACCCGCCAGTGAAAATCGCCGCCCTGTTGGCCCTCCAGCTGTTCGAGCCAGTTGAAGACCGCCGTCACGGCGCTGTATTCATCGCCATGGATTCCGCCAACCAGCAGAACACGACCACTGGGCTTGCCATTACTGGGCGCAAAATCGCGTGTTGCAATGGTCTTGCGACGTATGGAAACGGCACCGCTGGGTTCAAGCTTGTGCGCCATGCAGTCTTCGAAACTCACGGACGTCAGCTTCTCGTCAATTTCGGCGCACAGCGTGGCGACCGGATCCACATCATCGGAGTCACCTGTGGCCGCGGGGACACTTGCAACAGGAATCTCGGGCTCGATAATGGCCTCCTGAGCCACATCGAGCGCGTCAGGGCTCGTCGTCGGTGCAAAAATCTCCAGCTCAAAGGCGTCGAAATTATGCAGGCTGCTGATGCCCCAGGCGGGTGCCGCCAACATGACACAGATTCCCGGAATTACACGGCGTAGTGACTTCAATTCAACCCCCGATCAAACAGCAAAGCGAAACGCTAACAGAAGGTGTGCGCGGGTGCCATCATGGGCGTGCGCCGCTGCGATCTGTAGAATATCGACCATGACCCGAACCAACCAATGCGTTTCCCGTTTCTTCCTGTTCACAACGTTTTTTCTGAGCAGCGCCACATACGCCCAAACGGCCTACGTGAATGATCAGCTCGAAATTACGCTGCGCTCAGGGGAAAGCACCCAACACTCTATTGTTCGCATGCTAACCAGCGGCACTAAGATTGAGGTCGTATCGCGCAACGCCCAGTCGGGCTATTCGCAGGTGCGCCTGGAAGACGGTCGCACCGGCTACGTTTTAAGCCGCTTCCTGACCAACACGCCGGTTGCACGCGATCGACTTTTGCGCGCCGAGCAGCAGCTTGCCACCGTGCGGTCGGAAAAAGCCTCGCAGGACGATCTGCTCAAAACCATTCGTGAGGCTAAAAACGACGGCGACGCACAGAGCGCCGCGCTGGGTGCTGACAACCAGCGCCTGAATCAGGAACTGGCGCAGATCCGCAGCACGGCGGCCGACGCGCTCAACATCGACGCCGAGAACCGCACGCTCACCGCGCGGCTCACCCAAAGCGAAAAAACAATTCTGGAATTGCGCACGGACAACGCGCGACTCGCTGCCCGCACGTCGCAGTGGTGGTTTGTGCTCGGTGCCGCCGCGGTTCTGCTTGGAGCGCTGCTGGGCTTCGTGTTGCCGCGCATGCGCTGGCGGCGTAAATCGCGTTGGGGTGATCTTTGAAACCTGGAGAGACCTTAAGATGGTCATTACCATTATCTGCACGGCACTGCTTAGTGCGCTAATCACCGTGGCTGCGGCCGCGTTTTACATCAACAGCGTGCTGATTCCGCGACTTCAGACCACGTTTGCGCATGAATCCGACGCACTAACGGCCGCGATCGAAGCGCGCGTAAAAGCCGGCGTCGAGGCCGGTATTGCTTCTGGCATCGATCAGGCCGCATCGGCCGAAACTCTGGTGCGGGCAACGCGCACCGCCACGCGCTCAGGCGCATCGCTGGTGGAAGACGGGCTGAACGTATTGCTGGGCAGCCCGCGCAAACGATCCGACGACTAGTCGCCGAGCCGCCATGCCAGTGCGTAAGACGTCGATCGCGTCGATGACTCGCGCACCCGAACAAGCAGTTCATACACACGCCCCTGCGTGAGTTGCGCACGCACGTGCTCGCCGGTGTCGTGACGACCAACCGATTCAACCAGCTGGCGTGGCTCATCCGTGATGTCGGTCAGGCGCAGATCAAGATCCGCAATCGTCGTCGCCCGGCCACCGGGCGCGGTCCAAATTAATGCCGCCGTCAGCGTTTGATCGCCACGCGGTTCGATGCGATAGCGCGCGCTCCGACGCGCTTCGCCGTAGCCGCCAAACGCCGCTGCGTAATCAAACCCACTCGCGGTAATTGGCGACGCATCTGGCTGCACCTCAATGCTTGCCACGCGTTGGCCGGTCACAATTTCATGGCTGTTGTAGACATTGAGCTGCCCGGCACCGAATCGCGTATCGAGCCCGTTGTCCGTCTGCACACGGCGTTCGGCACGGTACGCCGCTTGCGCCTCCACCGCCGCGGCCTCGCCACGCTCGAAGCGGCGCGCCGCACCGGCCATCAGCGCAGCACGCACAACGCTGGCACGGGCGGAATCCGCCGGCAGCGCGGCGAGCAACAACACCGCTGCAGAAGCCACTTTGGGCGATGCAATGCTTGTCTTGTCGGCCGGCGCCACCAGATGCGGCCGCGGTCGCTGCGCGGTGTAAAGCGACTCCGTTGCGGCCGCCCCAAAGCTATGCCCGCCATCGCTGCGACCGACGCTCAGGATATTGAACGCAGACGCCAACAGTCGTTTGTTGGGACCGCCATTCGCCACGCCCACGGCCACCACCCAGTCATCATCCAGCGCGGCCTTATCAAACGCTCGCAGCAAGCGGGCATCGGTCGCTCCGCTGCTCCCCACCCAGCTGTGGTTCCAGACCCGTGCAGAAGGCCACGAGGACGCGCTCGCCAGCTTGCGCAAAAACCCGTTTGCCGTGTAGAGATGCACATCTCGCACGCCGGGCGACATGCTGAGTTTGCGGCCATAAAAACGCCGGGCAACCGCCGTTGCGTGACGCGAACCACGCGGCGTGGCGGCGGCCACGTTGTGAAACACCACGTTCTCGAAAGCGGCGGGGTGCTGCGGCACGTGCGAACGAACGCCCTCGCGTTGTTCCTGATCAAACACCAACGAGGGTGGCTCGACCTGCGCCACGGCCACGCCCCGACCGTCGGCCAGCGACTCGCCAACCTCAGCGCGTAGCCGCTGGTAGCCCAGCGGATCGGCCGCTCCCGCCGCGACACCAAAGGCGGCCGCGGCGAACATCAGAACGCCCTTGGTCAGGGTGACGGCGCAGCCCTCGGATAGGCCGGTGGCAGCGGCGCATCCAATGTGCGGTAGCGATCGCGCAGCAGCGTTTGCCGGCTCTGCATGTCAATCCGCTCACCGCGCACAAACACTTCGTCCGCAAACGTGGTGACTTCCAGCGGATCGCCATCCCACAGCACCAAATCCGCATCCACGCCGGCCTGTAAGTAGCAGCAGCCCTCATCAAGACCCAACATTTTGGCTGGATTGAGTGTGATTGCGGCAAGCGCGGCTTCCCACTCAAGACCGTTGGCTACGGCATTGCCGGCTGCCTGGGTTAGATTGCGCGGGTTGTGCGAATCGCCCTGCGCAAACGCAATTAACACGCCTGCTTTTTGCAGACGCGCGGCGTTTTCGAGGCTGGCGTTCAGAGAATCAAACGAGCCCGGCAAATTCTCAAACGGATCGACAATGACCGGTACATCGGCCGCGGCCAGTTCGTCCGCCACCATCCAGGCTTCCGCACCACCGGCCACGATGATGTTCAAACTCAGCTCAGATTTGAGATCGATGATAACGCGCAGGTCGCTAACGCGATCCGCGTACACCAATAGCGGCGTGCGGCCCGACACCACCGGCAACAGTGCCTGTAGATCCAAACGCGACACGGAGTAGGCACGTCGATCGCCCTCGTCATACTCGTCGCGATGACGGTTGTAGTCGTCGGCATCTTCGAGCGCTTCACGCAAACTCTGCACCGCGGCCGCACGCGAACCGCCTGCCAGGGCACTGCCAAATTCTCCCAGATACGCGACAACCGCGGCGCCACGCGCCACCAGCACATCGTCAGCACTGTTACCAAGCGCAATGGCCGCGCCCTGCCCGGCAAGCACGGACCCGGTCTGGCCGTACGGTGCCGACGGCACCACCAGCGCGCGGGTAACGCCTTCAATGCGATTGACATCAATCACCGACGAACGTGGGTTGATCGCATCGGCAATATCAAAGCCGGCGCCATAGCTTGCCGTCACGGACGTGTCGTCGGTGCCATCCACGGCACTGACTTCCACCGCACCGAGCGAACTGAGCACATCAAAAATACCCGGTGTTACCACGCGGCCCGCCGCGTCGATCACCGTGACGCCATCTGGCGCGGCAAGCTCGGCTTCCACGGCCACAATCCGGCCATCGCGAATCAAGACCGTCGCGCTGTCCAGCGTACCGGCGGCGCCGAGCGTATGAACGCGCGCGTTGGTAATAGCGAAATCTTCGGCCTGCGCCAGCGTCGTCGCCATCATGGCGGCGGTTATTAGTAGCGTGCGCTTCATTGTGCCGCCTCCCGTTTGGTAGAGAGTCCCAACTCGAAATCACTGGTCGCCTGACGAGCAGGGTCCGCCCGGTCGTACACCAGCGCGCCATCAACAAACACCTGGTCGGCGCGAGCGTAAACGCTGAACGGATCGCGATCCCACAGCACGACGTCGGCATTCTTGCCCGATTCGAGCGTACCGGTTTGATCGTCAATGCCAAGCGCCTGCGCGGCGTTGCGCGTAATCCACGTGAGTGCATACGCAGGCGTAATATCCATGCCTACGCGATTGCCTGCAGCCATCGCTTTGGCTGCCTCTTGGTTCAAACGCTGGATACCAATGCTTGAATCAGAGTGCACGATCGCACAGGCGCCAGCGGCATCGACAAACGGAATGTTCTCGCGAATGGAATCGAACGCTTCCATTTTGAAACCCCACCAGTCGGCCCACATAGCCGAGCAAGTGCCCGCCTCCGCCAACAGATCGGCGATCTTGTAAGACTCGACGGCGTGGTGAAACGCCGTCACCTTGTAGCCAAACTCTTTGGCAATATCGAGCATCACCGCCATCTCGTCCGCGCGATAGCAGTGGTTGTGGACCAGAATATCCCCGCGCAGCACGCCTGCCAGTGTTTCAAGCTGCAGGTCGCGATCCGGTGCATCACCCTCGCCCTCTGCGGCCGCATCTTCTTTTTTGCGGTAGGCCGCGGCGGCAATCCAGGCTTTGCGGTAGCCGGCAACGTTACCCATGCGGGTACCGGGCGACCGGCCGTTGGAGCCATAAACACGCTTCGGGTTTTCACCGCACGCCATTTTCAGACCGTAGGGCGCACCGGGAAATTTCATGGCCTGCATGGTTCGCGCGGGGACGTTTTTCAACGTGACCGAACGGCCACCAATCAGATTCGCGGAACCGGGCAAAATTTGCATGGTGGTGACGCCACCGGCACGCGCGGCGTTAAACCCCGGGTCTTGTGGCCACACCGAATGCTCCGCCCAGACTTCCGCCGTGACCGGGTCCGTCATCTCGTTGCCATCGCTGTGGGCCTGCACGCCCGGCGATGGGTACACACCCAAATGCGAGTGCACGTCAATGATGCCGGGGGTCACGTAGCGACCTTGAGCATCGATCACGCTGGCGCCCTTGGGCGCACGCAGCTTTTCGCCCACCGCTTCGATGCGCCCATCGATCATCAACACGGCGCCCGGTTCGATGCGCTCGCCGGTGCCCGTAAGCACGACCGCATTCTCAATGAGTGTGGCCGTTGCCGGCAGAGCTGAGTAGGTGGAAGCAAAGGCGTCGGTCGGCGCGTCTTTGTCAGATTCTGCGCAGCCGGCTAGTGCGACGGCAGTGGCGGTGGCGAGCAAACTTGCACGCAGGAAAAAATGGGATGGGAGCATCGCTGTTTCCGAGTGGTGATCAGACCCTCGATGCTAGCAGCCCGGCGGGGGCTGTGGACAGCCCCGCCAGACGCCTTTGCAGACATTTAGTCGAGGACTAACACGACTTTTAACACAACCGACTCCACGCCCGGCGTGTTGGAGGCCAAATCCACGGCCCGTTCGATGGCGTTCGGATCGGCCACTTCACCGGACAGCGTCACGACACCGTCGCGGGCCGAGATCAAAATCGGCTCGGTGCGTAGAAATTCGTCTTCGTTAAATCGCGTGCGCACATCGGTGAGCACATTGCCGGCATCGTACGCATACTCGCTGGGCGTGTAGGAACTGTCGTAATGCTCGACCACGTCATCATCATAATCGTCGTCATCGCCAATCACGATCACACAACCACTCAGCACACTGGCGGCGGCCACCGCGCACACTCCAAGGCGAATTGAAAAACTCATTTTCTTATTGCTCCCTAATTTCAAAATTAACTAATGTCGATGCGCTGATGACGCATCCGAATCGTCAGCGCAACCAAGACCGCGCCTACGGCGAGGCCGGCAAACAAAACTGGATCGGTCAGCACTTCGAGCGCCGCCGAGGCGGGCACGATTTCACCGGTCACCTCAAGAATGTCTGACCCACCGCTCACGCGCATCTCTTCGAAGCCGCCAAAGACGGCAGTGTAAAAGCGCTCTACGTAGTTGGCGATGGTTGAGAAAAAGTAGCGCGTGTTAAACGCCAGCTTCTCAGCAAACACGATGCCCACCGGCACGAGAATGGCAATCAAAAACGGCGAGCGTTTTGATGCGGAGGAGGCAAACAACAACCAGGCCACAAAGGGCAGGAACCACAATGCATGTACAATCTCGATGCTTAGCATGCTGGCCAGCAGTCGAAACAGCGGGAGATCACCCCACAGCAGCGGGAAGGGATTGTTACCGCTCAGCGCGACCGCAATCGACAGCACGATCAGCAGTGCAAATGACGTCATCAAAACCGCCGCGATCACGATTCCCGGCACCACGACCAACGCCACCAGCAGTTTCGACAACACGGTTTGCGTATCGGTGATGGGCATCGACTTCCAGAACAAAACGCTGCGGTCCTTGCGATCTCCGTACAGCGCATCGATCGCGTAGAAAAACACGACAAAGGTGCTGATGGTGGCAAACAGCCCCCACAGTCCGAACGACATCACACTCATCGCCTTACCAGCCATCACGGGACTCATCTGCTGCACCTGCTGTGCAATGTGCTCTTCGCCCACGTAGGCCGTGCCGCGAATCAACCCCACCAGTACGGACAACAAAATGATACCCATGAACACCAGCGGTACGATGTACAGCGCCCGATGCTCCCAAAGTTCTCGACGGATTAGTTGGATCATCTCGTTCATGCGGCAAGTTCCTGCGGATCGGTCATTTTGGCCACGAAAATATCGCTGACGCTTGGCGTATGCAGCTCGCCAAACTGCTCAAGTTCAGCCCGTTCACGGCCTTCATAAAGAAAGAGCGTTTTGCCGAAGACCTGGCGTTCGTACAGCGCACCCAGAGCGCGTGCCTCGGACGCCCGGTCCGGATTGACCAGCACCTCAACATAGCGCTGCCCCAAATCCTCAACGCTTGCGTCCAGCACGATGCGGCCTTCTTGCAAAAACATCACATCGGTAAGAATGCGTTCCACTTCTTCAAACTGGTGCGTGGTGACGAGGATGGTGCGATTGTCATCGAAATAATCGGTGAGCAGCGTCTCGTAGAATTTCTTGCGATAAAGAAGATCCAAACCAAGTGTTGGCTCATCGAGCACCAGAAATTCAGCGTCGATGGCCATGACCAGCGCTAAGTGCAGCTGAGCCACCATCCCTTTAGACAGCTGTTTCACCTTGTGGTCGATACGCACGCTTGTGCGATCCAGAAACGCCATCGCTTTATCGCGCGAGAACGACGGATGGGTATTGGCCATGAAGTCGACCGCGTTGCGTACTTTAAGCCAGCGCGGCAGCACTGAGATGTCGGCGATGAAGCAGGCCTTCTCCATCAGTTTGGCGCGCTGACGCTTGGGGTCGCAGCCGAGCACGTCGAGTTCGCCGTCGTAATCACTCAAGCCCAGCAGCGCACGCAGCGCGGTGGTCTTACCGGCCCCGTTGGGGCCAATCAAACCAACAATGCGACCGCGCTCAATCGTGAAATCTACATTGTCGAGCGCTTTGGTCGTGCCAAACGTGCGGGTCAGGCCGCGGGCCGTTGCGATCGCGCTCACGTGGCATCCCCCTGCAGTGGTTCCTCAGCGGACTTCATCAGCTCCGAGGGGTTGAGTCCGAGGCGGCGTACGGTTTCAAGAATCCGCGGCCATTCGGTTTTTAAAAAGCGTTTGCGTTCATCGGCCATCAGCTGCTGATGGGCACCTTCTTTCACGTACATCCCACGTCCCCGTTTCTTTTCTACCAGGTCTTCATCCACTAGCTGCTGATATGCCTTCAGCACTGTTAGGGGGTTTAATTTGTATTCCGCCGCCACATTGCGGACCGAAGGCAGAGCGCCTCCGTCCTCCACCACGCCTTCGAGAATCATGTCGACGACACGGTCCCGCAGCTGGCGGTAAATGGGCTGACTGTCATTCCAATTCGGATCCATATGCACTCTCATTTCAGAGGAACGGCACGGGTGGTGCCGTGGTGTTGTAGTTGACTATAACACCAAATCCTCTGAAATCAAGGATGCGTGATGGATTTTTGTCACTCGGCCGCCAATTTCAGCACTCGTCAGTACTATCAATTGCTTAGCGCAGGCGGCCGCAACTCACCATAATCCAATGGAAAACGTCTCAAATTTGATCATCCGTTTGACGCCTTGAAAGGTATACTTCGCGCACGCGCATCGGACCTGCGCTTCACCACAAAAAGACCCCGCACTGATGAGCGAACTCAACCCCAGACAACGACGTGCCGTCGAGCATGTCGACACGCCGCTGTTGGTACTGGCCGGTGCCGGCAGTGGCAAGACCCGCGTGATCACCGAGAAAGTTGCCCACTTGATTCGCGAATGCGCGCTGGATGCCAGCCACATCATCGCCGTGACGTTTACCAACAAGGCGGCGCGCGAAATGCGCGAGCGCGCCACGAACCTGTTGGACGCCGGCGAGCAAAAAGGACTCTGGGTCTCCACGTTTCATACGCTGGGTCTGCGCATCATTAAAAAGGAATATCGGCGCATGGGCTTTCGCCCGGGCTTTTCGATTTTCGACGCCAGTGATTCGCTCACGCTGCTCAAGGAAATATTGAAGCGCGACGGCGATGACGACGCCGCGCAGGCGGCCCAGTGGAAAATCAGTTCATGGAAAAGCGCGCTGATCACGCCCGAGCAGGCGCTGGCCACAGCCGATGATCCGCTGGATGTACAGGCCGCCCGCCTCTACGCTATTTATGAGCGCAGCCTGCGCGCCTACAACGGCTTTGATTTTGACGATCTGATCGGCGCCCCCGTGCGTTTGCTGCAGGAAAATGCTGAATGCCTGGCCGAGTGGCGCGAACGCGTGCGCTACGTGCTGGCCGATGAATATCAGGACACCAACGTCACGCAGTACGAGATGCTTAAACTGCTGGCCGGCGCCGAGGGGCGCTTCACGGTGGTGGGTGATGACGACCAGTCTATTTACACCTGGCGCGGCGCGAACCCGGAAAACCTGAATCAGCTCAAAGAAGACTATCCATCGCTCAAAGTGGTAAAGCTGGAGCAAAACTACCGCTCCAGCGGCAATATTCTGGATGCCGCCAATGCGCTAATCGCCAACAACCCGCATTTGTTCGAAAAATCGTTGTGGAGCGCACACGGACCGGGCGACCTGATTCGCGTCGTACGCGCGCGCGACGAACACGACGAAGTGCGTCGCGTGGTCTCCGACATCATGCTCAAGCGTCTGCAGGGCAAGGGCGACTACGACGAGTACGCGATTCTCTATCGCGGCAATCATCAGGCGCGATTATTCGAACAAGGACTACGCACGCAAAACGTGCCCTACCACTTGAGCGGCGGGCGTTCGTTTTTCGAGCGCAGCGAAGTGCGCGACGTGCTGGCCTATCTGCGCCTCATGGCCAACGTCGATGACGACACGTCGTTTCTGCGCATCGTCAACGTGCCGCGTCGCGAAATTGGCCCGCAGACGCTGGAGGGCTTGAGCAAGCTGGCGCAAAAACACGAAACCAGTTTGTTTGCGTGCATCTTTGATCCTGAACTCGAGCAGCATGTGAACGCACGCGGCGCTGCATCGCTGCAACGCTTTGCGCGCATCATTGTCGAGCGCGGCGACGAAGCGCAGCGCAACGGTCCAGTGGAAGCGGTCGCAACGCTGCTCAAGGATATCGACTACAGCACCTGGCTCAGCGACATCACCAAAGATGAACGCGCATTTGAGAAGCGCACCGAGAACGTGAAGGCGCTGACCGACTGGATTGAGCGCATCGTCAACGATCACCCGGATTTTGCGCTGTCCGATGTACTCAACCACATCTCGCTGCTGGATCGTCTGGACGACAGCAATGAAGCCAAAGCCGGTCAGGTGCGGCTCATGACACTGCACGCGGCGAAGGGCCTCGAATTCAATAACGTCTATTTGGTGGCCTTTGAAGAGGGCTCGCTGCCGCACCATCAAAACGAGGAAGGCGACGGCTTGCTCGAAGAGCGCCGACTGGCTTATGTTGGAATAACACGCGCGCGCAAACGACTGACGCTGACGTTCGCGGCTGGACGACGACGCTACGGCGAACAGCAAGATTGCGACGTCAGCCGCTTTTTGTCCGAACTGCCCGAAACATTGATCGAATGGGACGGCGAAGAAAAACAGGTGGATGAAACCTCACGCGAGAAAACCGGCGCGATGGCGCTGGCCGAACTGCGCGGACTGCTTTCAGGCTAAGCTTAAGGAGCAACCGCATGCCTGCCACCACGCACGGCTACTCCGGCAAACCGCTGTATCAAAAGCTGGGTCTCAAGCCCGGCATGCGCTGTCTAACCATCAACGCCCCGGCACATCATGCCGAGCTCATGACCGGCGTCGAAGACGTCCGCTTTAGCGCGCGCTTTCGAAGCGCTGACGTCGTGCATTTGTTTTGCCCGAGCAAAGCCACACTGACACGCAAAATTGACGGCGCGCTGGCCAAAGTGGCGGACGGCGGTTTTCTGTGGATTTCCTGGCCGAAAAAATCGTCGCCGCTGTACAAGGACCTGACCGAGGGCGATCTACGCACCGTGGTGCTGCCCACCGGCTGGGTGGACGTCAAAGTGTGCGCCGTGGATGCAGACTGGTCGGGTCTAAAATTCATGCGTCGCCGGGTGCGCTAGACACCCGACGACGCAGATTACTTACGGGCGCTCGAATACGTACACAAACCGATCGGTCTTGCCGCGCCAGCCTTCGTCGAACACCGACACATCTTTGGGATCTTCGGCGTTGCGCAACACATCGGAACGTTTGCTCAGGCGAAAGCCAACTTCCTTAAGCTCGCGCTCGACCAAGTCCTCGTCAACGCGATGCAACGACTTGCCGACCTCCTCGCTCGCGCCCTCAATGGCGCTGTGATCCACAATCACCAGACGTCCGCCGGGTTTCAGCGCGCCGAGCATGGCCCTATTCATGGCCGCACGGTTTTCGCCCGTCCACAGGGTGTCGTGGTAGTAGAGAATCATGAAAATGGCGTCGAGTTGTTCGCCGACGCGCAGTGCGTCCAGGTTCTGCACGCTGTACTCCACGTTATCGCGCGGATCTTCGGCGATGTACTTGGGAAAGCCCTCGCGCCCTTGGGGGAAAAATTCGAAAATGCGCGCCGGATCCACGGCGTACACCTTGCCATCCGCGCCCACGGCGCGCGACAGCAGCGCGGTGTAGTAGCCACCGACGGCCGCCACATCGGCCACTCGATCGCCGGGCGCCACCTTGGCCAGCTGCAAAATCGCCGCAGGTTGCCGGCTCTCATCGCGTGCGCGATGCGGCTCCAAACGCGTGTCGTCCCCAACCACCGCCGCGATCTGGGCATCACGCTTGGCGCCGCCCATCAGGCTCTCACTCACCGCGCAGCCCCCCGTTGCGATGAACGACAATGTCACTAAGGCGCTGATTAACTTCTTCATATTCTTACCCCCAGTTGCAGTGCCTAGTATCCTAAACCATGTACACGCAACGCGCTTAAGGGCCGGGCGGCAGGAAGAAATAACTGCGTAAAATACCCAGATCAATGACGTTCACCACGCCATCGACATTGAAATCGGCCACCGCGTCGGCCGTGAAAAAACGCGTTCGCAGTAGCCCCAAATCGATCACATTCACCACGTTGTCATTGTTCAGATCCGGATCACAGCGATTGCCAAAACCGTCGCCGTCGGCATCCACCTGCGCTGCGTTGGGCACTTCAACGCAATTATCCAGAGCATCACTAACCCCATCCGCGTCGCTGTCCTGCACAACCCGCTCGTAGGCGCCGATGTCGTTGCGCAAGCCCGGCTGGGCGATCACGCCGCGCTGATCGGTCAACGTCGTCAGATCGACGCCAGCGAGGTCCAGATAGAAAGCCGAATTGCTGGAGATGGCCGCCACCGCTGCTGCCGCCCGCACAGTGTCGCCGCCATCGAGCAGCGGGTTGGGCACGCCTGCGGCAGAGACTTGGTCGATGGCGCGCGTACGGTTAGCACCGCCGTTATCGTTCAACGCCGCCACGAGCGCACCGGCAGGATACGTGCCCTGCGAGGTATCAATGCCACCCGCGCCGTCGCCAATCAGTACGTCCATCGCCTCTTCAAATGTGCCGTTCGTCGGGTTTTCGATCACGGAATTGAACGCACGGATCGCGCCGTACACATCGTCATCCTGAACGCCTGCCACGCGATTATCGTGCAGGCTGCTGTTGATCAAGGTGACCGCAAACTGTGCGTTGTTAGAACTGGCGAGTCCGGCACCACCGAGGGTGTCAATCTCGGAAATGGTGTTATCCGCCATCGTCACGTGGATCAGTGTCGCCGGACCGATACCCGTCGCGATCGCGCCGCCCTCACCCGTACCGATAACCTCATTGCCGGTGAACGTCGTATTTAATACGGTGAGCACGCCACCATTGCTTGCGATAGCACCACCGTCGGAAATTGAGCCATCAACCACGTTGTTCACAAACAGCGACTGCGCAATCACCATTTCGCCATTGCTCAAAATGGCACCACCGTCGACGGCTGCGCCTGTGGTGTAGTTTCCTTCGAATTCGGAGTTCGCAATGATCAGACTCTGAAATTCAGACACACTCGATGCGACGCCGCCGTTTTGAATGGCCCCACCGCCATCTAACCCAGCCACGAAGGTGTCGAGGTGGTTGCCGACGAATCGGCTGTTGTTGATCACGGCCAATCCACCGTTACCGACCGCCCCACCGCCACCGGTGGCGCGGTTATTGAAAAACAATGTTTCAGTGGCCGCCATCGCGCCCGCGTTGCTGATCGCACCTCCGTAGGCGCCGATGCCGTTGAGCGCCTCGTTGTCGCGAAACTCGCAGTTGGTAGCAATCAAGATGCCGAAAGATCCGACATAGACACCGCCGCCCCCATCGCACTCGCGATCCAGAATGCAGGCAAACGGATCGACCGGCACCACCACTCGATTCTCAGTTACCAGCACGTTGTCGAGCGTTACCGTGCCATCGGTCCAGATGGCACCGGCCGTGTCGTCGTTGAAACCGTCACGCAGCGTCAGATTCTCCAGCACTAAATGACCGGAGGGGCCGTCCGGATCAGGAAACAAACCGCGCTGGCCGTCGACGAAAAACAGGCGTGTTGCATCTCCGCCGGAGAAGGTGACCAGATCGGCGCCGTCGATGGTGAGCTCAAGACCCTCATCAAACGTCATAGAAACAAACAGCTCGTTCCCAAACGTAATTTGGGTGGGCGTCACAAACGCAAATTCGATGCGTGCGCCGTCCGCGCCCGCGTCAACGGCCGCCTCGGCCAACTGTATCGCCTCGCTCAGTGAGCCACTGCCGCTAAACGCCGGCGTAGTGACCGTAAATTGGATGGGAACTGCATGCGCAGCGACAGTAAGCAGGCCTATGCCCAATGACAGTGAAATTTTCATGCGCGGAATATAGCGCAAGGCTTACCTTAAGTTCAGGCGCCTCATGAAACTTATCCCCCACATCCGCGTATTATGACAACCATGAATACACGAATCGCTCGCATCGCACTCGCCGTCACGTTGAGCATGGCGCTCACGGCCTGCACCGCTCAGAAGCCCATCACCAAATTGGAGCCCACGACCGCGACGCAAAAACTTGATCCCGGCCTCAGTCACTTGTGGTTTAACGACTGGGCTGGTCCCGAAGTACCCGTTTGGGTTTACGTGCCGCACAGCGCCAACCCCAAATCGGCGCCAATCATGTTTATGCTCCACGGCGCCAAACGCGGCGCGGCGCGCTATTTGTCCGAGTGGGATAACCTGGCCGAAGAGCACGGTTTCATCGTCGTGGCGCCGGAATTTACCCGCGACAATTTCGCCACGTCCCGACGCTACAACAGTGGCAACGTGTTTGAAAAAGACGGCACGCGCAACCCTGAGAACGTGTGGAGCTTTTCAGCCATTGAGCCCATCTTCGATCGCATCAAAGCCGATCTTGGCAGCGCGCAAACCCACTACACAATGTTCGGCCACAGTGCCGGCTCGCAGTTTGTGCATCGCTTCATGTTTTATAAAACCGACACGCGCGCCAAACGCTTTCTGCTTGCCAACGCCGGCTGGTACACCATGCCGGACAGGCAGCAAAACCACCCCTACGGACTGCGCAACACCGGCGTAAGCCAGGCGCACCTCGAACACATTCTCAAAAGTGATGTTGTGGTGCTACTGGGCGACCAGGACAACGATGCCGCGCACGAGAGCCTGCGGCGCACGCCCGAAGCCAACGTGCAGGGTCCGCATCGCTTCGCACGCGGACAGTCCTTTTTTGCTGCGGGCAAACGGCTTGCGCAAGAACAAGGCATCCAATTTGGCTGGCGGTTACGCGTCGTGCCCGGCGTCGCGCACTCCAACGGCGGCATCGCGCAGGCAGCGTTCGATTTAGTCGACTAGTGATTTAGCCGACCAGGAACACGCGGCGTCAGGACGTCGCGTGCACCGTCACACTCTGCCCAATGTCATCCAGAATACCGCGCAGCGCGTCGTAATCCGGATGCCGTAAACGTAGCCATGCGTTGGCCATGTAACCCGCCTCAACCGACTGCGTTGGCGTGCCCGGCTCGGGCAAATGCGCAGCAACAATGCACTCACCGTATTTGCGCCCGATACGATCCATGCCGCTGTAGCCGGTGATGCGCCCGTCACATTCGGGACGCAGCGCGATCATGCCGGCGGCAAAACGCCGCGACGGTGGCGTGTGCGGTTTGCCATGCACGACCGCGCAGGCCCATTCAAAATACAAGTCGAACTCATTGGCCGCGTTGTACACGTCCCACTGCCCCACACCCGGCGGGCGACAGCCGATCTCTGAAAACTTCAAACCCTTAGGCCCTGCAAACCATTCCATGTGCGTGGCGGACGTACCGATATCCAGCACTTCATTCACTTTGCGCGCCATCTCGCGCACTTCCTTGTAGCCCGGCTCGGTGATGCGGTTGGTTGTGACCATCTGTGGGGAAATCCAGCGTTCGCGCATGGCTTCGAGCACGTTGGGGTAGTAGTGCGTCGCAAACTCGTGCGCGACCTCGCCGTTGATGGTCAACGTATCCAGGTAGCCCTCATGCCCTTCAATAAACTCTTCGATCGCAACGCTTACGCCCGCGGCCAAGTGGGACTCAATAATCACGCGCTCCAGATCCTGATCGCTGTCGACGCGGAACGTCGCCGCCGCACCGGCCCCATCGGGCGGCTTGATGATCAGCGGATAGCCGACGGTTTGCGCGAATTTGCGCGCCTCGTCCGGCGTGGTGGCGCGCGTTGACTGCGCACACGGCACACCCGCGGCACGCAACGCCTCTTTCATCGCTGGCTTATCGCGACACAAATACGCCGTGCGCACGGACGTGCCGGGGATACCGGTGGCCTCACGCACTTTCGCGGCCGCCATGATGTGCGCCTCGACAGTGGCCTCAAGTCGATCCACCCAACACACCGATTGAATCGCCTTCACCGCTTTGAGTAACGACGGCTCGTGCACCACAGATTTCACCTGATAGTAGTCGGTAAGCCAGTGCTTCATCTCATTGCCAAGATAGTCGGCCGGCCTCTCACCGATGCCGTAAACATTGGCGCCCGCGGCGTGCAGGGCGCGGGCGAACTCGCGCTGATTGCTGGGAAAATTCGGTTCGATAAAAATTACGTTCACGTTTTCTGCCTCTACACTTCTGCAATGAGTCGACGGAACAGCTCTTCGTAGAGTGCGCCTTGACGTTCCCAGGAAAAATTCTGCGCCATCGCGTTTTGCATGATGCGCTGCCATGCCGGCTTGTGGGCGTAGAGATCAAGCGCGGCGTTCACGGCCCACGAAAAACCCGCGCTGTTGTAATCGCGGAACACAATACCGGTGCCTTGCCCGGTCGAGGGCTCGAACAACTGCACCGAGTCTGCGAGACCACCGGTGGATCGCACGATGGGAATGGTGCCGTAACGCAGCGAATACATTTGATTCAAACCACAGGGCTCGTACAGCGAGGGCATTAGAAACATGTCCGCGCCGGCTTCGATCAGATGCGCCAGCTGATTGTTGTAGCCGCGATAGAAACACACGCGCCCCGGAAAATTGTGCTGCAGCGATTCGAAGAAGCGTTCATAGCGCCCCTCTCCGCTGCCGAGGACCGTGAGCGCAACATCGCGTTTGGCCAGCAGCTCGGGCAACACCGAGCGCATGATGTCGATACCCTTTTGCACCGTCATGCGGCACACCATACCGAGCACCGGGCGCTCGAGATTTACCTCGAGTCCCAGCGACTCGAGCAGCTGGCGTTTATTTTTTACCTTGCCGCTCAGATCGTCGGCACTGAAAGAATGCTCGAGCAGTTCGTCTTTTTCCGGTGACCACTCGTCGTAGTCCACCCCGTTCAGAATGCCGACCATGCGGTCGCGGCGTTCGCGCAGTATTCCCTGCAGCCCCATACCGAATTCGTCACCCAGAATTTGTTCGGCGTAGGTGGGGCTCACGGTGCTGATGGCATCGGCGTACATCGTGCCGTGCTTGAGCAGATTGATGCGCCCCGCTGCCAGATCATCCTGATGCAGCATGTGTTCATAATTGTGCAGCCCCAAATCGCCTTTGCTATCCGCGCCAAACACACCCTGATAGCCGATGTTGTGAATGGTGAGCACCGAGCGGGTTTTGCGAAACAGCTCATCCCAGCGAAACACGCTTTTAAGCAGCAATGGAATGATCGCCGCATGCCAGTCGTGCACGTGAAAAATATCCGGGGCAAAACCCATGCGCTGACACATGTCGATGGCCACGCGCGACAGCGCGATAAAGCGCAAATGCTCATCGCCGCCACCCTGATAAATACCCTCGCGATCGTACAGCGCCGGACAGCGCAGCAAATAGATGCGCAAATCGGTACGCGGCAGAACCGCCGTGTCGATCGAATACTCAAATCGATGCGGGCCGATGCGGGTACTTAAGTTTTGCAAAAAATCGACCGGCTGTACGTCGAGCCCGGACAGGTCCATGACCGAGTAGCGCGGCATGATCACGCGCACGTCGTGGCCGCGACGATGCAGATACGCGGCCAGCGCCGAACTGACATCCGCCAGACCGCCGGTCTTGGCCAGGGGCGCGAGCTCGGCCGTGGCCAAACAGACTTTCATTTTTTTATGACCGCTCATGCGTCGTTCCCGTGCGTGCATTAAGTTCAAGTGCGCTATTCTAACCACCTCCTCATTGCCTGTGGTCTATTTCATGAATGTCATTCTTCTGTCACCGGGCTATCCGGCTGACATGCCGGACTTTACCCGCGGTCTGGCAAGCGCCGGCGCCAACGTTATTGGCGTCGGTGATCAGCACCCCAAGGCGCTGCCCGGGCAGGTCGCCAGCTCGCTGGCCGCCTACATTCAGGTGCCGTCGCTGTGGGATGTGGAGGCCGTGCGCAATCGGCTGCACGAAGAGTTACGTGGCCACAGCATCGACCGCATCGAGTGTCTGTGGGAGCCGGGCATCATGCTCGCCGCCGAGCTGCGTGCGCACTTCGGTGTCGATGGTTTGTCCATCGAACAAGCCCATCGCTTTCGCGATAAAGAAGCCATGAAACAGGCGTTGGACGCCGCCGGCATCCGCACCCCGCGCCATCGCGCGGTGGACAACGCGCAGGACTGCTGGGACGCGGCACAGGAAATCGGCTTCCCGGTAATTTTGAAACCCATCGCCGGTGCTGGCTCCGCCGACACCTATCGCATCGACAGTGCCGACGATTTACGCGAGGTCCTGCCGCTGCTGCGTCATGTCAAAACCATCAGCGTTGAGGAATTTGTGGAAGGCGAGGAGTACACCTTCGACACCATCACCGTGAACGGCAAGATCGCCTACTACAACGTGGCCTGGTATCGGCCGCGACCGCTCGTTGCACGCACCCACGAGTGGATTAGCCCGCAGGTCATTGCGCTGCGCGACGTGAGCGACCCGGCGCTCGCAGACGGCATCCGTATGGGCCAGGAGGTCATCGATGCACTGGATTTCGACACCGGCTTCACGCACATGGAGTGGTACCGCAAAGCCGACGGCGAAGTGGTCTTTGGTGAAATTGGCGCACGTCCACCCGGCGCCCATCAGGTGGATCAAATGAAATACGCCTGCGATTTTGATGTGTTTCACGCTTGGGGCCAGGCCATCGCACAGGGCCGAGTGGATCTGGACCTCGAACGTCGCTACAACGTTGCCACAATTTATAAACGCGCCCGCGGCACGGGACGCATCCGGAGCATTGAAGGTGCCGATGAGCTCCATCAGACGTTCGGCGAGCACGTGGTGTGGAACACGCTTTTGGAGCCCGGCACACCCCGCCGCGACTGGCGCAAAACGCTGGTCTCGGACGGTTTTATTATGCTGCGTCATCCGGATTTGAAAACCACCATGGAGATGGCCGACGCCGTGGGCTCAAAGCTGCATCTGAATGCCGGCTAGTCGTCCGCGCGCATGATCAGCGTGAAGCCATTGCCGGGAAATTCCAGCATGTCACCGTCACGACGCAACGGCGCCACGTCGCCGTCCAGCGCCGCATCCACCGCTTTGCGCAATTCACCCAGCTGATCCGGCGCCGCACGCGGCACGTTGTGCGCAGGCAGCACGTGCTGCAGTAACGGCGCCAACGCCGCCAGTCGCGCCACCGACGTTTGGTATGCGCGCAGATCCGTCTCATCGGCAAACAGCCACACCGGACCGGGATAATACGAATCACCGGTCCACAGCAGACCATTTTCCCGATCAAGCAGCGCAATAGAATCCGGCGTGTGCCCCGGGATATGCAGCACCTGCAGCGTGCGACCCCCCAAATGAATGCGCGTGCCGTCTTTCACCGGCGCATCAATATCGTACGGCCGGATCGCGTAGTCGGCGGCTCGCAGATCACCGGGCAGCGCGCGGCACAAAGCCTCCGGCGCCACTTCCGCCGCGACGTCGGCCGGTGCAAACCCCTCTGAACGTTTGCGTGTGTAGGGCAAATCCATGGCGTACACGAAATCGAATTCGGCGTTGCCGCCAATGTGGTCGATGTGGCTGTGGGAGTTGAGGACCCGTACCGGTAAAGGCGTAAGTTCGCGCACCACGTCGCTGATACGGCCGATACCCATGCCAGAGTCAAACAACAGCGCGCTACGCTCGCCCACTATTAAATAAGAGATCACTTCCTGAAACTGGAACGGCTCGTAAATCGCGTAGACGTCGTCGACCACGCGGTACACCTCAAACCAATCCTGCTCTACAGCCACCTGCACAAGATCGGAATAACCGGGTCTTGGCAGCAGGTCGCACCAGCGCTCGGCGGGCGCCATCGGCGCGGCCTCAATATTCCCGAGGGTGGCACAGCCACTGCACAACAGTGCCGCAAATACCGCGATGATGGGGCGACCGCAGCGGCTGGCGGCACGAGAATATCTTGTTGTCATAAGTCAGACGATTGCATGTTTCAGGCCGGCACGCTATCGGGGAACCACCAATCTATTCAGAACACATTCGTATCGTCCACGCGACAAATATAGCAAGCTTCGTAACCGTTTAATTTCCGCAAGATAGGCCGCTTGTGGTCGCACCGATGCAACAATAACGCGGATAGTATTGTTTTTTCGCAACAATGGGGATTTAATGGGTTTGCTGCAATTATGTCACCGGCTCTGCCTGGTGGGGGATCAGGCGGCGCTTTTAACTTAATTTGGCTACAGAGGTTTCTGCCAATGAACTTGAGATCATCACTTCAGGCTATTTGTGCTGGCGCAAGCCTTGCACCGATCGCGCTGATCGCCGCTCCTGCCGCCGTAGCGCAGGAAGGCGATCAGGTCATCGAAGAAGTCATCACGATCGGTACGCGCCGTCAGGCTCGCTCCGCCGCCGACTCTCCGGCGCCGGTCGACGTGATCAGCGGCGACGAGCTGCTCAACCAGGGCGACCTGGACATGAGCAACGTGCTGCGCACCACGGTGCCTTCTTATAACGTCAACACGCAGCCGATTTCGGATGCGGCCTCGATTGTGCGCCCGGCCAACCTGCGTGGTCTGTCACCGGATTCGACGTTGGTGTTGGTGAACGGCAAACGTCGTCATCGTGCTGCTGTGATCTCATTCCTCGGCGGTGGTATCGCCGACGGTGCGCAGGGCCCTGATATTTCCGTGATCCCGTCCATCGCCATCAAACAGATGGAAGTGCTGCGCGACGGCGCGGCCAGCCAGTACGGCTCAGATGCCATCGCCGGTGTGATTAACTTCCAGCTGCGTGACTCGGCCGAAGGCGCCTCGTTTGAAGCGCAGTGGGGCGAAACCTATGAAGGTGACGGCGCGCAGTACAAGATTGCCGGTAACGTGGGCCTGCCACTTGGCACCGAAGGCTTCATCAACATCAGTGGTCAGTTGGCAGAAGCCGACGCCACGAGTCGTTCAATTCAACGCGATGATGCCGCCGCGCTCATTGCCGGTGGCAACACGGCTGTCGCTAACCCAGCCCAAATCTGGGGCCAGCC
>JBGCEL010000108.1:0-30740 GCA_045106455.1 Gammaproteobacteria bacterium
GGTTTCCAAAGACACGGGTTCTTTGGCAATTTTAAGGACCTTACGAACTTTATCCAAAGGCATATGCAGGCGCGCGGCCAATTCTTCGGGTGTTGGTTCGCGGCCAATTTCGTGCATCATTTGGCGGCTGGTTCGCACCAATTTGTTGATCGTTTCGATCATGTGAACAGGAATACGGATCGTGCGCGCTTGGTCGGCGATAGAGCGGGTGATCGCTTGGCGGATCCACCATGTCGCATAAGTCGAGAATTTATAGCCACGGCGGTATTCGAATTTATCGACCGCCTTCATCAAGCCAATATTCCCCTCTTGGATCAAATCCAAGAATTGCAGGCCACGGTTGGTGTATTTCTTGGCGATGGAGATCACCAGTCGCAGGTTGGCCTCCACCATTTCTTTCTTCGCACGGCGGGCCTTGGCCTCACCGATGGACATCTGACGATTAATTTCCTTGATCTCGTTGATGGTGATCGACGAGTTGGCTTCAATCGCGATGAGCTTGCGCTGCGAGCGCAGGATGTCGGTTTTCAAACGCGCCAGAATAGAAGAGTGCTTGCGCTTGGCACGGATGTGCTTCTCGATCCATTCCAGATTGGTTTCGTTGGCCGGAAAGCTGGAGATGAAATCTTTGCGCGGCATGCCGGCCTGACCCACGCACAAACGCATGATGGCGCGTTCGTGACCGCGAATCTCGCTGATGGCCATGCGGATGTTGTTGTTCAAAAACTCCACCAGCTTCGGCGTGAGTTTGAGCTCCATGATTTCAGCGGCGATCCCTTCACGCGTTTTCAGCGTTTTGGGATCCATGCTGCCGTCGGTCTCGATGCCGGCCATGGCTTTGTTGTACAGGCGCTTGATCTTCGTGAAGCGGCGTTTCACCTCTTCAGGATCCGGGCCGGTATCTACTTCGGCATCGTCGTCTTTTTTGGCCGCGCCGTTGGTTTGGGCGGCGGGCAGCACGGGCTTGTCCGCGTCGGCCGGATCGATAAAGCCGGTGAGAATATCGAGGATGCGCGATTCGCCTGCGGCGACCGGCTCGTAAGCCTTGAGCAGCAGATCGATACTCTCGGGGTACATCGACATGGCATGACGCACCTGATTCAGGCCGTCTTCGATACGCTTGGCGATTTCGATCTCGCCCTGGCGTGTGAGCAGCTCAACTGTGCCCATCTCGCGCATGTACATCCGCACCGGATCGGTGGTGCGACCAAACTCGCTGTCGACCGAGGCCAGCGCAGCGGCGGCCTCCACGGCGTCGTCATCGTCGTTGGTGACGGCCTGATCCGACATGATGACCGTGTCGGCATCGGGTGCCTTCTCATGGACGGTGATGCCCATGTCATTGATCATGTTTACAATATCTTCAATCTGTTCCGGATCGACAATGTCGTTCGGCAGATGATCGTTGATCTCGGAGTAAGTCAGGTAACCCTGTTCCTTACCCTTGGCGATCAGCTGTTTAATTTTGGACTGTTTTTCGTCTTGCATTGACTTCCGGCACCCGAAGTGAAGAAAACCCGCGAAAAATTCGCGGGTTCGTCAAACCCTATATTTTAACTGCAGCAACCTATTCTGGCCAGTAATTAACCAGCCAATTGACGGATATTCACCCCAAAATGGTGAAAAACTCGCCGCTATTTAACTCTAATCGTCCCGTCGGCCCTTGGTGCGAGCCGAGAGTAATTCGGCCAGCTCGCTCTTTTCAGTTTCACTCAAGCCGCTCTCGCGGGATTTGGCGAGCAATTCCTCGCGTCTTTGGTCCGTCTCGTGTTCTGACAATTTGGTCAAAAGCCCGTTCAGCTCAGCCACGGCCTGCTTGGCGTTCATCAGCATTTCTGCGCTCGCCAGGTCGTTCAAGCGCTCGAAAAACTTGTGTTCCCGCCACCGCTCCAGAATCGCCGCGGTGTTTAAGTGGGGCGATTCTCGCAGTTGTTCAAGGAGTGTAGTCAAAACATCCGCCCCGGGGATGGCGGTGTAGCTTAAATTGTCCGGCAATTCGGCATTCTCGGCCGTGGCCGGGTAGTGCAGCAGCAGGGAAATGGCGCGTCCCACGAGGGGCGTGCGCTGGCGCGAGGGGCGCGAACGGCGCGGCGGCGCTTTCTGGCGCACCGGACTCGCCGGCACGTGATCGGCCAGCTGATCACTGGTCAGACCAATGCGCTCAGCCACGCGCGCCGTCAGCATGTCGCGGTACACGCCCTGTGGAATCTGGGCGATCAGCGGTCGCGAGAGTTCGGCCATGCGGGCCAGACCGTCCATGCTGGTGGTGTCCACCTCGCTTGCCAGATGATCGAGCAAAAATTCGGACAACGGCGTCGCATTGCTGAGGCGTTCGCGGAAGGCCGTTTCGCCTTCCTCGCGAATCATGGAATCAGGATCTTCGCCGTCGGGCAAAAACAAAAACCGAATCTGACGGCCGTCGCGGATTTCGCTGAGGCTCATATTTAACGCGCGCCAGGCCGCTTTGCGTCCGGCACGGTCGCCGTCAAACGCAAAGATCACTTCATTGGCGATGCGAAACAGGCGCTTTAAATGATCCACCGTGGTGGCCGTGCCGAGCGTGGCCACGGCGTTGCGCACGCCATATTGCGCCAGACCCACCACGTCCATGTAGCCCTCGACCACCAGTAGCTGGCTTAAATCGGTGCGGCTTTGGCGAGCCTCGTACAAACCGTACAGCTCGCGGCCTTTGTGGAACACGTCGGTTTCGGGCGAGTTCAAATACTTCGGCCCGTTGTCGCTCATGGCGCGGCCGCCAAACGCGACACAGCGACCGCGATGATCGCGAATCGGAAACATGATGCGCCCGCGGAAGCGATCGTAGTAACCGCTGTTATCGTCGCGCGCTTTAATCAGACCCGCCGCCACCAGCCGGGGTACCTCAGCATCTTTGAGCGCTTTCATGACCGCGTCCCAGGTATCGGGCGCAAAGCCAATGCCAAACACTTTGGCGATCTCGCCGGTCACGCCACGATTTTTTAAATACTCGATGGCATCGCCATGATCTTTGAGCGCGTGCTGATAGTAGTCCGCCGCGCGACCCAGCAGCTGGTAAAGATCGTCAGACGGGCGGTTTTTAGTGACCTCGGTGGGCACTTCCATACCCAGCGCACCGGCCAGTTCCTCAATGGCCTCCACAAACGCCAGACGCTCGTAGGCCATCAAAAAGCCGATGGCCGTGCCGTGCTCGCCGCAGCCGAAGCAGTGATAAAACTGCTTGCTGGGGCTCACCGTGAAGGAGGGCGATTTTTCGTCGTGGAACGGGCAGCAGGCTTTGAACTCGCGACCGGCTTTTTTCAGCGGCACGCGGCTCGTGATGATCTCGACGATGTCCGTGCGGGCCACGACCTCGTCGATAAAATGTTGTGGGATTCGGCTCATTTTTGCTCGGCTGTGTGTGCTGAGCGACGCCGGAGGAAATTAACCCAGACGGGCTTTTATTCGGCCACCGGCGGCACCAAGATCGACCCGGCCTTGCGCGCGGGCTTTGAGCTGCCCCATCACTTTGCCCATGTCTTTTACAGATGTGGCGCCGGTGCTTTTGATCAATTCGTCGATCAGCGCATCAAGCTCGGCATCGCTGAGTGGCTCGGGCAAGTAAGGCGTGAGAAATTCGAGCTCGGCTTGCTCTTTGGCCACTAGATCATCGCGCCCACCGTCGGCGAACTGCTTGATCGATTCGCGGCGCTGTTTCACCTGCTTCTCGACTATGGCCAGCACTTCGGCCTCGGTCAGTTCTTTCTTGGTGTCGATCTCGGCGGATTTGACGGCCGAGATGAGCATGCGTACGACACCCAGACGCTCACGCTCTTTGGCGCGCATCGCATCTTTCATGTCTGAGGTGAGTTGGGCCTTGAGGCTCATAGTTTGCGACTCCCCGACGGACGCCGGGGGTCGGCCGGAATCCGAAAGTGGTGGATCAATACATCCGCTGGCGGCGTGCCACTTCGCGTGACAGGCGCTTGGCGTGGCGCTTTACAGCGGCCGCTTTCTTACGCTTGCGTTCCTGCGTGGGCTTTTCGTAGTACTCTCTGCGGCGCAGTTCGGTCAGAATGCCGGCTTTCTCGCAGGCGCGCTTAAAGCGCCGCAGGGCGGCATCAAAATATTCGTTTTCACGGATCCGAACGCTAGGCATGGTGCTCTCAACTTGTTGATAAACGGGCTTTTTGCCCTAAAAATTAAGGTTTTCGCGCGGGCAGCCATTGGCCATCCGTCAGCGGAAAAGTCCGCCATTCTAGGGCGGGACACACTGGATGTAAAGGGTAGGATTGATGCGCGTACTGGGGATTGAAACCTCCTGCGATGAGACAGCGGTAGCGCTGTACGACACCAATAAGGGTCTGGTGGCCCATCAGCTGCACAGTCAGGTGGCTCTGCACGCGCCCTACGGGGGCGTGGTGCCGGAGCTGGCGTCTCGCGATCACCTGGCCCGGATTACGCCTTTGACCCGGGCTGTGTTGGCCGAGGACGGCGCTGGCTTCGATGCGGTGGCTTACACCGCCGGGCCGGGGCTTGTGGGTGCTTTGCTGGTGGGAGCGACGTTTGCGCGCTCGCTGGCCGCCGCCAGCGGTGTGCCGGCGCTGGGTGTGCATCATATGGAGGGCCATTTGCTGGCGCCGCTATTGGAGGATAACGATCTGGATTATCCGTTTGTGGCGCTGCTTGTGTCCGGCGGTCACACCATGCTGATCGATGTGGCCGCCCACGGGCAGTACACGCTGCTGGGCCAAACGCTGGATGACGCCGCCGGCGAGGCGTTTGATAAAACCGCCAAGCTGCTGGGGCTACCGTATCCCGGCGGGCCGCCGATTGAGCAGCTGGCCAAACAAGGCAATCCCGAGTCGATCAATCTGCCGCGGCCAATGACGCGAAGAGCAGGCATGGACTTTAGTTTTAGCGGGCTTAAAACCGCCGTGTATTACGCCAGCAAGAAAGAAGGCGACGAGCGCCCCGCCGATGCGGACATTGCCGCGAGCTTTCAGGCGGCGGTCATCGACACGCTGGCGATCAAATGCGACCGCGCGCTCAAGGCCACCGGGCATTCGCGCCTCGTGGTGGCGGGTGGCTGCGGCGCCAATCAGGCCGTACGCGCGCGACTGGAGTCGGTGGCGGCCAAGCGACAGGCCAAACTGTATTGCCCTCGAATGGCCTTTTGCACCGACAACGGTGCGATGATTGCGTTTGCCGGGGCGCTGCGACTGGCTGCCGGAGAGCGAAGCGAGCACGACGTGCGCGCGCGCTGGCCGTTGGCCGACCTGGCGCCACCCGCGGCGTCCTAGTTTTTTCCCGATTACATTTTTACAGCACGAGAATTCAAACCTTCCATGCACGACAAAATCTTTCTGCGCGATCTGCAAATCCAAACTATCATTGGCATTTACGACTGGGAGCGTGAGCAAAAACAAACCGTCAGTATCGATCTGACGATGCCCGGCAACATTCGCGCTTCGGCGGCCGTGGATCACATCGACGCCACGCTCAATTACAAAGCGGTGGCCAAGCGCATCATCGCGTTTACCGAAGAATCTTCATTTCAGCTGGTTGAAACGCTGGCCGAGCGCATTGCCGGCATCTGCACCAGTGAGTTCGACATGAACTGGGTGGAGGTGCGCGTGAACAAGCCCGGCGCCGTGCGCGGTTCCAAAGATGTCGGTGTGCAGATTCGCCGCGGCATCAGCGACACCGCCGGTGCCAGTGAGGTGTATGTTTCGCTTGGCAGCAACATGGAGCCGGAGAAAAATTTGAATCTGGCGATGGACGCGCTGACGGCGCGCTTTGGCGCGATTTGTCGTTCCAGCGTGTATCGCAACAAAGCCGTGGGGTTTGAGGGCGAGCCATTTTTGAATCTGGTGATTGGTTTTAGCACGAGCGAATCGGCCAGCGACGTGAACGATGCGTTGCACGACATTGAGGCGCAGTTTGGGCGCGAACGGGGCGACGAAAAATTCGCACCGCGGACGCTGGATATGGATTTGCTGGTGCACGGCGATTCGGTGATTCAGCGTGACGATCTGGTGGTGCCGCGCCCTGAATTGTCGGAATACGCGTTCATGTTGCAACCGCTGGCGGAACTTGCCGGGCATAAGCGCGATCCAATTAGTGGTGCGCCGTGGCAAAAAGTGTGGGCAGACGCCGATTTAGGCGCGCACGAGATGACATTGGTCGAGATCTGAACCCGAGATAACGCTATGAACACGAATTCGAAACGACGCCAGTCGCTGGTGTTAATTTTCAGTGCCGCCGTGGTGGTGCTCGCCGGTTGCGGCGGCGGTGGTGGCGGTGACAGCGGCATTGCAGGTCCAGACGTCAGCTCGTGTTCCGTGACGGGTCAAAACGCGTTTGTGTTTGATCTGATGAACGACATCTATTTTTGGATCGATGATGTGCCGGCGGTGACCAACAGCGGTTTTGCCTCGCCCGAGGCGGTGCTCGAGGCGTTTCGTTTTGCGCCGCTGGATCGCTTTAGTGGTTTGCGTGATCGGGAGGAGAACGACGCGTTTTTCTCTGACAGTCAGTTTATCGGCCTTGGCTTTGGTATCACGGTGGTGGACGACACACGTCTGCGTCTCACGCAAGTGTTCGGCGACGGTCCGGCCGCCGCCGTGGGCATGGCGCGTGGCGATGAAATTACGCGCATTGACGGCCGCGCGGTGTCCGACATTCTAGCCAGCGACGGTTTAGGCGGCGCGTTTGGCGCGAGCGAAGAGGGCGTAACCGTGTCGCTGGAATACATCGACGGCGCCGGCAGCACGCTTCAGACCCAGCTCACCAAGGGCCTGGTGACCATCGAGACGGTCACGCGCGTCACCGATTTTGATCTCAACGGTCGGCGCGTTGGCTATTTGTCGTTTCGCAGTTTTGTTGAGCCGTCGTTTGCGGCGCTCGATACGGCGTTCAATCAGTTGCAGGCCGCCAACGTCGAATCACTGGTGCTGGATTTGCGCTACAACGGCGGTGGTTTAATTAGCGTGGCCGAAGAGCTGGCAAGCAAAGTGGGTGGCAGCTCGACCACGGGGCAGGTGTTTGCTCAGCGCGTGCACAATGCTGCCAATCAAAATCGCAACGTCACCACGGGCTTTAGCAACCCACCCAATGCGCTCAATCTTACCGACGTGGTGGTGATTACCACCGGCTCCACGGCATCGGCCAGCGAAATGGTGATTAACGCGTTGCGCCCGTTTGTGCCGGTCTCGATTGTAGGCAGCCGGTCATTCGGCAAGCCGGTGGGTTCTTATCAGTTTGAGTTTTGCGACAAAGTGGCCGTGCCGATTGCGTTCTCGTTGGTGAACGCCGACGGCGACGGCGATTTCTTTGACGGCTTTACGCCGGACTGCGAGGCGGCCGACGATCTGGACAATCCGCTGGGCGATCAGGCCGAGGCCTCGTTTGCCGAGGCTATTTTCCTGATCGAAAACGGCATGTGCTCGCCGGTATCGCGCTTAGACGCCACCTCGTCGCAAAAGCAGCGCGCCAAAGCCACGGCGCGTGGCGTGCAGCACGAGTTGGGCGAATGGCGCCAGACATTGAACGCATTCTGATATGACGGCGCCGTTACAGCCCCTGCGTATCGGGGGCGTGCCCGAGCATTTCAATCTTCCATGGCGGCTTTTGCTTGAGTCCGGTGCGCTGCGTCGTGCCGGTATTGATGCGTCGTGGGAACCGTTTTTTGGTGGCACGGGCGACATGGTTGCCGCGCTCGATAACGATGAGCTGGACATGGCGCTGTTACTGACCGAAGGCGCGGTCGCGGCGGCGGCGAAGGGCAGTACGTTCAAGATCGTGAGTGTGTATGTGGAGTCGCCACTGTTGTGGGGCATTCACGTGCCGGCGCAAAGCGATCTGGCACGCGAGGAGGCGCTGCGCGGTCAACGCTACGCCATCAGTCGCTATGGTTCAGGTTCGCATTTGATGTCGTTTGTGCACGCGCGTGAGCGTGGGTGGCCGACCAAAGATTTGAAATTTGAAGTGGTGGGGCGTCTCGACGGCGCGCGTGAGGCGTTGGCCGCGAATCAAGCGCAGATTTTCTTTTGGGAGAAGTACACCACGCAGCCGTATGTGACCAACGGCGAGTTTCGCCGCGTGGCCGATTTTCCCTCGCCGTGGCCGTGCTTTGTGGTGGCCGTCACCGAAAAAATGCTCGCGATGGCGCCTGAGGCTTGTGCCGTGGCGCTGCGTGCGGTTATGGCCAGCGCGTTCACATTACTGCGCCGCGACGATGTCGTGCCGCTCATAGCGCAGCGTTACAACCTGGACGTGCCGAGCGTGGAGGCGTGGTTGGCGGTGACACGTTTTGCCACGCGCATTGGCGTTGATCAGACGATGATCGACGGTGTGGCGCAAACGCTGCTGGAGCTGGGCATTATCGATGTTGGGCAGCGCCAGCGACCACTCATCGCGACGCTCGACTAGCTCGCGCGATAGTAGTGCGCACCATCGCGCACGTCGTCGAGCATCAGATCGCCCGTGGCGAGCAGGTAGTTGATGTTGGCGACGGCCTCGCCCGTGGCCATCACGCGATTGCCGTCGTTAATGCGGCTATCAAACAACACCTCAAATAAGTCCACGGCACGCTGCGGCGTGGCACAGGCCTGGCGTACGTCGGCCAAACCTTTTTCGTGTTCGTCGATCAGCTGCGTGAGGCGCGTGCGCACACCGCGAAACGGTTTGCCGTGGGCTGGCAGCACCAGCGTATCTGCGGGCAGACGATCACGCAGGCGCGCGCACGAGTTGAGCCAGTCGAGCAGCGGATTGGCGTCAGGCTCGGTGGGCCACACGCTAACGTTGGAGGAAATGGTGGGCAGTATTTGATCGCCGGAGATCAGCAGATTACGCGCCTCGTCAAACAGGCAGGCGTGTTCGGGCGAATGACCGTTGCCGCCCACAATGTCAAACGTATGTTCGCCCACGGGCAGCTTGTCGCCGTCGCTCATGCGTACGTAGGAGTCGGGCATCCAGTACACCGCGCGACCAAACTGACCGAACAGTTTTTTATAGCGGTTCACCTGTTCGCCGTCGAGACCGGCGGCGCGATAAAACTCGACGCCGTCGGTGGGCGCTTCTTTGCCGGTGTCGGCCACGAGCACGCGACATAGCAAATATTCGAGCTGCGTCATCCACAGCTTCGAGTTGCCGCGCTCGCACAGCCACCCGGCCATACCCACATGATCGGGATGCATGTGGGTGACGATAACGCGCGTGAGCTCACGCCCACCCAGCACTTGTTCGTGCACGTTTTCCCATACCGCGATGGCCTCTTTCGAGCGCATGCCGGTATCGACCGTCGCCCAGCCGTCGCCGTCACGCACCAGCCACAGATTGATATGCGCCAGCGCAAACGGCAGCGGCATGCGCAGCCAGTAGGTGTCGTCATCAATCGCCAGCCAGCGGCCCGGTTCGGGCGGCGTGGCGATCGGATAGTCGAGGTTGTTTTTACTCACGGGCGCAGCGAGCGGCCGCCGTCGATGGCCAGAATCTGCCCGGTCACAAACGGTGCGTGGGCCAGAAAATACAGCGCGGCTTGCGCGATGTCGGTGGCCTCGCCGGTGCGCTTGAGCAGCGTGGTGTCGGTGATGGCATTTTTTTCCGCTTTATCAATATCGTTTTCGGGCCACATGATCGGGCCGGGCGCGATGCCGTTCACCCGCACGTGGGGGCCGAGCTCTACGGCCAGCGATTCGGTCAGCATGTGCACGCCGGCTTTGGCGCAGCAGTACACCACGTGTTCGCCGAGCGGGCGCGTGGCGTGAATGTCCACCATGTTGATGATGGCGCCACGTGCTTTGGTGAGCTCCGGTGCGGCGGCCTGCGCCAGGAACAGCGGACCCTTGAGGTTGCTGCCCATCAGGTCGTCCCAGTGCTGCTCGGTGATTGTGCCTACCGGCGTGGGGTAAAACGTGGAGGCGTTGTTAATGAGAACGGAAAGACCGCCAAACGCATCTACGACCTGCTGCACAAGTCCGGCGTGACTGTCCAAATTCAGGATGTCGGCCTGCACGGCGATGGCGCTGCCGGCGCGCTGGGCGTTGAGATCGGCCACCAGTTCGTCGGCCTCGATAGACGAACTGCGATAGTGAATGGCGATGTTGGCGCCGTTGGCGTGCAGCGTGCGCGCGGTCTGCGCGCCGAGGCGACGTGCGGCGCCGGTGATCAGCACGTTGTGATGTTGCAATGACAATTCGGGCATGGAGGGGTCTCAGTTGGTTAAACACTCGGGTATCATGCGCGCGCCATCGTAGCAGTTTGCGCGAGCGATGCCGCACAACACTTCGTGCGCAATGATCCGGAGGATGTTCAAACATTATGTCTTTAGAACTACCCGCACCCGACGCGGCGGCGCAGGCGCACAGCGACGCACTGCATGAATTCATCGCGCAAACCATTGAACAGGCCGGCGGGCGCATCACGTTTGCGCGCTACATGGAAATGGCGCTGTATGCGCCGGCGCAGGGCTATTACAGCGCGGGCACGGCCAAGTTTGGTCCGGCCGGCGATTTTACGACCGCGCCGGAAATCTCCCCGCTGTTTGGTATGACCGTGGCGCACGCCGCGCTCGAAACCTTGCGTGAACTCGATCCCGCCGAAGCGGTGGTGCTGGAGCTCGGCGCCGGCAGTGGTGCCTTGGCGGCCGCGTTTTTGGGGCATTTGGACGCGCACGATGCGCTGCCGCGGGAGTACTGGATTTTGGAGGTCAGCGGCGATTTAAAAGCGCGTCAGCGTGAGGCGCTGGGTGCGTTGCCCGAACACATTGCCGGGCGTGTGCGCTGGCTCGAGGCGTTGCCGCAGATGCCGTTTAAAGGCGTGGTGATTGCGAACGAAGTACTCGATGCGCTGCCAGTAGAGCGCTTTGAAGTGCAGGCCGACGGCGGCGTGAAAACCGCGTGGGTGGAAGTGCACGACGGGGCGTTCGTGCAGGTGTTCGATAAAGCCGCACCGGAAGTGCGCACCGAGCTTTTGTCTTTGATGGACGAATGCCGCGTGGCCGGTGCGCCGCTGCCGGCCGGGTATGTGTCCGAATTTTGTCCCGGCGCGCGCGCGTTTGCGTTTACGCTTGGGCATTGTCTGGCGCAGGGGCTGGTGCTTCTGTCCGATTACGGCGGCTCGCGTGCGGAAATTTATCGACCCGAACGCCATGACGGCACGTTGTTATGTCACTACCGTCACCGCGCGCACGCCGATCCGTTCTTCCTGCCGGGTCTGCAGGACATCACGGCGTGGGTGGACTTCACCGGCATCGCCGATGCGGCGATCGACGCCGGCCTCAAACTCAGTGGCTACACCACGCAGGCGCATTTCCTTTTGGCCGGCGGCCTTGACCAGACCCTAAGCGCGGCGCTTGCGGCCACGCCCGAGCGCGCGGCGCAGTTGCAAAGCGAGGCGAAAACACTGACGCTTCCGGGCGAAATGGGCGAGCGATTCAAGTTTATGGCGCTGTCGCGAGACCTCACGCGACCGGTCAGCGGATTTGCTCTGCGCGATCTTTCAGTTTCTTTGGCGATGGCGACATGACCACACTGCAAACAATTTGCCTGGCACTGCTGCAAGGCCTGACCGAATTTCTTCCCATCTCGAGCAGCGGACATCTGGTGCTGTTGCCCTTGTTTGTGGGCTGGGAAGATCAGGGACTGCCGTTCGATGTAGCCGTGCATCTGGGTACGCTCATCGCGGTGGTGGCCTACTTCCGGGATGAAGTAACGAGCATTGTGCGCGCGCTGCTTGGCACCGTGACCGGCGCGGGCATGACCCACGACGCGCGGCTTGGCATCAATCTCGGCGTGGCCACGATCCCGGTGGCGCTGGCCGGTCTGGCGCTGGGTGATTTTATCGATGGCAACCTGCGCAGCGCGGCGGTCATTGGTTTCACCACGGCCGTGTTCGGCGTGCTGCTATGGGTCGCGGATCGTTACGGCAAACGGGCGCGCAGCATGGATACCGCGACCATGACCGACGCGTTGATCGTCGGCTTTGCGCAGGTGCTGGCCCTGGTGCCCGGCACGTCGCGCTCGGGCATTACGATGACCGCGGCGCTCGGGCGCGGCTTCGATCGCGACGGCGCGGCACGCTTCAGCTTTCTTTTGGCGATCCCGGCCATCTTGCTGGCGAGCGGCTATCAAACCCTGAAGCTCATCGGCGAACCGGTGGGCGACTACTGGCTGCAGATGGGTTTGGGCGTGCTGGTTTCGGCCGTGTCGGCCTATTTGTGCATCGGCTGGTTTATGCGTTTCGTCTCGCGCGCCGGCATGTGGCTGTTCGCGCTGTACCGGATCGTGCTGGCGGCCATTATTTTCGCCGTGCTGGTGTTTTAGTCGGCGTCGGCGTTCGCGGGCATCACCGCTTTGAGCGCGCTGACGCGTGCGCCGTGAATGCGATTGGCAATCGCCGGTCCTTTTAGTCCTTCCAGATTCAAATCGCCCGGGCGCACTTTTTGCACGACGCTGAGCAATTTGCGCAGATGATCGGCCTGCGGATACGCGCTTTGTTCAAACCCCGTGCGACCACGTGCATCGGCCTCGCAGGCAAGCAGCGCTTCTTCAAAGCGCTCGGGCCGGCGCAGCGCGTCGGTTTTGTTAAACAGGCGCATGATCGCGGAAGCCCCGGCTTGTTCGCAGCGATGTATTGACGTGTGATGTTCTGCCACCAGCATCGACAGCTCGCGCACGTCGTTGGGCGCGCGCAATCGATCGCATAAATTTGTCACCAGCGGCAGGCTGCGTTCTTCGTGGCCGCGATGCGAGGGCAGCATGTCTTTGGGCGTTTCGCCCTTGCCCAAATCGTGGGTCAGCGCCGCGAAGCGCACGGTGATCGCGTCCGATAGACGCGCCGACTGATCGATCACCATCATGGTGTGCACGCCGGTATCAATTTCCGGGTGCCACTGTGCGGGTTGTTCAACACCGAACAACGCATCGACTTCCGGAAATACACGCGCCAGAGCCCCGCACTCGCGCAGCGTCTCAAAATAGACGCTGGGACGTTCGCAGCGCATGGCCTTCACAGTTTCGGCGTACACCCGCTCGGGCACCAGCGCGTCGATCTCACCGTTGGTCACCATCTCGCGCATCAGGGCCATGGTCTCCGCTGCGAAACGAAAGCCCTGTTTGGCGAAGCGGGCGGCAAAACGGGCAGCACGCAGTACGCGCACCGGGTCTTCGACAAACGCCGGCGACACGTGGCGCAGCACGCGATCTTCAAGATCGCGGGCGCCACCAAAGGGATCGACCAGCTGACCATTCGCATCGCGCGCGATGGCATTAATTGTAAGATCGCGGCGCTGTAAATCTTCTTCGAGCGTGACCGACGGTTCGGCGTGCACGCTAAAGCCCGTGTAACCACTGCCGGTTTTGCGTTCGGTGCGTGCCAGCGCGTATTCCTCAGCCGTTTCGGGATGCAGGAACACCGGGAAATCTTTGCCCACCTGTTTGTAACCGGCGCTGAGCATTTGCGCGGGCGTCGCGCCCACCACCACAAAGTCGCGTTCGTGCACGGGCAGGCCCAACAGCGCGTCGCGTACGGCGCCGCCGACGAGGTAAGTTTCCTGTGTTTCAGTGTTCATAGGCGCGAGGTTACTACAACCGCTTTGCACGTGTGCAAGGCAGTTGTTAACGTCGGTAAATGTTAACGAATACCGGTGTAAAACGACGCTGGCGCTGGGCGTTGCTGCTGGCGCTGATCGCGGCCGCAGGCACGCTCACGCTGGGCGGCTGCGCGCGTACGGCGTTCTACTGGCAGGCCGCGCGCGGACAGTGGGAGCTGGTCCGCGAGCGTGAGCCGGTGGCCGAGGTGCTGGCGGGCGACACGCTGGATCCGCTGTTGCGCGAGCGTCTGGCGCTGGCGTTTGAGGCGCGCGTGTTTGCCTCAGAGTCTCTGGGGCTGCCGGACAACAAAAGCTATCGCACCTACGTGCAGCTCGATCGTCCTCATGTGCTGTGGAACGTGGTCGCCGCGCCGGAGTTTTCGGTCGATCCGCAAACCTATTGTTTTCCATTTGCCGGCTGCGTGAGCTATCGCGGTTTTTTTCGCGAGGCCGCCGCGCGCGAAGAAACCGAGCGTCTGCAGGCCGAGGGGCTCGACGCGTTTTACGGTGGTGTGGGCGCGTATTCCACGCTGGGACGATTTGCGGACCCGATTTTGAGCAGCATGCTCAGCGGCGATGAGCTGTCGGTGATTGCACTCATTTTTCACGAGCTGGCGCATCAGGTGGTGTACCGGCCCAGCGACTCGCCATTCAGCGAATCGTTCGCGACGTTTGTGGAGCGCGAGGGCCTGCGCCGGTTTTTACTCGACGCGGGTCGCAGCGCTGACTATGAGAAATATTTGAACGCCGAAGCGCGACGCGAAGATTTTGCGGCGCTGGTGTCCTCGGCACGTGATCAGTTGCGCGAGGTGTATGCGCAAAGCTTAGGCGCTGAGCAAAAGCGCGAGCGCAAGCGCGCGGCGATCGACGCGCTGCGGGCGCGCTACGCGAAGGTCAAATCCAGTTGGGGTGGCTATGCCGGCTACGACGGATGGTTTAGCCGTGAGCTCAACAACGCGCATTTGGCCACGGTGAGCACCTACAACCAGTGGGTGGGGGCATTTGGCGCGCTGCTGGCCGAACACGATGGTGATCTGCCGGCGTTCTATGCAGCTGTTGAGGCGCTCGCAAAGCAGGACGATGCCGCTGTGCTCGAGCGGCTCGAGGCGCTTAACCTCAGTCAGTAGCGCCCGGCGGTGCGCCGGTAGTCGTCAAACGGATCGAGCCCGTTGGCTTCGCGCACGATGCGCGGAATCCACGTGCCGGCGGCGCGTGGCGTGATGCCCAGACGCTCGAAGCCGTTGCTGTCGCAAATGCTGTTCACTTCCAACGATTTGAGATTGTCGCGCGACAGCGGCTTGCCCGGTACCAGCTCGAGCACTATGGCCTGCAGGGTGGCCAGCGTGTCGGGCATCCCGATAATGGCGCGATTGAGACCCAGCGCATCGCGCACCATCTCCACCACTTCGCGCAGCGACAAAACTTGCGGGCCACACAGCTGGAAGGTTTTGCCAAAGGTGTCGCGATCGTCGATCGAGCCGACGATCGCGTTGGCCACGTCGTCCACATGCACGGGTGCGAAACGCGCGTTGGGTTTTGGCAGCGGCATAAACGGTACGGGCAGACGCAGCAGATCGGCAAAGCGATTGGTGAATGAATCGTTTGCGCCATAAATGGTGGAAGGCTGGAATATGGTGAGCGCCAGATCCTGACCGGCCGCGCGACGCAGAGCGATTTCGCCGGCGCCTTTGCTGCGCAAATATTGACTGGGGCCTTTTTCGGCATCGGCGCGCAACGCACTCACATGGGCGAAGCGCGTGGCGCCACCTTGTTTGGCGGCGTGGGCGAGACGCGCCGGGAGTTCGGCGTGCACCGTGGTGAACTCGGCACCGTCACGCGTGCGACTGTTCAAAATGCCCACGAGATTGATCACCGCATCGCAGCCATCCAGCGCGCGCGCAATCTCGGCATCACTGCCCAGATTCACTTTCACCAGCTCGGCCTCGGGCACCACTTTGAGTGCGCGGTGACGCTCCGGATTGCGCGTGAGCAGCCGCACGTGCCAGCCGGCTGCCGTGAGTTTGGGGGTGAGCGCCGTACCGATAAATCCGGTGCCGCCAGCGATTGCGATTGTTTTGGGGAGCATGAGGTTTTGGTAGTACCCGGTTAGGGAGCAGAATCGACCGCGAAGTATAGATCAAAGCTCAAGCGCCGTGTCCGGAACACGGTCTCGTTTGGGCGCGCGGAGCCAAAATCATGCATTTACGCCCGCACTTGGGGCGTAAATGCACGTGAAGTTAGGGCGTCGGCTTGTGAATGGGCGGCATTCGCGAGGCCAGACGGCGCTCGTCGCCGGTCAGTCGCCAGTGGAATACAGTGTCGGCAAACAGCACTTTTTGCACGTACTTGCGCGTCTCGTTGAACGGGATGGTTTCAACCCAGATGTCAGCCGGCACGTTGCCGCGTTCGGGTAGCCAGCTTTTCACACGCCGTGGTCCGGCGTTGTAGGCCGCCGTCGCGAGCACCTGATTTTTGTCGAAACGGTTGTACATCTGACCAAGGTAATGCACGCCCAGCTGGATGTTGCGTTGGGGGTCGAGCAGGGTTTGCAAACCGCGGTAGGGCACGCGTGCGCGTCGCGCTGTTTCTTTGCCCGTGCCCGGGATCAGCTGCATCAGCCCGATGGCGCCAGCCGACGACTTCACGTCGCTCATAAACAAACTCTCTGAGCGCGTGACGCCATAGGCCCAGGTGCGCGCGATATCCGCCCGTGAGGCGTGCTCGTCGAAATCAGCTTTGAACGGTGTGGGGTAGGAGCGCAGCAGATCATTCTGACCGCCGCTGTAGGCCAGCGTGCGGATGGCCTGTGAGTGCCAGCCCCAGCGATCGGCCAGCAGCGACGCCTGCTGACGCAGCGGCAATTCGAGGCCACGCACGGCGCGTTCCCATTCGCTGCGCGCCGGGCCGTAAAGATTTACGAAAAACAATTCGCGTGCCCGCACGAATGCCGGCAGCTGCATGAGCTTGGCGGCAAGTTCCGGATCGTCGGCAATGGTCTTGTGAGAAAACTGATATTTCGCATCCAGACGATCGGCGGCCATGAAACCGTAGTAACTGCGCTCTTCGGCGACATCGCGCAACAGAGCCTGCGAACCGTCGTGGTCGCCGAGTTCGGCCATGGCACGCGCGCGGAAGTAGCGCCACGCCGATTCTTTGGCAAGCGTCGGGCGCATCGCGTCGATGCTTTTGAGCACGCGCGTCCAGTCGCCGCTGCCAAGTGCCGAGCGCACCTGCCAACGTGCCACATCGTCGTCGGTGGACTGGAGACCGGCCGTCCAGGTATCCACTTCAGGCAGGCCGTCGCGGGCGCCACGCAGGGCGATGTAGTTGAGCAGCGCCTGATACTGGTGATGATCGATTTGGGCGTCTTCGGCGGTGTCACGCAGCAGAGCGTAGGTGTTAGCCGGATCGCGGCGCGCGGCGCGGCGCACGCCGTAAATATAAAGTGCATCACGCAGATCGTGGGACGGCACGCGCTTGATGCGCTTGAGTGCCGTAGCCGGATCGCGGCGCATGGTTTGCCAACGCGATAACCACACGCGTTCGGCGGCCGGTGCTTTTTTGGCCAGATACGTTGCCAGCTTCAGCTCGTTGGCGGCCAGCGCCAGATGCAGACGCTCGGTATAACGTTTGGCGGTGAGCAGGTCATCTTTTTGCAAGCGGTGAAACAGCGGATCGCATTCTTTGGGCTGGCTTTTGCCCACCAGCCACAAATCGAGCGCGGCGCTGCGATGGGTCGTGTTGTCGTCGCCGTGCAATCGCGCGTGGGCCGCGTAGCAGTCCATGATCGTGTCGTCGGATTCGGTGTAATGCGCGTCATAGAGTTTTAAGAAGCGTTCGGTGTCGCCGCGTTTTGCCAAACGTGTGGCATAGCGATAGCGCAATGTTCGGTTGATGGAGGTGTCGGGATTGCGATCCAGCTGCTGTTCGATATCGCGATCCGCGATTTTTGACAGGCGGCCCAGATAATTCGCGCTCACAAGGTCGGGCCACAAAATGTAGTCGGAGAGGGTGGACTGAGTCTCTCGCAAGATGGTGGCATCGCCGCTGCGGGCCTTTTCATAGGCATTTTTGAAAGCTTGCCGTTGCTCAACGGCAACGCTCGCAAAGGCCGGAAAAAGTGCGCCAAATAGTGAGAGTGAGACGCACGTTTTTACTATATTTTTCAGGTTCATAGGGCTCCAAGGATAAGGAAGTCGCGATCGCATTGCTAGGTTCGAACTCTCACATTTTCGACAAAATTTTATACAAATTGGGCCCTGTTATTGTTAAATATCAGGGTTTACCTGATACAAATCAGATAAGTGTAAAGAAATACTTCACATACTCTCCCTGGCTGTTCAGTCCCCCTCGGCTGTTCAGCCATTTTTTTTGCCTGCGATTTGTGCCCCACGACCATTTCATCCGGTCGCGCTGTCTGCTTCAATACATCCCGTCATGATACTCGGCTCTGAAATACTGACCACTCTTATTCCCGTTGGTGCCCTTGCTGGCCTTGTGGCTGGACTATTCGGTATTGGCGGCGGTGTGATTACCGTGGTGGCCTTGGTGCTGGTGTTGCCGCAGCTCGGCGTGCCTGAGGCGCGCATCATGCATGTTGCGCTCGGGACTTCTTTGTTCGCCATCGTCATGACCTCGGTTTCCTCGACGCTGTCGCATCATCGTCGCGGCGGCGTGCGCTGGCCGGTGGCCCTGCGTCTTGCCCCGGCGGCGGCGCTCGGCGCGTTGGCGGGCGGTGCGGTGGCGCACTACCTGCCGGATCAGGCACTGCGCGTGGGCTTCGGTCTTTTTTTGCTGATCGTGGCGCTGCGTCTGGGAAGGTCGCCTGCAGAGCCGCGCGAGCGTCCGCTGCCAGGTCCGCTGGGACTGTGGAGTGTGGGCGGCGTGATCGGCGCGCTGTCGTCGTGGACCGGCATCGGAGGCGGTTCGCTGAGCGGCCCGTTTCTGATGGCCCACGGCGTGGTGCCGCGGGAGGCCGTGGGAACGTCAGCGGCCGTGGGCTTTCCCATTGCGGTGGCGGGTGCGGCAGGGTATGTCGCCGGCGGCTGGGCCGTTGACGGATTGCCGGCTCAGTGTGTCGGCTACGTGTTTTGGCCGGCCGCGTTGGTGCTGGGTCTGGCTGCCATGACCATTGCGCCCATCGGCGCCAAGATCGCGCACGCGCTGCCCGCGCGCTATTTAAAAATGGCCTATGCGTTGCTGCTCACGGCATCGGCGTTGCGGGTCATGTGGGGTGCTTTCTGAGCTATTCAGGCGTATCTTCCGCCGCGATAAATGATCGATAAAAACAGGAATGACGTTATGACGATTCAAACCGCGCCATGGCGCGCACTATTTTTGGCGGCCGCGATCTGCAGCGTTCCGGCCCTTGCCCAGGACACCGCCGAGGCCGAGCCGGAAATGTCGGCCGAACAACAGGCCTACATGGAGGAGGCGCGCGCCCTCTGGGAGTCGCTTACGCCACGCACGGGCGAAATTACCCTGCCGGGTGGTTTTGCGACGTTGAACGTGCCGGAGTCTTATTACTATTTAAACGCCGCTGATACCGCGACGGTGCTGGAAGACGTGTGGGGCAACCCGCCGGGCGGCACCACGCTTGGCATGTTGATGCCCGAAAAATACACGCCGTTCGACAGCGACAGCTGGGCCGTCACCATCGAATACGTGGAAGACGGTTACGTGTCGGATGCCGATGCGCATGAGATCAACTACGACAAACTGCTGAAGCAGATGCAAAAGGAAACGCGGGCAGCCAGCAAGCAACGTGATGCGGCCGGTTACGGCACGGTGGAGCTGTTGGGTTGGGCCGAGTCGCCGTACTACTCATCCACCGACAAGCACATGTACTGGGCCAAAGAGTTGGTCTTCAATGATGAAGACAAGGTGCTCAATTACGACATTCGTACGCTGGGGCGCAAAGGCGTTTTGAGCATGACGTTTATTGCGGCCACCGAGCAGCTCAGCGAAATCAACACGGCGCGCGATGAGATTTTGGCCATGGCCGCGTTTAACGACGGCTTTCGCTATGAAGACTACAATCCGGATACCGACAAGCTGGCGGCCTACGGTCTTGGCGCACTGGTCGCCGGTGCGGTGGCGAAGAAAACCGGTCTGCTCGTGGCGGCTCTGGTGTTCTTGAAAAAGTTTGGCGTGTTTATCCTGGTGGGTATCGCCGCACTGTTTGGCAAAATCAAAGGCATGTTCACGGGCAACAAGGCCTGAGCTAACGCTGGATCAAAAAAAAGCCGCCGGTCATTGTGACGGGCGGCTTTTTTTGTGGGGTTACGTGATTAGCCCACAATCACAAGCGTTGAGGCGCCGTCACGCACAATGCGCAGCATCAAGCGCGAGGCATCGGCGCTGGCTTTGTCGCGGAATTCGGCGAGGTTGCTTACCGGCGCGAGATTGACCGTCGTGATGATGTCGCCTTCTTCCAGACCGGCAAATTCTGCCGCGCTGTTGGCGGCCACTTCTGTGACTAATACGCCGGCCTTGCCAGAATTGAGCGTTTTACGCTGACGTTTGTTCAGATCACCAAAGGATGCGCCTTCGAGACCCGGATGCAGCGTGTCGCCCGCATTCAGGCGTTCGGTGTTGGTATCGGTGGCTTGCGATCCCAGGCGGGCTTTGAACGCCCGGTCGCGACCGCCGCGAATCACATCCACGGTCACCTGGTCGCCTTCGCTCAGCAGGCCAATGGTGTTACGCAGCTCCTGCGCATCGCGGGTTTTCTCGCCGTTCACCATCACAATGACGTCTTCGATTTCGATGCCGGCTTTGTCAGCCGCCGAGTCGGGGTCTACCTGCAGCACGATGGCGCCTTCGCGGCCACCCAGATCGAGGCGTTCACGGGTTTCGTCATTGAGATCGAGCGTGCGGCCAATGCGCACGCCCAGAAGACCACGACGCACTTCACCAAATTCGAGGATCTGTTCCATGACCCGACGGGCCATGTTGATGGGTACGGCAAAGCCGATTCCGACGTTGCCGCCAGAGGTGGTTTTGATGGCGGTGTTAATGCCGATCAGTTCGCCGCGCAAATTTAACAGCGCGCCGCCCGAGTTGCCGGGGTTAATCGCCGCATCGGTTTGAATAAAATCTTCATAGCCATCGCTGCTCAGGCCGTAACGACCCAGACCGCTGACGATGCCGGAGGTCACGGTGTTGGACAGGCCAAACGGGTTGCCGATGGCTACCACGAAATCACCCACCTCAAGCGCATCGGAATCCGACAGCGGAATCTGGGCAAGGTTGTCGCCATCCACTTGTATGAGCGCCACATCAGAGCCGGGATCCGAACCAATGACGGTGGCCTCCATGGTGCGATCGTCATACAGCGTGACGGTAATGGATTCGGCCTGCTCCACCACGTGATGATTGGTCATGATGTAGCCGTTTTTGGCATCCACGATGACGCCAGAGCCACTGCCGGTGCGTCCACCGCGTGGGCGAGCGGGCAGCTGCGGAAACAGCGGCACACCTCGGCGTGAATTAAATTGAGGCGCTTTTTGGCGCACGGCAATGTTCACGACGGCCGGTGAGGCTTGTTTGACCATGGGCGCCAGCGAGGGCAGTTGGGTGTCGCCGACAGCCTGGGGCAGGGCGGCGTGTGCGGCGGACAGTCCGGTCAAAAAAACCAGACCCGCGACCGCAACGGTCGACAGTCTCGATACTTTCATGGGCTTGGGGCTCCTGAAGTCTAGTCCGTAAAGTGTACCCGGTTACAGACCGCGGTCCACCGCCCTGAGTTCCGATAGGGGGTTCGAAACTCAAGGCAGTGGTGGGGGCGTATTAACTGACGTTGACGTCAATGCGACGCGGCTGCAGCTGCGCTTTCTTGGGGATACGCACAATCAGTACGCCTTTGTCGGCTTTCGCCTCAATCGCATCGGCGTCGGCGGTATCGGGTAATGAGAAGCGACGGGCGAACTCGCCACTGGCACGTTCAATGCGCTGGCGCGTGGCCTGCTCGTGATCGATGGCCGATCGTTTGCCTGACACGGTCAACTCGCCTTTTTCTGCCGTGATTTCAAGATCCTCGGCATCAACGCCTGGAATATCGGCGACCAGTTCGAAGGCGTCATCAAATTCGATGACGTCAAAGGCCGGCACCCAGTGCTCACGACCCTCACGTTGATCCTTGAACATATAGTCCATGTCACGGTGCAGGCGGCGAAGGGCGGTCCAGGGTTCGTATTGCACAACTTTCATGTTTTTAGCTCCTGATGGGATGGGTTCAAAATTGCGTTGAAGCCGACCTATGGCCGGAGGCAATTTTTTTCAAGGCAAGACGCGTTCGTAGCGTAATTTTCGGCTTTTCGGCTCTTGGGGGCAGAATTGGGCTAACACAAGATGTAGTGGTTGGGGTATTTTTCCGGGTTTCCCTTAGACCGCTGCTAATGCGCGCCTAAATTCTCAGGATGGATTTGTAAGTTATTGTTTTGTATTGCGTAAGGGGTGTCAAAATTTTGTCACATCTATGCTTGACAGAGCGCCATATGAGGCATAATCTCTACATCCTAGACACAACATATAGTGTTTCATAATACGCTGCAGCGCACACAACAGATAAAGCAGCGCAAACACCAATTTGAGCCCATTCCGGGGCATCACAGACCTCCGGACCGGGCTTTATATTCTCAAAAATATCGAATTAGGGGACTCTTCGATCATGACAACGGCCTTGAAAATGGAACCCGACGGCGCTTCAGATATCGCCTTTCAATCCACATCTCTTGATATCTGGGACACCAAGTACCGTCTTAAAGCCAAGGATGGCACGATTATCGATGCGAACATCGACGACACTTATAAACGTGTCGCGCGTGCGCTGGCCGATGTCGAGACCGACGACAAGCGCGAATACTGGTACGAGCGCTTCTGCTGGGCGCTGCGTCACGGCGCCATCCCCGCCGGCCGTATTACCTCCAACGCGGGTGCGCTGGAGCACAAGCCGGCCACCTCCACGATCAACTGCACCGTGTCGGGCACCATCGGCGATTCGATGAACGAGATCCTGGGCAAAGTGCATGAGGCGGGTCTTACGCTTAAAGCCGGCTGCGGCATTGGCTATGAGTTCTCCACGCTGCGTCCGCGCGGCGCCTACGTGTCCGGCGCCGGCGCCTACACCTCGGGTCCGCTGTCGTTCATGGATATCTACGACAAGATGTGTTTCACCGTGTCGTCGGCCGGTGGTCGTCGTGGTGCGCAGATGGGCACCTTTGATATCGGTCATCCCGATGCGCTGGAATTTATCCGTGCCAAGCGTGAAGACGGGCGTCTGCGTCAGTTCAATCTGTCGCTGCTGATCACCGATGAGTTCATGGACGCCGTCAAAGAAAACGCCGACTGGCGCTTTGCGTTCCCCGTGCTGGAAGAAGAGCTCGAAGGCGAAGGCCTCGATCTGAACAACGCCGAGCAGGTGGTGTGGCGCGACTGGCCGAAAAAACAGGGTTACGTGACCAACGCCGACGGCGATGTGGCGTGCAAAGTCTATAAGAGCATGCCGGCCCAGCGCATTTGGGACATGATCATGTCGTCCACCTACGATTTCGCCGAGCCGGGCTTCGTGCTCATCGACAAGGTGAACGAAGAAAACAACAACTGGTTCGATGAAAACATTCGCGCCACCAACCCCTGCGGCGAGCAACCGTTGCCGCCTTACGGTTCGTGCTTGCTGGGTTCGGTCAACCTGACCAAGTTTGTGCGGGAGTCGTTTACCCACGAAGCGCGCTTTGATTGGGTGGAGTTTCGCGACGTCGTGAAAGTCTTTACGCGTATGCTCGACAACGTTGTCGAAATCAACGGTCTGCCGCTTGGCCAGCAGCGCAACGAGATTTATCGCAAGCGTCGCCACGGCATGGGCTTTTTGGGTCTGGGCTCGACGTGCACCATGCTGCGCATGAAGTACGGCTCAGCCGGTGCTGTGTCGTTCACCGAGAAAGTGGCGCGCGAGTTGGCGCTGGCGGGTTGGGAAACCGCGCTGGAGCTGGCCGAAGAGAAAGGCCCCGCACCGATCATGAACGAAGACTTCGACGTCACGCAGGAAATGCTGCACAAGCGTCCGCAGATGATCGAAGACGGCTGGAAAGTGGGGCAGAAAATTCCCGGTCGCGTGCTGCATGCGCGCTACAGCAAATACATGCGTCGCGTGGCCGAGCACGCACCGGAAATCGTGGAAGCGCTGGCCGAACGCGGCGCCCGCTTCACGCACCACAGCTCGATCGCGCCCACGGGCACCATTTCGCTGTCGCTGGCCAACAACGCCAGCAACGGCATTGAGCCCAGCTTCGCGCATCACTATTTCCGCAATGTGATTCGCGAAGGCAAGAAAACGAAGATGCGCGTTGATGTGTTTTCCTTCGAGCTGCTCGCCTACCGCGAGCTGATCAATGAAGACGCCATGCCGAACTCTGAAGACGCCAGCGCCGCGCTGCCGGATTACTTCGTGTGCGCCGATGACATCTCGCCCACCGAACACGTGGACATGCAGGCCGCGGCACAGACTTGGGTCGATTCCTCGATCTCCAAAACCGCCAACGTGCCCACCGACTACCCGTACGAAGAATTCAAAAATATCTACATGTACGCGTACGACAAAGGTCTGAAAGGCTGCACCACGTTCCGCTTTAACCCCGAGGCCTTCCAGGGCGTTTTGGTAAAAGAAGAAGATCTCAAAAACACCAAGTACGAATTCACGCTCGACGACGGCAGCACCGTATCGGTCGCCGGCGACGAAGAGATTGAGTACGACGGAGAAATGCACACCGCAGCCAATTTGTTTGATGCCCTTAAGGAAGGGTATTACGGCAAGTTTTAGGCGCGACGAGATTTAAGGACAAACATCATGACGATCAAAATTTCCAATAAAATTGTGGGCTACGCGGTAGCGAAACCCGAAGAAGAAGCGCCGCAAAAAGCCAGCGTGACCGAAATTCCGAAGAAGGACGACAAGATCGTGCGCATGCACGAGAAGGTTACGCGTCCTGAAATGCTGGTGGGCTCCACGTACAAAGTGAAAACGCCCGTGGCCGATCACGCCATGTACGTGACCATCAACGACATCGTGCTCAACCAAGGCACCGAGCACGAAAAGCAGCGTCCGTTCGAGATTTTCATCAACTCGAAAAACCTCGACCACTATCAGTGGATCGTGGCGCTGACACGCATTATCTCAGCCGTGTTCCGCAAGGGCGGTGACGTCACGTTCCTGGTCGACGAGCTCAAAGAAGTGTTCGACCCGCGCGGCGGCTACTGGAAATCCGGCGGCAAATACATGCCTTCAATTATCGCCGAGCTGGGCCACGTGGTGGAGCAGCATTTGATGGCGATTGGTCTTTTGGCCAAGCCTGAGCTGGACGAAAACACCAAGGCGATTCTTGAACAGAAACGTCAGGACTTTGAGCAAAGCACCAAGCAGACCGATGCGTTTGCGAGCACCGATTATCCTGAAGGTGCGCAGCTTTGTGCCAAGTGCAATACCGTTGCGGCCATCATGATGGACGGGTGTATGACGTGTTTGGAGTGTGGGGATTCTAAGTGCGGGTGATGGGCGCGGTTGTGCGGTAAAACTCGCTTGGCGCAGCACGCACGAATGCGCCATTGTTGTGCAATTCGATGCGCGCTTGCGCAAAAAATGTGCGGCAAAAAACGGTTCTTTGAATAACGTCATTGATGCGGCATGATGAGCTTCACTCTTGTCTCGGGCGAACCAAATTCCAACACGTACTGACAAGCAGTTGGTCGTATTTAGCGATCTCGATGGCTCGCTGCTGGACCACGACACTTACGACTGGACCCCGGCGCGCCCCGCGCTTGAGATGCTCAGACAACACGATGTTCCGCTGGTACTGGTTAGCAGTAAAACGCTCGCGGAGCTCGACGACTATCGTCAACAGCTACGTCTGGATCACCCGGTCATAGCGGAGAACGGCGCCGCGATGTGGGTGCCGGAAAAATATTTCACCGACTCAGCGATATTGCGCGCGGTTTCCTTACCGCGTGCCAAATTGCGATCGGCCTACGAGTCGGTCAAAACTGCAAGCACCTTTCAGTGCGAGGCGTTTTACGAGCTTGGCGTCTACGGCATCATTCGCGAAACCGGTTTGACCGAACAACAAGCTGAGCGTGCCAATGCTCGCATGTCCTCTGAGCCGATACTCTGGCGCGACACCGAGGCGCGTCGAATCGAGTTCGAACGTGCGATGAAAGTCCTTGGGTTACGCTGCGTCATGGGTGGACGATTTCTGCATCTTATGGGCGAGACCGGGAAAGAAGAGGCGGTGCATCAGCTTCTGGGCGCCTACGCGAAAAAATGGCCCGGTAGAACGCTGACATCTGTTGCGCTGGGCGACGGCCCAAATGATCTGGGCATGCTCGCAAGCACAAACGTCGCCGTGATTATCCCAGGCAGGCACAACTTTCGCCTGGAATTAAATTCAAAAAACCGGGTCCTCCGAGCGGCGTCGCCCGGTCCAGCGGGCTGGAATGAGGCAATGCTGACATTGCTTGCTGAGCTCTACGAGACGCCACTCGCCCGATCCGACAACGGAGTGTAAACATTGGGAGACTTCCACCAGAACGGCAACATTGCGACCCTGCACAACCTGACTGACCGCAAGGTCGACGATCTTGAGCGGGATCTGATCGAGTTTTCACGCTACCGACCTATGGGCCTGGTGGTGCCATCGTTGTATTCGGAGCTGTCAACGCCAGCGCTCGAAACGATCGTCAGCGAATTGTCCCGCGTCCCTTACCTGAATGAGATTGTCATCGGCCTTGACCGGGCTGACGAAACACAATACCGGCATGCGCTCGAGTTTTTCGGCCGCTTGCCGCAACATCATCGCGTGCTGTGGAACGACGGCCCACGCCTGCGTGCTCTGGATGCCCAGCTCAAGGAACATGGGCTGTCACCCAGCGAGCCCGGCAAGGGGAGAAACGTGTGGTTTTGCTATGGCTACGTGATGGCCTCGCGCAGAGCGTCAAGCGTCGCGCTTCATGATGCGGACATCAAAACGTATAAGCGGGATCTTCTCGCACGTTTGATTTATCCGGTGGCAAACCCGAACTTCAGTTTCAAATTCAGCAAAGGCTACTACGCACGCTCGAACGGCGAGACGCTCGGTGGGCGCGTGACTCGCTTGTTGGTAACGCCGCTGATTCTCGCATTACGCGTTGTTTGTGGTCATAACGACTATCTGAATTTTCTGCACAGCTTTCGCTATCCACTTGCCGGCGAATTTGCCTTGCGCCGCGACGTCATCGACGACTTACGCATACCAACGGACTGGGGTCTTGAGATCGGGGTCCTCAGTGAGATGCATCGTAATCATTCGACCAATCACCTGTGTCAGGTGGATATCGCGCAAACCTATGACCACAAACATCAGGACTTGAGCCTCGAAGACCAGACCCGCGGCTTGTCGAGAATGAGTATCGACATTGCCAAAGCAATGTATCGAAAACTCGCTATTCAGGGCGAGACTTTCTCACCGGACAGAGTGCGCACGATTAAGGCCACGTACTACCGCATCGCTCTGGATTTCGTCGACTTGTTCGAGGCAGACGCCGTTATGAATGGGCTCAAATACGATCGCCACAAGGAGGAAAACGCAATCGAATTGTTTGCGTCGAATGTGGTGAAAGCAGGCGATATTTTCCGTGAAAACCCGATGGATACGCCATTTGTCTCACCGTGGAACCGGGTCGTTAGCGCCGTTCCGAATATTCTTGCCGAGCTACATGAAGCGGTTGAACTGGATATGGAGGAATTCGGGGCTTGAGTGGCACTGCGCAATCAGTGGGGCTAGGGCGGCTGCAATCGCGCGTTCATGCCCACCTTGAGGTTATCTACGGCGAACGCAGCGCAAGTCTTGTGGCGCCAGTCATTGACGCCATGCGCTATACCGAGGCGCTCTGCGAGCCCGCGCCGTACCAGAATTATTGGGATGAGTCGGACTGCTGGATGATCACGTATGCGACATCAATTCAGCAAGATGGCGCGCCCGGGTTGAGGTCCTTACAGACTTTTTGCGATCAGTATCTGGCGGACACGATCAACGGGCTGCATATTTTGCCCTTCTATCCTTACAGCTCTGATGACGGATTTGCGGTCATCGACTACTGTGTTGTCGATGACGAGGCGGGAAGCTGGGACGACATTCAGTCGATTGCCGCACGCTACCGGCTGATGAGCGACCTCGTCATCAATCATGTCTCGAGTCGCTCGGTGTGGTTTCAGAACTTTATTTCGCGCCAAGACCCCGGCAAGGACTACTTCAAGGAAACGCGTCCGGAGGAAGACTTGAGTATGGTCGTTCGGCCGCGATCGACACCGCTGCGCACGGAAGTCGAAACACTTGAAGGCAAGCGCTGGGTCTGGTGTACGTTCGGTCCCGATCAGGTTGATCTCGATTTCGGCAACCCGGAAGTTCTGCTGCGTTTTGTAGAGATCATTCGCTTTTATCTGGAGAACGGTGTTCGCGTGTTACGGCTCGACGCCATTGCGTTTTTGTGGAAGGAGCCGGGCACGACATCGCTGCACGACCAACGCACGCATGAAATCATCAAACTGCTTCGCACGCTGCTCGATTTCTACGACCCGTCAATCATGTTAATCACCGAAACCAACGTACCAAACCGCGATAATCTGACGTACTTCGGTAACTCCAACGAAGCGCATGCGATTTACAATTTCTCTTTGCCGCCGCTGCTTATCAATACGCTGCTGACGGGCGATTGTCGCCACCTGAAAACCTGGATGATGAGCATGCCGCCCGCGCGCGGAGGCACGACTTACTTCAATTTCCTTGCCTCTCACGACGGCATCGGGATGCGCCCGGTGGATGGCCTGCTCTCGGAAGCTGAGCGCGCTCGTCTGTTGGATACGTTGACCGGGTTTGGCGGCAAGATATCGCTGCGGACCGGGCCGGATGGCGCGGCGCACCCCTACGAGATCAACATCAGTCTTATTGATGCCCTGGCCGGTACACAGGACGGACCCGACCAATTCCAGATCGAGCGCTTTGTTTGCGCGCATGCCATCATGCTCGCACTCGAGGGCATTCCGGGCATCTATGTTCACAGCCTGCTGGGCACCCCGAATGACTACGAAGGGTTGGCACGAACCGGCCGCTATCGATCCATCAATCGCCGCGCGTGGCAGTACGACGAGCTTGCCCGACTATTGCAAGACCCCGACAGTACTCAGTCTGTGGTCCTTTCTGCCTTATCTCATCTCATTCGGTTACGCCGCGCGCAAAAAGCGTTTCATCCGAATGCTGTGCAATTCACCATGCAGCTGGGCCCGCAAACGTTCGGCATCTGGCGGCAATCGCCGGACCGACGCCAGGACGTGTTCAGCATCAGCAATGTGACTTGTGAACCGCAGTCGCTGGAGCTCGCCAATGTCAATTTGGTGAGTACCGACCGCTGGCGCGACCTGATCAGCGGAATGGACATTGACGAGCACCAGATGGTTCTCGAACTGCGCCCATACCAAACGGTTTGGCTAAGCAACGCATGATCCTCGACAGGTTTTGTCAGCGACACGGCTTGCCCGAGAGTTATCTGGCATCGGCTCGGGATTATTTTCTACCGTTCGCAGACTGGCTTGAAGGCCGCATGGCGACACACGATGGCAAGACCTATGTGCTGGGGCTCAATGGCGCGCAAGGCACCGGCAAATCAACGCTCGCGCTGTTGCTGCGTGATTACCTGGCAAGCGAACACGCGCGTAATGTCGTCATACTGTCCATCGATGACATTTACCTGACACGCGAGGAAAGACGGTCTCTTGCCGATCAGGTGCATCCGCTGTTAGCCACGCGCGGCGTTCCAGGTACGCACGATGCTGCGCTTGGGATTCGCGTTATCGAGCAGCTCAAGTCACTGGGGCCCGGTGTAACACTCGCGGTGCCGCGATTCGATAAGTCCCGTGACGACCGATGTGCGCAAAGCGACTGGAGTACGGTGACCGGCCCGATCGATTTGCTGATCTTCGAGGGTTGGTGTGTGGCCTCTAAAAACGTCAGCGACGCCGATCTTGTTGTGCCGCTCAACGCGCTTGAGTCGGACGAAGACGAAGACGTTCGCTGGCGTCGCTACGTCAACGACAAGCTCAGCTGCGAATACATCGAACTGTTCGCCTTGCTGGATGGCCTGTTGTTTCTCAAAGCACCCGACTTCGATGCGGTACTGCGCTGGCGCCTGAAACAGGAGCACAAACTAAGACACAGCGCCGGCGAGAGCGCGAATGCCATTATGAGCGACGAGCAGGTGGCCACGTTCATCCAGCACTTCGAGCGGATCACTCGTCACAATCTCAACGTGTTACCGACGATCGCGGATGCCGTCATCGAGCTGGCCGATGATCACAGGGCCGTGTCACTTAGCTATCCGTCGTGAGGTAGCCCGCGACAACGCCGCTCGCGGTTCGTCCCCAAGTCTCCCATCCAGTTTTCAACGGTGCTCGCCCACGCTTCTGACTACCGACCGATTTGAAGCGCCTGTGGATCAGGCCAGTGACCGATTCGGCGCGGTTGGTCGTTGGGCGGTAAGCTATTGACGCAGGCTTAGCGAAACAACGCCGCGATCACCCCGGCTATGGCATCCAAAAACACGTTGCCGTAATTACTGCCAAACTCATAGCGTCGCGAGGGAAAAGACAGCGACTGCGCTGTGCCCTCGCGGCGACTCAGTAAATTTTCCACCTGCTGCTCAAGCTGTACTTTGCGCGCGGCATACAGCCCGCCGTCGGCCACAAAGCGTACGATGCGCGGTAGCTCATCGTGGTCCAGCCAAATGCCGTGGTCTTTGCACACGTCGATCACCACGCGCGACACTTTTGCAAATTGCCGTCGATCCATGATTTTGGCGCAGTGCGGGCACGGCACGTAAAAGCGAGCGCCGGTTTGCGGTTTAATTTCATTGGTCGCGAACTTTGCAGGCACGAGCGCTTGCACGGCGGCCACCACCTCGGATTTGCCTTCCTCTTTGCGCAGCGCCAGCTCAAACACGTCCAGATCCAGCCACACGCCGCCGCAGTGTTCGCAATCATCGATGGTGGCATTGCCCGCGGTGGAAGCGCGCAGCGGGTTGTCACAACGCGGGCAGTCCAGCACGTGATCGACACGAGCCGTCGGTGTTGGCATTGAGACACCGTGTTCAT
>JBGCEL010000109.1:0-15624 GCA_045106455.1 Gammaproteobacteria bacterium
AACCACCGCAGCTGCGAACGATTTGATGGAAATAGCCAGATATGGCGATGAGCGTTTTGGTGTTGCTCAATCTGATGCATATCGCGATCAACTCAAGGCGCACTTTTCTCGCCTCGCGCAACAGCCGAAACTTTTCGCTGCGGTTGATGACATCCGAGCTGGTTACCGTCGTAGCGTGCACGCCGTGTATTTTCGGATTGAAGGTGACGACGTAATCATTGTGCGTGTTTTGCGTAGCCAAGATGTGAACAGGGGCCTGAGTTCCCTAGACACTTCCTAACACCCAAAAATGGTGTCGCAACTGACTAATGTTTCACCGGGCGAGTACAACTTCAATTCATGAATCCGCGCTTACGCAGTTACGCTGACAGTCTCCATCTCCGGTCAATTTTTAGCCCATGAGAAGAGCGCATGCCAATTGGAATCGATCTGTACGTCGCAGAAACCTATTTCGGACGTCCAGTAGTCTTTCTACGAACAAGTATTTTGTGATTCGGGAAGCTCGCCGTAGACCAGCTCCACTCCTATGTCGACACCACTTCTCTCAAACCCTGGCAGCAATAGATAGAACATCCCGCCATTAACTAGAACCAAATCAACGCCGGTTTCGTTCATTAAAGACCAAAACTCGCTATTCCGCACTGAACTTGAATTCGTATTTTTTGCATCAGCATTTGCAGGAATAGCTCTAACCGACAAAACACCGTCTCGAGACGTTCTTGAAACTTCGCGGACATCTCCGCCCATCTCGTTCGCCATACTAACAATGCTATGTAGATCGTCAGAATACTCAGCATGATATGCGACGATCGCTTCTTGGTCCTCTTTCCCCGTTGAACATGCAAATTGCGCTACCGAGAGCAACAAAAAAATCAAAGTCCTCATCAAAATCTCGTTGCCCGACTAATCTCTCGCTCCAAAGCTTACATCACTTGGATCAAACTCAACTACCGGGTGGTTCGGTTCCAAAATAAATCCACGCCTCCCGATAATGAGGAAGACCGGCGCATTGACGTCTGGGTTTCTAAAGTCCTCGATGACGATTGCGGAATTGGCGGGCGAACCAAGTGTGGGTTCAGCGCATATGGCGGAAGCGATTGGATTGCGCGGGAACGGATGAATAATTGAGTAGCTCTCAAGGATGTGCTTGCCTTCTCGGTCGGCTTCCCATCGGGCGAAAGTTTCTACCCGCGCCGGCGACCATTTTCTGGGGGGATTACAAGATCCGTCTGTCCACGGGCACTGGAGTGGTCAGGTGGGCGATGAACCGCTGGTGACGCTTTTCGTTGAAGCCAGCGTTTTTTGACCGGGCGTGCCTCTATTGCTGCTGCAATACTGGCGCCCGACGCGTCTCGCTGGCACAGTGGCATCGTCTGTTCACAGGAGCTTGCCATGAGCCGTTTCAATCGCGCGGGTTTTCGTCTTTTTTGTCTGGGCACCTGGCTGGCTTTCATCTTGCCTGCCACTTCTTCTCTGGCCGAGACCACGCTGATCCATGCCGGTACGCTGCTGGCCGTGCCAGGCGAGAGGCCCGAGCGCGAAAAAACGATCGTCATTGTAGACGGCAAGATTCTTAAAGTCCTCGACGGTTTTGTGGGTGATGATGCCTACGAGGGCGCAACGATTGCCGACCTTCGCGAGCATTTTGTCATGCCGGGCCTGATGGACATGCACGTGCATTTGCAGGGCGAGCTTGGCCCAAATAATGATCGTGACGATCTAAAGATGTCTGATGAATTGGTGGCGATGCGCAGCTTGAGCTTTGCCCGCAAGACACTCATGGCGGGCTTCACGACAGTGCGTGACGTCGGCAGCAATCCGCAGTCGATGTACGCCATGCGTGATGCCATCAACGCCGGCTGGGTGCACGGTCCGCGTATCATTGCCGCAGGTGGGGTTGGGATTACCGGTGGGCACGCTGATATTAGCGGTGTGAAGCCAGATCTCATGGAGCTTTACACTCGCCCCACCATTTGCGATGGCCCTTACGATTGCCGTCGCGCTACGCGTCACGCGATCAAATTCGGCGCCGACCTGATCAAGATTACCTCCACCGGTGGCGTGCTCACAGATCGCGCGACCGGTACAGGTCAGCAGATGGAAATGGACGAATTGCGAGAAGTCGTACTCGCCGCAGAACGTATGGGGCGTAAGGTGGCCGCGCATGCGCACGCAGAGGCTGGCATTGTCGCGGCGCTTGAAGCTGGCGTACACAGTATTGAGCACGGTACTTACACGGGGGCCGACGCCATCAGGTTGTTCAAGAAAACGGGGGCTTATCTCGTACCAACGCTGATTGCCGGTGACACAGTAGCTGACATGGCGCGCAATGCCGATTACATGAGTCCGGCGATTGCTGAGAAAGCCATTCGCGTAGGCAATGACATGGCGGGCAATTTTGGGCGCGCCTACAAGGCTGGCGTCAAGGTTGCGTTTGGCACCGACAGCGGCGTTTCCGCGCATGGCAACAACGCGCACGAGGCCGTTCTGATGCACGCTGCGGGCATGCCGTCCGCGGAGATTTTGGTCGCAGCGACGATCAACGCAGCGGACCTGATTGACCGCAGCGATACGCTCGGTACTCTGGAGCCTGGTAAGCACGCCGACATCATTGCGATGCCGCGCTCGCCGCTCGACGATATCGCCGCGCTGAAAGAAGTCGACTTCGTCATGAAGGGTGGCACGGTTTACAAAGACTAGAAGCGACGCGTGCTACATAACTGCGCAATGGCTTAACCGGCCATTATGCGACCCTTATCACCGACGTTAATGCGCCGCTCTGGCACCCTTCTGTGGGTTGATTATTCAGCAAGCCCACACATCAAAATAAAAGGGTTCAAGCGATCATGTTCTCACGCGTCAGCTCCCCCGTCCTCCTCGCTGTATCCATAACCGCTCTTGTTGGCTGCAGCGGCGACGAGCCTGATGCCGTAGAAAAACTCAGCGACGAACTTGTTGTTTCCGTCTCGGCTTCGGGACCGGGTGTGGAGGCCTTTACGTTGCCTGATGAGACCGCGTTGGATCTCATTCCATCCGATCCTGCGAACCCGTTAACGGCGGAGAAAGTTGCGCTGGGTCAAATGCTCTATCACGAAACCGGTCTTGCGACGCTGCCGACAAATGTTGGACGCACCGGGACATATAGCTGCGCCAGCTGTCATCACAGCGAGGCGGGTTTCAAGGCGGGCATTCCCCAGGGCATCGGAGATGGCGGTGCGGGTTTTGGTCTGGTGGGCGAGGGCCGCGTATTGGGCGCAAGTATGGACGCACAGTCGGCGGCCAATTCACCTGCGCGCCCGGACATCCAGCCGGTGGCGTCGCCCACCACGCTGAACGTAGCGTACCAGGAAGTCATGCTGTGGAATGGTCAGTTTGGCAACGCCGTGAACAGCTCGATCAATAGCGGGCTGCCTGCCGCGATTTTGAGCACGCCGGGTACGCCCAAAGCACAGAATGCGCGAGGATTATCGGGCGTGGAAATTCAGGCCGTCGCTGGGCTTGGCGTGCACCGTCTGAATGTGGAGGGCGATTCACTTTTGCAGACCCAGCCAGATTACATAGACATGTTTGCGCGGGCTTTTCCGGCCAGCACCGATACGCTGGAAGACGCCGCCAAGGCGATCGCGGCCTATGAGCGCACACTGTTGACCAATCGCGCCCCGTTTCAGCGCTGGCTGCAGGGTGACCGATCGGCCATGAACGAACAGGAGCTGCGCGGTGGTTTGCTGTTTTTCGGCAAGGCAAATTGCGTGGCTTGTCACACAGGTCCCGCGCTGAGTTCCAGGCCGGGCGCCACATCCGATGCTGTGTTCATGGCGGTGGGTTTTGCCGATCTGGATACCACTGATCCACGCGTGCACGGCACGGTCGGTGACGCTGAAGCTCGTGGTCGCGGGGGCTTTACCGGAAATCCAGAGGATGATTACAAGTTCAAGGTCCCTTCACTTTACAACCTTGCCGATGCAGCGATCTATGGACATGGCGCGTCGTTTACCAGCGTGCGCGATGTGGTCGCCTACAAGAACGCCGGTGTGCCGCAAAAAGCGGCGGCTGGTGATCAGCTCGATGCGCAATTTGTGCCGCTGGGCCTGAGCGAAGACGAGATTGATGATCTGACGGCGTTTCTTGAAACGGCCTTGTACGATGCAGAACTGGATCGTTATGTGCCTGAAGCACTGCCGAGCGGCAACTGTTTCCCGAATGCGGATTCAGCGTCGCTTGATGACTTGGGCTGCTAGCCGGACTTTGATCCCGATCCTGTTGATCCCAACAATCCGCTGATCGACTTTCTGGCGATCGCTGCGGACGGCGGCCCGGATGCCGCGCTCGATGGATTTGCGATCGACAATCAGGGCATCCAGTTTGATCTGATCAACGTGCGTCTGTTCTGCTTTTCACCGCAGGGCGATTTCCTGTCCGCTGAATCGCTGCCGGTGTAGCACATCGGGCCGTTGCTAACCGGGGGCGGCGGCGTAAGCTCCCCTCCCTAAACGACCGTAATTAGTAGAGCTTCCTGGCGATTGGGTTACGGAGAATGGTCGTAAAGCCGGATGAACCACGCCGGCCGTTTGTATGTTCGCGCGTACTCAATTTATCTCTGAGGAGAACACGGCCGACTGGATCAGGGTTGCAGCGTCTCGCTCAGCGCGGCGGCCTCTTGCAAGTGCACATAATCTGGACGAGCTGCCGACCACGCGTTCAGCGCAATGTCGAGGTACTCTCGCGCTGACGTCGTGTCGCCTTTGCTCGCATCGATCTGGGCGATCCGCAGGTTCGTGACCGGGTGAGCGGGATAGAGCGCGGTGACTTCCAACAGCACCTGTCGCGCCTCGTCAGGCTGGTCGTTTTTTATTAAATAGCTGGCCAACGTGTTCTTGATGAAAATTTCAGCGCGGGCGTTATCCACGCTTTGAACCGAGCGCTCGTATTGCCGGATGCTTTCGTTCATTGCCGCCACGGCTTCGGGCAGGTTGCCCCCTAATTCAAAAACGCGCGCGTTCCCGGTTTCCACCAGATACTGCATGTCATCGCGATTGAACATCTCGATCACACCGCTCACGCGTGCGAGCGCAGCCTGACCTTTCTCCAGGTCGCCCTTGGCCAGGTAATACGTTGTGTAACCAACCTGTACGAGTTCGTTGATCGGAGGCTCCAACTGCCCTTCATACGTGGCCAGGCGCTCGAGAATTATCTCGTCCAGGCCAGCCGCTGCGTAGTCTTCGATATAGTTGATAAAGCCGTCCATCATCGCATTGATCGAGTTGCGATATTGCGCATAGACCGCGATCAGTTCATCGACGGTGCGCGCCAGCTCGTCCAGCATGCCGCGGTCGCGAAAGTAGTCGATTTGCGTCACAAGAACCAGAGAATGCTGGCGCGGCACGTTAGCGATATTCTTCGCCTCCTCAATCCGGCTCTGCGCCTCCTCGTACAAGCCCTCACGTAAATTGAGATCGGCCAGCGCCAGGACCGGGGCGACACGGCCCGATGACATCACCACCGAACGCGACACGTCCGCACGCGCGCCGGCCAGATCACCACTGGCCAACCGCAGTTTTGAGCTGGATAACCACGGCTGGTAATCCTGCGGCCGCAACGTGCTGTATTCGGCTAGCAGTGCCAACGCTTCGTCGGTCTCGCCGCGCACTGAGTGCAGCCTGGCCATTTGCGACAGCACCCAGTGTTCACTGGGGGCGCGTTCACGAATGGTGTTGAACGTTGCCAGTGATCGTTCGACATTGTTGGACGAATAGAGCTCGGAAAAGCCAAGCTGGATGAGCGCATCAATGTCATCCGGGTAGAGCTCGGCCCAGGTTTTGTAGACAGACGTTACTTTATCGCTCTGACCATCGTAGGAGTACTCGAGCGCCTTGAGCTGAAACTTTTCATCGGGCAGCAGCTTGTAATCGTGCTGTCGTGCGGCGCGAACGGCCGGCAGTGCCTGTTGTGCCTGCCCGGCATTGAAGCCAACGAATGCTCCGCGCAAGTGGGCGGCCGAGAACGTGGGGTCATGACTAAACGCGGCGAGCCAGTTTTTCATGGCGGCGTCGGTATCGTTGTTGATGCGCTCGGCGACGGTTGCCAGCGTGAATTTCTCGACCGCCTCCACCGACGAAGAAAAGTGCTCCGCAACCGGTAAATCCTGCATCATGCTGCGCGCGGCGGACGGCACATCGAGCGCGGCCTTGATGTCAACGGTCAGTGCGTCGATCGCCTCCATTGGGTCGCGCCCCTGCGCAGCAATAATGCGCGGCGGCTGACTATTGTTGGTCCAGTGCAGCGTGAGCTCGACCGCATAGCCACCGTCGGAGCTCGAGAACTCACCGGTGATAAACACCGGCATGCCGCGGGTCTGAGCAATTTGGCGCATGAGCGGCAGGGGTGCATCAAGTCCGTTATCGAAGCCTGCTCGTTGCAGGCTCAGCATGCCGCTCTGCTCATGGCCGCTGAGCGGCGACCAGACATCGACATAGGCATCTTGTTCGAGATCTCGTTGCAACATGATTGGCAAGCCGTAGCGCAGCCACTCGTTTGCCGGGTCAGACGACGGGTTGTCGAAAAAAAACAGAGCGAGACTGCGGCGAAATGACTCTTTTGGCGCCATGCGCGTCAGTGTCTGACCGGTTTCGTCAACGGTCGTGACTTCGGTCGCCGTCGCGCCGAGTTCCGTGCCGTAAAACAAAACGCCAACGAGCGCGAGCGTGATCAGCGCATTGGCGGGCACGAGTACTTTTTCAAACTTCGGCACGGGGTCTTTGCCCGGCGTACCGTGAAACCAAGCCATCGCGGCCACGGCGGGTGTCATGGTAAACAACGCGACCAGCGTCAGATCGGTTAACGCGTCGGAGAGCAAATAGCGTTCCGTCAGAAAACTGACGAACTCGATGACCACCCAGCAGCCGCCCAGGTACAAGCCCAAGATCTGCGGGACGCGGCGTTTGACTAGACTTGCGAACATGGTGGGCTTAGGCCGGACTCTATGAAGGGATCTTTATTATGGCAAGAATCGCCGAGCTTATGTATGGGTAAGCATTCGACCCCATTTCGCACTGCGTTTGACCGGCTGGCCCTCATCGTGCAGCGCTACGATCTGCCACGCTTATCACCATACCGTGGCTGCGGCAGTTGGTAGTTACCAAGTCCGGGTGGTTGGTTTGGCAATGCCGCTCAAGGTCTTTGATTCCGGCAGAAAAAAGGGGCGGCCCCTTGCGAGGCCGCCCCTGTGCGTTCTGTGATTGCGGTTACTGGCTACGCAGCGCGTCGCGAATCTCCGTCAAAAGCACTTCTTCTTTGCTTGGCTCCGGCGGCGCGGCTGGAGCTTCTTCTTCTTTTTTCTTCATTGAGTTCATCGCCTTGACGACCATGAAGATCGCAAAAGCAATGATTAAAAAGTCGATCACCGTCTGGATGAACGTGCCGTAATTGATCGTCACGGCCGCCGTTTCGCCTGCCGCCTCCTGAAGCGTCACGGCCAGGTCTTTAAAATCGACGCCGCCCATCGCCAAGCCAATTGGCGGCATCAAAACGTCAGCGACAAACGACGAGACGATTTTCCCGAAGGCGCCGCCAATAACGATACCCACCGCCATGTCGACAACATTGCCGCGCATTGCGAAATCTTTGAACTCTGAAACCATGGACATAAGAGATCCCCAAAACAATCTTGATAAATATAGAGCGACGACGCGTCCCTGAGTCATTGCGAATAGATCGCCGACAACGCTCACTCGCTGCAGATGTTCCGGTAGCGCAGAACAAATTGCAAATTAATTCATAGCGTTAACGTAAATTTTGGTGGCCTATGGCCGTGGCGTTCGCCAGTTCTTTACGGCGAGGAAGACAATCACCGCCAGCGTCACGACGTGTACCACGGGCCAGGCCTGCTCCCAAGTCAGCGCCGTGCCTGATCCACAGATGTTCTGCTGGTCGAGCCACACAGTACGAAAGACACTCCACACGGCGAGCAGCGCCGAGGGCAACAGCAGCGCCAGGAGCGCAATACCCCAACGCAAAATGCCGTGTACTTCATCCAGCGGGCGCGTAGAGCGCAGCAAAAATGCGCTGCCAAATGCGACGGGCGCCAGGCCAAGCACGAGGCGGTGGAGTTCATCGCCATCGGGCCCACAGCCAACACTGCCGACGACGCCCAGCCAGATGAAATAGGTGAGTAACAAGAGCCACGCCACGAGCGCGGAGCCGAGTCGCAGAAATACTTCGGAAAAACGCATAGGTACTTACATCATGACGAGGACGCCAGTATCGCAAGTTTGCGGTACTGGCGTCGACTTTCTGCTCGCTAGCCTTGCGCTCGCTTCCAGGCCGCGACGATTTCCCCGGGCCCTGCGCTCCAGGCCTTGCCGCTCTGCGTAACATGCGCCAGCACCCGCTCGAGCGCGCCGATCCGATGCGGCTGGCCCAGCATCCACGGGTGAATGTTCAGTGCCAGCAAGCGGCCTCCGCCGGTCGTCTCGGCTTCGCTGATAAGAAAATCGCAGGCGTCGGTGATTTGATCGGCCCACTCCGTTTCCGCATGACCGTTGTCGAGAATAACGAAGCGATCCTCGAGTTCGGTCGACAACGGCAGCGCGGTAATGTCTCCGGCACCGGTGCGAAACGCAAAGGGCATGTCATCGTTGATCCAGTCGCACATGTACTCCACGCCGTGCTCAACCAGCAGCTTCGGGGTCGCCGTACTCTGACTCTTGGCGGGGCTGAGCCAGCCGACTACGGGTTTGCCGCTGGCGGTTCGCAGACCGTCAAGGGATTTTGCGATGATATCGCGCTCGCGGGCCTCATCCATGCCGCCGTAGTGCAGCGTGTCCATGTCCCAACCGTGGCACAGCAATTCGTGATCGCGTTCGACGACGCGTTCGAGAAGATAGGGAACACGTTCGGCAAGCCGCGTGTTCATCGCCACGCTCGCGGTTACGTTGTAGCGATCCAGCGCCTTGAACAGGCGAAACACGCCGACCCGATTGCCGTAATCGCGCAGCGTGTAGTGACGCAAATCCGGGTACGCCGTGACCATGCCGCCCGGCGGTGCGAACGGTTTGCCGCGTTGGTCCAGCGGGAAAAACTGCAGCGCAACGTTGATCCATAGCGCCAACGGCTTGTTGCCGGGCCAGGTGACCGGTGCACGATCGGCCAGCATCGACCAGTCATAGAGATCGTGGTCCATGCCATAGCGGCGCTGCGGATAGCGAAAATAGCCGTCGTCAAGACTCATGCTGCGCCTCCGGTGCCGCGCGCAGCAATGTCGGCTACGGCGGCGTCGTAGTGATGCTCGGTCCAGTGCTCAGCAATCTCCCGTCCCGTGGTGACCCATACATCGCTGTGGCCGGTAATGTACTCCAATGCCTCTTCGAAGGCTTTGAGGCGGTGCGGATGCGACACCTGGTAGGCGTGTAGTGGAATGCACATGACCACCGGGTTGTCGGCGCCCTCGGCATACAGACGGTCGAAGTTGGCTTTGAGCATTTCGGCGTAGCGCCGTGGCTCAATCTTGTTGACCACATAAACAATGGTGTCGTTCATCTCCAGCGAGTAGGGCACGGAGATAAACTTCTTGCCCGAACGCACCTTCACCGGCGAGGGCTGGTCGTCGTGAAACAGGTCGCAGGTATAGAGACCGCCGGCTTCGGCGAACAGATCCATCGTGGATTCGGTATGGGTCAGTGCCGGCGCAAGATAGCCTGCACACGGCTTGCCCGTATGCTCCAGTATGGTTGCCATCGCCTGTTCGATGACGTCGCGTTCCTGTTGCTCATCCATGCCGTAGGTGTAGCGCGTGTTGTAGATACCGTGGCTGAAAAACTCCCAGTCGCGCTCACGACACATCTTTATGATCTCGGGGTGATGATCACACAGTGCTGTCGACAGCGAGATGGAGCCACGCACGTTGTACTTGTCGAGCACCTGCATAAGACGCATGTGGCCCACCCGATTGCCGTAGTCGCGGGTGCCATAGCCGTGCACGTCCGGCACCGGCTTGGGCCACGGCTGACGATGCGGATTGACGGCAGGGTCGAGCTCATAGAATTCAATGTTGGGCGCAACCCAAAACGCCACGCGCGCGCCGCCGGGCCACGAGATTTTCGGTCGGTTCTCGTAGGGCCAATAGTCGTAAAGATTGGGGTCGGAACGCATGCGGGATTCTCCTGCCGGACGCGCCGTAGCAAAGCGGCGCAAGCTTGTTTGAGGTGGCCAACGGGCTCGTATATCGAAATGCGTTGGCTAGAACGGGTTGCCTCGCGCATCGCGGATGGGCTTGCAGCCGGGGTGCTCTTCGAGCCAGTTTTTGACCGCCGCGTAGGGCTCTACGTCGGCGTACTTGAGCATCATGTCACACAGGTTGGCGAAATGCGGAATCTCATGTTTATCGGCCACGCATTCTTCCGGCACGATCGTGCGATAGCCATGCGAGAGCGAGGCCACGCACGATGCCCGGACGCATCCCGACGTACTCCCTCCGGTCAGAATCACCGTGTCGACCTTGTGCCAGGTCAGCAGCGAAGTGATCAACGTGTCGTGAAAAACATTCGCCATGCGTTTGTTGATCACCGCGTCGCGCTGGCGATCGATCACCAGTCGCGGATCAAGCTGCGAGCGCTCCGAGTCTTCCTTGATATTTTGTAGTGAGTCGGCGGTGTTGGTACGTGTGCCCCACACGCCGGCATCGTCGGCGTTGTCCATGTACGCGACGTAGGTCCAGATGACGGGCATGTTTTTGTCGCGGGCCAGCTCTGATAGCGCGTTAATGTAATCGAGCTGGCTGGGGTCGGTTTGATAAGCGGTTTTGAACGTGTCGGTGTCGGTGTAGGCGCGCTGCAGATCAATGTTGATCAGCGCGGCTTTGTCGCCAAAGCCAAATTTGGCTCGGTTGGGATTTTTCTTGATCTCGTTCCAGTATTCGCGGGGAGTCAGGTCTGAGGTTTGCATAGAGCACTCTGTGTCGTAGTAGCGGAATCCGTGCCAGCGTGGGCGGCATCTTTTCTCAATACTAACGACTGAGCTCGGCTTTTTCAGCTGTCGCTGCCGTTTGGAAGCGGCGCAGCGCCAGCCGGCTCCATGTTCAGGCGCGTTTTCGTGCGCTACGGGGAGCCTCGTGCAGATGTATTTATTCAATCACCGTCTCTTGCTGACCGGTGGCGGGGTCTATAACCTCGCCGGTCCGTGACTGTATTCGTCGAAGGAGCATCGCCATGGGAGTGGGCCAGGCAATTCATGCGGTGCCAACCAATATCATCACGGGGTTTCTGGGCGTGGGCAAGACGTCCGCGATCCTCAACTTTCTCAAGCAGAAACCGGCAGACGAACGCTGGGCTGTGCTGGTGAATGAGTTCGGCGAAATTGGCGTAGATGGCAGTCTCGTGCAAGGGCAACTCGGGACGCCCAACACGGTCTTTATCAAGGAAGTGCCCGGTGGCTGTATGTGCTGCACGGCCGGGCTGCCAATGCAGATCGCACTGAATCAGTTGTTGCGACAGGCCAAACCCGATCGTCTGCTAATTGAGCCCACCGGTTTGGGGCACGCGCTTGAGGTGCTTGAGACGCTGTCATCGGATTTCAACCGGGACGTGCTGGCCCTGCAGCGCACCGTCACACTGGTGGACGCGCGCAACCTGTCCAAAGAGCGCTACCTGTCTCATCCGACGTTTCTGCAGCAGCTCGACGTTGCCGATGTCATTGTGGGCAACAAGGCCGACCGTTACACCGCCGCGGATCGCGCGGCGCTCGAGGCCTATGTGAACGAACACTGCACGCCCGGCGTTCAGGTTGTGCTCACCGAACACGGCGAACTGCCACTGAGTAGTCTGGAGGGTGCGCCCGCACGACAACCCCCAGCGCGCCAAGCGCATAGCCATGACGCAGTGCCCGTGCTGGCCGCAGATTTGTCCTTTCCGGAAAACGGCGTGATTACCGCGACCAACAAAGGCGAGGGTTTTGAGAGCATTGGCTGGCGCTTCAGTCCGGATAACGTGTTCGATCGCATGCGCCTGTATTCGTTTCTGACCGGCCTGGTGGTGGAGCGCATGAAGGCCGTGTTCATCACCAACACGGGGACGTTTGGCTATAACCTCACCCGCGATGCGCTGACGGAAATTCCGCTTGAGGACAGCGACGAAAGCCGCATTGAGATCATCGCGCAGCGCATCGATAGCGATTGGGACGGTGATCTCTCGCTTTGTCTGGCATAGAGGTCGGCCACAGGCCTTTTGACTCGACACGCGTCGCCGGCCCAACCAGGGCAAGACCGCACGATTTCCGATGATTGCTAAAAGACGCAGAAATTAAGTGCTTGCAAATCGGGTCAGCCAAGCCTCTATAGGGGAGCTATGACAACTTTCGTGGACAATTCGGGCGAACTTCGGCGGCGGCTCACGACGCTGATGGTGCTGTGCGCCCTTGCGTTCGCGCAGTTTGCCCACGCCACGGATATCCATCTTGGCAGCGAGTCTGATGACGATTGCACGATCTGTTGCATTCTCAATTTGGACGAGGGTACGGCACCAACACCGGTGGCCACGCCAGCGCTGTTTTTTGTGGACACGGTGGTCGAACAGATCCGTGCCTCGCGAACGGTACCCCATCAACAGCGCTTCCGCGCACGAGCACCCCCCACTCACCTCACGCAGTGTTTTTGATTTTTTTCGCGCGACCGGCAAGCCGTCGCGTGTCATTGCATTTGTGAGGTCATTATCATGTTTAATTTCAGCTCGCCTGCGCGCTTTGCCGCGCCGGCGTTTATTGCTTTTTGTGCGTTAAATATTCACGCGGTCGCCAACGCCGACAACCACTGTGAAACGGCACTCGGCGCCGGTTGTGTAGAAGAGATCACCATTCGCGCGCACCCCTTGTCCGCTGAGGGCCTGGCGCAGCCGGTTAACGTTCTTGAGGGTGAGGCGCTTGCACGACAGCTCGCACCCAGCCTGGGTGAGACGGTTGGCCGCCTGCCGGGTATCCACTCGGCCTCGTTTGGACCCGCTGTCGGTCGGCCAGTCATTCATGGACTTGGTGGCGCACGAGTGCGAGTGATGGAGGATCGTATCGATACGATGGACGCCTCGGTGGCAAGCGGCGACCATGCCACAACGGTTGAGCCGTTTATCGCCGATGGTATCGAAGTGCTCAAAGGGGCCAGCACGTTGCTCTATGGCAGCGGCGCTATTGGTGGCGTGGTGGATGTTCACACCGGCCGCATTCCACACGAGCGCCCCAAATCGCTGGCTCAGGGGCGCGTGCTGCTGCGCAATCAGAGCAACGGTCAGGGCACCACTGCGGCCGGGCGTTTGGACGGTGGCAGCGGATCGCTGGCCTGGCATCTGGATGGCTTCACCCGTGATCTGGACGCTTACGATATTCCGGGGTTTGCCGAATCCGCGCGTCTGCGTGCGTTGGAGCGTGCCGAGGGAGAGGGCGGCGAAGACGAAGAGGAACAAAGCGGCTTTGCACCGGGCACTGATCAGCAAGCCTCCGGCGGCGCATTTGGCCTGTCGTGGGTTGGCGAACGTGCCTTCGTCGGCGCAGCGGTCAGTGTGTACGACGCCAAATATGGCTTGCCCGGCGGACATGAGCACGAGGAAGGAGAAGAAGAAGGGGAGGAAGAAGGCAATCCAGTCCTCGACATGGAGCAGGCGCGTGTGGACCTTGAAGCGGGGTTCAGCGCACCGTTTGACGGCGTCGAAAGCCTCAACGTCCGCATCGGTATCAACGACTACGAACACATCGAATTCGAACCAAATGGTGAGGCGGGCACGGTGTTTTCGAATGACGCGTGGGAAGCGCGCGCCGAGTTGGTACACGATGCGATCGGTGGCTGGCGTGGCGCCGCGGGCGTGCAAATCTCTGACCGTGAGTTCTCGGCTATTGGCGAAGAAGCGTTTGTCCAACCGGTGGACACCTCCACAGTGGGTATCTTCTGGCTTGGCGAAAAGAGCCTTGCCAACACCGACGTGGAGACTGGTGTGCGTCTTGAGCGCGTAGAGCACAGCCCGACTATGGCGCAGGCTCGGGACTTTTCGCTGTTCGCAGTGTCACTGGGCTTCGTGCATAACCCTGGCGATGCGTTAAGCATCCGCGGCATTGTTGATGTGAGTTCGCGCGCTCCGGTGTCCGAGGAGCTCTACTCAAACGGTCCGCATCTGGCGACACAGACGTTCGACATCGGCGACGACTCGCTCGATCAGGAAGAGGCCATCAACGTTGCGCTGACATTGGACTACCAAAGCGAAGATTGGGGCTACACCGCCACCGTCTATTTCACGGATTTTTCAGACTTTATTTACCAGACTTTTAGCGGCGCCGAACAGGACGGTCTTGCCGTCGCACAGTACGTGCAAAACGATGCCCAATTCAAAGGCCTCGATGTCAGCACGTATTTCCGTCTTGGTGATTACGCCGGCGCAAGCTGGCGGCTGGAAGGTCTGTTCGACATCGTTGACGTCTCTGTGTCGGGGCCGGATAGTCAGTTCCTGCCGCGCATTTCGCCAGCTCGTCTTGGCCTCGGACTCAGCGGTGAGTGGGCGCGGTTTAGTGCTGCCGTCGATTTGTTACGCGTAGCCGAGGTATCCGACGTATCGGTGGGTGAGTTGCCGACCGATGCCTACAACGACGTGCGTGTTGACCTCGGTTGGCGTCAGCCGCTGGCCCGCGGCGCGCTGAGCGTGTTTTTGCGCGGTCGTAATTTGACCAACGACGAGCAGCGCAACCACACCTCGTATGTCAAAGACTTTGTGCCCTTGCCCGGTCGCAACCTCGAAGTTGGCGCGCGTTTGTCGTTCTGATTTTTATAAACTAAAAAGAGCAGCGCCTCGCGGCGCTGCTCGCTTGATTCAGGAGATTGGCGTACGTCGACCTTAAGTTAAGGTAGAGGTACACGCTTTGCGTCAGGCGTTGAGTGATCCATATCGCGAAATATTCGCCACGAGCCGTCCGCTTGTTTCCGATAGAGAATAAAAGTGCGACTTAAGTACGGCGCCTCGGCGTCAGGCCCGGCGCCCACAATCGCGGCAAGCACTGAAGCCCATGCGAAGTCACCCATGAGACCCACTTCCTCAATGTCGATATTGATTCCGGGCAGTGTCTCTGCGCCCAGTAATTGTTCGAACATCTGGCGTATGTCTGCTTTACCCGTAACCCGGGCCTTATCTTGAGACATTATTCGAGCATCGTTGGTATACAGCGACATGAGCGCATCTAAATCACGTGCCCGAAACGCGTCGACCCATTGCTCGGAAACCTCAGAGACGGCTTTTTGATCGTCACTGTTCGATACAAGTTGTGTTGTGTTGGCCGTACAACCCCAAATCGCAGTCGTTAAGGCAATGAGCAAATATCTATATTTCATGAGCTTTACCGTGTAAGCGTGCTACGGCCGTCTGCTTGTTAAGTGAATCACACAGTACATTGATCTGCATGGTGGTGATATTGATCGTTTCGTTGCACGTCGCGAATTTAGCGCTATCAACCAGGCGACCAAAAATAGACCACGGCAGACAAGCCGAGCCAAGCTGTGAACATGAGCAAATACGGCCAGCGTCGAAGCCAGAGTTTGGCGGCCAGCAGCGTCGTCGCCGCGGTACCGGCCAGAGCGAGCAAGGCGGGCATTGCCGCAACCGTGCCAGT
>JBGCEL010000110.1:0-14783 GCA_045106455.1 Gammaproteobacteria bacterium
GACGTCCAATCGGCTGACCCAACTGCGACCCGCGCTCTTCCTCCAGCACCGACGTCATCGCCGCAACCACCGCCTCTTCGGTCGCATCCACCGGCCCCTCATACTCACTCGTTGCCGTCTCTCGCGACAACTCCGGCAGACGCTTGCGATCCAGCTTGCCGTTTACCGTCAGGGGGAAAGCATCGAGCACCGCGATGACCGCGGGCAGCATATACTCGGGCAACTCGCCACGCAGACGCTGGCGCAGTGCATCGCCATCGACTTCACCGGTAACAAACCCGTGCAACACAACATCGTCGACACCACCGGCAGCCGCCGGCTGTACGCGCGCGATAACCGCGGCCTCGTCCACACCAGCCTGGCGCGCGAGAACTTCTTCAACTTCACCGGGCTCCACCCTGAAACCACGAATTTTGACCTGACTGTCAACGCGGCCTAAAAACTCCAGCTGACCGTCAGTACGCCAACGAACACGATCGCCGGTGCGGTACAGGCGGGTTCCCGGCGCGTCGGGATCATCGACAAAGCGAGCGGCGGTCTCGTCGGGCAGATTGACGTAGCGACTGGCAAGCGACGGTCCACCGAGCAGAAGCTCACCACTAACCCCCACCCCAACCCGCTGCATCTCGGAACTGCGAACGGTTGCGATGTAGTTCGCCAACGGGCGGCCAATTGGCAATCCGGGCGAATCCACGTCGCCTGGCGTGACCAGATAGGCGGTCGCCTCAATGCAGGCCTCGGTGGGTCCATACACGTTGACCAATTCGGTGTTGGGCAGAGCGGCGAAGATACGTCGTGCCAGTGATCCACTCAGCACTTCGCCGCCGAGCAACAGTGTGCGCAGCGCCAGTTCGCCCTCGGGCGGCTCGGCCAGCATGGCCGCAACGAACGACGGCACTGAGTTGAAGTGCGTTATGCGTTGCTCGCGCATCAGCGACCAGAATTCGGCCGGCCGGAGAAATTTCAAATCGGGCGCAACAACCACCGTGGCGCCGGTCAACAAAGGCACCAGAAGCTGCTCGATTGACACGTCAAAGCCGACGGATATTCCGGCCAGAACGCGGGCACCCGACTCCGTCCGGCAGTGCCGCGCATCGCGGGCCCAAGCCAGATTTAAAAGAGCCGCGTGACTAACTGCGACGCCCTTGGGTCGGCCGGTCGTGCCCGACGTGTAGCAAATGTAGGCGTCGGCTGTGGCGTCGCTTGCGAACGCGGGCGGTATCGGAACATCTCCGGACGCCATGTCGTCGAGACACTCGATGATGCAGTGCAAGTCCGCATCGTCGGCCATGTACGCCAAACGATCATCGGGATAAGACGGATCCATGGGCAGATATACGCCACCGGCGCGCAAGATTCCCAACAACGCAATAACCGTGTCGGCGCACCGCGGCATGCGCACGCCTACAACGTCCCCAGACGCCAGACCGCTGGCTGCAAGATGAGCAGCAACGCGGCCCGAGGCCCGATCGAGTTCGGCATAGGTAGTCTGGCTGCCATCGACGCCCACGATAGCCACTTGGTCGGGCAGTCGCGCGGCACAGCGCAGGAAATGCGCCTCGACACGACCGCTCTCGAACTCGGCCGTGGTCAGCTCAAGCTCGTCGAGCGTAGTCTGCTCAGACCTGGCGGCGGTCGGCAGCGATTCAAAGCTGATCCATTCGTCGGCAAGAAACGCAGCCAGCGTGTCCTGCAACAGGTCGGCCAGCGCATCCGGATCGAGCGTGTCTTCGAAGTCCGGATTGATGGTGATGTTAAACGTGAGCTCGCCGGTCGCCGGATCGTCTGTGACGTGAAAACTGACCGGGCAGGCTTCGCGACTATTGACTACGCCCGCCTTCAAGGTGCTGTCGATATCCTGTGACGCAGACACGCCCGGCACGTAGGACATGACCACGTCGAACAGCCGCGCACTCGCCACGCCGTTACTTTCTAGCTCGCGGCGCAACACGTCCAGCGGCAAGCGATGATGCCGCAGGTCGCTCGTCGTCTGCTCGCTAAAGGCTTGCAGACAATCCGCAGCCGACCACCAGGGTTCAAACTCCACGCGCACCGGAACAACGCCTGCAAACATGCCGAGCGTGCGCATGGTGTGTCGGTTGCGACGGTGTACCGCCATGCCACACACCACTTCGCTGCGCCCGAAGCGCCGTGCGAGCGCCAGCATGAACAAACCTAACAGCGCGCGCGCCGGCGGCATATCAAGCTGCTTGGCAGCGGCCTTGAACGCGTCGGTGTTGTCGCAACGGCGCGTTGCCGTGCGCGCGAGTGCGCGCGCCGTGGGCCGCGGCGACAGATCGTCAATCAGTGGCGGAGGCGACGCGCGAAAACGCCGCGTCCAGTACTTCAGATCCCGTGCAAAATCAGCGGACTCACTGTAGGCCATATCAGCCTGCAGCGCGTCGACCAAGGAGGTTTGCACCGGCGGCGAATTGCCTTGCCCGATAGCGCTACGATAGGCGGCCTGCCAGTAGTCCAATGCAAGTGCCACCGAAATTGAGTCGGCGATAATGTGGTGAAAGCACCAGCCCACATAGCGAAACGCACCGCAATCGACAAACAAAATACGAAACAGTGGCGCATCACCAAACGGCATGGGCCGTGCAAAGACCTCGGCGATGCGTTCGAGGAACAACTCGTCCGCATGCGCCTCATCGTCGCAATGTGTAAGCTCAACGCACTCCAGCGGCAGCGGGGCGTCATCAACCAGCCACTGTCGCGGCCGCCGTGGATCGACGCGCAGGCGCAGCGCGTCGTGGTGGCGCACAAGACGTTGCAATGACGCGTGTAACGCTTGTTGATCGACGTCGTCACTGGTACGAACCCAACCGCCAAGCAGGTAGCCACCTGAGCCAGCCACATGACTGTCGAGCCATACCGATCGCTGGGCCATACCCAGCGGCAGGCCATCGGTGTCTGTTTGTATTGTCGGAGTTTGCTTTGACATAGTGTTACCCGGACCATCAGGCGCCTGAAGACTGAGCGCGTGTCGCCACGCGCTCAGTTAACAAAGGCGCTATCAGGCCAACTGGTTTTGCCTTAGCCAACCCGCTCAGCTGCCGACTGCTCCGTAACAGCGGCGGCCGAGGCATCGCCCGCGACCACGCCCAGCGTTTTCGCCAGAGAATCGACCACCGCGTTCAGCGACTCGGCGCTTATCAACTGCATGACAGGAACTGCCTGGCCGACGTCACGCTCAAGCGATGTCGCAAGCTCTACCGCCATAAGCGAGTCAAGCCCAAGCTCAGCCAGCGGTTGTTGAACGTTGACCTGATTGGCTGACATGCCGAGAATGCGTGCGGTGCTTGCCACCACGCGGTCGCTGATAAACGCGCGCTGTTCGGCGCGCGGAATGGACTTGAGCAAATCGGCCATCGTTTCTTCGTTCTCAAGAAGCGACATCGCATCGCTAGGCACAATGGGCAAGAAGCGCGGCACGCGCGCTGCGGGCAGCATTTTGTGCAACTGCTTGAGATCAAAGCGAGCCACACTCACACGCGTGGAGCCAGCAGCCACCACGCGCCCGAGATCTTCCAGCGCTTCTCGTGCCGGCGTAGCGTCCAGGCCCGTGCGGCTCTTTAGCATGTCGCGTACATTTTCGTGACGCGTGAGGAAGCCGGCATCGGCAATCGCGCCCCAGCCGACCGATAGAGCTGGTCGTCCCTGAGCACGACGGTATTGCGCCAGCGCATCCAGGTACAGATTCGCTGCCACATAAGCGCCCTGGCCGGGGTTACCGACTACCGCCGCCGAGGACGAATACAATACGAACATATCGAGTTCGTCGTTAAGCGTAGCCTCGTGCAGGTTATGCGCGCCGACCATCTTGGCACCGAACACGCGCTCAAGCTGCTCGCCCTCGATACTCATAACCGGCGCATCTTCGATGACGGCCGCAGAGTGCAAAATCCCCTTAAGCGGCGGCATGTCGGCGCGGATCGCCTCAAGCATGGTAGCCACCTGCTGCGCGTCGGACACATCGGCAGCGAACGCGCGTACGGTAACGCCCTCGCGCTCGAATTCTGCGATCGCCTCGATTGCCTCATCCCGTGTCGCGCCGCTGCGCGACACAAGCGCCAGCGAATCCGCACCCTGCTCGACCAGCCAACGGGCCGTCGACAGACCAAAGCCGCCCAGACCACCGGTGACAAGGTAGGTACCGTCGCCCGTGATCGGCGTTGTAGCGCGTACGACGGGCAAGCTTGCCAAATCATCGGCCTGCAGCGACACCACGAGCTTACCGACGTGCCGCGAACGCTGCATCGCACGGAACGCTTCGGACGCACGCGAGATCGGTACAACCTGGTGTGGCAGCGGGCGCAAGGCACCGCTTTCAAACTGCGCCATCATGCTTGTGAACATGTTTTGCGCCAGCTCGGCGCGCTCGATTAGAAGCGTGTCTGCGTCAATGCCGAAGTAAGAAATATTGTTGCGAAACGGACGCAGGCCGATACGGCTGTTGTCGTAAAGATCACGCTTGCCAATCTCAAGGAAGCGCCCAAACGGCCGCAGGCAATTCAGATTTTTGAGAATGGCCTCACCGGCCAGCGAGTTGAGTACAACGTCAACTCCGAGACCATCGGTCAATGCCATTACATCGTCGGCAAACTGCAGCGAGCGCGAGTTCAAAACGTGGTCAACGCCCATAAGCTCCAGCATGCGACGTTTGATCGGCGAGCCCGCCGTCCCGATTGTTCGCGCACCCTTCAGCTTGGCTATCTGCAGGGCCGCAAGCCCAACACCGCCGGCGGCGCCGTGAATCAGTACCGTTTCTCCAGGCTGCACCCGCGCCAAATAGTCAAGGCTGTACCAGGCAGTCAGGAAAGTAGTCGGCACAGTCGCGCCTTCTGCGAAAGACATGTTGTCGGGCATCAGCGCCACCGACTTGGCGGCTGTGGTCACGTGCGTGCCGAAACACGACGACGCAAACGCCAGCACTCGATCGCCCGGGGCGAGGTGCTCAACACCCGCACCCACGCCGACCACCGTGCCGGCGCACTCCATGCCGATGGTGGCCCCGGAGAAGCCGTGCTCTACCGCCTCTTCCGGCAGCATGCCCATGCACCACATGACATCGCGAAAGTTCAGGCCGGCTGCCTTGACTTCAATCTCGACCTCGCCGGTACCGGGCTTGCGCCGCTTGAGCTCGCGTAAATGCAGCGAATCAATCCCGCCCTGCGGGACGAAATCTAACGCGAAACTCTCTGCCTTGAGTCCCGCATCGCGCGCCTCGTCAGCCAGTGAATTGATGCCCTCGCGATTGACAAAGCGATGGCCGTCAACAATTTGAACTTCGGTCTCGATGTCGCGACCGCGCAGCTCGTCAGCAAGCCAGCCCGCCGCGTCGCTCGAGTCTTTGGCCGCGTGCAAATCTACGCAACGCACGTCCAGCCCGGAGTGCTCGTTACTAATAACACGACCAAGCCCGAACAGTGCTGCATCGGCCGGGTACAGGGGACCGTCGCCAAAGGCCGTGCCGAACGCACCGCGGGTGACGATCGTCAGGTTGCACTCGCGGTCATCGCGCGCTGTCTCAAGCGCCGACACCAGTCGCACTGTGGCCAGCGCACGTGATGACTGTGCTTCCAGCAGGGAACCTTCCGCGTTGGCAGGCGCTGCCAGCACGACAACGTACTGCGACTTGTCGCTCCGAAGCTGTGCAATCTCGCGTTCGAGCGTTGCATCGACTGAGTGTTCCTCACCGGTCTCGACATCGTCGACAAAACGCGCAAGATCACGGCAAAAAACCGTATGACCCGCCGCTTCAAGCGATTGCAGAAGTCGGGCCGCAAGACCGTCGGGGGCCTCGGCGAAAATGGTAAAGCGACTTGCTTCGTCGATGGTCACCGCGGCGTCTTTCGGCCGGCGCGCCGGCGCGTGAGCCAGCACAAACGCGGCGCGCTCGTTCCCCGCGCGAACAATGCGCTCGAAACCGGCTTGCTCAAGCTGGTTTTCATCAAGCACGACTGGACGCTCGGTCAGCAACTGCTCGGCGTAGCCAGGTGCCAGTGCTTTCACCATCAGCAGCGCCTGATCGGACATTACCTGAGACAGCGCCTCCAGAGACACCGGCGACGCATCGTCAAGCACAGCGGGGTTAGTGACGAGCACCAGGTCAAAGTAGGCGTCAGGAATGCCCTGCTCCGCGAATTCAACCTCGCGATCCAACGTCTGACAACGCAGGAATTGGTGCGCAGCGAAACGCTTCTCGGCTCGCGCGATGAGTGTTTCATCGCTGTCGGTGTAGACGTAGTCGGTTCGTTGCGTCGGCAACAGAGCCAAAATTTGGCTGGTCAGTCCGCCGTGGCCACCGCCAATCTCGAGAATTCGCAGCGGCCGGTTTTGCGGCCACGCGCTCACGATGTTCGAAATCAGACTGCGCATTAGCACATTGACCTGAGCAGCCGACGGCGACATGTCGTCGAGCTGTGCCAGCAGTGCGTCGCTCGGCGGCGGACATTCCTGCCCGCGCAACCGTTGAGCCAGTGACTCGCCAGCCTCGGCCAGGCTCAGCAGCTCGGCCTGGCACGCCGGGTGCGCTGTAAACGTGTCGCGCCACAGGTCTTGTACCGACTCGCGTTCGGCTGCGACGAACGACCACAGGTCACCGTCGCGGGTGACCATACCGGCCACCTCAGCCACGGACAGCACGTGCTTGAGCAGCTTGCCCTGGGCGCGACCGATGCGCGCGTGGCGTGCAAAGTCTGCCAGCGTGAATGTCTCGGTCGGCGGACGCAGCTCGTCTAGCGCATCAGCAATGTAAAGCGCTATGAGGCGCTCCAGCACTTTGTTGATCGGCAGCGGGATCGCGGCATTGGTCGACTCTGCCAAGACGTGCGCCTCGGGCACAGGGGGCAACGCACCCTGTCTTACGCAAGCGGAATCCGGACGCCACGACTCTACAGTCAATGGCGATGTCGCCGCGCCGGTCAGGTTGGCCTTTTGACAGCGCGCGTGCGTCACTTCCAGGAGCAAGCGCCCATCGGGATCGTACATACTTAGGTTACACAGTACAGAACGGCCCGACTCACGCAGGATCTCGCAGTGGCAGAACACTTCGGGCGGCAAAGACGCGTAGCTGCGCATGCGTTCAAACGAAATTGGAATCACACTGACATTGCGCTTGTCGAGTTGCGCAACAAGCGGAATCAAACCTTGCAGGCAGCTGTCGAAGATCGCCGGGTGCGATCGGTAGGCGGCTAGCGCGGACTCATTGTTTAAGTAGTCAAGCTGCACCCGGGCCAGCGATTCACGCTTCTCGGCATCTTCGGTGCTGAGCATGACTTGCTGCACACCCTGAAACATCGGTCCGTATTCGAGACCTCGACGCATAGACTCGCGGTAGTGTTCCTCGGCGCCGACATCCACGGGCAAACGCGCGCGCAGCTGCGCAAGGTCGATTTGCGCTGAGGCGTGCGCGTCGATGACGCTAATTCGTGTGCGCACGTGCACCTGTTGCTCCATCGAAGAGCGGTCACTGCGCGAGCTGATTTGCGTCGTGCCGTCACGCGCATCGATAACCGTCTGCAAAATCGGATCGGTCTCTTCATTCAGGACCAAGGGCCGCAGGATAGAGAAATTTTCCAACTCTATGATCTTATCGTGGCCGTGCTGCTCAAGCGCGGCAGCGGTCGACAGCTCAATGTAACCTGCGCCCGGGAACAGGACAGAACCTTGCACCACGTGGTCCTGCAGAAATGCTTGCAGGTTTTTGTCGATCGGGTTCTCCCAGGTCGAATCTTGACTCGGCAAGCGCGCACCAAGCAGAGGGTGGGCTCGCTCCGTCGGGAAGAAGCTGTCCGGCAAACCAACCGCACCACGCCAGTAGCGCTCGCGTTGCCACGGATAGACGGGCAGGCGCGGACGCGTCGCTGGTTGCACAAACAGCTCGTCAATCGACGCAACCCCATGTGCGTGCGCCGCGGAAATAGCCTTGGCAATGTTAGCCGTATCCGACTCAGGTCCATCCTTGCCCGGTCGTCGCAGCGTAGGCAAGGAGGCAACAACAGCACCCTCTGCGCGCGCGGACTGAGCAATGTAGTCTTTAATGACCGGGTGCGGACCGATTTCCACAAACAAGCGCACGTCGTGTTCTTTCATGGTGTTGGCCACGGCCGCGTGGAAGTTAACCGGCTCGCGCACGTTGTCGTACCAGTACTCGGCGTCGAGCTCGGTACAGGCCATGCTGGCCCCGGTCACGGTCGACACAAACTCGATATCGCCGTTCACGGGTGCAAGCCCGGCCAGATCGCTGACAAGCTGGTCGCGAATCTGCGTCATAACTTTAGTGTGGAACGGATAGTTCAGGTTCAGAAGGCGCGCGAATTTGCCGTCTTCGGTCACGCGCTCGACCAGTTTGCGCAACGCCAGCTCATCACCCGCCACCGTAACGGCGCTCGGACCATTGACCGCCGCCAGTTCCACCCAACCGCTGGAGTCTTCGATGAACTCCGCGGCTGCCTCGGCGCCGATACCCAACGCCGCCATTTTGCCCTGACCTGCTGTGGCAGCCTGGGCGCACGAACGGTAGTAGATGACGCGCGTGGCCTCTTCGATCGACAACGCACCGGAAGCACAAGCCGCAGCCACCTCGCCGACGGAGTGACCGAGCACGACGTCCGGACGCACGTTGGCCTGCTCAAGGATACGCACCAGACCCATCTGCAGAGCGAACAGCAGTGGCTGCGCGACCTGCGTGTCTTCCATGTTGCAATCCTCTTCCGGCTTGGTCATCTGTTCGATGAGAGACCAACCTGCCAGAGGAGCAAAACACGCATCGATTAACTCAATCTGGTCGCGGAACAACGGATTTTCAGCCATCAGTTCGCGGCCCATGCCCCACCACTGCGGTCCGTTACCGGAAAACGCAAAAGCGCATTTGACGTGGTCGGCATCTGCCTCGCCTACGGCGACGCCAGCGCGATTCTCATCGGCCAGCCAATCTTCCAGCTTGTCCGCGGCGTCAGCGGCGGTGGTGGCGTCCACTAACAGGCGCAAACGCAGGGTGGCGCGGCACTTCGCGGCACCATGGGCGATCGTAGCGAAATCCGCATCGGGCTCACGCAGCAACGCGATGTAAGCCTGCGCGAGTTCCCTCAGAGCCCCTTCTGAACTGGCTGAAAGAAGAAAAAATGGGGGCGGCGGCAGCGACTGCTGCTGTTCTGTGGGCCGCCGGTATTCCTCGATTATGGCGTGCGCATTGGTCCCGCCGAATCCAAATGAGTTCACTCCCATCACGATCGGGTCGTCTCGTTCGGGCAGCGCAACGGGCTCGTCGACCACGCGCAGCTTCCAACCGTCGAAGTCAATCTTCGGGTTTGGCGTATTGAAGTGCAGGTTGGCCGGCAGCTCGCGCTTGTCGAGCGCGAGTAGCACTTTGGTTAGCCCCGCGATGCCCGATGCGGGCTCAAGGTGCCCGATGTTCGATTTAACCGAGCCAATGAGGCAGGCGCTACCATCTGCGCGCGGCTCACCCAGCACGCGACCGAGTGCGCCGCATTCGATGGGATCACCGACCGAGGTACCCGTGCCATGCGCTTCAACGTAGAAAACATCCTCAGGCGCAATGTCCACAGAATCGTAAATATCTTTAAGCAGCGAAGCCTGTGCATCACCGTTTGGCATCGCAAGGCCCATTGTGCGGCCATCGGAATTGATGCCAGTCGCGCGTATCACCGCACGGATATCGTCGTTGTCGCGCTCCGCCGCCGCAAGCGGTTTAAGCAGAACTAGCCCACCGCCTTCAGAACGCACGTAGCCATTACCGCTTTCATCGAAGCTCTTGCAGCGACCGTCCGGTGACAACATGGAAGCACGGGAGAAACCAAGCCACGGACGGATATCGCACAGCACACTTACGCCGCCAGCCAACGCAGACTCGCACTCACCGCGGGAGATTGCCTGACAGGCCTGGTGGATGGCAACCATGCTGGACGAGCACGCCGTGTCGATAGCCTGACTCGGTCCGTGTAAATCGAAAACGTAAGAAAGGCGATTCGCAGCGATGCTGAACGACACGCCAATGTTCGAGTATGCGTCGGGCCAGCCGGCACCCGACATCTGCGCGTAGTCGTTGCTGCTGATGCCAACGTATACACCCACGTCGCGGCCTGCCACAGCGCGCGGCGATTCTCCCGCGCTCTCAAACGCTTCCCATGCGAGCTCAAGTAATAAACGTTGCTGCGGGTCAATCTGCTTCGCCTCACGCGGCGAAATGCCGAAGAAGTCAGCATCAAAACCGTCTACCTGATCGAGCATTCCGCACGCACGTGTGTAAACTCGCCCAGCCCGCTTGCTATTCGGGTTATGCCAACCCAGATCCCATCGCTGGCCGTCGACGTCGCTCACGGCATCGCGACCACTGCGCAGCGTATCCCACAGTGCCTCCGGAGAGTTGGCGCCGCCGGGGAATCGGCCGCTAAACCCAATCACCGCTATCGGTTCGATTTTGCTGACCGTCTTCGACGACAAAAAAGGCGTTGCTTCTGTAGTTTTCTTGGACATAGAACGAGCGCTCCTTATTATTATTGAGCTCAATTATTATGTAGCTTATGGTTGGCTTGTCTTGAATGCGCCACCTCGATTACTTGGATCTCGGTAGCAGCCTTATTTTTTTGTACCACGCTGAAGCTAGCGCTCAGTGCCGACTTGTAATCAGTCAGTCGCTGACAGCACTAGGCTTCGCATGCCCTGAGACCCTCGCTAACGGGTCGCCGAGCTGCTTGGTACGCGTCTCACTTTTAAGGAGTGCCGTTCAGGCGCACTCCTTAGCTTCAATTAATAAACCCATGTTGCCAGCCGATTCAGTCTTGGAACCGGACCTCGTTTCGGAATCCTGTGCATTGCTGATCCGAAAACCTCCTGTGCCATTCGTTTGCATTCTTGGGCAAACTTTCTCGGCACTTAGTTTTACTAGAGCCCGCACAGTTAAATGCGCTATTCCAGCGGCTTCTCTATTTTATTTAGCATAGCCACATACTCTCAGCGAAAACAGGCCATCGGCGGCCAAAACTAGGTTCAAATCGGCCACGCGGCCCAATCACACGTTCTGGCACATTTATTTTTATTTCTCTGTACCAAAGAAATTTCAGTGCCAGAAGGTTCACATGAGAAAGTGCCGATTCACCGAGTCCCAGATCATCGCGATTCTGAAAGAAGCCGATGCGGGAATGAAAGTTAAAGATATTTGCCGCGAGCACGACGTGTCTGATGCCACGTATTACAAATGGAAATCCAAATACGGTGGCATGGAGGCGTCAGATCTTAAGCGCGTGCGTGAGCTCGAGGCGGAGAACGCCAAGCTAAAGCGCATGTACGAAGATCTCGCGCTTGAGAACACGGCCATGAAGGATGTCATCGCAAAAAAGCTCTGACGCCGACTCAGCGACGCGAGTTGACCAAAGAGTTAGTGTAAGACCATTAGCCGAGCGTGCGACTGTGTGGGAATCCATCGGTCGATGTTCTACCGACGGCCCGCGCACTGGACGGTCAAAAAAGCGTCAAAGCACGGTGCCGTCGAATGTCCGCTTCGTGGGCCAGAGACTCCAAAGCGCATTGGTAACACGCAAAGAAGATGGCATCCCGATGATGGACAACCTGCCGCTGGCCCGTGGTTTTTACGCCGACCTCGATGTCGAGGACGATGTCACGGCGCCGTTTTCGATTCGGTTGCCGACGTATCGCAAACGACGCTCTGACCCCTGACTTGTCCCCTCGCGGCCGGGATTGACGCCAGACTTGAAAGCATTCTGGGGCTGATTGGCCACAATCGCCTCCCGTCTAATTCAAAAAACCGTATGCAGATCATTGCCCTGCGGCAGGATGAAATTTTATGGCGAAAAAATTTTGTGCTGTCGCCACATAATAGGACCGACTTCTTCGTAAAAATTAATCATTGGGGTAATTGCAATGACCAAAGCGCATTTCAAATTCCGAGGCCGCAGGCCTAAAGCCGTGTTTGCCGCCGTCTTGTTCGCCACTGCGCTGGGCGGACTCGAGTCGTCTGCAATGGCATCATCCGATCTCGGTACCGTGTTTGCGGCCGGACTGTTCACTGCGGAATCCAATCCGGGCGATGACGGCACCATTCGGCCACTTGACGGCGATCGACTGGGTTTCCTGCAAGACGGTAGCTGGGTTGAGTATGCGGATTTCGATTTTGGCCCGCACGGCGCGACGGACCTCACCCTTGTAGGAGCCACACCCAACGAATTGGGGACTGTCAAGATTTACGTTGATGCGCCCGGCACCGGTGGTGAACTGATCGGCTTTATCAATGTGACCGACACGGGTGGCTGGGACGACTACCAGGTATTCGACTCAACGCGCATCAGCAATCGTGTGACGGGTGTGCACTCGCTGTATTTCGTGTTCACCGGTGGCTTCAATATCGAGAGTTTCGTTTTCGATGCGGCGCCCACCCGAGTTGACGAGCAGGTGGCTGCCACGACGTTTACCAACGAATCGAACGTGGGGGACGACACCCAGATTCGGGTCAATGGTCAGGTGATCGACAACCTTCAAAACGGTAACTGGGTGGCATTTGAGAACTTTGCCTTCGGCGCCGACCCGGCTTCGGTGACGATCGAGGCAGCCAGCAATGGCAACACCGGTTCGATCGACTTGTTTCTCGATGATCCCTTGAACGGCGTCAAGGTCGGTACCGTGAATATTGACGATACGGGTGCACAGAACAATTTTGTGCCATTTAGCGCCGCCATTAGTGCGCAAGCCGAAGGTGAACGCGATCTTTATATGGTGTTTAGCGGCGGCTACGCCGTTCGCTCGTTCACCTTCAACAAGGCAGGCGCTGGCATCAACGTCTACCCGCCCGTTGCGGGATTGGAGGAATCGCCAAAGTACCGATTCCGCGTGCGCGAAGCGGGCTCAAGTCATTGGCAGTCGCCCTTTGCGTGGTTCACTGATCTGCCAAAGTTTGACCCGGCAAATGAAAATGAACGCGGCTACTACACATCGTTCATCGGCGGCTGGAGTCACACCTACACCAACTTTGAGATGGGCGCAGATACGCCAATCGAAGTTGAAATATCTGCACTGCCCGGCAGCGGCATTGATATTAACTCGGCGTTGGTTTATCCGGCGGACAGAGCCCAAGTTGCCATTGTGGATGGCAGGGCGATTGTCTCGCTCGATAACCCGGCATTGATTGCCGTGGATATCAACGGCGAACTCTCGGGCTCAAACGCGCCGCGCGCGACGGAATTTGGCTGGAACGACGAAGCGTTTCCGTTTCGCACCAAAGTGGATGGACCGGATGTTGGTATGCACTCGGTCACTATTTTCGCCAACCCCTATATTCTGGATAAGCCAAACCCGGACGATCCGAACGTGTTTGTGGTTGAGCCCGGCACGTTGCCACCGGTCGACGGTCCTTGGGACACGCTATATTTCAAACCCGGCGTGCATCACCTGGGCACAGGTCAGAATAACGAGTGGCTGCTGGGCGATCAGCATCTGCTCCAGAGCTACACAGATTATTATATCCCGGGCGACGCCATCGTTTATGGCAACCTCAACGATGACGACGACGCGGCCGTCAGCCGCTTCATACGCGTGTTCGGGCACGGCTCGCTTTCCGGCAACAGGATCGCCCATCCGGACCATTATCCCCACGAGACGATTGCCGGCAACGCGACCAACAAGTTCCGTATGCTGGACGTGCGAAATGCACGCAATAGTGTGTATGAAGGCGTGACGGTGGTGGACCAGCCGCATCACGGTGTGTATCTCAATGGCCGGCTTCTTAACGCGACCGAGAACTACATCAAATGGGTCAAGATTATAGGCTGGCGTGTGAATAACGACGGCGTCTCGGCCGAAGGCAATGGTCACATTTTGGACAGCTTCGTGCGTACCCAGGACGACGGCACGTATGTGCGTGGCATGAAGATCGCACGCACTTCGTATTGGTCCGACGTCAACGGAACGTCGCTGCGAACGTCTTTCATTACCGGAGACCGCGGCGAAGATTATCCGGCGGGTCTGCCCCAGCAGTTGGTGGTCGAGGACATCGATATTTTGTTTGCACGTGGTGTATTTGGTGGACGGGCACGCGACTCATTCAGTGTCATTGGCACGCCGGGTGGTTTTTCCAACGCAACCCTGCCGCCCGATTCGCCGTACCGTGTGAATGGCGAAACCCAAAACACCGGGCAACATGTCGTGTTTCGCAACATCACGTTCTCTGATCCCAATCCGCATCGTTACCTGATCGGTTTCTCCGGCCTCGACAGCTTTGGCCCCGGCCCTGAGGACGATCAATACAAGATGGACGACTGGGCGGGTGTTCGCTTTGAGAATATAAGCGTTGCCTCTACGCCAAACTTCGAATTGCCGAATCGGCTAGTCGGATCGCAGTTCGGTGGCATTCGCGACTTTGTCCTGGACAACGTCACGATTGCGGGTGAAGCGGTCGATCAGGACTACGTTGACAACCTGTTTGTTACCAACGAGTTCACCAGCAACTTTATTTTTCCTGTAAGCGAAGCGGATACTGACGGGGACGGCGTGGGCGACAGTGTCGACAACTGCACATTGGTGGGTAACGCGGACCAGCGTGATACCAACGGTGACGGCTACGGCAATGCCTGCGATGCCGATCTCAATAACGACGACGTCGTGAACGCCGTGGACCTTGGTTTGCTACGCGCGGCGTTCTTTAGCAACGGTTCAGGTCTTGATGCAGACTTCAACGGCGATGAGGTCGTGAACTTTGTTGATCTGGGCGTACTGCGTGCCGCGTTCTTCCAGCCGCCGGGTCCCGG
>JBGCEL010000111.1:0-9168 GCA_045106455.1 Gammaproteobacteria bacterium
GAGTATCTATCCGCTCACCCGAGCCCGCGCTCGTCGCGAGTTCGGGTCATCAGCGTAAAGCTAAGCGCTTTGCGCCGTTTTGCTTCTTGACCAATACACTCCCCTAGCCTTCCCCACCAAACGCTCGCACGACTTTCACTCTATTTTCAGTTCGGGGGCTCGTTTGCACTACTTCGGGTAGGGCGTTTATGCTTCCTATTCTCGCACTCGATCAAATCAGCGGCGCATTGCAGGCGCGAGTCAAGCCAGACGCGTAGTTGCTAAGCTCTTTGCACCCAGAAAGACGCTTTTTGTTCCGCTAAAAAGGCCTCGCACTGCGCGCCGCGCAGCAAAGCGAGTGTTGCCAACATGCCCGCCTGCGTACAGCTGTCGCCCGCCACCGTAACAGAGCCTGGCGCACCCTCTATCGGCCATCCCGTGCGCGGGTCCAGCACGTGCGAGTAGCGCACGCCGTCTTTCAGTACGTAGCGCCGCGCATCGCCACTGGTCGCCAACGCACCACGCTTGATTTGCAGCAAGTGCTCAGGTGCATCGCCACCCGTGCTTTCGACACCGGTACGCCAGCCCTGACCGTTGGCACGCGGCCCGCTCACCGCAAGGTCGCCGCCGAAATTAACCAGACAGCTGGCCGACGTGAATGCCGTAACCGCCGCCAAGGCCTGATCGACCGCGTACTCTTTACCAATGCCGCCCAGATCAATTTCCATCCCCGGCGCCATGCGCAGGGTTGGTGCGTTCCATTCAACACGCTGCCAACCGACATCTGCCAGCACCTTCTTTACCGCGTCGGGCGCCGGCAGATGACTGCCACCGTCAAAGCGCCAAACCCGGCGTAACGCCCCGCTGCTAATATCGAAGGCGCCGTCGGACAACGTGTGTAACGTGGTGGCAAAATCAAGCAGACGCGCGGTCTCATCGTCGAGCTTTACCGGCCGCCCCTCGCTGGTATTGATTTGGTGGACGATGTTGTCATCACGATAGCGACTGAAGTGTCGCTCGATACGTTGCGCACACGCAAAGACGATCTCGCCGGCGCGTTGCGCAGTCGCTCTTGACTCGCCGTCGAGCAGCAGCTCGCAAGGACTTGCCATAGCCTGAAAAGCAGCGCGCCAATAGCCGTCCTCACGGGATAGCGTGAGCGAATCAGAAACCGAATTTGTAGCTAAATTGTGCAATGACTGCACTCAAGTCCGGATACTGTTCACGTGACGCCTGATTGCCCACAATCTGATTTGCAGGAACACTTCCCGTTTGCAGGTAGTACTCCAGGCGCACACTCCATTCGTCGCCCCGACGGTTGACGCGTGCGAACTTCGTGCCGACGGTCCAGGCGTCGAAATCGCCCAATCTAAAATCGGACGAGGCAAATGCGGGCAGCGGCTGCGAGTCGACCAGCGACGCGCGATAGAAATCGGCCTCGGACTGCATGTAATAGCGCAAGTGCGGCTCAATGTAGCTGCCCTCACCCAGCGCAATACGGTAGCGCCCTTCCAGCGTATGCGACGTAATGTCCCAGTCGTCGGTCATAAAGCGATAGGACAGATCGGCCACGTTACCGCCAAAATTAATTTTGCTACGAGCAAAGACGCTGTGTTTGGTTCGTTTATCGGGCCTGCTTTCATACAGATAGACACCGTCTGGTCCATCCGCACTCGTATTGGCTAGCGTGTCACCCGTCACGGCATCCACTACGCTTATAATCTTGTACGGGTCATTGAGATAGCCGCTGGAATTACTCAATGAGTAGTTAAATTGCGCGACCATATTGGGGTTAATGACCTGGGTTACGCCGATCAGGACATCGGCTATATCTTTGCTGTCATCGCCACGCTTGTTCGACTGATCGCCAACGTCCAGCATTCTCGACAGGCCAACGGGGGCGCCGCCTACCGGCTCCCAGGTGTCCTGCGCAAGAGCAATGGCGAGCGCCAGCGACGTATTACGCTGATTGAAATCCCGCGTTAGCGCAGCATTGAGACCCAAATGCAAATAGTCGTATTCGGTCGATGCGCTAAAACCCGTACTCACCGCAAAATTACGACTCAAAGGTTGCGACCACGATGCACCGACAGCAACACGGGTATCGAGGAACGTGTTGTCGAGCGGCACTTCGCCCGCGCCGGTCGTATACGTCGCATTACCCGAGGGGCTGGTAAACGTCTGCGGACGATTCTCCGCAGTCGCACCGCTGGCCGAAGCGCCGGTCAGCGTGTCGACCGAAAGGGACAAGCCCAACACGCGCTCATCCTCGAAGTCGCGCGTGGCAACAACGTTAAGACTGACATCCTGCACCCGACTATCGCTCTCGCCATAGAACAGCAATCCGCTGTCAATTTCCCACAGATCAACGTCCTGCGCGTGCGCTGGCGCCGCTGATCCGAGCAGTGCACAGGTCGCTGCCGCCAGTGCCTTGTCAATCGCAGCCATCAGTTACACCCACAGCCGCCGCCGCCGAAACCGCGGCCACCGCTGGATGCCTCTTTGCTGAAATAGATGTGGTCGTCAATGGACGCGTCCAGCGCATCTTCGCCCAGCAGCATCGATTCTTGCGCCAGCACGTCACGCTCCCACGGTTCGACGCCAAGGTGACTACAACCCGTGACCCCAAACACCATAGCTGAACTGATCAGCATCAATACCTTGTTCATCAAATTACTCACTGCCGTTTTGATCGGTAAATGGCTGCGCGAGGGCACGCAACAGCGTCTCTTCGTAGGCGTCTTTTTCGCGCACTTTGAAACCCATGTGCCGAACGGCAACTTTGCCGTCACGACCAATTACAAAGCTGGTGGGCATCGCCCTTACCTCAAACTGTTTTGCCAGGTCGATGCCGCCGTCCAGCATGACCTCGAAATTTATCTGCGCATCGGTCAAGAACTTCTCTGCCGCCGCCCGCTCGCGATCTACGTTGACGGCAATAACCACCAATCCCTGCGACCCGTATCGGGATTGCATTTGTTCCATCCATGGAAAAGACCGCAGGCACGGGGCACACCAGGACGCCCAAAAATCGAGCAAGACAACCTGACCACGGTGCACATCCAAATCAAGGGCGGACGATGTGGTCGCCGCCATACACAAGGTCAGTGCGAGAAGCACGGAGCCAAAAATGTGCGCCAAATGGCGCCAGAACCGTAATCGCAGCAAAATTTGTCCTCGCAGTGACGCGTGCACAGTGCCGCGCCTTAACCGGTTAGACGTACCCACCAGGCGAAATCCCTCGCGGCGAGGGATTTTCCTGTGCCATCACGTCTAAACTTGTGACGTGGAAGACCCGCCTTCACAACTTGAGCTCGATCGACGCCTCGTGGCGCGCATCCTCCGTGGCGATAGCGCAGCCTTCGATACGTTTTTCGACACCTACTTTCCACGTCTTACCCGGTTCGCATTGGCGCGAACCGACGGCAACCATGCGATGGCCGAAGACGTCGCGCAGAAAACGCTGTGCGATGTTATGTACAAAATGGATCAATTCCGTGGCGACAGTTCTCTGCTGACGTGGCTGTGCCAAATTTGTCGCAATACGCTCGCCACCGAATATCGCCGCCACAGCACAGATCCCGCGCGGCACACATTGTTTGAGGACTCGCCCGCCGTACAGTCGGCGCTTGAGGCCATCACGAACAGCGACTACCAGCCTGAGAACGCGCGCACTGCTGCGGACATCAACCGACTGGTTCAACTGGTGCTCGATCATCTGCCCCTGCGCTACGCGCGCGCCCTTGAGATGAAATACATCGAAGGTGAACGCACCGCCTTGATTGCCCGGTCGCTGGAGATCTCGGACAAAGCGGCCGAGTCGCTCCTTGCTCGCGCACGCACAGCATTTCGCGATGGCTTTGAATCGTTGTACGGCATCGACGCCAAACAGGTACTCAAGTGACACAGGAACACGACAAGATTGGCGATCTAATTCGTCACGCGGGTGCACGCGAGGTCGTCGCACCACTCGCACACGAACGTGCGAAGCGCGAGGTACGCAAAGCGTTCGACGATGCGCTCGCCAAACGCAAATTCCGCCGCCGACAAACCATTGGGATTGCGGCCACTGCGCTCTTGGGGCTGGCGCTGTGGCTTGGCCTCGGGTTGCCAAAGGAGGCACCGGTCGGCTTGGCGACACAACTCAGTGCCGCGGTAGAACGGCTGTCTGGCACGCCGCGAGTTAACGGCAATCGGCTGCTGCCTGAAACACAATTCCACGCGGGCGACGTCATTGAAACGGGTTCATCCGGCACGCTGACACTACGCATGGGCCCCGCGCGTACGGTCAGACTGGATCACGGTACGCGGCTGCATATCCTCAGTGGATCTGAGCTGACGCTGGACAGCGGCCGCCTCTATGTCGACGCTGGCTCCACGAATCTCGCACGCGCACCGCTCAGCATTGATACCGCGCTTGGAACGGCGCGCGAAATCGGGACCCAGTTTTCGCTGCAAGTCGCTGCACAAGAACTTTATGTACGCGTACGTGAAGGCCGCGTTGACCTGATTCGAGCGCAACAGCGGCACACGGCAACCGCGCTTGTGCAACTGCACGCCACCGCGGATTCGAGTGACGTGGAACGGGTGACCATTGGCATTGATGACGACCTATGGGGCTGGGCCGAGGCGCTCGCCCCCGCTTTCGACATCAACGATATATCGCTGCACGCGTATCTTGGCTGGGTCGCACGCGAGACGGGACGCCATCTAATCTATCGTGAGCGCGCGGCACAGACCGCGGCCCAGACGGTCAGGCTGCGCGGCAATATTGACCAACTTACGCCCGAGCAATCGCTGGCCGCCGTTATTCCAACCACGGCACTGGCGCAAAATATCAGCGTGACGCCCACGCAGATTGTCGTTACGTCTGAATCGCCGCAATAATTTAGCGGCATTCTCGCTACACTCCGCAGATGAAGGCGGTTTTCGGCAGGCTTGCACTTGGTTTCTTCGCTCTTATGGCATCCGGCGCGCAGGCGCAGGACGTCGTAAACTTGCGTGACTATCTGACGCTCAGCATCGAACAAGGTGTGCGCGTCATCTACAGCGAAGACGTCGTTGCCCGCGATTACACCATCCAGTTGAATGCGCAGCGCGATGATCCAATCGTCGTTTTGCGGAGGGAACTTGGCGCATTGGGTCTGGCTCTGCGTGCCGGACCAGCGCAAACGTGGTTGGTCGTACGTGGCTCGAAAATAACCCGGGCGCCAGCACCGTCAACCGAGGTGGCTGACACTACGCCACCGCCCGTGGAACAAATCATCGTTAGCGCCAGTCGGCATCGACTGGCCAATGAGTCGCTGGCAGAGCGCCGCACTCTCGATCGCGACACCCTCGATACGCTGCCGCTGCTTGGACGCGAACCGCTGCGCGCGATCACGATGCTGCCCGGCACGGCGGGTGGCGGCATCTCAGCACGCAGCCACGTGCGCGGCGGCGATCTCAATGAACAGTTGGTGATGCTGGACGGCCTGCGGCTGTACGAACCATTCCACCTGAAAGACTTTGGCGCGCCAGCCAGCGTAATCAACGCCGCGGCAATAGAACATATCGACTACTACGCCGGTGGCTTCGGCGCACAGTTTGGCGACCGCATGAGCTCTGTCGTCGACATCTCACTGGCCGACCCGGCGCAGCAACCGCCGTGGCAAATTGAAATGAGTACGCTGAACGCGTCCATCACCTCACTCGGCCAATGGAGCACCGGCGAATGGCTGATCAGCGCTCGCCGCAGCAACCTTGATCTTAGCCTCGACGCTCTGGACATCAATTACGGCAAGCCGCGTTTCTCCGAAGTGTTAGCGCATGCGGCTCAACAGATTGGTACGCGCCACAGGTTTGCACTCAACGCATTGATCAGTCGTGATCGTATTACGCTCAACGATCTGCCTGACGAAAGTGCTCAGGCCGCCTACAACAATCGCTACGTCTGGCTGCGCATCGACACGGCGTGGTCTGAGAAGTTAACGAGTCGCACGGTAATCTCACACACCGATATCGATAACGAACGCCAGGGTGCACTGAACGCCGTGGGCGAGGCAATGGGCAGCGTTGACGACCGTCGTGCGTTCAGGATTGGCGCGCTTGAGCAGCTGTGGCAGTGGCAACCCCGCACTCACTGGAGCGCAACGACCGGGTTTTCGGCGCGGCGTTTAAACGCGCTCTACCGTTATGATTCAAGCCTTGCGCTGACGCCACAGTTTGAGCAACTCGCCCCGGTCAACGATGCGACCGCGCGCAATCTGACGGCAAACCCCGCAGGCACACAATACGCCGTCCACGCTGCCGTGCGCATGCAACGCGGCAAATGGATCGCGGATATGGGCCTGCGCTGGGATGCGCAAACTTACACAACGGCCGCCGACGACGATCAAGTTAGTCCGCGCATCAACCTGCTCTACCGGCACGACGCGCGCACAGACTTGCGCTTGAGCTTTGGGCGCTACTACCAGGCGCAGGAGGTCAATGAACTGCAGATTGATGCGGGCGTCACAGAATTTGCGGCCGCCCAGCGCAGCGAACATGCGATTATCACCCTGACCCACCGCCTTCCCTCCGAGCACGAAATACGTCTCGAGGCCTACCGCAAGACGGTACGTTCAATTCAGCCGCGCTTTGAGAACCTGTTCGATTCTCTCGTGCTCTTACCCGATCTGCGGGCCGACCGCATTCAGATCAATGCGAGCTCTGCGCGTACGCGGGGCGTGGAGGTGAGCATCAACAGCCCCACCGACCTCTCGTTGCAATGGTGGCTGAGTTACACCTGGTCACAGGCTTACGACAATACGGCGTCGGGTCGCGTGGCCCGTAGCTGGGATCAACCACATGCTCTGAAAGCCGGCGCATCGGGCAGATTTGGCGCATGGTCCGCCGGTATGTCACTCGATGTCCACTCAGGCTGGCCGAGAACGTCCGCGCAGTTGGACGCGAATGGTATTTCCGCCAACGCACGCAACGCGGAACGACACCCCACTTTTGCACGACTCGACCTGCGTATCGGGCGCAGCTTTGCCGTCGCACACGGGGACCTGGAAGGTTTTCTTGAGATTGAAAACGCGCTCAACCGCGACAACGCCTGCTGCCTGCGCTTGCGCGTCGAGGACGGTACCCTGGTTAGTGATCGCGCCAACTGGTTGCCACTATTTGCAACAGTCGGCGCGCGTTGGCAGTTCTAGCCAGATAAGCGGCTTACGAAATATCGGCCAACACCTTGGACGGTTTGCCTGAAACTTTGCGCACGGCTGCCCGCAGCTCGTCCAAATCCAGCGCGCCGTCTTCCTGACTGAGCGCCTGTACAACGTCATCCAGTGAGTGCTTGCTGCCGCGACGTATCTCGGTATCGAGCGCGAGGACGCCGACTGCCCGGGCGGTCCGCGCACCGCTGGAACGCGCGCCCCGCAGTTTTTTGGATTTCTTCGCCCAGCGTTCCAGCGTGCGCATTGTTTTCGCATTGCGACTTGCCGTCACGGTGCCGGAACGGCGCAGTAGTTCGACGCTGTAATACTCGGCCAACCCTTCGATGATCCAGTCATCCAGCTTACCGCCGGAGCGACCAAAGCCGACGTGAAACATTTCGTGCACCAGCGTACTCGTGCCGTTCTCGCTGATCAGCGGGCGGTCAGCGTGAAGATACAAGGATGCCGGGCCGGACAAGCCACCGCGCCAAAATGGATCTTCCGCAGACACGATCAAAATCTCGGTGGGGTAATCGGGCAGCAAGCGCACCAGGTCGGGCATCGTCCAGTTGAGCAGCGCGAGCATGTCCTGACGCCGTACCGTCTGGCCCTTACCCGCCGCGACAGACGTGCGTACGCCGGCAATGCGATCAATGCGCACGCCGATCTCACCCGCTATCATCCAGCCGCGCGGGCGGTCGAAATTACGCGGCGTATCCTCGACAATATAGCCTTGCGCGGCCGCCGGCAGGGCGCTGACAAAACTCCAGTCGTCGGGCAGGTCGACGTGCAAACGCGCGCTGGACCTGGCGCCCTTAAGCGCGCGGCTCGACATCGCGATGAACACATCTTCGCCACGAAACAGCGACCACTGCTTGCCCAGCTGAGCATCCAGAGCACCGCTGCCGCGCGTGTGGGTTATTGGTGCGTGCCAGCTAAGCGTGCCGCCATCCTCGGGCACTTTCCACGTGTAGCGATCGCCGTCGCGGGACAGGCCTTTTTTGGCTTCAAAGTCGACAAACTGGGGATCGTCGGCGTCAAAACCCAGCTCACGCCCGCATCAAGGAGGATGCGGATTATGAGGGCGTCAGAATCATCTTCGGTGGCCTGTTGGGTAGAGCACGAGTAAAAATGCAAATAGACGTTGGATTCGGCGATGTTGTGCACCCGGCTGCAACCCATGACCAATTCCCGGCGCTGCTCGACTATCCAGCACCTTTGATCCGGCTCTATCCTCCAGAAACGGTCGTGGCAGAGAAAGTAGAGGCGATGCTTCACCTCGCCGGGCTCAATAGCCGCATGAAAGACTTCTACGATGTTTGGTGTCTCTCGCGACAACGATCGTTTGATGGGCTCGTGCTTTCAGCCGCGCTCAAAATGACACTTGAAAACAGGTCGACAGAACCTTTTCCATTCTCAGAACTTGTCGGTGAGCTGAAGGAAACGGCTGACAAGCAATCGCAGTGGGCCGCCTTCCTGAAAAAGTCGCTGGTTTCAGCTCCAGACAAATTTGCCGTAATTATCGAAGCAGTCGGCGATTTCATTTCGCCATTGCTCGGGGCCGTTGCCAAGGAAACGGATTTCACAGCGACTTGGAACGCGGGAGGTCCATGGCAACAAAACCGGGAGTCGAAATACTGAGTCGGGTATTGACCACAGTGGAGTTACGCAACTGGTACGAAAACCGGTTGCCTCGAAGTAGTTCAAGCGCCAAAAAATTGATACAAATCTGCGGAACAATTGCGGAACACCTACGAACTCCACCCTCCTATCCGAAACTAAGCTAACCTTTTGTCCCAACACAATTTTCCCCAACTGTTCCGAAGATTACCTAGTCTAGAAAAATCAGTAACCTATTGATTTTTAAGACACTCATAATCCCTTGGTCCCAGGTTCGAGTCCTGGTGGGCCCACCAATTAAATCACGGTCTATGCCGATCACATGGTTTACACCTAATTCCGGACACATAGTTAACACTTTGGCCGGGGCGAACGGATTAGGACCGGGTTC
>JBGCEL010000112.1:0-17123 GCA_045106455.1 Gammaproteobacteria bacterium
ATCCCGGTGAGTGGGAGTGAGGGGTTTCACTCCGGGAACGCCCGAGGACGGGCTACGACCCGGAGCAAAACCCCTCACTCCCACTCCCCTAATTGAGTCGAAGCTTTGGGGTGGGGTGCCTCTAGCGGCGTAGCCTGAGAACGTGTCCCGCTTTTCGGCCCGCGCCGCACGAGCGGCGGCACCTCTTATCTCTTGCTCTTAAACCCACCAAGCGCGCGGGATTCGAATTACGCATTTGGTTCGGCGTTCGGTTCGGTGGGTATGCGCCTGGGTTGTTAGCCCGTTCCTCGGGCGGTCCCAGGGGTATACCCACCGAAGCGGACGCCGGACCAACCGCCAGAATGCGAACCCCAAGCTACCCCAAACCAACCGAAATAATGCGAAAGCCAAGAAGCTAATCACAAATCCGAGTGACTCGCATGACGTCGGGCAAGGAATCGAGCTTGCGCATCACCTGATCGAGGTGCGTCGTGTCACGCACTTTCACGGTAAAGCTCATCTCGGAGTTGTCGTCTTCGTGCTCCATCACCGAGACGTGTTCGATGTTGGATTCCGAGTCAGAAATACGCCGCGCCAGCGTGGCCAGAACGCCCACTTCGTTGAGCGTCTCCACGCGTAGCTCCACCGAGAACTGCCGATCGATTTCGGACTCCCAGTTTACCGCCACCCATTTGTCCGGCTGTTTGCGAAACTCCGTGAGATTGCCGCATTCGTTGCGATGAATCACGACGCCGCGACCCGCGCTCAGATAGCCCATGATCGGATCACCCGGAATCGGAGAACAGCAGCGTCCAAAGGTGACGACCATGCCCTCAGTGCCGGCGATCGTCATGGATGCCGAGCCCTCGCCAGGCGTCGCGTCGGGATCGTCCTCCGCCACCAGACGTCGCGCAACCAGTGGCGCCATGTGACGCCCGAGTCCAATTTCGTTGAAAAGGTCGATGAGTGCCTCAAGGCCCATCGACTGCAGCACACCTTCCACACGTTCGGCGGGCAGCGTTTTGATGGTGTAGCCGAGGTCGCGCAGCGCGACGTCCAGCAGTCGCTGCCCCAGAGAAATAACTTCGCTCTGACGCATGCTCTTCATGAAATTTTTGATGGAAGCACGCGCCTTGGCGGTGACCACAAAATTCAGCCACACGGGATTGGGCTTCGCACCGCGACGCGTGATGATCTCCACCGTTTGTCCGTTGCGCAGCTCCGTGCGCAGCGGCACGCGGCGCCGATCTACACGGCCTTCCACGCAGCGATCGCCCACCGCCGTGTGCACCGCGTAGGCAAAATCGATCAGCGTCGCGCCGCGTGGCAAGCGACGAATATCACCGCGAGGCGTAAACACGTACACCTTGTCGGGATACAAATCGAGACGCACGCTTTCGAGAAATTCCTCCGACGAGGTATCGGCCTGCATTTCCACCAGCGAACCGAGCCATTCACGCGCGCGCATGTGCGGGGTGACATCACTGGAGTCGCCAAGCTTATACAACCAGTGCGCGGCGATGCCGGCCTCGGCCACTTTGTCCATGTCCTCTGTGCGTAGCTGCACTTCAATCGGCACGCCGCCCGGCCCCACCAACGTGGTGTGCAGCGACTGATAGCCGTTGAGTCTTGGAATGGCGATGTAGTCTTTGAACCGGCCCGGCATGGGTTTGTAAATTTGGTGCACGGTGCCGAGCGCGCGATAGCAGCTGTCGGGCCGATCAACAATGATCCGAAAGCCGTAAACGTCCACGATCTCGCTTAAGGGCCGACCCTTCTTACGCATCTTCTGATAGATGCTGTAGACGTGTTTCTCACGCCCCAACACCTCCACTTCGATGCCGGTGGCGTCCAGAGCCTTGCGCAGCTTGCCGGCGATCTTGCGCACAATTTGCTTTTGATTGCCGCGCGCCGCTTTGACGCTTTTTTTAATCACCCGATAGCGATTTGGATAGAGAGCGGCGTAGCCCAAGTCCTCCAGCTCCGTGCGGATCTGGGCGATACCAAGACGGTTGGCGATGGGCGCATAAATTTCGAGTGTCTCGCGCGCGATACGCCGACGCGAGGGCGGCGACATGTGACCCAGCGTGCGCATGTTGTGCAAGCGATCGGCCAATTTGAGCAAGATAACGCGAATGTCTTCGGCCATCGCCAGCATCATTTTGCGCAGCGACTCGGCTTTGGCTTCGGCCTTAGATTTGAATTTGATTTGATCAAGCTTGGTGACACCGTCCACCAAACGGGTGATCTCTTGACCAAACTCGGCGGCCATGGCCTCAGAGTCCACGCCGGTGTCTTCGATTACATCGTGCAAAATCGCCGCTGCAATGCTCTCAAAATCGAGATGCAGGTCGGCCAAAATACTGGCCACGGCCACGGGGTGGGAAATATAGCGTTCGCCTGATTTACGCGTTTGGCCGTGATGGGCTTTGGCGCCGTATTCGTAAGCGCGACGAACGACGTCGATTTGTTCGGGCGGAAGGTAGGTCTTTAATTTCCCCAACAGGCCACGCAGCCCGTCGAGCTGCCAGGCCTGGCCCAGAGGCAAACGCCCTATAAAGGAGGAGGCGTTGTCCACGTTGCCGCGCCTGGCGGATCAAGTGTGAAGCGTGGGGACAAGACCGAAATGCTCGCTGAGAAGCTAGAAGCCGTTCTAGGTCGGCGTTAACGGCGATGGCGGCGCCATCGGATCGGTGGGTGCTGCACCCGGAGCGACCGCGTCGGCGTCGATGGTGACTTCAGGCTCGAAGGTATCTTCCGATTCTTCCAGAATCTCTTTGCCCACAAGGCCTTCAGCGACTTCGCGCAGGGCCACCACGGTTGGCTTGTCGTTTTCCCACGGCACCATGGCTTCTGCGCCATTGGCCAATCGGCGGGCGCGCTTGGCCGAAACCAGTACTAATTCAAACAGGTTGTCGATATTGCCGAGGCAGTCTTCTACCGTGATACGGGCCATGAGATCTCCAAAATTTCAGTGCATGCTGGCGGTCAAGAGCCAAAACCAGCGTCAGACCTTTAATAGTAACGCTAATTAGCGCCTGGATACACTACTGAACGCCCACTATTTTCAGGGCCGCCTCCTGCACCTCGGGTCGGCTGGTCCGAAACGGATCGCCCCGCCCGTCAATCACGGCCCCAAGTGCCGCCGCAGCGGTGTTGAAGTTGTCGTTAATAATGACAAAATCGAACTCGTGCCAATGGCTCATATCGGCCACTGATTCGCTCAGGCGATGGGCAATGACGTCGTCCGAATCGGTCTGCCGATTGCGCAAACGACGTTCGAGCTCGTCCTGCGACGGCGGCAGGACAAATACGCTCTGACAGGTCGCTGCCGCCGCGCGCACTTGCTGGGCGCCCTGCCAGTCGATTTCGAGCACAACGTGGTTGCCAGCCTCTCGCAGCTCACGGACCTGCGCCTGCCCGGTGCCGTAGTAATTGGTAAAGACCTCGGCGTGCTCGAGCATCTCGCCGGCGTCGCGCAGACGCTCAAATTCAGGCTTAGATACGAAAAAGTAGTCGCGACCCTCAACTTCGGTGTCGCGCCGCGGCCGCGTGGTGTAGGACACCGACATGCGCACGCGCTCATCATCGTCCAGCAACCGCTTAACCAAACTGGTTTTGCCCGCGCCAGAGGGTGCCGAGACCACAAATAAATTACCGCCCACGGGTGCGCCCTGAAGTCTGTGTAAAAATCGTTGCCACCACGCCATCATTCGACATTCTGAACCTGTTCACGCATCTGCTCGATTAACACTTTAAGTTCGACCGACGCCTTGGTGCACGCCGTATCCTGCGATTTTGAGGCCAGCGTATTGGCCTCGCGATTAAATTCCTGCATCAAAAAGTCGAGTCGCCGACCAATGGGCTCGTCCAGCGCCAGCACGTCCAGGCCCTCGGCCACGTGGCTGTCGAGTCGATCGAGCTCCTCCGCTACATCGGCCTTTTGGGCCAGCATCGCGACCTCCTGCTCGAGACGACCTTCTTCAACATCTACCCCAAGCGCGTCAACACGCTGGCGCATCTTGGCCAGCAGCGAGCTGCGCATGTCCTCGAGGTGCTGGCGCACGAACACTACCTGCTCGGTCACTTTATTGAGCCGCTCGCGCAGCATTTCGCCCAGTCGCCCGCCCTCGCGCTCGCGGTGGCTCACCAGATCATCCAGCGCGCCCTCAAATAAGGTCATCGCCGCCGCATGCAGCGGTGCCGGGTCTTGCGCCACTTCGTTTAGTACGCCGGGCCAGCGCATGACATCGGTGGCCGAGGAGCCGGCCAGCGTGCCGGGCCACTGCGCTTCAATTTCGGCCGCGGCCTTGCCAAGCGACGACAGCAGCTCGCGATTGACATCAAAGGCGGCCGCGCTGTCCTCCGCTTTATGAAACTTTAGTCCCACGTCCACCTTGCCGCGGCTAATGCGCGCGGCCACACGCTCACGAATTTGCCCCTCCAGCACGCGGCATTCCTCGGGCAACCGCACGCTGACTTCCAGATAGCGATGATTCACCGTGCGCACCTCAAACGTCAGCGCACCGAGCTGGCTTTGCGTTTCGGCCCGGGCAAACCCGGTCATGCTCTTGATCATCGTGGAAAACTCCCGTTTGAGGCTTCGCGGTGTGCCGCGTGGCTTTTTAGCACCCAAGTTGGCAAAATGCGTCAACGCAGGCGATGGAACCCACGCATGTTAATGAGTTTTGCCCGCTATTCCACCATATGATTCATATCCGTCCGCAGCGTCCACGGACTCGCATTGCATGATTGTCGAAACTGCCTCAAACAGCCTGCTTGGTGATCGCGAAGAGAATCAGGACCGTCTAACGCTCCTGCGTCGCGGCGATACGCTCATGGTCGCGGTCATCGACGGCATGGGCGGTCACGAGGCGGGCGCGGAGGCCGCGCAAACCGCCATCGACACGCTGCATCGCCATTTCGCCAGTGCCGAGCTGCCGTGCACAGACCCAGCCGCTTTCCTTGAGAAACTGCTGCAGGCGGCCCATCACGACGTGGTGGAGCTCGGCAGCGCACGCGACTTGGGCGCCAAACCGCGCGCTACCTGCGTGCTGGCCCTGATTCAAAGTGACCGCGCCACCTGGGCTCACATCGGCGACAGCCGCGTCTATCTGCTGCGCGATCAGAAGGTGGAAACCCGCACGCGGGATCACAGCCACGTAGAAATTCTGCTGCAGGAGGGCCTGATCTCGGAAGATGAATTCCGTCTGCACCCGCTGCGCAATTACGTCGAACACTGTCTGGGCGGCGAACCAGGTGATGCCACGGTCGCGGTGTCCGAGACCCACAAACTCGAGCCCAACGATTTGATCTTGCTGTGCAGCGACGGCATGTGGAGCGGCGCCGAGGATAGCGATATCGCCTTTTTGCTGGGTGCCGAGGAAGCGCGCACGCAGCTACAGGACACGCTGGACCGGCTACTCAAACACGCGGTGGCCATGTGCGAACCGCAGGCGGACAACACCACCGCCGCTGTGGTGCTCTGGCAAGGTGTCAGCGCAAGCTAGCCACCCGCCACCCAATTTATACCTACCAACCTAATTAACGAGGACAACGCCATGCGTCCAAGCGGCCGGGCAACCGACCAGATGCGCGAGGTTTCATTCACGCGCCATTACACCCGACATGCCGAAGGCTCCGTGCTGGCACAGTTCGGGCACACCAAAGTGCTGTGCACGGCCAGCATCGAAGACCGCGTGCCCAACTGGCTGCGCGGCAAAAACCGCGGCTGGATTACGGCCGAGTACGGCATGCTACCGCGCGCCACCCACACCCGCGGCTCACGCGAGGCGGCACGCGGCGCGCAAAGCGGTCGCACTCAGGAAATTCAGCGACTGATTGGCCGCTCCTTGCGCGCCGTCGCCGATTTGGAAGCGCTGGGTCAGCGCATCATCACTCTCGACTGCGATGTACTGCAGGCCGACGGCGGTACTCGCACGGCCTCTATTAGCGGTGCCTATGTGGCACTGATGGATGCGATCGAAACACTCCGGCGCGACGGCTGGGTAGAAAAGCCGGTCTTGCACGGCCAGGTGCTGGCGATTTCTGTCGGCATCTACAAAGGCGAACCGGTATTGGATCTGGACTACGACGAAGACTCACAGGCTGAGACCGATATGAACGTGGTGATGAACGAAGCCGGCAGTTTGATCGAGGTTCAGGGCACGGCCGAGGGCCACGCGTTCAGCCGCGCTGAGCTCGATAAATTGCTCGACCTGGCGCACAAAGGCTGCATGGAAATCTCGACCGCACAACAGGCGGCGCTGAATGCCTGAGCCACGTCTGATTGTCGCCACCGGCAACCCGGGCAAGCAGCGTGAAATTGGCGAGATTTTGCGCGACCCGGGCATTTTGCTTGTCACCGACGCCGCGCTCGATATGGACAGCGTCGAGGAAACCGGTGCCACGTTTGTGGAAAACGCGCTACTGAAGGCGCGCTACGCGACGAGCGTTGCCGAGGTGCCGGCGCTGGCCGACGACTCGGGCATCGAAGTGGACGCGCTGCGCGGTGCACCGGGCATTTATTCGGCGCGTTACGCAGGCCCCGGTGCCAGCGATCAGGACAACGTCAACAAACTCCTGCACGCGCTGCGTGACGTGCCGGAGGCTCTGCGCACGGCGCGTTTTCGCTGCGTTATGGTGGTGCTGCGTCATGCCAGCGACCCGGCCCCATTGATATGCGAGGGCAGCTGGGAGGGCAAAGTAGCGTTTGAGCGACGGGGTGAAAACGGCTTTGGCTACGATCCGGTGTTCATTCCCAACGGCATGAGTGAACACTCGGCCGAGCTCGCACGCGACCGCAAAAATCGAATCAGCCATCGCGGGCAGGCACTCACCGCATTGGCGCAGCGTCTGGCGGACTTTCTTGTCTAAGCCGGTGCTGGGCGACGCGCTGGGCGTCTATGTACACCTGCCGTGGTGCGTTCAAAAATGCCCGTACTGCGACTTCAATAGCCACGGACTCAAAGATCAACGGCTGCCTGAAGACGCCTACATCGAGGCGCTGCTGCAAGATCTGCAGCTCGAGGCGAACTACGCGCAGACGCACGGCGCCGCGCGCCCCGTTACGAGTATTTTTTTCGGCGGCGGCACGCCCAGTCTGTTTAGCGCCCGCGCCATCGGGCGTATCGTTCAGGCCATCGACACGCACTGCGGCCTCGACAGCGCCGCTGAGATCACGTTGGAGGCGAACCCCGGCGCCATCGAGCGCGGCTCATTTGCCGATTTGCGCGCTGCTGGCGTGAATCGCATTTCCCTCGGCGCACAGAGCTTCGATGATCGCGCCTTAAAAAGCCTTGGCCGCATCCATCAGGCCAGTGAAACCGTCGACGCCGTGCACGCGCTGCGCCGCGCCGGTTTCGACAATTTCAATCTGGATCTGATGTACGCGCTGCCGGACCAAAGCCCGCAGCAAGCGCTCGGCGATTTGTCGCAGGCGCTGGCACTCGAGCCGACACACGTGTCGCATTATCAACTCACGCTCGAACCCAATACCCTTTTCCACCACCAGCCGCCCGACTTGCCCGATGACGACAGCGCCTGGGAGATGCACACCAGAAGCTTGCAGCAGCTGGCCGCGGCCGGCTTCGAGCAGTACGAAGTGTCGGCCTACGCCCGCACCAACCTGGCCTCGACACACAATCTGAACTACTGGCGATTTGGCGACTATCTGGGCGTTGGCGCGGGCGCCCATGGCAAACTCACGCTGGGTGATGGCCGCATCGAGCGCACCGTGCGCCCGCGCCATCCGAACCACTACATGGCCGCAGATTTCGGCGCACAGAGCGTGCGCGATGCACGCCTGATTGCCGCGCACGAACTGTGCTTCGAATATCCTTTGAATACGCTGCGTCTAAAATATGAGGCCTTGTCGCTCGCCACATTTGAACGCTGCACCGGCATTGAGGGCGAAGCGATACGGGGAGCCATACAGACGGCCGTCGAGCGCGGGCTGTTACGCAAGACCACCCGAGACTGTTTTGTTAAAACGGATCTCGGTTGGCGCTTCCTCAACGATTTGCAAGCATTTTTTTTGCTGCCGGAAGAAAAAATCAATGACTTAGCAGCGCCATAAGTAAATTGAGACTTTGTTTATGCACAACAACCTAATTTCGTACTCACAGGGCACGAACTAACACTTACTTGTTGTCATCGAGCAATAATTAAACGCTGCAAGCTTTTGTTTATGATGGTTATTTGTGAAAATGTTGCATATTTAGCCAATTTAACAGCTGACACTACAAATAGGCTGAAAAAGACGCTTCGAGCGTAGTCTTCCACATACTTATCCACAGAAAGTGTGTATAAACCGGAAATCCGTGGAATTACACGAAGATAGTGTGGTTCGTTGATGCAGTTGTCACAAAAGTGTGACGCAGATCACACTTCACGCGGACGCCGATTGACGGTTGTACGACCCACCGCGATCCGCTATGCTGCGCGGCCTTCCAGCTGCGGGCGGCACTCCGCTGGTCCGCAAAGCAGAAGGACGAAGTACAGGAGACGAGTACGTCATGAAAGCTGAAATCCACCCGAATTATAAAGAAATTGCCGTGACCTGCAGTTGCGGTGAGACCTTCCAGACGCGTTCAACGCTGAACGACGACCTGCAAATCGAAGTCTGCTCCAAATGCCACCCGTTCTATACGGGTCAGCAGAAGATTCTCGATACCGGCGGTCGTGTCGACAAATTCCGCAAGAAATACGGCGGCTAAGACCCTCGTCTTATCTTACGCCTCGGTGCTCTGGGCTTCATCGTCCAGAGCGCTGAGCGCGTTGGCGCTTAGGCGTTGCATCGGTCGTCCGGTCACCGGACTTAAAGGCGCCTGACGCTGACCGTCAATCGGAAACACCGTTGCATCAACGGTAACCCCATCCACATCAAAGCGGTACGCAGGGTAAATCTCTTCATGGGACGCCGCGTAGCGCACGCGTGTCTCCGCCACCACCATATCGGGTGCAGCTTCGAGCAAAGCCATGGCCACCATTTCGGCCGGCTCGCTGAATAAATGCAGCTCCACGTCGCTGTTCGCCCCCAACGCACCGCTTACCACTGCGCCAACGGCGCGCGGTGAAAATTCTGCCAGCGCCTGCATTACGCCCACCGCACAGTCACGCATGCGTGCCAGCCGCTGTGCAGCTTCGTCGCCGCCAAAAAGCCTAAGCGCCGTTTGCAGCGCCTGTTCTATCTCACGGTTGTTTGGCAGTGCGCCCTTGTCGACCACGCCCAGCGTCGCTGCGGCCTTGGTCTTGGCCAGGTAGTAATCATTGATGCCGTGGTCGGCAATCAGACGCGCCGCCTCCTGGGCTACACGCAAACGCATTTCGCGCCCGGTCGAATATCTTTTAGGCATAGTGGTTTGGGGGTATGTCGCGAGCGCTAAAAAATATCGCCCTGATCGTACTGGGTGTCTTCGTCCTGACCGCCGAACTCGAGCTCGAAGGCCGCCCGCGTGGGTACGTTGTCCTGACGAAACGTCTCAAAGATCGCATCGCTCGCACCGGACGACGCCAGCAGCCCGCTTTCACGCGAAATACGCACCGTCACCAGTCCCTCGGGTTCTTGCGGCAGACGTTGATCCACCCCCTCGAGCGCGGCACGCATAAAAAGAATCCAACCCGGCAGCGCTGTGGACGATCCGGCCTCGCCGCGGCCCAGTGAGCGTTCTTTATCAAAGCCCACCCAGGTGACCGCGACCAGTGACTGATTAAAGCCTGAGAACCACGCGTCGCGCAGGTCGTTCGTGGTGCCGGTTTTGCCCGCAAGATCTCCGCGGCCCAGCTGATTGGCTTTGGCGCCCGTACCGCGGGTCACCACGTCATGCATCATGTCGGTCATCAAATACGCATTTTGCGGTGACAGCACGCGTGGTGCGATCTCGCCGAGCGCAACGTTCGCCGTGCGCACACAGGGGTCAAGTTCCTCTTCCTGCAGCGCGTCGAGTTCGACGCAATCGTGGCACACCATGATGGGATCGGAGGCGAACACCAAATTGCCGTCGGCGTCCTCAATGCGATCAATAAAGTAGGGCTCGACGTCGTAACCACCGTTGGCAAATACGGTATAGGCGTTGGCAAGCTCCAACGGTGTCACCGTGGCGCTGCCCAAAGCCAGCGACAAATCGCGCGGCAGTTCATCGGCGTTAAAACCAAAATTCGCTAAGTGATCCACCGTAAACGGGATGCCTACGTCGTTGAGCAAACGGATCGAGACAAGGTTTCTCGAGCGCACCAGTGCCTCGCGCAGTCGTGTTGGCCCGCCAAACACACCCCCATAATTTTTGGGTCGCCAGGTATCGTCGAGCGTGTCATCGGCAAATACGATGGGCGCGTCATTAATGACGGTGGCAGGCGTAAGCCCGTTTTCCAACGCCGCTGAATACACGAACGGCTTAAAGGCCGAGCCTGGCTGGCGTCGCGCCTGCACCGCGCGATTAAACTTGTTCTGAAAAAAGTCGAAGCCGCCGGTGAGCGCGGCAATCGCACCGTCCAGCGGGTCCAGTGCGACCATGGCACCCTGGATCGCCGGCGTTTGCGCCAGTGTAAAACGTGTGACGTCTTCTTCGCTCGGCTTCACGTAGACCAGATCACCAATGGCAAGCACGTCGGCCGGGCGCTCAATCTTGTCGCCCAGCGTGTCATCATCGATATAGCGTCGCGCCCACTCAAGATCGCTGGTCGTCAGAGCCAGCTCAGCCCCATCAATCAGCATCAGGCGTGCGGCCTCCTCATCCACCGCGATCACCTGCGCCGGCGTCAGGCCCGCCACCCGTGGCACATCTTTCAGTGCGACATCGGCCTCCTCCTGAGGCATTTCGGCCACATTCGTAATCACGCCACGATAGCCATGGCGACGATCGTAGGCGTGCAAATTGACCCGCAGAGCATCGACGGCGCTGCGTTGGAGGCCGCTGTCGAGCGTCGTAATCACCCGATAGCCTTCATTAATTGCTTCACGCCCCAGACGCTTTTCGATATCCGCCCGCACCATCTCAGCCACGTAGGGCGCTTTGACGCCAACCGTCGTGGCATGCAGCGTCGCGACCATGCCCTCGGCCAGCGCGGCATCGCGCTCGGCCTGATCGATGTAACCAAGCTCGTACATCCGCCGCAGCACGTAGGCACGGCGCCCTTTCGCGCGCTCAGCGTTGCGTACGGGATTATCGTAGGAAGGGCTTTGCGGCAGCCCCGCAAGCGTGGCCGCCTCGCCCAACGTCAGTTCGTCCAATGACTTACCGAAGTAGACCTCAGCCGCTGCCGCCACACCGTAGGCCCGTTGCCCCAGAAAGATCTTGTTCAGGTAGAGCGCCAAAATTTGTTCTTTGCTGGCCTCACGCTCCATTTTTAGCGAAAGAAAAATTTCCTGAAGTTTGCGCTTATAGGTTTTATCCGGAATCAGAAACAGATTTCGCGCAAGTTGCATGGTAATCGTGCTGCCACCCTGCGAACGCTGCCCACCGGTGCTGATGAGTTTCATGACCGCGCGGATCAGACCTTGATAGTCCACACCGGGGTGTTCAAAGAAGCGATCATCCTCGGCTGAGGTGAAGGCATTCACCACCTGAGGGGGCAGATCATCGAACGACACGGGAATGCGACGTTTATCGCCAAATTCGGCCATCAGGCGCCCATCACGCGTGAAAATCCGCAAAGGCACCTGCATTTTCACGTCGCTATAACCCGCCACATCGGGCAAAGTTGGCGCCAGATACACGTAGGCGATCAGCGCGACGAGGACGCCGGAGAAGATTCCCGCGGCCGCCAGAGCGGTCAAAAGAGCAGTAATTTTGGCAAAAATTCGCATGGTATTTGGCGGCTGTTTCCGGTCAGGTTTTGTCACCCGGAATTATATGACTCCGTTTGTGTGAAAAAAATCACATTCGACAATCCCGAGGGTTGATATAAATGTAGGGGTAAGCGTCATCCCTTATGTCATGTTGATGCGTTTCACGATTCCCGCTGGGCTACCCCGGACACCGGTCACGAGCCGCAGGGAATGAGCGATGCGTCACATTACATTTCAAAAATTTATTGTTATATAGTTGACTGTCAGGGGTTAGAAGATACACTCTCTTCCCCCCGCAAGTCTCGGACTCAAAAAGGAAAAAATGTGGTTTTCTCCCCATCGCAGAAACCGTTACTGGGGCTTGACATAACCACGTCTTCGGTAAAGCTTATTGAATTGTCGCGCAGCGGTAACAACTACCGCGTCGAGTCATTCGCAGCTGAACCGACGCCGGTCAATGCCATCAACGAAAAAGCCATCGTAGACGTCGAAGCGGTGGGTGAAGCCGTACGACGCGCGGTGAAACGTGCCGGTGCGCGCAGTCGCTTTGCGGCCGTCGCAATCAGTGGTGACGCCGCCATTACCAAAGTCATTCAAATGCCCATCTCTTTAAAAGATGCTGAGCTTGAAGGACAGGTCGAACTTCAGGCGGATCAATACATCCCCTTTCCCATGGAAGAAGTCAGCTTCGATTTTGAAGTGATCGGCGCCGCGGAAAAAGATCCTGAAATGCTCGACGTGCTGCTCGTCGCAACGCGAACCGAAAACGTTGAACAACGACAGGCTGCGGTTGAGGCTGCCGGCCTGAACGTACGCGTCGTTGACGTTGAACCGTTCGCACTTGAAAACGCCTGCATGTTGCTGCGTCATCAAATGCCGGACGAAGGCAACGAACATTCGGTCGCCGTCGTCGACTTCGGCGCCAGTAGCACCACGTTTAGTGTGCTGCGCGATCTGAAAGTAATTTACACGCGCGACTTTGCCTTTGGTGGCCAACAACTCACCGAAGAAATTATGCGCACGTACGGCTTAAGCCTGGAAGAAGCCGGACGCGCGAAAAAAGAAGGCGGCCTGCCGAGCAACTATCAACCGGAAGTGCTCGACGCGTTTATTGACGACATGACGCAACAGGTGAGCCGTTCACTGCAATTTTTCCTCGCCTCTGGCGGTGGTCGCGAACAGCCGGAACAAATTATTGTGTGCGGCGGTTGCGCCAACATACCCGGCGTCGCCGATCTCATTGCATCGCGTGTCGGCATTCCGACCGTGACCGGCGATCCACTTGGCAAAATGAAAGTCTCGTCCAAAGCCAAAGCGCAAGGTGTGCATAAAGACGCCACCGCTCTGCTTACGGCCTGCGGACTGGCGCTGCGGAGTTTTGACTAATGCCTCGCGTTAACTTATTACCCTGGCGCGAAGAGCTCAGGAAGGAACGTCAACAATCCTTCCTGCTTGCGACCATGGGCGCCGTCTTACTAGGCGGCATCCTGATTATTGGCACCAACGCTTACTTCAAGCGTCAGGTAACCAATCAAAAAGCGCGCAACACGTTTTTGACCAACGAGATTAAAGTGCTCGACGGTCAGATCGATGAAATCAAAACGCTCGAGGCGGTGAAGCAACGCACGCTCGCGCGCATGGACGTCATCGAAACGCTGCAGCGCTCGCGCCCGGAAGTGGTGTACCTGTTTGATGAGCTGGTGAAGACGGTCCCCGAGGGCGTTCATCTTGATTCGGTGAAGCAAACCGGACCGCGCATTACTATTTCGGGCATTGCTCAGTCGAGCACACGCGTGTCCGCCTTCATGCGCAACATCGACAAATCTGACTGGCTGACTGACCCGGGTCTCGACGTGGTGCAAACCTCGGGACGTGACGGCTCGGATCGCGCCAGTTCGTTTACGATTTTCGCGACGCAAACGCGACCTCTGTCCGGCGATCCGGAGGAGGAAGAAGGATGAACTTTCTCGAAGAACTACAGAGCCTGGATATCAACGACATCGGCCGCTGGCCGCTGATCTTTCGTATTCTATTTATTGGTTTGGCATTTCTCCTCGTGGTGGGTTTCGGCTACTGGAAATTCATCCACAACGGCATTCTGCCGAAACTTGATAAAGAAGTACGGCAGGAAGAAACACTCAAATCCGAGTTCACCGGCAAGCAGCGCAAGGCCGCCAATCTGGATGCCTACAAAGCACAGCTGGACGAAATGAACGCCAACTTCGGCACCATGCTGCGTCAGCTGCCCGGTCAAACCGAAATTCCAAGCCTGCTGGTGGACATTTCGCAAACCGGTCTTGCGAGCGGTTTGGAAGAAGAGCTGTTTCAGCCAACGAGTGAAGCACCCAAAGAGTTTTACGCTGAGAAGCCGATTTCGATTCGCCTCACCGGCAGCTACCACGAGCTGGGGCAGTTTGTGAGCGGTATCGCGGCACTGCCACGAATCGTCACGCTACACGATATTGACATCAAGCCGGTCTCGAAAGACCCCGGCGCCGATCTCACGCTCAACGTGACCGCTAAGACCTACCGCTATTTGGAGGAAGATGAAGAGGTGGACGCACAATGAACCACTCCCGACATCATCTACGTTTTGCGGCGCTGCTTGCCGTGTCGTTCAGCCTGGGCGCGTGCTCGGGTGACATGACCGATCTGGAGCAATGGGTCTCGACGGAAAAGGCGCGACCGGGTGGTCGCATCGACGAGCTACCCACCGTGGAGCCGTACGCCTCGCACACCTATTCTTCTGTGCGTGAGCGCTCGCCGTTCATTCAGGAGCAGCGTGTACGTACGTCGCCAACGGCCAATGGCCCGAAACCTGATTCCAATCGCAATCCCGAATTCCTCGAGTCGTTTCCACTCGACACGCTGCGCATGGTGGGCTCGCTGCAAAACGGCGGCAACACCTTCGCGTTGGTTCAGGCCAGCGATGGTTTGATTCACCGCGTACAGCCCGGCAACTACGTGGGTGAAAACGACGGTCGCATTACCGCGATCACCGATTCTGAAATTCTTATCACCGAAATTGTGCCTGACGGACTTGGCGGCTATCTCGAACGCCCCGCAGCCATCAAGATCAACGACTGACGCCTCTTTCTGGAGTATCGATCATGACGCCGAACACAACGTCACACGTCCGCACGCAAGCGGCCCTTCCTTTCACGGGGGCCAGTCTGTCGCGCTACCTCATTGCTTTTGTAGCGATGTTGGCTGGTGCTACAGCGTTTGCTCAGGGCAGTGGCAACCGCCTGCTGAATATTGACGCCCAGGCACTTCCGGGCCAGCAGGTTGAACTGCGCTTGCGCACCAGCGGGCCGGCTCCCGAGCCGCTGTCGTTTACCATCGACAATCCCGCACGCATCAGTCTTGATTTGCGCGATACGGCGCTGGGCTTAAGCTCTCGTCGGCAGGACATCGGCATGGGCGCGCTGCGCACGGTGCTGGCGGCCGAAGCCAACGGGCGCACGCGTATCGTACTGAACCTCGATACGCTGGTGCCCTACACCACACGTGTAGAGGGCGACACGATTATCGTGCTGCTCGGTTCTACCACGGCCAGCGGCGGTTCTGTGATCGCCCAGTCGAATCCATCGCAGCCGTTTGCTGGCGGCACCGCCACCAGTGGCGGCTCCATTGCGAGCACTGGCTTCAAAGCCGTTGAAAACGTCGACTTCCGCCGCTCTTCCGAGGGCGCTGGCCGCGTCGTCGTCACGCTGACCGATCCCAAGACCATTGTGGATCTGCGTGAAGAAGGCGGTCGTGTGATCGTCGACTTTAAAGACACCGCCCTGCCCGTCGGTTTGCAGCGTCGCTACGACGTACTCGACTTCGCCACGCCGGTGAGCACCGTGGACGCCCGTCAGGTGGCCGGCGATGCCCGCATCGTGATCTCGGCGCATGAAGCGTTCGAACAGGTCGCATATCAATCCGACAATCTGTTCACGGTTGAACTGCAAGAATACGTGCCGACCGCCGAAGAGCGTTTTGAAGATCAGCAAAACAAAGTGTATGTGGGCGAACGCCTCACGCTGAACTTCCAGGACATTGAAACCCGCGCTGTGCTGCAGCTGCTGGCCGACGTCAGTAAGCAGAACATCGTGGTGAGTGACACCGTGCAGGGCAATGTGACGTTGCGACTGCAAAACGTGCCATGGGATCAGGCGCTGGACATCGTCCTGCAGACCAAAGGTCTGGACATGCGTCAGAACGACAACGTGATCATCGTTGCACCCGCCGAAGAAATTGCGGCACGCGAACGACAAGAACTTGAAGCACTGCGCGAATTTGAAGAACTCGCACCGCTGCGCTCAGAGTTCATTCAGGTTAATTACGCCAAAGCCTCCAATCTGGCCACGCTGATTCAAGGCGTGCCGGCTCAGGGCGCTCAGGGCGGCGCAGGCGGCCTTGGCGGCAACCAACAGCAGCGCTCGTTGCTGTCGGATCGTGGCACAGTCACCGTGGACGAACGCACCAACACGCTGCTTATTAACGACACGACCGACAAGCTGGCCGAAATTCGTCGCCTCGTCACGCGTCTTGATATTCCGGTACGCCAGGTTCTGATCGAATCACGCGTAGTCGTGGTCAACGATGACTTCCGTCGCGACTTAGGCGTACGCGCTGGCTACACCAACGTTACCGACAACAGCTCTGACGGTCTGATCACGGTCACCGGCAGCGCCACCGGCTCGGACGTCACGGTAGGCTCCGCGCTCGACAATCTGCAGGACAACGGACAGGCCTTCCCGGTACTGGTCGGCGACCTGGCTGATCGTTTGAACGTCAATCTGCCGGTTGCGAACCCGGCCGGTCGCTTCGCGCTCGCCATTCTCGACTCCGACTATCTGGTCGATCTTGAACTGTCGGCCGTGCAGGCTGAAGGCCGCGGCGAGATCATCTCGACACCACGTGTTATTGCGACCAACCAGATCGAATCGCGCATCCTCCAGGGTGTGGAGATTCCGTTCCAGGAAGCGGCCGCCAGTGGCGCCACCGCAACGCAGTTTAAAGAAGCCGTGCTGGAGTTGCGCGTCACACCACTGATCACGCCAGACGATCGCATCATCATGGATCTGCTGGTAAGCCAGGACAACGTGGGTGAAAACGTGCCCAGCGCGACCGGCGGTTTTGTACCGAGTATCGATACGCGCGAAGTGGAAACGCAGGTCATCGTAAACAACGGTGAAACGGTGGTGCTTGGCGGGATTTACGAGACAGAAAATCGTGAAATCGATAGTAAGGTTCCAATCCTTGGCGATCTGCCCGGCATTGGCGCCCTGTTCCGGACCACGTCGCGCATCTCGAACAAATCCGAGCTGCTGATTTTCGTGACCCCGCGCATTCTGAACGACAGCGC
>JBGCEL010000113.1:0-4000 GCA_045106455.1 Gammaproteobacteria bacterium
GCCCTTATTCGCCCGGGCTTATGCATCGTCATCGTATTGGTCGCCGAGCAAGTGATTGGAATGTCGGTCACGTCCGCCAATATGCAGGCCATTGAGACAGCGCTGACCCTTCACGACGCGTTGTCGAACAATGAAACCTGCCCCACCGATTTAGCGGGCTGGCGCGAAAGTAAAGAGGCGGGCGTGTTAGTGATTGATGCGGGACGCTACGGAACCACCTACCGCACTCGCCTGTCCTGCGACGACAAGAAGAAAACGTTCTCTATCATGGTGCGGATCAATCAAGATGTGTCATTTTGGATTGGCCGCTCTGAGGAGGGGCGCCTCGAAGTAACGTACGGCGACTATGGACTGCCAACCCACGTGAGCATCACCGATAGCACCGATCTGGACGCGCTGGCGAAAATGCGCTGAAGGCAAAACGAAAAAGGCCGGCCGCGCTTGCGCACGGCCGGCCCATTAACGAACTACCCGCTCTTAGTTGAGCGCAGTCGCCGCCGTTTCGCAGCTACCGCCAGCACCCGGACCGGGCGGCTGGAAGAACAACGTACGCATAATCCCCAGATCGACCGCATTGACGTTGCCGTCACTGTTGAAGTCCGCCGTCGCATCGCTGCCGAAGAAGAACGTACGCAACAGACCAAGGTCAACCGCATTGACCACGCAATCGTTGTTGATGTCGGCGTCACAGAAATTACCGTAACCGTCTCCGTCCGCATCAATCTGATCGGGGTTAGCCACGTTCGTGCAGTTGTCTGCCGCGTCATCTACACCATCACCGTCGCTGTCTGCGGCGCCGCTGGTCGGCAGCACACACCAGCCGTCAAGCGTGCCTGCGTCCTGATTCACCTCATCAGAGATGCTCAGCGTCCAGGTACCGCCTGCGTCTTCGCCATCAAAGACCGACAGTGGATTGTTTGGCGTGAAGGTGCCGTCAATCGTGACCGAAGCGTTGGCGCATTCGTCTTCAACCGCCGATGCCGCCTCGTCGTCGAGTGTTGCGTCGATGTTATTGCCATCACAGCCAAAACCAGTGGTGATGCGCCCAGGGCGATCAATGATGATTGCTGAAGTGCCGGTGTCTTCATGCGTCAACGTCGCGATAAGATCACCCACCCAGGTGTGGCTCACTTCAAGGCTAACGTCGAGGTCGAGCAGGCTCGCACCCGTCGGCAGCACGATGCTGTCGCTGGCGCCGGCTGAGTCGCCGTCTGGAATCTGCACCGTGTTCACGCTGCAGCCCTCAGGGATCAGCGCACAGACGCTGGGTTCACCGGGCTCGTTGTCGCAGCCAAAACCTGGCTCAATGTCGCAGGTCGCCGAGCAACCGTCACCGTCGGTTAAGTTGCCGTCGTCGCATCCTTCGCCGCCCTGAACCAGACCGTTGCCGCAAACCAGGGGCTCGCCGCCCACAAATTCGCCGCCGTTGTTTTCGATGTCCGTGCGAAACAGCGCCGTTCCTGTCCACCAGGAAACATCGCCGTACACACTGGTATTGGTGGTACCGCCGGAGAGCACACCGGCAATCAGCCATTCACCTTCCATCTGGACCATCACGGGACCACCGCTGTCACCCGGTGCGGTCGTCGCTTCCAGAGCCAGCGGCTCAGGGTCGCTGCCCGCGATCGTGTTGGCGCCCGCCGAACCATCGTCGAAGTCGGTGGAAATGATGTTGCTACCCGAATTGTTTGCAGGGCTACCATAAACATCGATGATGTTCTCGCCACCCCAGCGCAGACCATCAGCATTGAATCCGTGGCCGGCACTACCGACTCCGTTCCAACCGTAGCCCAACGTCGCCGCAACCATGCCTTCCAGACCGAAGGTCTCGTCAAGCAGTCTAACTGGCGTTGCGATCGCTGCCGGAACGGGCCCGGTGAGCACATGGATTGAGACGTCGCCACCGTCGAGAAGCGAACCGCCCCCCGCAGGCAAAAACGACGACTGCACGTTGATGGAGAAATCGCCACCGCCGTTGGAATCGTCACCGAAGGTCCATGAAGAGCCCGCACCAATGCCGCAATGGCGTGCCGACAGCATCACATTCTCAGAAATCAGCGTACCGGTACAACCAACGCTCGATGCGGCCACGGCATCAAAAGGCGCCGCGTAAGCCTGCGATCCTGCTGGACCAATCGCATCGTTGATCACGATACGTGGGTACACGCCAGTCGCCGCTTCAGGGCTGCCCGGAGCGTAGGTTTTCGAATCGAGCTGGCGCTGCGAGAGCACACGGCCGGTCATAGCATCAATCACCGTCTCGAGGCCCGTCGGCGCCGCGGCTTTGCCCGAATCGGCCAGCGCGGTAGTGACTTCCCAAGCGGGAATCGCCTCGTTGCCCATGCGGAACCAAACCAATTGGGAGGTGGATCCGCTGGCGTGAGCCGCCTTAATTCGTTTCTCAGCCGTTTTGGCGTCAATCGCAGGCGTGTTTTGATTGAGCTTCAGCGCTTCGGTGGAGGTATCGATTACGCGCGCAACCTGACCATCCGATGATTCAAATACCACCACGTGGCCGCCGTGCAGCGGAATGTCCTGAATGTATTTTTGAAAGACCACGGCGTCTTGCAGTGTTCTACTTTCAAATGCCACACGATCGATGCGTGTTTCGCCTTGCTGCAAGTAGGCTGTACTATTCTGCTGTGCAAGATATTCGCGCACCGAGTTTTCGTCGGCTGTCGCAACACGACCCGAGAGCGTACTGACAAGCAGCATCGCACCCACGGTGGTTACCGTCGTTAAACTGTTTTGCTTTCGCGCTCGACCGGATGGTTGATACGCATTTTTTGTATTAGTTAGCGTCATAGATGTCCCCGAATTCTGAATTTAGACTCGCCCGTGAGTATGGGTGAAGCTTATGAGGGATACAATCAGTCTTACGTTGCCAAGGCGCCACGCCCCTCTCATTTGCGCTAACGCCAAAGTTCACACGCAATATGTCTAATTCGACAATTGGAATCTGAACTAAAAAATCAAACGAACGCGATGGAAACGCGTTATGTTGATGCTGCGCCTCTCAATCAAACGGACACTTGATTTTGAATTATAGAAATGTCGAACATCTCAACCGCCTGATCGTTAATAACCTCCATCGAATTCCAGACGACATCGATTTGATCGTTGGCGTGCCGCGCAGCGGTATGTTGCCGGCGGTGCTACTGGCACTGCACAGCAACCGGTCGCTGACCGATCTGCAGAGCTATACGGACGGCAAAATTCTCAGGGCCGGAAAACAGCGTGCGAAGATTGGTCGCAAAGCCCAAAACCTATCCGAAGTACGCCGCGCACTTGTGATTGACGACAGCTTGCTCAGCGGCTCGGAAATGGCACGCGTGCGCGCTGAAGTGGACGCCGCCGGTTTGCAGGAAAAAACCGTGTTTGCCGCCGCCTACTGCGCGCCGGGCATGGAAGACAAAGTGGATTTGACCTTCGACGAATGCCCAACGCCGCGCGTGTTTGAATGGAATTTGTTGCACGGCCACGTACTGCCTAAATGCTGCGTCGATATCGATGGCGTGCTGTGCGTCGACCCCACGGCGGAACAAAACGACGACGGGCCGCTCTACCGCGACTTTCTGGAAAACGCCACTACGCTGTGGCGGCCCACCGGCAACATCGGCATGCTGGTCACTTCACGCTTGGAAAAATATCGCGGACTGACCGAAGCGTGGCTTGCCAAACACAACATTACCTACAACGAGCTGGTGATGATGCAGTACGCCACCATGGAAGAGCGCAAAGCGGCTAAAGCCTATGGATCGTTCAAAGCCGACGTGTATGCCAAAAGCAATATGGAATTTTTCATTGAGAGCAACGAATGGACGACAGGGGAAATTGCGCGACTCTCAGGCAAGCCTGCCATGTGTATTGAAACGCAGCAGGTCTACCAACCTTCCGGAGCGCCCTACATCAAACAAAATGTCGTCAATGTCGTCCAGGGATCACGCAGCCTGGCCGGCCGGGCCATTCGCAAACTGGGACGTCTTCTGCGCTAACGATC
>JBGCEL010000114.1:0-5095 GCA_045106455.1 Gammaproteobacteria bacterium
TGGCGGCGTCCTCACTGTAGGATTCGTCCTCGGCTGCCGCCGCGTATTCCATAATGGCCATCGGCGCGGTATCAAAATGAACATCTTTGCGGTCAAAGCCAGCACTCTCTGATAGCGCTATCTGATCCATGTTTCGCATGGCGGTCCAGAACGGTTCATTGTTGAACCATGTTTCATTGTCGAGGATCAATTGCGTGTAGGGGTCCATGCCATCAAAGGGAGGCAGGTCCGCGTGAATCATAAGTCCGTTCGGTTTGAGCAGGCGATGCGCTTCCTGAAAAATCTTGGGCATCGCCTTGTTGGATGTTTCGTGCAACAGAATATGCGATACCACCAGATCGAACGACTCGTCCTCATAGGTCGTAGCTTCCGCATTCATTTGCTTGAAGTGAACAGGTCTGCCCAGGCCCTCGGCCCGATAGTGGGCATAATTGACGCAAGCACCTGAAACGTCGATGGCATGTACTTCGGCATCAGGGAACAGTTCGGCATAGGGCAGAGTGGAATGCCCCACCGTGCAGCCCATATCGAGAATTCGTTTGGGCGCAAAGTCCGGATATTTGCGTTTGATGTAGTTGCAAACCGATCGTCCCATATCATCGTTTTGGGGCCCCATGAAACCCATTGCGTAGAGGTACACGCCACGGTCGTACAGCGCGCCAGCGTGAAGTTGGCCGGCGTCCGATGGCCCGCAATAGCCGCCGGGCATGCAGTGGATATCAATAGAAGAAATGTATTTGGGGATCTCCAGATTTTCATCGAGCTGGAGAGAGCCGCCGGCCGGAGTGAGGTTCGCCGCGCGCTATGTTAGTTCCTCTTCCTGATCCTCGATGGCGTCGATGACGCTAAACCACTGCAGTTCCTGACCAATCCGATTGATGCTCAAATAGGCCTTAAAAAGGGGGTCTTCCTCAAATGCTTTGCGCGCCTCGCGGTGGTTTTTCGGTGGATTGCCGGTTTCCTTTTGAAACGCTGGAAGCGCCCGTTGAAAATAGGCACCTGAAACCGCGGGCAGGAGCCCCTGCTGGATTTTCGTTTTCAAACTTTTGACGAACTCTTGGCGCGCTCGGTCGTCGGCGCTGCCTACAACCAGCAACGGGTGTTCTTCTTGCTGAAACGTGTTGACGAAATTATCGTCCATTAAAATCTCCCATCAATTGAGGCTGTCTCTGTCGTGCGGTGCTTGCCATGTACCCAACCACCTAATCCACACCGGATTCACGCCACTTTTAAGCGCTGGAATAAAAGAGCGTAACGTCACGCCCAAAGGTTAATCATACAATTTGGCGATTGCCGATATCACCAAATTGTATGAAGACCGGCGTGTTCGAGTTTGTTCGTGGAAGTGTCGCTATCAGGATGCCGGGAATTTTTATTTGTGCTGAAATATTTGAATCCATCGCCATTGCCCGGATAACTAGCTGAGTCGCATAGGAAACAGTTAGGACGTAAAGCGCTGGAAAAAGTCGGCAGTTAGCGCAGCCAACGATTCTCGGTCGTCTGATTTGCGTTTGTGCGTTTGCCCGCTCGCCAGACGTTTGTTCGTCAAGATGCCAGATCGCGTGATATAGCGCTTTGCTCTGGGAATTTATCCATAGTATTAATCGGCGAGTGAACCTGTGACGCGTCAGCGCTCATTAGACGTCCGTTACGCCGTTTGCCGTAGAGAAAATACGAGGAACAATGATGAACGATAAGATTGATACTGATGAAATGCACGAAGAGCACCCGCGTCGAGAGTTTTTGACCAACGCGGCCAAACTGCTTGGTGGTGGCATGGTCGGTATGGGCGCCGCTCAGGCCGCCGCTATGACCAGCGCAAAAGCGGTGAGCAAAGCCACGGCACTGGACTATTCGACCATCAAATTTCGCGACAATATTTGGAACCGCGATGCGTTGGCTCGGGTTCACGGCGATCTCGATTTTGGCAAGCAGAAATTCGGTTGGTATCGCGGTGTCGTGATGGGCGTGAGGCCGGGCGAGAAAAATCGTGAACTGGTGGGTTTCGAGGGGTTTTCTTTTACGCGCCTGAAAGACACCGGTACCGGAGTGTATGAAAAATTGCTGCGCGAGGTCGGTTATTACACCGATCTGAAAACGGGCGAGGTACTCGAAGAGTGGCATAACCCCTATTCGGACGAAACGGTAAAAGTGGTTCACATTGCAAATGACCCCTTCAATTTCAAAATCGGTCCGTACTTTCCCAAGCCGCCAAGCTATGGAAATCTAAACACCACAAAGGTGCCGGATATTCCGATGATTCTGCCGTGGACGGACGTAGGCAACAATCAGGTGATGCTGCAATCCAATATTCACCTGTTTTATCCCAATGCGCTGCAGCCGGATAAATGGCCGCGTGAGTCGTCCGGTCGAATGAATCGCGTGTCGGAGCTGTTCACGTACGTGTTCGATCGCGACGACCTGGCGAATCCTGAGAAAACGGCGTTGTATTTTTCGGGTGCGTGGAATCGAATTACGCCGTGGCTTCCATGGATGCTAATGGGTCAAGCCGAAGGGCACGCGTTCTACAACTGTATTCAAGGTTGTTACGACAATATGGACGTACTCTCGCCGAAAGTGCGTGCGTATGCCGAGAAGCATCACCCGAAGTTTTTTGATGCTCCGACGGAATGGGTTGAGCCCAGCTGGTCGAGTCTTGAGCACTATGCCAACGAACAAACCCCGGCGCCGATGAAGAAATAGGCAGGTGAAGAAATAAGCCGGACGCAATGGATCTGCCGGGCCGTCATGGTCAAATTAGGTGCGGCACCATCTCGGTGCCTAATCGGGATAAGGATACGGCGTTCGACATTGTAGGCCCGCCACGGCCGGTGGATGGTTTTACGGGCTTCATCCCGATGCAGGTGTTTGGTCCGCACGGCGAGGTGCTATTTCTGAACCAGGTGAATCACTCCGATGAGGATGTTGATTTGCCTAAGACCAAGTGTGTGGTAGGGGAAATTTTCATTGTTGTTCTTGCAACTCGTGACCGGGCATCTTCTGTCGCCGAGTACGTACAGCGGCTGCAGTTGGACGAGGCTGCTACCCACTCGTTTCGCTATAGCATGTTGAATCGCGCCTTTGGGTTGCCTGCGGCCACAACGCAGACCATTACTATGGTGCAAAACGGGCGAAGTCCACTGGCGCAGATTGATCAATACTGGTTGCCGGCCGGCAATGCCATGGTGTCGATCCTGGTGGATGATCTCGATGCGCTGTCGATTGACCAGATGGTCGTAGGTCCAGAATTGTCGCCGTCCAGTTACTTGTATGGTGGCCGCAGAACTCGGGTTGTTCGCGGTGGCGCGTCGGAGCTCATTGAGCTGATAGAAATACGTAAAGACCATTGACCGACATGGGTGCCAGATGAAAAAAAAGCCGTCAACGGGCGATTATGATATTCCGCCACCGGTGACCCAAGCCACGCGCCACGCGATTTATCCGGCCATGGACCACGATGAATGCGCTCGTCTGAATTTCGTTGCGGCTTGTAATCGCGTGATTACCTCAACGCTAACGCCGGGCAATGAGATCGCCTATAGAACTCAGGTTCTGCCAGAGTTCTTTGAGGAACATGGTCGGGAGCCCGAGAACCGGCACGAAGTGCGGCGAGCGATGAATAACAATACGTTTCATCGTCTGTGGAGTGCGACGCGACGCAACTTAATGGAAATTCGTCAGCAGACCGGTGCCGCAATTGTATTGCGTCAGGTGGACGAGCTGGCTGAGCGAACGCGTGAGATCGCACAAGACGACCAGAATCTTCAGATGGATCCGACGTTAACCATCCCCCGCTACGTCGCCGACGTTGATCACCATTGTATGCCCGGAAGCTATCACCGTGAGTTGGTTGATGGTGACGTGAGCCCGGCCGCCAACTATGACCTTGGTTTTTACGTGACGACAGGGGGGACCGTCGGGCCTCTCAATGACGAAGCCGGTAAGGCGGTAGCAAGCTGGGTGAAGAGCACGGATCGATATCGTCGGCAAGCGTTCAGACCGCGGAGAATTTTGGACATCGGTGTTGGCGTTGGTCATACGATTTTACCTGTAGCGCAGGCGTTCCCGGAGGCCGAGGTCGTAGCCATTGATGTTTCGGCGCCCATGCTGCGCTACGCACATGCACGGGCCAAGAGTCTTCGTGTGGACAACATCCAATTCGAGCAAATGTCCGGTGAAGATTTGTCTGCCTTCGAGGACGAGTCATTTGATTGGGTGCAAACCAGCGTGTTTCTGCATGAGCTGTCTGCGCGATCATTTCCAAGAATTTTGAGCGAGTGCTGGCGCGTTCTGCGGCCCGGAGGTCTAACGTTGCATCTGGAACAGCCGCAGTACGATCGTGACATGCCGGTGCTCGAACAGTGCTTGCGCGATTGGGATGCGTACAACAATAACGAACCGTTTTGGACGAAATTGCATGGTTTCGACATCGATGCCGAGTTGGTGAAAACCGGCTTTGAAAAAGGTGACCTTTTTCACGCGCAGCTGAGCAATGCTCAATTGGCGCCAACCAAGACGGGTGATAAGCAGGCCGGCCAGGATTTTGGTCGAGAACCGGTTTGGCATGCCTACGGCGGGTGGCGCAAAACGACGGAGGTGTCCAGTGAGCAAAGATAGCGAACGGCCTTCGTTGAGTGCGACGCAGGTGTTGCGGCTGACCGGTGCCAAACCGCAGGGTAAGCGCCCAAAATATTTTCCCGATCCCATGTCGGAACAAACCTACTCGATCGCCATGGCTTTGATGGCCGAACTTGCTGCCGCGCGCGAACGCATCGATACACTAGAGCGTGTTCTGGTGAGCAAGGGTCATTTGGAGTCGAACGAAATTGAATCTTATGTACCCAGTGAAGAGGCGGGTTATGAGCGTCAACTAGCTCAGGTGCAATATTGCGCGCGCGTCCTGCGTCCTCTCCAACAGCAGGTCGAGGGCATGGAGCGGTCGGAGAATCTGAGCACGGATGAAGCTGAGCATCAGCCAGAAGAGATGTCGACAGATGGTAAGCCTGGTGTCTGACCCTCTGGCCGAACGGGTGCGAGACTTCAAATCGGCAGTGGCTCTTGCCGGATTTCACAAAGGCAGCGAATGAACAAATGC
>JBGCEL010000115.1:0-11661 GCA_045106455.1 Gammaproteobacteria bacterium
CAACGAAGGCATTTTCTTACTGGGCGCCGACGAGGGTGACGGCGGCATCTACCGCTCGGATGATGGCGGCCTGACCTGGACGCGTAAATCCGGCGGCGTCCTCGACGGACCCCGCGAGGTGTATCGCATCGCGGTGCATCCGGACGATCCGGATTCACTGATTGTTGGCGCCGAGGCGCTCTACCGCTCAAGCGACGGGGGCACGACCTGGGAGATTCTGGATATGCCCGTATCAAAATACGTCGCGGGTCTCTATCGCAGCTTCGAGTATCCCGACTTGTTCTACGCGCACGGCCGATTTGGCGAGCTTTACCGCAGCAGCGATGGCGGCGACACGTTTGAGATTGCACCGAACGATGGTGGCAGCGGTAATACCCAAGCCGTGCACGCCGATCCGCGTCAGCCGGGCCGCGTGTACCGTGCGTCGTTCAGCAGCGGCGTGAAGGAATTTACCTTTGCGACGGATGTGTCGGTGGCGCTCGGCCTGCCCAACACGCAATTTGATCCCGGCGAGTCCGCCACTTTGAGTGCCGCCGTGACGAACGCGGGCGTATGGAACGCCACCGCCGCGACACTTGATCTCTATCTGCCTGCGGGTTTTAGCACGGGCAGCGTGCTGACCAGCCAGGGCAGCTGCGATGCAAGCGACGGTATCCACTGCGCGTTTGGCCCTATCGCACCCGACGCCACGGTCTCGGTGCTGATCGAATTGATCGCCGGCGCCAGCGGCGGTGGCGACCTGACGGCCATCGTTCGCGCCGCCGAAGAGGAGCTGACGCCAGATAACAACGACAGCCTAATCGCGCTTGCCATCAACGGCGGCCCGGACAGTGACGGCGACGGCATCGCCGATGCGCAGGACAACTGCAGCGCCATTGCCAACGCCGCGCAAACTGACGCCGACTCGGATGGCTATGGCAACGCGTGCGACGCGGACTTTAACAACGACTGCGTCGTGAACGTGGTGGATTTGGGGCTTATGCGGTTGGCGTTTTTTGGTGCCGACCCGGTGATTGATTTGAACGGCGATGGGGTGGTGAACGTTGTGGACTTAGGATTGTTGCGGCAGCGGTTTTTTCTGGCGCCGGGGCCTAGTGGGGTTTCTGGGGTTTGTGGTTAGTGGGGTGTCGGCGCTACGAAGAAAACGCACGGCATGATGGCGAGGTGGTCATGTTTGACGTACCGTCTGAACAGTCCCCTCCCTGAGCAGGTTTGACACTGTGCACACGAGGCAGCCGGCAATGACAAGCGACTCGGGTAATCAGCAACGTCGGGGAATGCAACGGCAACACCCTGCAACCGTCACAACCTGACCTGGGCCGAACATCTCAAGCACGTGTTTCGAATTGATGTTGAAGTGTGCCAACACTGAGGCGGCGCAGTTAGGATCTTCGGCGAATACGACGACTGACCCGGCGTCAACGGCCGCAATATTAACGATCACTGTGGCCGCTTTTCTACCATATAGCGCCTGAACAAATCACTAATACTTACGGTTGCCAGATCCTTAAACTCGCCGGCATCAAAGTAGACGCCTTCGCAAGCCGAACACTGCTCGAACCAGATATGCGGCTGCTCTTGATCTACCAGTCTGTTCATCTCTCCGGCGCAGCGCGGGCATCGGTACTGCTCGATTGCATTGTTTTGCTTCCCGACCGCAACGTTGCCTATGTCGATCACCTCAGCAACTTCCCGCTTCTTGAGCTGCTCGAGTTCGCCTGCGTCAAACCACAGACCGTCGCAGCCCGCGCAGCGGTCAATCTCGGTGCCCTCAACTTTGAGAACCAGCATGTCCGAGCGACACTTGGGACAACGCAGCGCACCGGAAAAGAACAGCCCGTTGCCACCGGTACCGACATTTACGGTGTAGCTCGGCGCGCGTTTGGTTTTTGAGTTTGGGCCAATGTCATGCCGATGTGTCAGAACAATCGCAACCAGGAAGAATGTGACGATTCCAAGCAGCAAATAAGACTGGGCGTAAGAAGTCTGCTCCGCCAATACGCCAAAGGTTTTTGAGCCCGCCGAAGCCCCCAGATTTGCCAAAGACATATAGATCGCGAACTGCGTTGCCGATGCGGCGCTTTTGCAAACGGTCATGGCCAGAGCAATCATGCACACCATCGTGACGGGCCCCATCAGCACCCATACGGACAACATGACCCGGACGTATTGGGTGTTCTCCCAAAGGTACTGGGTTTGGGCCAGCACCATGGCATGGGCCGCCACGAGCGCAACGGTCAGAACAAGCATGCGTTTGGCACCAAAACGATCAATCATGGGGCCAAGCGCCAGGGCCACGGCCGCGCCGGCCAGAACCATGACGGCGACAAGTTGGGACCACTGTGGCGTCGTAAACCCAAACAACTTAACGGCAGCAATAGGCATGAGCGCCTTGCCGTAGCCGTCGACAAAACCGTCAAGGACCATAATGGCCATGAGCACCAGACTGACCCGCGTCCACAGGACGCTGTTGAGTCCCTTGATCAAGCTCCCAAATGACTCACCGACACGCCGCTGGACGACTGCGCTACCACGGCTCCATGGCAGGCGCCGCTCGCCACGCCGCTCTATGGTCAACGCAAAACCAAAAAGCACTGCTGCCAGCACGGCGGCAGCGCCAACCGCGGTTGCCTGAATCCCATACTCGACCAGCGTGATACCCGTGATCGCCGACGTCAGGCCCGCGCCAACGGCTTTACCGAACACCAGAAAGCCGTTGAGTCGGCCCTGCTCGTCCAGCGGGGTCACGTCGATCGCCATGCCGTCCACCGCAACGTCTTGAGTGGCGGCAAACACATTGATCAACAGCCCGATCGCCGTGAGCAAGCCTATCTGCTCACTAGGATCATCAATCACGCCCAATGCAAAGAACGAAATGGTCATGCCACATTGGGCCGCGAGTATCCAAGGGCGCCGACTGCCCATTGAAGGAAACTGAAAACGATCCATTAGTGGGCCGGACAGCAGTTTGAACGCCCAGGGCAAAATAATAACGGCTAAAAACGACGCAATGCGGCCGGCCTCGACCCCCTCGCTCGCCAGCCACGCCGGGATGGCGATGTTCATCAAGCCGTAGGGGATGCCCTGCGCAAAGTACATGGACGCGCCGGCGGCGTACCGCATACGCGTACTTTCAACCAAAACCCAGTTGATCGCCAAGGTGACTCTCCTCATTTATTTTTCTTTTTATTCAATCTGCGCTTCGTGCAGCAACCCGTGGGATCACAACGGCGACAGCTTGCGCTTGCGATGCTAGCACACAAGACCAAGAGCAATAGAAGAGCCGAAAGATCATCAGCGCAGTCGCAAGCCCGGCATTCGTAGTCGCCTGCGGCTAGTCGACCAGCGCCTTTTGCGCGCGATCAATCCAGTACGGCAACTCCCCGATCAGTCGGTATGTTGGCATCTGATCCAGAAAGACCGCGGTCGCCTCGCCACTGCGAACTTTCAACGTTGTCAGTTCGTCCAATGCCTCTGGGTAACTGCCCGCCTGCAGATAGGCTTTTCCAATCTGGTATCGAATGAGCCAAAGGTCAGCCAGATCAATGCCATCGCGCATGGCCAGAATGGCCTCGGTCTGCGCGCCTTCGTTTTGCAACATCATGCCCTTCAACATCAGCGCATAGGCGCGGCTGTGTGCGTCGGCCTTTTGTGCCAACGAGGCGGCAATCCGCTGGGCGGATTCGAGATCGCCCGCGCGCAGAAAGAGCATCGCAGCCGGTACCGCCAAAGGCGTGTCATCGGCCAGTGACAGCGCATCCGACGCGGCGGCGGTCGCCGCAGAAAAATTTTCCTCGCCCGCATACGACTGCGCGAGCGCGATGTATTTCGCAGCAGCGACACGCTTCTGGCCGCTATTGAGATCGGTCTGAATACCTGCAATGAGTCGCTGCTGTGCGGCGCCCGTCTGACCGAGATACATTTCAAGATCCGCGAGACCCAGCTCGGCAACGGACGCGCCATATCCACTCTGCGCGGCCAGCGCCATGCTCTGGTACGCGTCCCGCGCGGCGTCGTTCTGGCCCTGCGCCAAAGCGGCCATCGCGATGGGCAGATACGCCGACGTACGTTGCGGATCCGCAGCAACGATCTGTTGCGCCTCCTTGCTGGCCATGCCCCATTCGCTGTTGTACATCTCATACAGCGCCAGTTGCAGGCGGTAAGACGAGTCCGACGGCAATATTTTCAGAGCCTGTTGCATTTGTTCGGAAGCCGAATCGAACTCCAGTTGGCGGAATAGTGCACGCGCATAATCAGCTCTCGCTGCGGCATCAACGGGGTAAGCCGCAACCAATTCGGCATAGACTCTCGCCCCCTCATCGTCATCGAGAGTCACAGAGCTCGCATAGCGCCCCAGTGCGCGCAGTCGCTCCGCGTTCGTCATCGTGCTCACTAGAGAAAGAGCGCGGGTCCAGTGCGCTGCCGCTTCTTCGGTTTTGCCTAGCTCAAATTGCACCAGCGCCAGATTTGCGAAGGCTCGACCCAATTGCGGATCGGCCGCTGTGGCTTGAAGGTAGTGCTCTTCGGCTGCCTCAAGATTGCCGGCCATCTCCGATTGTCGGGCCGTTGCGTAGGCATGGCCGGCGGCAAGGGACGCGGCGACGAACGTTTGTGCGTGCTGAGTTTGTGGATCGCGGGCGGCGGAGTGGCCCAAGTTTTTCAGTAACGTTGCGGACAGTTCGCCAATGGTTGGCAAAACATCGTCACGCGAGTCTGCCCGCTCGTCGAGCCTGAACGCTGATTGGCCGTCTGCGAGGTCGATCCCCTCAATAGCTATCTCGAAGCCATCATCGGAAGGCAGTACTGATCCGGTCACGAACATATCGATGCCATTGCGGTGGGCGAACTCACGCGCAGGCATTACTCCACGCGTCTTTCTGCGGTCAATGATGGCAACGTGAGGAGCAACTTGCAGAGCAACAATGAGTGCTTCTTCCAATACATGATCGAATAACGGTTCGTCGGCGGTGCTATTGAACCCGGCGACGAGTACGGAAACGGGCTCGGTGGCCACGTTGGCCGGCTCTTTGCCTTTGAGATTAAGAGAAACGGAAACCACAAGCGCGAACAACAGCACGCCAATGATGGCAAAGTCGGTTTTGCCCGCTCCGGATTGCTGCACCTCAACGTCCGCGGGGTCGGCCTGAAGCTGAATGCCGGTTTTGGTGACATCAAAAAACCAGGCGAGCACCAGCATAATGGGAAAGCCGGCAATAGCGGCGACAAAAGCCCCGCGCAAAATCCACGGCGGGGCATCGAACGTGGGCAGGATGACGCTCGCAACCTCGATCATCAGCCAACAGATACCGACGTACAGCCCGGCTGTGCGGAACACCTCGCGGCGGCGCAATTCCTTGAAAAGTTTGTTCATTGATAGCGGCACGCTGCAATGCTGGAGGCCGCTACTCTAGCACGATCGTGCAAATAGCTAACCACCGTGAAACGGTGCCCCAGGCAGCTCGGAGCCTTCGCCAGAATATGGAAAGTCGCCGAAATCATCGCTGTGAACGGTGACTCCGACGACTCAAGAACTGCCACTTGCGCAAAGACGCAGGTGGCAGTGCATCACTTTCCAAATTGGTCAAGGAGCGATAGCAAGGTGATCAAAGAAGACCCCGTCGCTAAACGTTCCGGTGAGCTGTCGCACATCGACCGATGTGATGCTCTCACCTTCGGCAGCGTCGATGCGGATGTACACGTCTCGCACGTTGTCACCAAGTTTCACCCAGTTTGGCAAATCCCGAATAGCGCCCAGGTCCTCGCCGTTAACGAACAAATTAACGGTCGGGATATCGATATCGCCCAGCCCGATGCCAAACGAACTAGTGCCACCCGCGACGTTGAAGGTCACGCCACCGCCGGTCAGCACTTGGTCGACGTAGTAGTTCGCACCGTCCCACAGCGCGCCGGTAAAGGTGCCAGCAATATTCAGACCGAACGCGCCGCCCGCGGTGGTGAGTCCCGGAATGAGTGTGAGGTCTTCAAAGTCCTCGATGGTGTACCCAGTAATGCCGACAGCGGCATCCAGCGCCGCTTGTTCGGCAGGGCCGGTTCCGGAAAAGACAACACTTGGATCAAAACTCGTCACCGTGAAACGGGTCCGCAGCTTGCCCGCCGCACCGGCATCAAAGATTGACTGAATCTCTGCCGCCGTGAGGGCGCGGTTAAACACGTCAATCTCGTCGATGGACGCGTTGGCAAACTGATTCACCGTAGCCACATCCTGATACGCACCCACCAGAACGCTGGCCTGGAAGTCCGTCGGTTCAGAAACGCCGGTGAACGAATCGACCATGACCCCATCAACCCAAACTTCGACGTCTGATGCGCCACCGGTGAAGTCCCAGGTCATCGCCAAGTGGTACCACTGACCCACGTTGATTGGCGCGCCCGTGTCTTGAAAAGTGATGTTGTTGAACTCCCACACCAGCGTTCCGCCGCCCCGTACAAAGAGCGTCGGTGTGCGCTGCAGGTTTGGTCCCGTTGCGCCAAAGAAAACGTCAGAGCCTGATGTGATCGCGCCGTTGCGTCGAACCCAGAAGTCGACGGTGCCTGCCGAGGTGGGCAACGGCTGGCCGATGTCCATATAGTCGTCAGCACCATCAAAGACGAAGGACTGATTGACAAGTCCGGTGCCGAACGTCGCGCCGCCAAACAAAATGCCGTCGTTCGTGCCCACAACGTCTATGGCGTTGCCCTCGCCGGGCCACCAGTTTGTGAGATCAGCAATCACGTTAAGCGATACGGGTGTAACCGATACGTAGAACGCGCCGGTGTTGTCGTTATACCCGTTGTCATTCACGGCGAACTCCAGATCTCCCGCGCTTGTAGCGGTCAAAGTGGTCGGACCGGAGCCCACCAACTGCCACGGACCGCCGCCGATCCTTGCAACAAGGCTCGCCGTCGGCGCGCCAGGAAGCAGGCAGGCCGCGTCGCAAGCCACGCCGCTTCCGTCTGGCGTCTCCGGCTCAAACAGCGTGACATCGCCGAGCGTGACAAATCCGCTTGCCGTCACCGACACTTGCTCACCGAGGGTCAGTGTGCCGGCATTGACCGGTGGCGTACCGCCAGCGCCGACGACAGTGCCGCCTGCGGTAGCGGCCACGATGTTGGCCGGCTCGCCAAATGAGTCGGCGGGTGGCTGCGTCGCAGGGTCGGTGTTTAGCGGCTGTGCACTGATCAGGCCGCCGAGGTCGGCGACGTCAAACGTGGTCGCCGGATCGGCCGGCACGTCCGCATCGGGATCCGGTCGCACGCTGAACGTGACCAGCACTTCCTGGCCGGGTTCCAAATAGAAGCTGCCGTCTAACCCGTTGTTCAGCGGGTCCGTCTGGCTGAAGATCAGCTGCTGCTGCGCCTCTGTCGTGAGCGTGCAGCCCTGTGCGACCGGCGTTTCGTTGAGGCGATACACGATCAGCTCGTAGTCCAGGCCCTCAAGCTGCGGCGCGGCGAGATTCAAGTCGTACGCGGTCGTCGCATTGCCTTCGTTCTGAATCGAGAACGTCACGTCCACTTGCTGCGGCTCTACGCCCGGCGTGGTGTTCAGAATCGCCGGATTCAAAATCGCCGGGTTCAAAATGGCGGGATTGAAGATGGCCGGATTCAAAATTGCAGGGTTCAAAATGGCTGGGTTCAATATCGCCGGATTCATGATCGCGGGATTCAGAATGGCCGGATTCAAAATCGCCGGATTGAAAATGGCGGGATTAAAAATAGCCGGGTTCAGAATCGCGGGATTAAGAATCGCCGGGTTCATAATCGCGGGGTTCAGAATGGCCGGATTGAAAATCGCCGGATTGAAAATGGCGGGATTCAGGATAGCCGGATTGAAGATGGCCGGGTTCAATATTGCCGGGTTGAAAATCGCCGGATTTAAGATCGCGGGATTGAAAATTGCCGGGTTCATGATCGCCGGGTTCAGAACACATTTGTCCATGTCCTCACCACAACTCATCAATTGATCCGAGGTCACCGTCGCGTTGAAAATAGCGGGATTGAGAATCGCCGGATTCAAAATTGCCGGGTTGTGTACTTCCTGCGTCAGCAACGTGCTGTTGAGCGGATCGGGCGCACCGGCGTCGCTGTTGAGCAGGATCGAGCCTGCCAACGCGCCGCCGATCTCGGCCACCGACACTGGAATCGCAGCCCCCACTCCGGCGCCATTGCTCGAGGCAAACACCGTAGCCACCGCACTTGAATACGGCGGAATATCGATATCAGTTTGCGTCACACTGATATTGGGCGCAAACGATGCTTCAACCCCGATGGGCGTTGCGGGCAACGACAGGCGGAACGCTCGCGCCTGCCCCGTCGTGTTCTGGACGTAAACGACGAAGCCGCGCTCCAGCGGCGCACCGGTGTCATCGAGACCCAGCGGACGGTTGTTACCCGGTGCGGCCACAATCACGCCTTTGCTGATGGATGCGCTGTACACGTTTTGGTTACGCGTACCGGTGTAGAGCGAGCCGGCCTGAAATTCCGGCAAGGCGTCGGGGAAGGTGACGTCTTCACAACTAGGTATTGTGACGGTCGGGTCAAACAAACTCGGTTGGGCCTGAGTGATTGGCGTTACGTATTTGGACCAGTCGCCGTCCGGCGGTGGAATCACATCGCGGTTGTCGGACCACACGGCCTGCCAGACCTGCACATCGCCAGGGTTGCTGGCAAAGCGCCAGGTGCCGCCATCGTTGATGAAATTTGGTGCCGCAACGTCGACGTAATCGCCGATAAACGGCGTCGTGCCGTCTGCGAACATTGGAAAGTTGGGTACCATGTACTCAACCTGCAGCGTCTCACCACCCGCGCCGTTGTCCAGGGCGAGAAAGTTATAGCGTGATGCCGAGCTCGACGGATTGACCGGTTCGTCTGTGCCTGTGGTCAGGCTGTAGTCGGTGAACGCCGGAGCGATGCCCGGCACGGCGGTCGCGACGCGCACATCCACGGTATGGCGTAGCCGATCGCCGTCCGGCAGATCCACCACAAAGCTCTCGAAAATATTTGAGACGTCTTGCCGGAAGTCGTAGAAGACCAGCGTCAATTGTCCGCCGGCAAAAAGTATTGACGGCTTGATCTGGTGCCCTTCGCGATTGGGTTCATCAATGGCGTAGGGGTCGGTCCAGATCGTGCCGTCGGTGGACGTCGACAACACAATGCGTGCGTCTCCGTCAGATATTTCATCGCGAATCGTCGCAAAGCCGCGCGCCGCCCACGCCACGTAAACGCGGCCATCCGCATCCGCCGCCACCGTTGGGTAGGCCGTGGTACGGAATGAGAAAGTCGTGCTGCCCTGGTCAAATGTCGAGGACTCATCGACCACAGCCGGGTCGCCAAAGGTTTCCCCAAGATCGTCCGAGCTGGCGATCATGATGGCGTTGGTGTCGCCGGTTGTGCCAGCAGGCGAGCCGCTATTCACTTCGCAGCTACCCGAACCAAGCGTAATGCGTTGGATCGCCATCTTCAGGACTCGGGCGTCCCGTTTGTCGCTACCTCTGGGCCTGCTACCAATCGGGTGTTCCATGAACCATGCGTCGGCCTCGGCGATCAGACCGCTGAGTTCCTGGGACCACTGCGACGCATTGAAGCCCTCGACCGGATCACCGCCGCCGGTGAGTATGTTGAGCTTGGCGGCAATCACCCGTTTGACAAGCTTGATCGATTCGTCGCCCCGGTGCTTGGTGCGCAGCAGATGTTGCGCCTCGGCGATCGTATAGGTATCCCCACCCAGCTGGATCGAGGACGTGGGCCAGTCGCTGTTGTCGCCCCAGTACCGGGCACGCGCAGGACAACCCGTTGGCGAAATGCCAAGAAAACTCTCGACCGTATCAAAACGGCGCCATGCGACATGTACGTCGCCGGTGAGAGGATGAATGGCAATATTTGCGCCCTGATTCAGGCTGTCAGGTTCGCTGATTACCTGAATGTCCCAGCTATTGCCACAGTCCGCCGATGTGGCCATCCGAATTTCGGAGCGCAGATCCTGGTCTTCACCGCCGATGGCGGCGTAACCCACGTAGATATTGCCGCAGGACACCGTTTGGTTGACGGTCGATCCGTCGCGTTGCGTTACGATCAAATCGTCGGTGATTGTGTCGCGCGGGATGTCGACGCCGATCCACGATTTGTCGAGAAACACATCGCCGTCGTTGTTGGCGTCGATGATGGTGGTGTCGAGATAGCGAATTGGATCGCCACCTTCATCGTTGTTCAGATCAATAAAGCGCGAGACAAAGATGGCACTGCGCGACGGATCAGAGCGTTCAAAAACAATCCCCGAGTAATAAAACATGCCGTTGACACCCGCGCGCACGACCGGGTCGGCGCCCGCGGCATACCCGCACAACGTGGGTGCGTTGTTGGTTTGGCAGGCCGGGTCTTGCGGATAGCCCGGAATCAGCGTCGACTTCCAGCTCGCCCCGCCGTTGGTGGACCAGAAGTAGCTCAGCCACGAGTCGCCAGTCTCACCGCCGCCGGGCAGTCCGGGTACGTCGACGGCGCGGTAGTCATTGGCACCCGCAAGCAGATGCAAATTGTTGCGGCTTGAAAACGCCACAGAGGGTTCGTTTTGCTGACGCTGGAAAGGGTCGCCGTCAGGAAACGAACCGCCGGAGACCATATTCACGTTGGCGCCAATACTCAAAGCGTCTTGAGCGCTGGCGGTAACCGTCAGCAACGCGGCAAGCAGACACAGCGATGCGATGCGTAGAGATGAAGTCATGGGATGGCCTCTGGGAGTTAACGATTTCTTTTTCTTGTGCGAGCATGTTTGGGCAAAAATTACCAAACCCAAATTGCGTTTTTCACGCTACCTGCATCAGGCACTGCGGATAAAATGGCAGCGCAGCCTGACGTGATCCGAGTTAGTATGGCACAGAATTTAACGGTTTGAAGTTCTGTGCCGGGCATTTTCCATAATCAAACTAAGACGCTAAAAACGTGTACGTTTGTTCACTTACGCATGCGTTTGCATTCATATGATTTCAAGTTCAATCGATGTGGTAGAGCAACACAATGAAGCTGGCAGGTAAGCTTTTTTTGCAACTTAAACGTCGTGGTGTCGTGCGCGCCGCAATCGCTTACTGCGTAGGTGCCTGGGCACTGACGGAGTTCACCAGCGTGCTGAGCGACACGTTCAATGCACCCGACGAATTGATGCCGGTGTTGCTGGTCCTACTGGCGCTCGGTTTGCCCGCGGTGCTCGCGTTCTCCTGGTATTTTGACATAACTCCCGACGGCATTCGGCGAACGCTCGTCGTTGCCGACGACGCGCAATATCCGGAATTTGATCGCAGGAAAAACTTTGTGATTATCGGCGTGCTGGCCACCGCGCTCGGTCTGTCACTCTACGGCAATTTTCGTCAGGCACCCGAGCCACCCGAATTGATGTCAATTCTGATTGCCGATTTTCGCAATGATGCCGGCAATGAATTGTTTTCCGGGATCATTGAAGAGTCGTTGCGTATTGGACTGGAGGTTGCGCCTTTTGTGTCGTCTTTCTCCCGCAAGCGCGCGCTCGATATTGCGAAAGAGATTCAAGAGGCTGACGACGTCAGTTTGACGGTTGAAACGACGGGTCTGGTCGCGCTGCGCGAAGGCGTCAACATTGTGATTGGTGGCAGTGTCGTCCGTGATGGCGAAGGACTAGTGGTGGAAGCATCGGGATTT
>JBGCEL010000116.1:0-27823 GCA_045106455.1 Gammaproteobacteria bacterium
GTCTTTTTGATCTTCACGCCCTTCGGCATTGAAGTAGATGATCTGTTTCCAGCAGCGCGTAATGTCGTCGCCCAGCACCAGAACCAAATCGCCGGTCTGGGCCATCTCAAGCGCGCGCATCGTGGCCGCCTGCTCGTCGGGCACAATTTCGATTTGCTCTTCCTTGACGCCGTTGTCCATGAGGACTTTGCGCATCATGTTGGGCACTTCATCGCCGTCGCGGCCGCGCGTGTTGTCATCGCGCCGACAAATAAACGTATCGAAATGGTTGTGCGCCACGCGCGCAATTTCTTCAATGTCCTCGTCGCGTCGATCACCCGGTGCGGCGAGAACGACGATGCGTTGACCTTCGGGTTCGAAACGATCCACCAGATCGCACATGGCGCCCACGGCGGCCGGGTTATGTGCGTAGTCGAGAATCACTTTGAACGGATGCTCGGTGTAAATGTTCATGCGCCCCGGCGCCTGGAAGAACGTGGTGTCGAACGTGCGCAGACCCTGACGAATGTTCTCCAGATTAATGTCCATGTTGTAGGCAAGTGCGGCGGCGAACATCGCGTTTTGTACGTTGTGCATCGCGCGGCCTTCCACCGTCGCAGGAATCAAATGGGTCCACAGTAGCGGGATGTGGCTGTCGCCGTCGTAGATGGTGATCATGTGGCCGTTCATGCCCTCTTCGAGCACAAACGCCTGGCCGCCGGCTTTAATATGTTGTTTCACCAGCGGGTGGCCCGCGTTCATCGTGATGTAACACAGTTTTTTGGCCTGCGTGTAGTCGGCCATTTGCAAACACAGCGCATCGTCGGCATTGAGCACGGCCGCGTCTTTGGCAATTTCGACCGGTACGCGTTTGACTTCGGCCAGCTGCTCGAGTGTGTCGATGCCACGCAGGCCCAGGTGATCCGACGAGATGTTCAGGCAACAGCCGACGTTGCATTCGGAGTAGCCCAGCCCGCTGCGCAGCATGCCGCCGCGCGCGGTTTCCATGACCGCCGCATCGACGGACGGATCACGCAAAATGATCTGCGCTGATGTAGGGCCGGTCATATCGCCTTGCACCGACAGCTGGCCGTCGATGTACACGCCGTCGGTGGAGGTGAGCCCCACCGTAAAGCCGTGCAGCTTTAGAATGTGGGCCAGCATGCGCGAGGTCGTGGTTTTTCCGTTGGTACCGGTAATGGCCGCAATCGGTATGCGCGCTGGCGCACCGGGTGGAAACAGACCGTCGATCACCGGGCCGGCGACATCACGCGGCGTGCCCTCGCTTGGCGCGACGTGCATGCGAAAACCCGGTCCGGCGTTCACCTCGCAAATGCCGCCGCCGGTTTCGCGATACGACTCGCTGATATCTGTGGTCAGAAAGTCGACACCACCCACGTCCAGACCAATGGCCTTGATGGTGCGAATCGCCATCTCGCGATTGTCCGGGTGCACCGAGTCGGTGACGTCGATCGCGGTGCCGCCCGTGGAGAGGTTGGCCGTGGAACGCAAAAACACAATTTCGCCTTCGGGCGCCACGGTGTCGCGGTTGTAGCCCAGCTGCTCCAGCAGACGATCGGCCTGATGATCAAATTCCAGACGCGTGAGCACTTTCTCGTGGCCCACGCCGCGGCGCGGATCGCTGTTCACGATATCCACCAGCTGCTGGATCGTGTTTTTGCCATCGCCGACCACGTGTCCGGGCATGCGTTTGGCGACCGCCACCAACTCGCCATTAATCACCAGCATGCGATGGTCGTAGCCTTGCAAAAACGACTCAACCAACACGCTGCGACTGTGCTCGCGCGCCTTATCAAACGCCTCGGCGACCTGTTCCGGCGTGGTGAGATTAATCGAGACCCCGCGTCCGTGGTTCGCATCCAGTGGTTTGACCACCACCGGATAGCCGATGCGTTGGGCTGCGCGCTTTGCTCGGTCGGCGCTGCGAATCAAATATTGTTGGGGCACTGGCAGGCCAAGATCGCGCAGGATGCCGTTGGTCTCTTCTTTGTCCGAGGCGAGTTCCACGGCGATGTTGCTGGTATTGCCGGTGCAGGTGGCCTGGATACGTTTTTGATAGCGGCCGTGGCCAAACTGCACGAGGCTGTATTCGTTGAGTCGCAGCCACGGAATGCCGCGCTCCTCGGCCGCCGCGACCAGCGAGGCGGTGCTGGGGCCAAGCGCGCGTCGTTGAGCGTAACGAATAAAGGCGTCGCGGCGATCGGAGAAATCCCAATCGGCGTCGGGGGCGTCGTCCGGTTTTAGTGCGTCGGGGAGCAGATGATGAATGAGCTCGAGCGCCAGACGGCCGGCTTCAATTCCAACATTGCGGTCGGTGTATTGGAACACCATGTTGTAGTGGCCAGGCTCGCCATCGACAGAGCGCGTGCGACCGAATGTGACCGGCAGACCGGCGACGTTTTGCAGCTCGATGGCCACATGTTCCATGACGTGACCCAGCCAGGTGCCTTCGTCTTCGCGCAGGCGGCGGACAAAACCGCCGGGCTCGCGGTAGGAGCAGCCGTGCTCATCCAGACCGGGCAGGCACTCCAACAAAGGATCGACAAAATCCGCGCCCAGACGACCGGTCGGCCAGTCTTCCAGTTCGCCCAGATCCAGCACGTGTCGGATCACCGGAAAATGCGCGTAGAGGTTTGGGCCGACGTACACATTGGTGGACAGGATACGCATAGCAAACCTCCGCGGGTGCGGCGCGTGGCCGCTTGTTTTTAGTTGGGTGTGGCTGTCCGGCTTGCGATGTCGAAACGGCCACCATCGATCAGAATATGTAACTTAACATCAATCAAGCTGACCGGCTCATTGCGTTTGGCCACGTCCATCGAGGAGTGCGACAGCTCGGACGGATCGATGATCGTAATGCCACCGCTGCCCACCACCTCCAGGCTGTCGCCGGGATTGATGAACGCTGCCGTGTCTTCGTCCAGCCCAATGCCAACCGCAAATGGGTTGTACGCCAGCGCCGTGAGCAGGCGTCCCAGTCGGTCGCGTTGGCGAAAGTGCTGATCGATGATGAAGTTGTTGGTCAAGCCCAGCCCCGGAGCGAGTGTCACCTTGGCCGGACTCGGCGTGGCACCTTCTTCGCCGCCGGCGATCATATGTTCGGGCATGATCGCCGCGCCGGCTGAGGTGCCCGCCACGTGCATACCGGCCGCATTGCGGCGCCGGATCATCTGCGCGACGGGCGTGCCGCCAATGGTGGTAGACAAACGCAGCTGGTTGCCGCCGGTCATAAAGACGCCGTCGGATTTGGCCAGATAGTCGAGGTTGTCACCCTCCACGCAGTCGGCGCGGGTTTCAAAGCCCAACACCTGCGCGTGGCGCACGCCGAGCTTGCGAAAAAGCTTCTCATAGTTGCGCCCGGTGTCCTCGAGTTGGGAGGCCGTGGGGATAATGGAGATGCGCGAAGTCTTGCCGCCGCAAACCTCAACAAAGCGATCGAGAATCTGCGGATTTTGCAGTTTTTCTTCGGCACCGCCGATGGGAATGATCATTCCGCGCTCGGCGGAATTGTGGTCTGGTGATGGGGCCATGAGCGTAGTTCTGAGTGATCAAAAGAGCGCGTATTCTGCGCCAAGAATGCCTACGTCGCCACTTCAAACTGACCTTTAATTACCGGATCGCCGTCACGCACGTGCCAGCGCCCACCGGCCATCACGTCGCGCACGCCGTGCTGCGGATCTAAAACGATGAGATCCGCATCCTGATCCACGCCCAACTTGCCTTTGTGCGCGAGCCGCAGCAGCACGGCGGGGTTGCTCGTGAACGCGGGCAGCGCCTGCTCGAGCGGCATGCCCGCGTGCAGCAGTTCGGCGAGTGTTTCAGCGAGGGTCGCCGGCGCGCCGATGTCCATGTGCACAATTTCGCCGTCGTCATTGAAGTGCGGCAGGCAGCCGCCGCCGTCGGAGCTAATGGTGATTTTTTCCGCCGCAAAGCCGGCTTCCAAATAGCGCTGCAGGCCATCGGCCGCCGACCAAGCGTCCTCGTCTTCGGCGACCGGAAACGCGGTGAGGTCGATGTAGCAGCCCTGACGCGTTAGGGCGCAGGCTTCGGTAAACAGCGCTTTGCGTCGATTCACGTGCGTTGGGTTAAACACGCGTGCGGGAATTTCGCTGATGCTCAGCGCGTCGCGCACCTGCGTGAGTCCGCGTTCGCCGTCGCCCAGATGCAAATGCAGGATGCCGGCTTTGCCGGTCATCATGCCGGCTACGTGGGCGTCGGCGGCAAGGCGAAGAAGCTCGTTGCTCGTGGGCTGACTCGAGCGATGGTCGCTGATCGCGACCTCACCCACGCCAATCACCGGCTCAAGGTTCACGATGTCCCGGCGTACGCTGCCGGTGAGCGTGACCGGTGGAAGGTGATAGCCGCCGGTGTGGCAGTAGGCGCTTAAGCCCTCTTCACGCAGCCCGTAAGTGCAGGCCAGCAGCGATTGGGTGTCGCGGGTCACATCGTCGGTGCCCAGAACGCCCACAGCTGTGGTGACGCCAGCGGTCGTGAATCGACTTAAGGCGACCGGCGGCACCCGGCTGGCAAAACCCGATTCGCCTCCGCCGCCCGTAAAATGCGCGTGGCCGTCAATAAAGCCCGGCGTCACGCGCAGGCCCTCGAGATCCACTTCGCGCACGTTTAGCGCCGCTGGTAATGCAGGTCGCTCCGTCCCCATCCACAGAATTTTTCCCGCGCCGATCAGCAGGTGCTGTGTGCCGAGCGGTGCGGGTGCGTAAACATTGGCATTGGTCAGAAGTTGCATGCCCGCGATTTAACCACAAAAGCGTGTTTGCGGCGGCTATTGCCCCGACCACAGCGCTGCAACGACTCGGTCATGCAGGCGTTTTTTCTGCACGAAAAGGCCCACGTCCAACGGCTCGAGCTGCGGGGTCACCGGGAGTACGCTGACGTGATCGGCCAACGGGCTGTTGGCCAGGACGAGCTCAGGCACCACGCCAATGCCGCTGCCAAGGCTCACCATGCTGACAATGGCCTCATTGCCCGCCACCTGGGCAGAAAGGTTGGGTGTGATGCCTTGATCGGCGAACCAGCGATCGACGCGGGCGCGCTCAACCCCTGCGGCCGGCAGAATCATCGCGCGATCGAGCCACGTGCGTGCGTGTAAATTCGGTACATCGGACGAGGCGATAAAGACCAATGGCGTGCTGGCCACGTGTTTGAACGCGAGCCCGGAGGGCAGGCGCGGCGGACGAGCACCAATGCTGATTTGCGCGTCGCCGGAGAGCACCCGGTTCATCGCTTGCTCGGGATCGCCGGTTTGCAGCTTTACGCGAATGCGTGGATGGCGCGCGCGGAATTCATTTAATAACTCAAACAGGAAGCTGTAGCTGGCGGTCACCGAGCAGTAGATGGCGATCTCGCCGGTGAGCTCGCGGGTTTCGTCCATCAGGCTGTTGCGAAACGACGCCCACAGCGAGGTCGATTCGCGGGCGTAGTCGCGAAACAGGGTGCCGGCCTTGGTCAGTGCCACGTGGCGGTTGTCGCGATCGAACAAGGCCACGCCGATGTCCGCCTCAAGCTTATTAATGGTGCGGCTTAGCGTAGAGGGGCTGACGAAGCAGGCTTTGGCTGCACGCCCAAAATGCAGCGTGTCGGCCAGGGTGAGAAAGGCGTGCAATGAGCGGCTGTCCATCTGCTCATTGTTGCATATTGTGCAATACAGAGGTGCAGATATATCAATTTACGGGATGCTGATGGCCCGTTAGAGTTTGCATACGTTTTACTTGCCCAAGGACCCATGACATGAACATCTACTACGACAAAGACTGCGATATATCACTGATTCAAAACAAGAAAGTAACAGTTGTTGGATATGGGTCGCAGGGCCATGCACACGCTCTGAATCTCAAAGACAGCGGCGCAGATGTGACGGTTGGGCTGCGTGCCGGCTCATCATCGGTCGCTAAGGCCGAGAAAGGTGGCCTCAAGGTCGCGAATGTGGCGGATGCGGTCAGCGGCGCCGACGTGGTGATGATGCTCACCCCGGATGAGTTTCAGGCCCAGCTCTACCGTGAAGAAATCGAGCCCAATCTGAAGCAGGGCGCGACGCTCGCGTTCGCCCACGGATTTGCGATTCACTACAACCAGATTGTGCCGCGCCCGGATCTGGACGTGATCATGATTGCACCGAAAGCGCCCGGCCATACGGTCCGAAATGAGTTTGTGAACGGCGCTGGCGTGCCGGATCTGATCGCGGTGTTTCAGGACGCCAGCGGCCGTGCCAAGTCCTTGGCGTTGTCGTACGCCAGCGGCGTGGGCGGCGGTCGTACGGCCATTATCGAGACCTCATTCAAAGACGAAACGGAAACGGATTTGTTTGGTGAGCAGTCTGTGCTGTGCGGCGGCGCGGTTGAGCTGGTGAAGGCCGGTTTCGAAACGCTCACCGAAGCGGGCTACGCGCCGGAGCTGGCCTATTTCGAATGCCTGCACGAACTCAAGCTGATTGTGGATCTGATGTTTGAAGGCGGCATCGCCAATATGAACTACTCGATCTCAAACAACGCGGAGTACGGCGAATACGTCACCGGGCCCAAAGTGATCAACGATGAATCGCGTGCTGCCATGAAAGAAGCGCTGCGCAATATTCAAACCGGTGAATACGCCAAACAGTTTATCGCTGAAGGCGCGATGAACTATCCGTCGATGACGGCCAATCGGCGTTTGAATGCCGCGCATCCAATTGAAACCACCGGCGAGCGTTTGCGCGCCATGATGCCGTGGATTGCGGCCAACAAACTGGTCGACAAGGATCTCAACTAGCGTTTAAGCGGCACGGCCGGTAGCACGACGTGCGCTGGCCGTGAGCCACCACGCGGCACCGGTAAGCGTCGTCGCCAGCGCCACGAGCCAGGCGATACGACCGAAGTCGCCGTTATAGATCAGTCCCGAAGCCACCGTGAACAGACCGCCCACGGCAATGGCCAGTGCGCTGGACAGCCCTGAGCTGGTGCCGGCAATTTTTGGATGGGTGTAGACGGCGCCGGCGATGGCGTTGGGAGTGACCGCGCCCGACGCGCACATCATCAAGCCCAACGGAATCAGCACACCCGCAAGCGATGTGCTCGTGAGCAGATTGAGTAATGGCAACAACCATCCGGCCAACAGCGTGACCGCGACGCCGAAGCTCAGCACCCGCCAAGCCCCGAAACGCGCGTTGGCCCAGCCGCCGATCGTGGCCCCAAATACGTAAGCGATGGTCAACAATCCCCACAACAAGCCAAACGAACTGGCCTCAAGATTAAAATGGGTGGCAAATACGCTCGCGCCGACGGCCAGAAACGAAAAGAAGCTGCCCTGCACGAAGCCAAACATGAGCGTGTAACCCATAAAATCCACTGAGCGGAATAGCTCTTTGTAGCTGCGCATCCAGTCGCGCCAGTGGGGACGCAACGTGTCAGCCGTTCGCGTTTCTGGAAGCTGATAGAGCATGCCCAGCAACACGGCAACGCCGATCGCGGCGGTCAGCAAGAAAACGGCACGCTGGCCACCAACGCTTACCAGTCCACCGCCTAAAATTGGCGCGACGACCGGCGCCATGCCCATGGTCGCCGCAATAAACGACATTGCTCGCGCGCCACCTTGTTCGTCCCGTGTGTCGCGGACGATGGCGCGGCTGGCCACGGTGCCCACGCTCACCCCGACCGCTTGCAAAAACCGCAAAGCGATTAGTTGATTCAATGTGCCTGCGAAAGCGCACAACACGCTGGCGACCACAAACAGCGTAAACCCAAGCAGCATCACCGGACGTCGGCCGAAGCGATCGCAGAAATATCCCGCCACCGGTTGGGCGATGGCAAGCCCAAGTAGATAGGCCGAGATTACAAACTGCGCGGTCGTAAAGTTCGCCTCGTAGCGGGTGGCGATGGTGTGCATGGCCGGCACGATAATGGCCATGCCAAAAGGCGACAGACCGCTGGCGATCCCGAGCAGCGCAATGGAGGGTGCTTTGTGCCCTTGCGGGACGGAATTGACGGGCACGGGTGTTATTCTTTCATGATGAATACCACAACACCTTACCCTATCGGCACGCCCGGCGTAGCGTGGGGAGACGAAGAAAAACGCGCGTGGCTTGCCGCGCAATCTGTACGCCGTTCTTACGCGGAGCAGGTGTGGCAGAAAATTGATGCGTTGAAGACCAGTTTCGACATAGAAAAGTACGGCGCACTGTCTATCGATCCGGCGCGTTACCCGCTTTTTGCCCTGCGCTCGAAACAGTGGCGTGACGATCGGCCGTGTGTGCTTGTCACTGGCGGCGTACACGGTTACGAGACTAGCGGCGTGCAGGGGGCGTTGCGGTTTGCCGCCACCGCGGCACCGCGCTGGGCCGAGTTTTTTAATTTTCTGATTGCACCGTGTGTGAGCCCGTGGGGTTACGAGACCATCAATCGCTGGAACCCAATCGCGCTCGATCCTAATCGATCTTTCTACGCCGATACGCCGGCGGAGGAGGCCGCCGCACTGATGGCGTTGCTGGCTCGTCAGACGCAGGATTTTGTCATGCACACGGATTTGCACGAAACCACGGACACCGACAATTCGGAGTTTCGCCCGGCACTGTCGGCGCGCAATGGCATTGAGCAAAAAAACTGGCACATTCCCGATGGCTTTTACACGGTCGGTGACACGCGCAAGCCGACGCCTGAATTTCAAAACGCCATCATCGCTTCGGTCGAACAAGTGACGCATATCGCACCGGCCGATCCGGACGGCTCGATCATCGGTGAGGTGATGGAGGATCACGGCGTGATTAGCTACGCCGCGGCCGAGCTTGGTTTGTGCATGGGCGCGACCGACGCGGCGTTTGTAACGACCACCGAGGTGTACCCGGACAGTCCGAAAGTGGACGATGAGAATTGTATCGTCGCGCAGGTCGCGGCTGTGGAAGGCGCGTTGGCGTATGTGCGCGACAGCGCCAAAGGAAATAGAACATGAACTACGTGAGACTTCGCGGCGCGCTCGGCGCACTGTTTTTTCTACTTGGCACGAGCGCCGTCGCCGACGACGTGACCTATATCAAAGCCGGTGCGTTGTTCGATTCGCGCACGCTTGAGGTGAGTCGCGATGTGGTGATCGAGGTCACGGCGGATCGCATTACGGCGGTTGGGAATCGCGACACACCGATTCCGGCGGACGCTGAAGTGATCGATTTATCGTCGTCGTTTGTGATGCCGGGATTTATGGACATGCACACGCATGTGGTGGGCCACCTGGCGCGAAACTTTTTCGCCAACTACTTCGAGTCGCCCCATCGGGCAACGATTGGTGGCGTTGTGAATGCCAAGCGCACGCTGCTGGCGGGCTTTACGACCATTCGCAACGTGGGCGCGTCGAATTATGCGGACGTGGCTCTGCGCAACGCCATTGCTGATGGTGAGGTGCCGGGGCCCAGGCTTGCCGTGTCGGGACCGGCGCTCGGCATCACCGGCGGTCATTGCGACAACAATCAACTGAGCCACAAATACGCCGAACGTAGTGACGGCGTTGCCGACGGCCCGTGGGCCGTGCGTCAGATGGTGCGCAAGAACGTGAAATACGGGGTGGACCTGATTAAGTTTTGTGCCACCGGTGGTGTGTTCTCCAAAGGCACGAAGGTGGGTATGACCCAATACACGTTGGAGGAGATGCAGGCGATTGTGGATGAGGCGCACACGCATGAACGCAAAGTGGCGGCCCACGCGCACGGCACGGAAGGCATCAAGCGCGCTATTGAGGCGGGCGTCGATTCGATCGAGCATGCCAGTTTTCTGGATGAGCAGGCGATTCGCATGGGTAAGCGGAAGGGCACATTTTTCGCGCTGGATATTTACAACACTGAATACACGCTGTCGCAGGGCGCCGCCAACGGTGTGCCGCAGGAAAACATCGACAAGGAACGTGAAGTGGGCGAGCGGCAGCGCGAGAGTTTTTCCATGGCGGTAAAAATGGGCGCCAAAGTGGTGTTTGCCACGGACGCCGGTGTGTATCCCCATGGCCACAACGCCAAACAGTTTGCGCGGGCCGTGCGTTTTGGCATGACGCCAGCACAGGCCATCGCATCGGCGACGCAAGTGTCCGCTGAGCTGCTGGGCTGGGAAGACCGCGTGGGCTATGTGGGTCCCGGCATGCTGGCCGACATTGTTGCGGTCAAAGGCGACCCGCTGCAGGACATCAGCGTGCTCGAAGACGTGGATTTCGTGATGAAAGGCGGCGTGGTCTACAAGCGTCGTTAGTCGCCGAGCTGGGGATGGCGTTGGTTCGGGCGCGTAACACAGAGCCCCTAAACATCTTCGCCCGACGTCTTTGAGAAAATTCGCTGAGCGCCGAGTTCCTGACCCGCAAGACCGCCCGTCAGTGCCTGTGCGAAAAACTCGCGCAGCGTATCACTGCCAAACGATGGTGTTTGCGCCGCATCGTAGCGCTCGTTGGCGGCATCCCACACGAGCATGGATTCGGTCGCGTAGTAGTGACCAATGCGTGCGAGTTCCGCTTTGGCTTGCAGCGGCGGAATCACCCAGCCAAGAGGGGTAAGCAGACCACTGGCCATGCGAAACATCGCCGGTGGCACGGCACGAAATTTTGGCGCCAAATTGGCCAGCTCAAACAGCATCTGCCCGATCTCACGTGGTGTGATGGCATCGCCGGGTCCGCCAATGGGCAAGATCGTGTTGGCCGCTTGTTCAGACTCGACGGCCTCGGCAATAAAGCGGGCCAAATCGGCCGTGCTGATTGGCTTGCAAGCGGTAAGCGCGCCATCGCCAAACATCAAATAAGGCTTGCCGTCTTGCAGGCGGCCAATTTGACCGGCCAGCGATTTGAAATAGGCCGTTGGTCGGATAATCGCGTAGTCCAGTCCTGATTCGGCCAGTGCGGTCTCAAATTTGAGCTTGGCAAATTGAAACGCCAGGCGGGGCTTTTGCACACAAATAGCGGAAAGCAAAATAAAGCGCGTCGCACCGTTGCGTTTAGCAAGTTCAAGCAGTGCCAAATTGCGTTGATAGTCCACCTCCCACGCATCGCGGGCAACGCCAGTGCGCGACGCGATACAGGAAATCACCGTATCGACGCGGGCCAGTTTGGCCAGCCCGTCTTCGTCATAGGGCAGTCGCGCGGCGCCTTCCAGAGCGCCGTCCACGACCGCATCGCCGAGTGCGGGCGAAGATGGGCGCACCAGCGCAGTGACTCGATGGCCGCGCGCAGTGAGTTCGCGTGTGACATCACGTCCCACGTAACCCGTGGCGCCCGCTACCAGAATATCGAGTTGTGTCATCGTTGCAGCCTACCAAACCCGCCCACGGACAACATGCAAATATTGCGTTGCGGTTGGCGATGATGGGAGTTGCGGTGCCGTGTCGCTATTAGGGGTAAGGACAACCTAAGGACGGAGCGCAGCATGAAGTATCTAAACCCGGGTCTTATCCCGATCTACATTGGTCTATTGGTGGCCGGTCCGGCGCACGCAGCCAGCACGGTATACACCGATCAGGCCGCGTTTACCGACGTTGCCGGCTCTGTGACATTCGATAGTTTCGAGGATCTGGCCTCTGAGATAAATTCGCCGGTGGCGGCAATTGAGCGCACGGGCTATACCATTTCTTCCAGCCTGCACAGCGCGGACGAAGGACTGTATGTGTTCGATTTCGACTCGGGCTTCGGTGCGTTCGCGACTAATGGCGATACCTATTTGGTCCATCAAACTGATGCGTTCGAGCGATTGCGCTTCGACTTCGATGCGCCGATAAACAGCTTTGGTATCAGCATCACCGACTGGGATAGCCCGCTTCTGACCGATGGTGCCGAACTCTTGTTTGGTAATGATGCTGGCGACAAGGTGGTGGTTACGGCCGCATCGCAGTTGGACGGCGAGTCGCTTTTCTTCGGAATTATTAATGCCGAATTTGCGTTCACTTATGTGGAGTTTGGCAATGGCACCAACAACGAAGCCTATGGTTTTGACGGCGTGTATTTTGGCAGTCCCGTGCCTGTGCCTGCAGCCGTGTGGTTGTTGGTCGGTGGCCTCGCCGCACTGACCCCGCTGCGCCGTCGACAGGAGAACGGTTCGTCATCGTGATAAGTTCGTGAGAACTCCGGCCAAGGTGGCCGGTCAGAGGGTTCTATGAACATTCACAAACGAAGTACACGACTGGTTATTGGCTCAATCCTCGGCGCTTGCCTTGCGGCGTGGGGCCTGCTCGGATCCGCTGCCAATGACGACCCATCTACTGCTACCACCGCGGTGGCCGGCGAGGCGGTGGCCATCTTTGCCGGCGGCTGTTTCTGGTGCATGGAGCCACCGTTCGACAAGCTGCCCGGTGTGTTGTCCACCACCTCTGGCTACACCGATGGCGCCACGGAAAACCCCACTTACAAGCAGGTCTCGGCGGGCGTAACAGGGCACACAGAGGCCGTTGAAATTCGCTACGATCCGTCTTTGGTTAGTTATGCAACATTGCTCGACGTCTTCTGGCGCAATATCGATCCGTTTACCGCGAATCGTCAATTTTGCGATGGCGGCTCGCAGTATCGCAGTGGCATTTATTTTGCCAATGACGCAGAGCGCAAGCTGGCTGAGGCGAGCGCCGCAGCGGTTACCGAGAAGTTCGATCGCCCTGTTGCTACGCAGATCCGGCCTGCATCCACGTTTTACGCGGCCGAGGATTATCATCAGGACTACTATTTGAAAAATCCCATTCGCTATAAGTTTTATCGTCGCGGCTGCGGTCGTGACAAACGACTTAACGAAATCTGGGGTGAGAAATAATTTAAGCTATCCCTCCTAAAGCCGCGCGCTGTGCGGCCGCTAGCTTCTGTAGACCTCCTTTGCGGCTACAGGAGCTGGCGTCATTTTAAACATCTCTACCCATCGCACGACCCGTTATGTTTGCCGTGCACTTGCTCTTGGCCTCGCGCTTTTCGTTACGCCCTCAGCGTTAAGTGATCCGCTGTGGATCGCGGCCGTGATGCAGGACAACGCCGGCAACAGCACCGGCGTACTAATGTTTAGCGCGCTGGTGGCGTTGGCCTGGACGCAAAGCCGACGTTCGATGTTGGCACCCGTGGCGCTTGGCGGTCTTGGTGTTGTCGCTGGCTTTGGTTTTTGGGGCTAGTCGGTGGTGGGCGGTATGACGCGCGTGAGACCTGAGGTCCACGGACACCAAAACTGACACGACGTCGCGCGATTGTCGATGTTGCACCACGTGCCAAGATTGTCCTCTACATAGCTCGCGGTCTTATTGCAGCCGACGGATGCGTTGATCGTATCGCCGTGAAAATAAATGTCGCCCGTGACGTGAAACCCCCAGTTTGGATTCCACGGCTGTGATCCCAAATACGTATAGCCGGCAATGGCGCTGTTGCATTGTGAGGCACCGTCGATCAGGCGTTTTGCATGGTAGATGCTGGCCGGATCGCTCGTTCGAATAACGACGAGACTGCCGGCTCGGGCTGCATCGTTCACTTCGAAGTGTTTGGGTCCTGCGCACAGTGTCGGGTCGCGCAAACAGGCCCCGACAGGTCCCGGCGGTTTGAAGAAAAGTTGCCGCAGCAGCGCCAAATCGGTGAGTGCGACCACCCCATCGCCGTCAAGATCGGCATCCGGATTGGCATCGTCTGCAAAAAACTGCGCACGCAGAATCGACAGGTCGATCACGTTTACGACGCTGTCGTTGTTGAAGTCAGCGTCGCATACATTGCCGATGCCGTCGCCATTGGTATCGCGTTGATCGGTGTTCGGGTGGTCGCGGCAGTTGTCGACGGCGTTGGCGATGCCGTCGGCGTCCTCATCGGGCAGCCCTCTTTCTGTGGTGGGCTCACCGTTGGAACAGGTTTCTATCGAGCTTTCCTGCGCCTGCAGGGCGTGGCAGGTAAGTAGAGCAACAATAAGTAGGAGCGATTTGCGCAAGTTAAGCATTCGGCAGTCCTTGTCTGACGTGCAAGGTATTGTGCAGACACTGTGCCATCCGCGCGCGGGAAATGAAAATCGAAACAGGTTCCAAGCGCTGCTACGAAAGAGTACCTTGACGGCCAAGTTTGTTTCAGACCTAAGGGATTGGTTATGCCTTCTGCGCCCGTGAGCGCCCGCTACCGACTGTTTGTGATGGGCATGTTGGTGCTGGTTTACACATTCAATTTTATCGATCGCCAGATCATCGGCATCCTCGCCGTGCCGATAAAGGCCGATCTGGGTCTCAACGATACCCAGCTTGGTTTGATGGGCGGGCTGGCGTTTGCGTTGTTTTACACCACGCTTGGCATACCCATTGCGCTGTTGGCAGATCGCATGAATCGCACGTGGATTCTGTCGGTATCGCTGGCGCTGTGGAGTTTGATGACAGCGCTGTGTGGCACCGTCACCAATTTCTGGCAGCTGTTTCTTGCGCGGCTTGGCGTGGGCGTCGGTGAGGCAGGTGGCGTCGCGCCAGCCTACTCAATGATCTGCGACTATTACCCGGCGCCGCAGCGAGCCCGGGCGCTCAGTGCCTACTCGTTCGGCGTGCCCATTGGCAGCGCGCTGGGGATTATTTTTGGCGGACTGATTGCCTCGAAGGTGGATTGGCGTTACGCATTTTTCGCGGTGGGCATTGCGGGTGTAGTGCTGGCACCTATTTTCAAACTCACCGTGCGCGAGCCCTTGCGCGGGCAGTTTGACGAAGGTATGCGCAGCGAGCCGGTGGCGTTCGCAGAGAGCTTTTCGGTGCTGCTCGGGAAGCCGAGCTTTTGGCTAATGGCCGTGGGCGCATCGTTTTCATCGATGATGGGCTACGGTTTGTTTTTTTGGTTGCCCTCTTTTTTCGTACGTAGCTTTGACATGACGCTGCTCAATGCGTCGCTCTTCTACGGCACGATATTGCTGTTTGGCGGATTGGTCGGCATTTGGCTTGGTGGCATGTTGGCGGACCGGCTTGGCGCGTCACGCAAGACCGCCTACGTGCTGGTACCGGCCGGCGCGTTTCTGGCCACCGCGCCGTTTTATCTGGCCGCCGTGCTGTCCAATCAGCTGTGGCTTACTTTCTTTTTAATGCTCGTGCCGACGGCGCTGGGGCTTGCCTGGCTCGGGCCCGTGCTCTCGGCCATTCAGCATGTGGTGGTGCCGAGTATGCGCGCGACCGCGTCGGCGGTGTTCTTGTTGGTGATTAACCTGATTGGTCTGGGCGTTGGTACGGCGGCGCTTGGCTGGCTATCGGATTTGCTTGAGGCCCGCTACGCCGAGGACTCGCTGCGCTATGCAATTGTTGCCGGCACCGTGTTTTACCTGATCGCAGCGTTGCTGCTCTATTTGGCCTCGAAATATCTCGAACGCGATTGGGAGCAAGTGGCTACGCCGCAAAACTCATCACCGGCGCGCTGATTCCCTTGAGCGAGAGCTCGGCTGCGCGGCGCAGCGGCACGGTGCAGCGCTGTGCCAAAGCCTGCACCTGAGTATGTTCATCCAACAGGATTTCACTCTTGCCGGCTTTGCTGCACAGACGAGCGGCTAGATTGACAGCAGGTCCCACGGCCGCGTACTCGCGGCGTGCCGGACCACCGACCATGCCGAGCGTAACGACACCGCTGGCAACGCCGATACCGATGCCCAGCGCAACGCCGTAGCGCTCCCAACGGGCGGTAACCGAAACCCCTGCCGCACGAATGGCGATGGCCATTTTGACAGCGCGATCGGCATGGTCCGCCAGTGGCTGGGGTGCTCCCACCAAAATCAGGATGCCATCACCGGCGTAATCTTTGATGGTGCCACCGTATGTGGCGGCCACTTTGCCGACGGCGGCGTAATACTCACGCAGAAACAGCATCACATCGCTGGAGTCGAGGTTTTCACTAAAGCGGGTAAAGTTGCGAACATCAACGTAGACGGCCGAAATTTCGTGCGTTGCATCGCTGTGCTGCCGGCGGGGATAGAGTGCGTTCAGTAAGTTCTTGAGTGGTGCAAAGCGCATGGTTCGGGCCCCATTGTTCTAGTTATTCGCCGCTGTGACGCGTGCTTGCGGGGGTATTCGAGGTGACTGGGCGGTTTCTGACAGGTTTTGTTAAATAAATTTTCTCGCGTAATCCACCACTTGACGGTCGGCTTTGGTTGCTTCGATCCCGGTGAGCGGGAGTGAGGGGTTTCACTCTGGGAACGCCCGGGGACGGGCTACGACCCAGAGCAAAACCCCTCACTCCCACTCCCCTAATTGAGTCGTAGCTTTGGGGTGGGGTGCCTCTAGCGGCGTAGCCTGAGAATGTGTCGCGCTTTTCGTAGCGTGCTGCACTAGCGGCGGCACCTCTTCCTTCTTGCTCTTAACACCCCCAAGCGCATGGGATTCGAAATACGCACTTGGTTCGGCGTTCGGTTCGGTGGGTATGCGCCTGGGTTATTAGCCCGTTCCTCGGGCGGTCCCAGGGGTATACCCACCGAAGCGGACGCCGGGCCAACCGCACTAATGCGAACCCCGCGCCAACCCAAACCTCTATGCTGTGAGTCGCGCCTGTTCCTCGGCCGCGAAACCGAAGTGGGCGGCGTCATCGGTCTCGAACATGGCCTGGTCGAGCATACGCGCGTAGAGGTCGCCGGTTACCTGGATCGCGTAGCACACGGATTGAATGTCGGCCTCCGTGACCACGAGTGTCTCTATGTACTTTTCCATGAGCCGGTTATGGGCCACATCGACATGAGCATGCTCCAGCAGAAACGACATGGCTTCTTTAGGTACACCACTGCCGGCGAGTTGGCGGCAGTAGCGTTCGCCGGCCGTGGTGGGCATGAATTCCAAAAAGAACAGGTAGCCCAAATAGCCCACCGGGTTGAGGTGACTGGTTTGATAGTACGCAAAGGCCGTGAGGGCGATGGTCGTCGGCGAAGGCGACTGCGCAGGCAGGCCCTGAGTGTCGATACCCAGCGCCTCCAGATCGTTGCGGGCCAGCTGATCGTGGCCAATCTCGGCAGTGGCGTGTTGTAAAAAGCGGCGCACGCTGTCGCGCTGCGAGCCTCGAAAGTGTGCCGTGGCGAAGGCCTGAATCTGAGGGTTTTCGCGTGCCTGAAAATAGATCTGCTTCAAAATAGCGCTGTACTGCCGAGCCGTTGCCTCGCCGGCCAGCAACGTTTGTATGGCGCGGCCACTTTCGAAGCGCGTCAGTGTTGTGTCAAAACAGGTCTTAATTCTTGGAAAAGAACTCATGCGGGTACTCCTTCGATTTTTCGTTTGGGGTCGCTGGTTTTAATAAGTGGCGCGGTTTGAAGTGCGGTGGAAAGCAAGGGCGAGCGCATATGGCGCAAATTGTCGAGATCAAGGCAGTCGAGTTTCAGTACGTGGACGTGCCCGTAGGCGGGGTGCCGAACAGGGGGGCCAAAGGGCAGAAACCCAAGACGTAAGAAGAACGACAGAAGATGCTCATTGCAGTCGATCAGGGCGTGGTGCACGCCTAGTGGTACAGCATGACGGTACAGTTCGCGGGAGATTCGAATGCTTAGCCGCGACTGTCGGTACTCGGGAGCTACCATCAGTTTTGTAATGACGCCGGTGTTATTGGGATGTTGATTCCCGAGTCGCTGCATATCGTACAACGCTTCGTAATCGCCCAGTGCGCGGGTCCAGCTTGGCGTGCAAATTAGGGTCCCGACCACGTTGCCATCGACTTGGGCCACGATGACTTCGCCTATATGAGAGCGCGCGTCGGGCAGTTCCCGCTTCTCGTGGTCGGCCTGATCCTGATCGCGTCCCATTTCTTCAACATAGGTCTCGTACCAAAAACGGCGCAGGGGTGTCTGGTCTTCGTCGTCGCCGAAAACACGTACGATGGGCAGCGGGCGTTGGATCTCCATGGTCTTCCTCAATTCAATGTGTTGTGCATTAAGTAGTGTCGCGTGATAGAGGAATCTCTCACCGGTTCGCACATATTGCGCAAGAGTTAACGCAGTGTTTTTAGAAATTGGTCCTCGGTGCTTGACTGAGTCTGTGTCTCGGGTGCCGATAGCACGCCGGTGATTGGCGATCGCATTGTGGTGAGCCGTGTGCCGGATCTGGATCTGTCGGGCACCGGTGGCGCCGGCAATGTGGATGAGGCCGCTGTGCTGTCTTTGGGCGAGGTGGTTGTCGAGGGTTGCGTCCTGTAGCTACACTTGGCTACAAGCGCCGCACGTGCGGCGGTAATAAAAATAGGAATATAAAATTAAATCTATCGGTATGTGGATGGCCATTTTTGGCGCCGGCTCGTTTGTTCTAAACATGATGGGTCGCGAATTTAGTCTGCTTAGCTGGATCGACAACTGGGGTCCAACGGTCGGTATTGGCATTCGTGCCGGGCTGATTGTGGTGGGTGCGATCCTGTTTTTCGTGGGGATGAAGCAGGAAAACGCCGCGGCGGGTTCGTAGAATTTGCGGCGGGATCGCGCCGGTACGCCGGCGCGATCCCTTTGTACTTTACCCGGCCGTCAGGCGGCCGAATATCCCCGACAGTCTGCGCACTACCCAGCGCGGCAACGCGCGACCCGCAATGGTGGTGGCTAGATTCAACGGCCCCGGCACACAAATAACGTCGCCACTCATGCACGCGTTATAGCCGTCCTTCGCCACGTCTTCCACTCGACTAATTAACAAACCCGGAATGCGCGTGAGCGCCGCGTTGTCTTTTTGCACGTCGTGCAGCATGCGTGTCGCGGTGAAGCCCGGGCACAGTGCGGTGATGCTGACGCCGGTGCCCGAGAGTTCTTCGGCCAGCGATTCAGTGAGCGACAGCACATAGGCTTTGGTTGCGGCGTACGTCGCGAGGCTGGGGATGGGCTGAAACGCGGCGATGGACGCTACGTTTAGCACCCGTCCCGATCCGCGCGCCACCATGGCGGGCAGCAATTCATGCAGCAGGGAGGTCAAGCCGGAGATGTTCAGATCGATCAGGCCGCGTTGGGCTTTCATGGGCATATCGACAAAGCGTCCGTGTTCCATGACGCCGGCGTTGTTGACCAGTATGTCTACCTCAAGCCCTTGTTCACGGATGCTCTGCGCCAAATTCTTCGCGCCGTTGCGCTTGGCCAGATCGACGGAGATAACCTGTACTTCAATGCCATGGTCGGCCGCAAGCTCGCTCGCCAGTGCGTCGAGTTTGTCCGCGCTGCGTGCCGCGAGAATCAGGTTGTGGTTGTGCAGGGCGAACTGTTTGGCCAGTGCTTCGCCAATACCGGCCGAAGCGCCGGTGACCAGGGCCGTGGGTTGGGTTGAGTTTTCGTTCACGTTAGCACCACTACGCGGTTGCCGCGCACAAACAAACGGTGCTCGGCGTGCCAGCGCACGGCGCGGTTGAGCACGACGCTTTCCACGTCATTGCCGATTTCGGTCAGACGCGTTGGATCCATGGAGTGATCAACCCGCTCAACCGCCTGTTCAATGATGGGTCCCTCGTCGAGATCAGCCGTGACGTAGTGGCTGGTCGCGCCGATCAGTTTCACACCGCGTTCGTAAGCCTGGTGATAGGGGCGAGCCCCGCGAAAGCCGGGCAAAAACGAGTGGTGTATGTTGATACAGCGACCGGCAATCGCCGCGGTCATTTCTGGTGAAAGGATTTGCATGTAACGCGCCAGCACCAGCAGTTCGGCATCGAGTGCCGAAAAACGTTCGAGGATGTGTTGTTCTTGATCCCTCTTGCGGCCGGTCTCAATTGGCAGATGGTGAAACGCCAGTCCGTGCCACTCCACCAGACGACGATTGTTGTCGTGGTTTGACACGACCCCGACAATGTCGATCGGCAACGTACCGCTGCGGTAGCGATGCAGCATGCTGTTAAGGCAGTGGTCCTGTTTCGATACGGCGACCAGCACGCGGCATTTTTGCTCGCGCGGCCAAATCGCCCACGTCATATCAAACTTCTCGGCGATGGGGGCAAAACCCGCCGCGATGGTTTGACGGGTTTCCTCTGCCGATGTGGAAAACACGGTGCGCATGAACGAGCGATTTTCCACTGGTTCGCGAAAGTGCGAGGCCTCGAGAATCAGACCGCCAAACCGACTAATGTAGGTGCTGACGGCCGCGACGACGCCACTGCGGTCCGGGCAGTCGACCGTGAGGGTGTACTGCTTGGCTGAAGATGTGTTGGTCAATGTTGTCTCGTTAAGATGCGGGTAGTCATGACTTAGCGTTCGATAAAGCCTTTGTGCGCGTCGAGTTTGGATGCCATCACGTTCACCAGTGCAAAATCCTCCGCGCGTTTGAGCAGGGCCTCTTTTATCTGACGTTTCTCGGTGCTCGATCCACGCAGTGCGCGGTTCCACAGTTGGGTTAGCAGCATGTGCTCGGCTTGTGTGACTTCCAGCACGACTCTGAGATCGCGCTCGGAAATGGTTGGTGGCAGATAGCTGATCAGCGTATCGCGTACCGCCGACTGCATGGCGCGGCGCTCGGCGGCGCTGGCCGCTGAGATTTGCGTTGAGTCCTCGTGCGCGACGAAATAGATGGCCAGTGTGAAGGCGGCCACCACATCTGCAAGATGCTCGTCGTCGAATCCGTTCGTGGTCAGCTCATTGCGATAGCTGCTTTGCAGGCCCGGAGATGACAGGATTTGCTCTGCGATACGCCCCAGCTCTGTGCTTGATTCGCGCAACGGCGCGACGAACTCGGTCTTAACCGCCCGCGTCGCCGCCGCCGATGGCGGCGGCGTCATTTCGCCGCGATTCCTGGTCTGCTGAGCGGCCGATTGAACGGGTGGTCCGGCGTGGTGGGCGCCGTCACTCGAGCTGAAAAAAATCGACCAGTCGGTCAGAATCACCACGTCTACCGGCGTGACCACAACGTGTGGGTCCTGGGCGTAAGACGCGCTGCTGGTCGCTAAAAAAACGAGCAGCACCCCGATCGGCTTTATTGTCAGCGCCTTCATTGTTATCGCCTTACGCGAGGGCTCGATAGAGTTCCGTGCGCAGTTGGTCTTCAGCCACTTCGCTCGGATCATCAATGTAGTGTTCCCAGACCGGCATGCCCTTTTCAAAGCCCTGCGCATCGCAATGATCCCAGATGGCCTTGTGGCTCACGTTTAGATTGGCGTAGGAGCCGATGTGCATAGCCGTGGCGACATCGCCTGCGGGAATGACGCCGGCCTTAATGCTACCGGTCGCTTTTTTGGCGTCCTCGGCGTTTACAAACATGCAACAGCGAAACGCCATTTTGGGACCGTTGGGCATTTCCACATACATGGACACAGGCATGCTCATGCATTCCATGCTGTGTTGTTGCACGAAGCCAAACACTTCGCCAAAGCCGGAGCCCATTGCATCGGCAATTTCGTTGCCGGTAAAGCCCGCCTCGCGATCAACGTATAGATAGTGTTGCTCGGGGAGAGTTTTGCGTGTGATGTCCATCGGTGCCTCCTGGCAAGTGTTTATGAATTCGCGCTCAAGTGTAGACGACATGCGGCGCCTGTTCGATCCGCCTGCGCTGTACTTGGTTCATTGGCGGTACTTTGAGTGTGGCAATTTCGGCCACATCGAATATTCGCGCGACTTGTGAGGGTGCGCAAGCTCTGGCAGCATCATCGTAGACAGCATGAGACAATGGAGAATGCAGGTGAAAAACTTTTTATCGCGAGTACCGTTCGCGCTGGCTATTGTGTGGTTAAGTGCGGCCTGCTCGGCTGCTGAGCCTGAGCCGCAAGCGCAGGGCAATGCCACCATTACCGTGGGCGACGATACGGCAACCTGGCCGGTTTGGCGTTGTGCCAAACGACTGGTTCTGGCGCATCAGCTTCCCCACGACGATATCCGCGTTGATCACCACGTTAAGCTCATCGATTACGGTGACGTGATTCAACTCGTGCTCCATCTCGAAGAAAAAAATTACGTAGCGGATATCCCTGCCACAAACGATTTACACAGCCTCGACTACGAGGGCGTTGCAACACGGATTAATCCTGTGACTTTCGCCAATGACGGTGAGGCCCGGTTCTCATTGCGGGTCCAGTGCAATCCCTGATCAATTTCTCGGTGTTCACGGCCGATACGCAGTCACCTTGATTTCGATGATGGCCGGTTCGCCGCCGTACAGGCGATCGACGCCGATGGCGCTCCATGCAGGATAAGGCGCGGGTACACGTTGTCCCTTAATCTGCCACAGTGGACCGATGCTGTTGTCCAGGTCGGTGTGATATGAGGTGACATCGACAACGTCTGACCAGTCCGCGCCGGCTTCGCGCAAAATAAGCTCGATTTCGTCAAACGCCCGCTCGATGGCCGGCAGAAGTGTTGATTCGCCGTCTTCTACTGTGGCCACGACGCCGGAAAGGTAGAGCATAGGGCCGGCCTGCATGGCGGGCGCGTATTGAAATTCCCGATACTGGGCCGCTTGAGACGGCGGCACGATCGCTCTTTTCTTGCTTGCAGTTTGGTCGCTGGTACCTGAGGTCGCACAACCGGACAGAACAACAGCGACAAGAGTTAGAACCTGAGCAATGCGATCCATGGTGTTCTCCTTAAACAATGCGAGTCACGTTTGAGCGCCCATTTTGCCACTATGTTAAATCACGCGCTCGCATAGCGTCAGTCTGGCCCTTCCGCGGTTACCAATAATCGCCGATCGCGTTGATTTGTGACACACCGCTATTCTGTGAAAGGAAACTTTGCCGATAATCGTGCTGTAGAAAAAGGATTATTGGATTGTCCGACACCGGTTTGCATAAGTTGCTCGAGGCGCCAAGGCGTGTTGAGTGCTCGCCTGCGCCGCCAAGCGTCTCACGCTGGGTGGCTGCTAATGCCGAAGCATTGGCGGCCCGCGGTGCAGTCGCGTGCGTGCGCCAGGGCGAGCGTATCCATGTGCTGGTGCACTGGCCGGACGATGGGCCAACCGATCACGAACTCATTGAAGCGACCACCAACGCGCTCACTCATGGTGTCAGCGTCCAGCGCAATACGGACGTCGGGGTCATTGTCACGCTGTTCATTCGTTTGGGTGGGCGACCTGGTGCGCTGGGCTATCGCCTCGATGCCGATCCAGCGGAGTCAGATCAGGCGGTGATAGCGCGGGCACGCAAAACTGTCCTGCGGCGAATGGATGATGCGATGCCGCCGCCCAGTTCGCCGGCGACGACCACCGTGTCGCCCAAAGCCGCGGCGCCGCCGGGCGAGCCGGGTCCTGCGCAAGAGAGTGCGCCTCAGGAGAGTGCTGCTGAGGCGTTGGCCGCGCGACAGGGGGCGGCACTCGATGTGATCGCCGCCATTTTGGATCACGATGATCTTGCACAATCGAGCCGTGCGCTGGTGGATGCACTGGCCACCCGTTTCGCCTGTGCCCGGGTCTCGCTGGGTACACGTCGGCTGTCGAAGGTAAAACTCAGCGCCGTCTCCGGTACAGCAGATTTTGACGCCCGTAATTCGGTCATGACCGCGATCGCGCGCGCCATGCGTGAAACGGTTGAACTCGGCCGCGCGGTCGCGTTGCCGCCGCCGGTGAATAACCCGCAGATTCCCTCTGCGCATCGTGCGCTGCACGATCACGTGAAGTCGCCCGCCGTTTTGAGCATGCCGCTGGTGGACAACGGTAAGGTGGTGGGCGCGTTGCTGTTTGAGCGCGACCGGGCGTTCAGTGACGAGGACATCGATCAAATCACCCAGCTCATTATTCTCAGTGCACCAGTGTTTAGCCTGAAAAGGCGCGATGCCAGCGGACCGCTCGATCGAGCCTTTTGGTCTACGGGGCGGGTGCTCGGGCGTTGGTTCGGTACGGATTTTTTGCTGGCCAAGACGCTGGCCGCTGCTCTGTTGGTGTTTGCCATCTGGAGTTCGCAGTACCAGCAAACGCTGAGTATTCCAGCGAACGCCGCCATCGAAGCGAGTACGCGTCGTGCCGTGGTGGCCGGGGCCAACAGTTTTATTAGTCAGGTAGAAAAACGCGCTGGTGATGTGGTGTACCAGGGCGATGTGTTGGCGCGACTCGATGTTGAAGACTTGCAACTCGAACGTCTGAAGTGGGCCAGCGAGCGCGACAAGCTGGTCAAAGAACAACGCGCGACACTCGCGCAGCGTGACCGCACACGCGTGCGCGTGCTGTCAGCTCAGCGCGCTCAGGCCCAGGCGCAATTGGATTTTCTTGATGCGCAGATTGCACGCGCCGTGTTGCGTGCGCCCATCGACGGGGTCGTCGTGGCCGGCGACCTTTCTGAAGCCTTGGGCAGCCCCGTGGAGCGCGGTCAGCTTCTGTTTGAGGTGGCGTCACTGCGCGACTATCGACTGGTGCTCACTGTAGATGAATCAGAGATTGGCGATATTGCCGAAGGTTATCGCGGTCGTTTGAAGCTGCGCAGCCTGCCGCATGAATCAATGGAATTTATCGTGACGCGCATTACGCCGGTGTCGCAGCCTGGTGAGGGTGCCAATCAGTTTCGTCTGGAAGCCAATCTGGAGCAACCGCCCGAAGCGTTGCGGCCCGGGATGGAGGGCATTGCGCGCATCGATGCCGGCGAGCGTTCTATCGGCGCTAACTGGACGCGCGGTTTCGTGCGTTGGGCGCGTCTGCAGCTGTGGCGATTGGGTGTGCTGTGAGTAATGACGCGCTCTTTAGCCAACAGTGGTATCGCGTACGCGATCTTGTGCCACGCGTGCGCAAGGAGACCACCAGCGCCCAGCATATCTATCGCAATCAGGCCTGGTTTGTACTCAAGGGTCCGGGCGGCGGGGGCAGCCTGCGCATCAATGCTCCGGCCTACCATGTGTTCACACGTTTTGATGGCAAGCAAAACGTCGGCGATCTGTGGGAAGAGACTCTGGCGACATTGGGCGACGACGCGCCCACTCAGGATGAACTCATTTCCCTGTTGGGCGATCTGTTTGATGCGGATGTGGTCGACTTCGGGCGCGCTACCGATCTCGATCAGTTGTTCGACAATCAAAAAAACCGCTCGCGCGCCGAAACCACCTCGCGCTACTCAAATCCGCTGTTCATGCGTTTCGCGTTGTTCAACCCAAACCGTTTGGCACTGGCGTTGCAGCCGATCATGGGCTGGATGTTTACACGCGCTTCGTTTCTCTTGTGGCTGCTCGCGATGCTGTTAACAGGTCTGGCCACCGCCTACGCGTGGCCGGAGCTGAGTCGGAGTTTTCAAACGGATCTGATGACACCGCGCAATCTGGTCATCATGTGGTTCGTGTTTCCGCTCATGAAGCTCCTGCACGAGCTGGCGCACGCCGTGGCAATCCGTCGTTTCGGCGGCGAGGTGCACGAGTGCGGCATTGCGATGCTGGTGCTGCTCCCGGTGCCCTACGTGGACGCGTCGGATTCGGCACGATTTTCCAACAAGCATCACCGCATGGCGGTGGGCGCGGCCGGCATTTTGGTCGAGACAGGTTTGGCGAGCATGGGTCTTGCCGTGTGGATGGTGGTCGAACCCGGGCTGATTCGCGATATCGCGCTGAACGTTTTTGTGACCGGTACGCTGTCGAGTTTGCTGTTCAACGGCAATCCATTGCTGAAGTTCGATGCCTACTATGTGCTGTCGGATTTTCTGGAAATCCCTAATTTGGCCGGCCGCGCCAGCCAGTATCCCGTGTACCTGATTCAGCGCTACTTGCTCGGACTCAAAGTTCGCAGTCCGGCCATCGCTGCGGGTGAGCGTTTGTGGCTCTTCTCCTACGGGCTGGTTGCTGCGGTCTATCGGCTGTTGCTGGCCGTGGCAATTGGTTTGTATGTCGCCACCCACTTCTTCTTTGTGGGCGTTGCTCTGGCCGTGTGGTCGGTGTTGCTGCAGTTTGGTCGTCCGCTGTGGCGCGCTGTGGTGTTTCTGCTCCTGGACAAGCGCTTGGGTGATCGTCGCCTGCGGGCCAATGCCATTGCCCTCACGTTTGTTGGGATGGCCGTGGTCTTTCTATTCGTGCTGCCGGTGCCCCACACCACATCCGTGCGTGGGGTTGTATGGCCGGTGGATCAGGCCGTGGTGCGTACGGCGACGGATTGCTTTGTAAAATCTGTGCAGGTGACCAACGGCACCTACGCGCTCGCCGATACGCCGTTGATCCTGTGCGATGACGCCGAGGCTGAAGCGGAGCTGAGCAAAGTGCGCGCTGATTATCTCATTGCGCGCGCCGGACTGGATGCGACACGCGATCGCGTGGAGCGACAAATTTTCCGCACCGAACTCCAGGCAGCAGCGGAACGGCTGCGCAAGGAAGAGACGCGACTGGGGCGAGCACGTGTTACCAATGCAGTGGAGGGTGAAGTCTATTTGCCCGACGCGCTCTCACTGGTGGGCCAGTTTTTGCCCCAGGGCACGGTGCTCGGCTACGTGTTGAACCGCGATAAAATTTCAGTGCGCACGCTGCTGCCGCAGGAGCGCATGGAGCTGATTGACCGACGCGTGGATGCGGTCGACGTACGCATGTTACGTGGCCCCGGCGTCGTGCGCAGCACGTCGATAGTGCGTCGTGTGCCGGCTGCCAGTCAGCTCTTGCAGGTGGAGGCTTTGGGCAATATCGGTGGCGGCGATCTGTCTGCGGTGACAACCCCCGAAGGCGACGTGACGCTCGAGCGACCAGCGTTCGAGCTTGAGTTGCAGTTGCCGCCGGTGTTTATCGACACGCTGGTGGGTGAGCCGGTAGAACTTCGTTTCCTGCATGGGAAAGCGAGTCTGGCCACCCTTGCTTACCGTCATGCGCGTCTACTGTTGTTGAGTCGTTTCAATGTCTAATGCAGTGGCGCTCAATGCCTGCCGGCCGGGCCATCTTCTTGACGGCTATCCGGAAAATCGGCGGCCGCTCGCACGGCCGGTGGCCCGTCACGTGCGCACCATTTCCCAACGGCTGCGTGCGCTGGCGCTGCAGCGCTCGTTTGGGCGCATTGGGCCGCCGGTGCAGGAAATGGCCAAGCAGATAGCGCAGCTGGATGACGCCGCTTGGCAAATCGAACTACAAAGCGTTCGCGAAACTCTGCATCGCGACGGCTGGACGCGCGCTGCGCTGATCAAGGCACTGGCCGTTGCGGGCAGTCGTGTGAAACACGTACATGGATTTCATCTGCATCCAGAGCAGTTTTTCGCCGCGTGGGTCATGCTGCGCGGGCTGTTGGCTGAAATGGCAACCGGCGAGGGCAAGACCATCGTCGCCGGGGTCACGGCTGTGGTCGCGGCCTTAAGCGGGCTGCCGGTGCACGTGGTGACCAGCAACGATTACCTGGTAGAGCGCGACGCGCAGGGAATGGCCCCGCTGTTTGCAGCGTTTGGCTTGAGCAGCGCGTTTGTAAACAAAGACAGCGATGATGAGGATCGACGCGCTGCCTATGCCAGCGACATCTGCTACGTGTCAAACAAACAACTTGTTTTCGACTATTTGCGCGATCGCCAGTCCTGCGGAGCGCAACCCTCGTCGATTGCGGCCCGTATCGGATCGCTAAGCGGACGCGGCATGCAGGCACCGCTGCTGCGCGGCTTGAGCTTTGCCATTGTAGACGAGGCCGACAGTGCCTTTATCGACGATGCGATTACGCCGCTGATTTTATCGAATCAGGTAGAAGGCAGTAACGATATGGCGCAAGCCGTTACGGCCTTAAGCCTGGCGCGACGCCTGAAAATAGAAACTCACTTCACGACTAATTTACAAACGCGACGCGTGGCTCTTACGCCAGAAGGCGAGCAGCATTTGTCCGAAATGGCCGAAGGCCTGCACGGCAAGTGGCGCAATCTGCGCTTTCGCAATGAGCTGACGCAGCAGGCCTTGGCCGCCACGCACATTTTCCGGCGCGACGTCGATTATCTGGTGCAGGACGGACAGGTGCAGCTAATTGATCAGGCGACCGGAAGACTGATGCCGGATCGCAAACTGCAAAACGGCCTGCACCAAATTATTGAAGCCAAAGAACAGTGCGAGTTAAGCGGCGCCACGCGCACCATTGCCAGCCTAAGCTTCCAG
>JBGCEL010000117.1:0-40601 GCA_045106455.1 Gammaproteobacteria bacterium
GGACGTCACGGGCGCTGTTGAATTGCCGGAAGGCACCGAGATGGTGATGCCGGGTGACAACATCCAGATGGTGGTTGAGCTGATCGCACCGATCGCCATGGAAGACGGCCTGCGCTTCGCGATTCGCGAAGGTGGTCGTACCGTGGGTGCCGGTGTGGTGGCCAAAATCATCGCTTAAGGGTGATGAGTTGAATTAGCGTCTGACTTGTTCGGGCGTTTGAGGCCGCGTTTCTCTTTGAGAGGCGCGGCCTTTTTGATTTGCGAGTTCGTTTCGCCAACGACCAAGCCCTAAGCTGACGAGCCCGCGTGGTAGGGTAGGTCGGGGAATCTAAACGTTGGAGAGAGCGATCATGGCGCGTTTCGTTATTGTTTTTGGTCTGACCATGAGTGCGGCTGTCGCGACAGACGCATTTGCCGCAAGTTTCACCTACAGCGGAAATATCGCGACGTGCTTCGCGGCGTGTGATGAGTTTTTTGTGCTCTCAAACGGATCGGGTTCGGGTGATTTTACGCGAGTGAATTTGTGGCAGCCTCTGCCGCTTTCCAGTGATCTTGATTTGACGTTGCCCGCCGACTCGGTGGGCGATTTTCGTCTGTCGTTGCGAAGAATCTTTGTGCCGACAACAGACCCGGTGCTCGGCCCGTCCGATCAATGCCCGCCACCCAATGTCGATCTGCAGCTGTGCAATTTGAATGCGGTCAATCCGCTCATCATTGCCAACGAGGTGGGCACCATTGCCGGCAGCGGTATGGCCATGGCAGACGGAAGTTTTTCCAGTGGACAGGTATCGATCGCGTTGACGCAGGAACCATTCGCCCGCAATGACACGCGCTTTACCATCGACCTTGTCACCGGTGACGCCACACTAACGCTGATCGATGGCGCCGTAGTCCTCGCTACGTTCGAGGGCGCCGCGAGTCTGACATTTGACAGTGATGGCGACGGTATCGACGACCTGCAGGACAACTGCACTTATTCGGCCAACGCCTCGCAGTACGACAGCAACGGCGACGGTTTTGGCAATGCGTGCGACGGCGACGTGAACGATGATTGCATTGTTAACGGCGTGGACCTGGCCGTTTTTCGTCTCAACTATTTCACACCCTTTCCGGATATCGATTTCAACGGTGACGGCATTCCCGGCATCATCGACCTTGGTCTTCTGAGAACGTTCTTTTTCCAACCTCCCGGACCAAGCGGGATAGCGTCATGCGAGAGTGCTGCCGCACGCTAGCTCGAAAACACAAACCAAACGGTTATCGCAAATGCACGGATTGCGGTTCGGTGGGCACCTCCCCAAACTGTAGAGAGTCCCCGAGCGTGTTTGGGGAGGTGCCCACCGAAGCGAAAGCCCGAGACCAACCCGAGTAACCAAACGCCCCGGATCCTCGGTACACTAGCACCATGCTTCATTTTGACGACCTAAGCCTGCGCCGCGGCGCCAAGGTGCTCTTCGAGGGCGCCAGCTTTCAGATCCATCCCGGACAGAAGGCCGGCATCACCGGTGCCAATGGCAGCGGCAAGTCGAGCCTGTTTGCGTTAGTGCAGGGTGAGCTGCAGTCCGACAGCGGGCATTTTAGTTGCCCTGACCACTGGGTTATCGCGCACGTTGCGCAGGAAGCGCCGCACGGCGAACGCACAGCCCTGGACTACACGCTCGACGGCGATCAGCAGCTGCGCGACATCGAACAACAACTTGCCACGGCCGAGCGCGACAACAACGGTGAACGTCAGGCGACGTTGCTTGCCCAACTCGAGGCGATCGACGGCTATACCGCCAAGAGCCGGGCCGCCCAGCTCCTGCACGGTCTGGGTTTTCAGAATCTCGATTTAGGCCGATCGCTCGATGAGTTCTCCGGCGGCTGGCGTGTGCGTTTGAATTTGGCTCGCGCCCTGATGTGCCGCTCGGATTTGCTGCTGCTCGATGAGCCCACCAACCATCTGGATCTCGATGCTGTGCTGTGGCTTGAGCAGTGGCTCAAGAGTTATCAAGGTACGCTGCTGCTCGTGTCACATGATCGTGATTTTCTGGACAGTATCAGCACCTGCATCGTGAACATTGAACAGGACAAGGCGCAGCTTTTTAGTGGCAACTACAGTGCGTTCGAGCACATTCGCGCCGAGCGACTGGCGGGCCAGCAAGCCGCGTTCAAAAAGCAACAGCGCGAGATCGCGCACATGCGTTCGTTCGTGGATCGCTTTCGGGCCAAAGCCACCAAAGCGCGTCAGGCGCAAAGCCGCTTGAAAGCGCTCGCCCGGATGGAAGAAATTCTGCCGGCGCACGTGGATTCGCCGTTCCAGTTTCGTCTGCGCGAAGTCGAGGATCTGCCGTCACCGCTGCTCACGCTGCGCGACGCCAACGTCGGCTACGACGACAAAACTGTAGTGAGCGACGTGGAGCTGTCGCTGGCGCCGGGCGATCGCGTTGGGCTGCTCGGTCCGAACGGCGCCGGCAAGTCAACGCTGATCAAGCTGCTCGCCGGTACGTTGCCACTGCAGGCTGGCGATCGCACCGAAGCCAAGATGGTGTCTATCGGCTACTTCGCCCAGCATCAGGTGGAGCAGCTGCATCCACCTAGTACACCGCTGGAACATCTAATCCGCTTGGATCCCAAAGCCCGTGAACAAGAGCTGCGTAATTATTTGGGCAGCTTTGGCTTTAGCAATGATCAGGCGGTAAGTCCCGTGGCGCCGTTTTCCGGTGGCGAGAAATCGCGTCTCGCGCTGGCGTTGCTGGTTTATCAGCGGCCGAATCTATTATTGCTCGATGAGCCCACGAACCATCTGGATTTGGAAATGCGCCAGGCGCTGGCCAATGCCCTGCAGGATTTCCCCGGTGCCATGGTCATCGTGTCGCACGATCGTCATCTGCTGCGACTCACTGTGGATCAGCTCGTGCTCGTTAACGACGGCAGTGCCGATGAGTTTGCCGGCTCGCTGGACGATTACCCAACCTGGCTGGTGGAGCGGCAGAAAAATCTCCGTGCCCGAGCCAAGGAGGCCACCGCACCGCCACCGGGCATCAATCGCAAAGAGCAGCGCCGACTCGATGCAAAGCGCCGGCAGGAAGTGGCCCCGCTGCGTAAACAGCTCAAAGCCGCCGAGACCGAGCTGGCCAAGCTCGAAAAAGAAAAGCTCGAACTCGAAGAGGCGCTGGCCAACACCGCCATCTACTCGGATGAGAAAAAAGACGATTTGAAGCGGCTGCTGGCCCGCCAGGCCGACAACACCGTGCAGTTGGCTGACTGCGAAGAGCGCTGGCTGGCGGCAGGCGAGGCTCTGGAAAGTCACTCGGCCTGAGCTGCGCCCAAACTTAAGCTTGACGAAGTCCACGCAGACGCGGACAATGCGCGGCCCTATGCGTAAAGCGGTCTGTGCCGGCTAGGGGAAGAAGCTCACAGGTGCGGTCGAAATGCCGTGCGAACGGGTGCCTCAGGCACCGCATGATTCACCAACGCTCGACCCACTAATAAAGATGGGCTCGGCAAAAAGGAAGAACTGATGTCAAATCAAAGCATTCGTATCCGTCTGAAGGCGTTCGATTACCGCCTGATCGACAACTCGGCGAAAGAGATCGTCGAAACCGCCAAGCGCACCGGCGCTCAGGTGAAAGGTCCGATTCCACTGCCGACCAAAAAAGAGCGTTTCACCGTCCTGATCTCGCCGCACGTCAACAAAGACGCCCGCGACCAGTACGAGCTGCGTACCCACAAGCGCCTCATGGACATCATGGACCCGACCGATAAAACGGTGGATGCGCTCATGAAGCTTGAGTTGCCCGCTGGTGTGGACGTTCAGATCAAACTGAATTGATGGTTTTCTCGGCAAAACCGAGAACAACCACACAATCGGCACAGGAAACCAGGGCCGAATTGCGAATTTCGCGATAAAAAGGGTTTCCAAACGAATGCGAACTTGCCTATAATGGGCGGCTCGCACAGCCCGGCCGCTTTAAAGCGCCGGGTTTTGCTTTGAACAACGCATATCTGGGTATCTCGCGCATCTTTTGCATCCGCGGCATGACCCAAGGGCCAAAAGCCCACCCGCTGCCCCTGCGGATACTTCGCGGGCGCAGCGAAATGAGGATAAAACGATGAGTATTGGCATGGTTGGCCGCAAGTGCGGCATGACGCGTGTGTTTACGGATGACGGTCGCTCCGTCCCTGTAACGGTGATTGAGGCGCTGCCCAATCGCATCACGCAGATCAAATCAGACGAAACCGACGGCTACCGCGCACTGCAGGTCGCCACGGGCGAACGCCGCGCGACCCGCGTTGGTAAGGCTCAGGCCGGTCACTACGCGAAAGCGGGTACCGAGGCCGGTCGTGGTTTGTGGGAATTCCGCCTGAAAGACGACGCCGAGTATGAAGTCGGTGGCGCGCTGGCGGTGGACATGTTTGAAGAAGGCCAACCGGTCGACGTCACGGGCGTCACGATTGGTAAAGGCTTTGCCGGCGGCGTGAAGCGTCACAACTTCCGCATGCAGGATGCTACCCACGGCAACTCGCTGGCTCACCGGGCACCAGGCTCGATTGGTCAGTGCCAGACGCCGGGTCGTGTTTTTAAAGGCAAGCGCATGGCAGGCCACATGGGTGCCGTGCAGCGCACGATGCCGAATCTTAAAGTGGTGAAGGTCGATACAGAGCGCAACCTGATTTTGGTCAGCGGCGCCGTGCCGGGCTCGAAGGGCGGTGACGTCATTATTCGCCCGTCACGTAAAGGTGGAGCGAAGAAATCGTGAGTATCGAATTGAAAGTCGCTGGCGGCAGCGGTGTCTCGGTATCAGATGCGGCGTTTGGCCGTGACTACAACGAGTCGCTGATCCACCAGGTGGTCACCGCGTACATGGCCGCCGGTCGTCGCGGTACGAAAGCTCAGCTCAACCGTGCCGCCGTGCGCGGTGGTGGTGCGAAGCCCTGGCGCCAAAAAGGCACCGGTCGCGCTCGCGCCGGTACCACCCGTGGCCCGATTTGGGTGGGCGGTGGTCGTGCTTTCCCGGGTCACAATCGTGACTTCAAACAGAAAGTGAACCGCAAAATGTACAAAGGCGCGATGCAGTCCATCGTGTCGGAGTTGGTGCGCACCGATCGTTTGATCGTGGTGGATGAGCTCTCAATGTCTGAGCCAAAAACGAAACTGATGGCTGCCAAGCTCGCCGAGCTCGGTGCGTCGAAAGCGTTGATCCTGGCCGAAGCGTTTGATGAAAACGTCTTTCTGGCTGCTCGCAACCTGCCGCACGTTGCGGTCATGGAAGTGAATGCCGTGGATCCGGTTAGCCTGCTGCGTCACGACCATGTGGTCATGACCGTTGCGGCGGTGAAGCGTCTCGAGGAGAAATTGTCGTGAATCGCGAACGTATGATGACCGTGCTGCTTGGGCCGCACATGTCGGAAAAGTCGACCATCGTTGGCGAAGCCAGCAATCAGGTCGTGTTCAAGGTCCGTACGGATGCGAACAAAACCGAAATTCGTCAGGCCGTTGAAGGCTTGTTTGAAGTGAAGGTTGAATCGGTTCAGGTGGCGAACATGAAGGGCAAAACCAAGCGCTTCAAGGGTACGCCTGGCCGTCGCCGTAACTGGAAAAAAGCCTACGTGTCGCTCGCTGAGGGCAACACCATTGATTTTGTGGGCGCCGAGTAAGCTCGCGCACTGCTGAGGCCATAGAACGATGCCATTACAAAAATCCAAACCGACATCAGCCGGTCGCCGCTTTAAGGTCAAGGTTATTAAGCCTGACCTGCATAAGGGCAAGCCGTATGAGCCGTTGCTGGTTAAAAAATCCAAGACGGGCGGTCGTAACAACGCCGGTCGTATCACCACGCGTCATCGCGGCGGTGGTCACAAGCAGCGCTACCGCATTATCGATTTCAAGCGCGACAAGCACGGTATCCCGAGCAAGGTCGAGCGCATTGAATATGATCCAAACCGCAGCGCGAACATCGCACTGTTGTTGTACGTAGACGGCGAGCGCCGCTACATCATCGCGCCAAAGGGCGTCGCCGTTGGCGATCGCCTTGAGTCGGGCAACGAAGTGCCTATCGCGACCGGCAACAGCATGCCTTTGAAAAATATTCCGCTGGGTTCATTGATCCATTGCGTTGAAATGAAGCCGGGCAAAGGTGCTCAGATGGTTCGCAGCGCCGGCGGTTCAGCTCAGCTGGCCGCGCGTGAGGGCAGCTACGCCACCATCCGCCTGCGTTCGGGTGAGATGCGCAAAGTGCATTTTGACTGCTACGCCACCTTGGGCGAAGTAGGCAACTCGGAACACAGCTTGCAGAAGCTCGGTAAGGCCGGTGCGAAACGCTGGCGCGGTGTGCGCCCAACGGTTCGCGGTGTTGCCATGAACCCGGTTGATCACCCACACGGTGGTGGTGAAGGCCGCACGTCAGGTGGCCGTCATCCGGTTACGCCTTGGGGTGTGCCGACCAAGGGCTACAAGACTCGTAAGAACAAGCGTACGGACAACATGATTGTTCGCCGCCGTTCTAAAAAGAAATAGGTTAAGGGGTAAGTAACGTGCCACGTTCGATACGAAAAGGTCCGTTTGTTGACGACCATCTGATGGCCAAGGTCCGTGTTGCCGCGAGCAACAATGACCGCCGTCCAATCAAAACTTGGTCGCGACGCTCGATGGTTGTGCCTGACATGGTCGGTTTGACCATCGCGGTACACAACGGTCGCCAGCACATGCCGGTGCTGATCTCGGAAAACATGGTCGGGCATAAGCTCGGTGAGTTCGCGGTAACGCGTACCTTCCGTTCGCATGCCGGTGACAAGAAGGCGAAATAAGATGCATGTGTCAGCCAAACTTCGTTACGCGCGCATCTCGCCGCAAAAGTGTCGCCTGGTCGCTGATCAGATTCGCGGACGCAACGTAGCCGAAGCGCTCAACACGTTGACCTTCAGCCCCAAGAAGGGCGCAGGCATTGTGAAAAAAGTGCTTGAGTCAGCGATTGCTAACGCCGAACACAACAACGGTGCGGACATCGATGAGCTGAAAGTATCAGCCATCATGGTGGACGAAGCGCCTCGCTTCCGTCGCTTTGAAGCGCGCGCGAAGGGTCGCGGTAATCGCATCATCAAGCGCAACAGCCACATCACCGTACAAGTCGCGGACGAGTAATAGTTATGGGTCAAAAGATACATCCAATCGGCTTTCGCCTCGGCATCACCAGAGACTGGATGTCGAAGTGGTACGCGGACACGAAAACGTTTCCGAAGTACGTGAAAACCGATCACGACATCCGCAAGTTTCTGAAGAAGAAATTGTCGCAGGCGTCGGTGAGTCGCATTCACATTGAGCGTCCGGCCAAGAAAGCCCACATCACTATTCACACGGCGCGTCCGGGTATTGTGATTGGCAAAAAAGGCGAAGACATTGAGAAGCTGCGCCGCGAAGTGGCCGGCATGATGAAAATGCCGTTGGCCGATGTGCGCATCAACATCAGCGAAATTCGCAAGCCTGAGCTCGATGCTCAGCTGGTCGCCGAGAGCATTGCTCAGCAGCTCGAGCGCCGCATCATGTTCCGCCGCGCGATGAAGCGTGCGGTGACCAACACGATGCGCCTGGGTGCTGAGGGCATCAAGGTTCAGGTTGGCGGTCGTTTGAACGGTGCTGAGATTGCACGTTCCGAGCGCTACCATGAGGGTCGCGTGCCGCTGCATACGCTGCGCGCCGACATCGATTACGGCTTCGCGGAAGCTTCCACCACCTACGGCATCATTGGTGTCAAGGTGTGGGTGTTCAAGGGCGAGGTTTTTGACAGCGCCGAGACGGTTCAGGCCGAAGCCCCGGAAGCGGCGGCCCGATAGGAGTCATTAGAAATGCTGCAACCAAAACGTACGAAATTCCGCAAGCAGATGAAAGGCCGCAACCGCGGTTTGGCATCACGCGGCAGTTCGGTAGATTTCGGTGAGTTTGGCCTGAAGGCCACCGAGCGCGGTCGTATTACGGCCCGCCAGATTGAGGCCGCTCGTCGCGCCATGACCCGTCACGTCAAACGTGGCGGCAAGATCTGGATTCGCGTGTTCCCGGACAAGCCGATCACCAAAAAGCCTCTGGAAGTTCGCCAGGGCAAGGGTAAGGGTAACGTCGAGTATTGGGTCGCCAAGATCCAGCCCGGCAAAGTCCTGTATGAGATGGAAGGTGTTAGCGAAGAAATTGCACGCGAGGCGTTTCGCCTGGCTGCAGCCAAGCTGCCCGTTCCGACCACGTTTGTGTCACGTCAGAGTTTCTAAAGATGAAAGCGTCCGCATTACGAGAAAAGTCGGCTGCAGAGCTTCAGGAAGAATTGCTGAAGCTGCGCAAAGAACAGTTCAACCTGCGTATGCAGGAAGCGACCGGCCAGTTGGCCCGTCCGGATCAGTTTTCCAAAGTGCGTCGTAACATCGCGCGTGTGAAAACGATCATTAAAGAAATGAGTGCAGGTAAGTCGGCATGAGTGAGAACAGCAAGCCCGTTGAAAAGCGTACGGTTACCGGCCGCGTCGTCAGCGACAAGATGGACAAGTCCATCACCGTCGCCATCGAACGCAAGGTCAAGCACCCGCTTTACGGTAAGTACATTCGTCGCACCACCAAATTGATGGCGCATGACGAGAATAATGAAGCGAAGGCCGGCGATACCGTCAGCCTGTCGGAAGGCCGTCCTCATTCCAAGCGTAAAGCCTGGGATCTGGTCAGTGTCGTTGAACGTGCTCGCGTACGTTAACGCAGCTGCCGCCAAACACGATATTTAGTTGGAAGTAGAACAATGATTCAGATGCAGACCGTCCTGAACGCCGCCGACAACAGCGGTGCGCGTCGTTTGATGTGCATCAAGGTGCTCGGTGGATCCAAGCGCCGTTACGCAGGTGTCGGTGACGTCATCAAAGTAAGCGTGAAAGATGCGATTCCTCGCGGCAAGGTTAAAAAAGGCGAGGTGTACAACGCCGTCGTCGTGCGTACCCGTAAAGGCGTACGTCGCCCTGACGGTTCGCTGATTCGTTTTGACGGCAACGCCGCAGTGCTTTTAAACGCACGCCTTGAGCCCATCGGTACTCGTATCTTTGGCCCTGTGACGCGCGAACTGCGCACCGGCAGCTTCATGAAAATCGTGTCGCTGGCCCCTGAAGTCCTCTGATTAGCGGCGGAGCGCAAGAGTAATGCAAAAGATTCGTAAAGGTGATGACGTCATCGTCATCGCAGGAAAAGACAAGGGTCGTCGTGGCACGGTGCTGCGGTTGGCTGAGCACGAACGTATCGTTGTCGAGGGCGTTAATGTGGCCAAGAAGCACGTGCGCGGTAATCCGCAGCAGGGTGTTGAAGGCGGCATCATCGACCAGGCCATGCCGATTCACCAGTCTAACGTGATGCTTTACAACCCAATCGCCAAGAAGGGCGATCGCGTTGGCATCCGCACGCTGGAAGACGGTAAGAAAGTTCGCATTTTTAAATCGACCGACGAAGTCGTCGACGTATAACGGGATTGACCTGCAATGAGCAGACTGCAACAGCACTATAGAGACACCATCGTTCCAAAACTCAAAGATGATTTGGGTCTGGCTAACGTCATGGAAGTGCCGCGCATCACCAAGATCACCTTGAATATGGGTGTGGGTGAGGCCGTCGCGGATAAGAAGGTTATGGATCATGCCGTCAAGGACATGACCAAGCTGGCTGGCCAGAAGCCGATCGTGCGTCTTGCACGCAAATCGGTGGCGGCATTTAAAATCCGCGAGGGTTGGCCAATTGGCTGCAAAGTGACGCTGCGTCGCGAACGCATGTACGAATTTTTGGACCGTCTGGTCAGCATCGCGATTCCTCGTGTGCGTGACTTCCGCGGTTTGTCCGGTAAATCGTTCGACGGTCGTGGTAACTACAGCATGGGTGTCCGCGAGCAGATCATTTTCCCGGAAATTGATTACGACCAGGTCGACGCTTTGCGTGGCATGGATATCACCATCACGACATCGGCACGTACCGATGACGAAGGCCGCGCGCTGCTTGATGCGTTCGACTTCCCGTTTAAGAAATAGGCAGGAAACACTATGGCCAAACGATCCATGTTGGAACGCGAAAAGCGTCGCAAGAAAGCGGCGGCACGCGACCACTCAAAACGTCAGGCGCTGCGCGCGACCATTAAGTCGCTGACCGCTACCGATGAAGAGAAAGCTGTAGCGGTTATTAAGCTGCAGAAGATGCCGCGGGACGGCAGCGTCACGCGTCAGCGTAACCGCTGTGCGATTTCCGGTCGGCCGCACGGTTACTACCGTAAGTTCGGTCTTGGCCGAAACATGCTTCGCGAAGCTGCGATGAACGGAGAAATTCCGGGACTTCGCAAGGCTAGCTGGTAAGCAAGGCAAACGAGAAAGAGTAGAACACTGCTATGAGCATGACTGATCCCGTCGCTGATTTCCTGACGCGCATTCGTAACGGCCAAAAAGCCGCCAAGACGCACGTCACGATGCCGTCGTCGAAACTGAAAGAGTCGCTGTGCAAAGTGCTGCAGGACGAAGGCTATATCGATTCGTACGCAACCGAGCAGGACGGCCGTAAAGCCCAACTGACGGTCAACCTGAAATACCACAACGGCCTACCGGTCATTGATCGTATTCAGCGTGTGAGCAAGCCTGGTCTGCGCATTTACAAGGGGAGCCGTGAGCTGCCTAGCGTACTGGGTGGCCTCGGTATCGCCATTGTTTCCACGTCCAAGGGCGTCATGACAGAGCGCGCAGCACGCGCCAACGGCACGGGCGGTGAAGTCCTGTGCGTCGTGTCCTAAGGGGAGCTTGAGCGATGTCACGAGTAGCTAAAATGCCGGTTGTTTTGCCCAAGGGAGTTGAATTCTCTCGCAGCGGCAACCAGCTCACCATTAAGGGTGGCAAAACCTCTTTGTCGCATGCGCTTCATCGCCATGTCGAGGTTGAGCAAGAAGATAACGTACTCACCGTGAAAGCGGTTGGCGGTGGTCGCGAAGGCGTCGCCATTGCCGGTACGACGCGCGCTTTGTTGAATAACATGAGCGTGGGTGTCAGCGACGGCTTTGAGCGCAAGCTCGAGCTGCGCGGCGTGGGTTATCGCGCTCAGGCTCAGGGTAAAAAACTGAACTTGACGCTGGGTTTCTCCCATCCTGTCGTCTACGAGGTGCCCGAAGGCATCACGATTGAGACGCCGAGTCAGACCGAGATTTTGGTCAAAGGCGCGGACAAGCAGGTTGTGGGTCAGGTGTCGGCTGAGATTCGCGCCTATCGTCCACCAGAGCCTTATAAGGGCAAGGGTGTGCGGTACGCCGACGAACAGGTCGTCATTAAAGAAGCTAAGAAGAAATAGGCCGGGTAGGTAGATGGACAAGAAACAATCACGTTTGCGCCGGGCTCGTAAGCCGCGTGCCAAAATTCGCGAGCTGGGTGTGCATCGCCTGAGCGTGCATCGCACGGCTCAGCACATGTACGCACAGGTCATAGCACCCGAAGGTGGCAAAGTAGTCGCGCAGGCTTCTACCTTGCAAAAAGACATCAACGGCGATCTCAAAGCGACGGGCAACATCGACGCGGCGAAAGCTGTCGGCGAGGCAATTGCCAAACGCGCCACCGACGCCGGTGTTGAGACGGTCGCTTTTGATCGTTCGGGTTTTCGATATCACGGTCGCGTAAAAGCGCTGGCCGATGCGGCGCGCCAAGGCGGCCTCAAGTTTTAACGCACAGAGCTTAAGCACATGGCAAAAGACGACAGAAATAACCACGGTCAGGGCGACGACCTGATTGAAAAACTGGTCACCGTCAACCGCGTGGCCAAAGTGGTCAAGGGTGGCCGACAGTTTGGGTTCACGGCGCTTACCGTTGTAGGTGATGGCGAAGGCCAGGTTGGTTTTGGTTACGGCAAAGCACGTGAAGTGCCAATTGCTATCCAAAAGGCAATGCAGTCCGCGCGTAAAAACATGCGCCGGGTTCATCTGAACAAGGACACGTTGCAGTATCAGATCATTGGACGTCACGGCGCCACGAAAGTGTTCATGCAGCCGGCGTCGGATGGTACTGGCGTCATTGCCGGTGGCGCGATGCGCGCTGTGTTCGAATGCGCTGGCGTTCGTAACGTGCTGGCCAAGAGCTACGGTTCACGCAACCCGATCAACCTGGTGCGAGCCACGATCAGCGCGCTGAACAACATTCATTCACCCCAGTCCATTGCGGCCAAGCGCGGCAAGAAACTGGAAGAGATCCTGGATTAATCACCATGGCCAGTGAAAAGAAGATCAAACTCACGCTGATCAAGAGCCGCTTCGGGCGTCTCAAGAATCACAAAGCATCGGTTGCAGGCCTCGGGCTGCGTCGTATGCATCAGACAGTTGAAGTCGAAGACACCCCGCAGAACCGCGGCATGATCAATCAGGTGTCTTACCTTCTGAAGGTCGAGGAGGCCTAAGTCATGCGTTTGAACCAAATTAAACCAGCCGAAGGTGCGCGTCATGCGCCCAAACGCGTTGGTCGTGGCGAATCTTCGGGCATGGGCAAAACCTGCTGCCGTGGGCAGAAAGGTCAGCACGCGCGTTCGGGTGGTTACCACAAGACGGGTTTTGAGGGTGGTCAGATGCCGCTGCAGCGTCGCCTGCCGAAAGTGGGTTTCGCCTCACGTCAGCAGCGCTTTGTAGACGAAATTCGTTTGCACGAGCTCGATGCGCTGGCCAAAGCCGGCGTGACCGAGATTGATATGGACGCTTTGCGTACCGCACGTCTGATCGACAAGCTCACCAAGCGCGTCAAGATTTTTAACTCCGGTGACATCACAACCGCTGTGACGATCCGTGGACTGGCTGCAACCAAAGGCGCGAAAGCGGCCATTGAAGCAGCCGGGGGCAAGGTAGAGTAAAGTGGCAAACACCGCCAACACAGTCAAAGCGATGACCTCGAGCGAGGGCCCGCGTTTCGCAGAACTCAAGCGTCGCTTGTTGTTTCTGGTCGGCGCGCTCATCGTTTATCGCATTGGCACGTTCGTGCCGGTTCCGGGTATTAACCCGGACGCCGTAGCGCGCATGTTCGACACCGGTCAAACCAACTTCTTTGACATGGCGAACATGTTCTCCGGTGGTGCCCTGGAACGCCTGAGTATTTTTGCTCTGGGTGTCATGCCCTATATTTCTGCCTCGATCATTATTCAGATGCTGTCGCACGTGCTGCCGTCTCTGATTGAACTGCGTAAAGAAGGCGAGTCCGGACGTCGCAAGATCACCAAGTACACGCGTTACGCGACGGTGTGTCTGGCGGCATTCCAGTCGATCGCGACGGCGTCCGCGCTGCAGAGCCAGCCCGACGTGGTGTACAACCCGGGCCCATATTTCGTGTTCACGGCGGCGGTTACGCTCACGACTGGCACGATGTTCCTGATGTGGCTCGGCGAGCAAATCAGTGAGCGCGGCATCGGTAACGGTATCTCGATCATTATTCTCGCAGGCATTATCGCTGGCTTGCCGGCCGCTATTGGTGGCACGTTGGTCAATGTGAGCAGCGGTCAGATGTCGCCGATCCTTGCCATTGCGTTGCTCGCACTCGTGTTGGGCGTTACGTATTTCGTCGTTTACATGGAGCGCGGTCAGCGTCGCATCGCTGTGAACTACGCGAAACGGCAGCAGGGCCGCAAGATGGTGCAGGGCCAGAGCACGCACCTGCCCTTCAAGATCAACATGTCTGGTGTGATTCCGCCGATCTTCGCCTCCAGCATCATTTTGCTGCCGACGACGATTGCCGGTTGGTTTAGCCAGAACAACGAAGACCTGAGCTGGTTGCAAAATATTGCCCAGACGTTGGGCCCGGGTCAGCCCGTGTACATGATTCTGTACGCATCGCTGATCTTCTTTTTCTGTTTCTTTTACACCGCGCTGGTGTTTAACTCGCGCGACACGGCGGACAACCTGAAGAAATCTGGCGCCTTTGTGCCGGGGATTCGTCCAGGTAAGGCCACGGGCGAGTACATCGATACCGTGCTTACCCGACTGACATTCTGGGGCGCCATCTATGTGGCTGCCGTTTGTCTGTTGCCGGAGCTGCTGGTGTACAAGTTTAGTATTCCGTTTTATTTCGGTGGCACGTCGCTCCTGATCATCGTAGTGGTGGTGATGGACTTCATGTCGCAGATGCAGGCGCATGTCATGTCCCAGCAGTACGAGGGACTGATGAAGAAGGCCAACCTGAAAGGGTACGGTCGCTCCGGTGGCCCGCGCTAAGCGGCCGCCGTTAAGAGGATAGGACTATGAAAGTACGTGCATCGGTTAAGAAAATTTGCCGCAACTGTAAAGTAGTACGTCGCAACGGTGTGTTGCGCGTGATCTGCAAAGACGGTCGGCACAAGCAGCGTCAGGGTTAAACCCCGCGCTATTACATTTTATTTGAAAGACGAACCGCGAGTCGGAGTGGCAGAGTATGGCCCGTATTGCAGGGATTAATATTCCCGTTCATAAACACATTTGGATTGGCTTAACGAGCATTTATGGCATCGGGCGTACGCGCTCCATGGCCGTGTGCGAGGCCGCTGGCGTTACGCCATCGACCAAAGTCAAAGACCTGTCGGAGCCCGAAATCGAAAAGATTCGTGGTCTGATCGGCAACTACTCGGTTGAAGGTGATCTTCGCCGTGAAGTGGGCATGAACATCAAACGCTTGATGGACCTCGGCACGTTCCGCGGCATTCGTCATCGTCGCGGCTTGCCGATTCGAGGTCAGCGGACGCGCACGAATGCGCGCACCCGTAAGGGCCCGCGTCGCATGGTCCGCAAATAGCATTTCGCACTTACGCGTTTTTAATTTAAGAGCACAGACATGGCTGAAACACGCAAGAAAAAGGTTAAGAAGCACGTCGTCGATGCGGTCGCCCACATCCACGCGTCCTTCAATAACACGATCATCACGATCACCGATCGTCAGGGCAATGGCCTGGCGTGGGCAACGGCGGGTGGCTGCGGCTTCCGCGGTTCGCGCAAAAGCACGCCTTTCGCCGCTCAGGTAGCGGCCGAGAAGGCGGGTAACGCGGTGAAAGAATTTGGTGTGAAGAACATGGACGTGCGCGTGAAGGGCCCAGGCCCTGGTCGCGAGTCTGCGGTTCGCGCGCTTAACGGCGTGGGCTTCCGCATTAGCAACATCGAAGATGTGACACCCATTCCTCATAACGGCTGCCGACCGCCTAAAAAGCGTCGCGTTTAACGGAGTCCGACGACCATGGCTAGATATTTAGGCCCGACCTGTAAACTCGCTCGCCGCGAGGGTACCGATCTGTTTTTGAAGAGTGGCGTTCGCCCGCTCGATTCGAAGTGCAAATCGGAAGTACCGCCCGGTGGTGCTCCACAGCGTCGCCCGCGTTTGTCGGACTACGGTCTGCAGCTGCGTGAAAAGCAAAAACTGCGTCGTATGTACGGCGTGCTCGAAAAGCAGTTCCGCAACTACTACAAGCTGTCCGCTCGTCGTAAAGGCTCAACCGGTGCATTGCTTCTGCAGATGCTCGAATGCCGCCTCGACAACGTGGTGTATCGCATGGGCTATGCGTCCACGCGTGCCGAAGGGCGTCAGCTGGTGTCGCACAAGTCGATTGCCGTTAACGGCACGATCGTGAACATCGCGTCATATCAGGTGCAAGCCGGTGACGTGATCGAAGTGCGTGAGAAGTCAAAGAAACAGGCGCGTATTCAAAACGCGATCGATATTGCCGCCCAGGTAGGCCGCCCTGATTGGGTGGAAGTGGACGACAAAAAACTGACTGGTGTGTTTAAGTCGGTGCCCGAGCGGGATGACATCCTGCCCGACATCAACGAGAACCTCGTGGTCGAGCTGTACTCGAAGTAATCGTACTTCGAGTACCGGAAATTTATCGAGCGTTTAGCGAGAGGATAGAGCATGCAAGGGTCCGTTACGGAATTTTTGAAACCTCGTGCCGTGAAGGTACAGGTGATCAACGACTATCACGCCAAAGTGACCATCGAGCCGTTCGAGCGGGGCTTCGGCCACACGCTTGGTAACGCGCTGCGTCGCGTGCTGCTGTCGTCCATGCCCGGCTGTGCAGTGATTGAAGCCGAGATTGATGGCGTGCTCCATGAGTACACCAGCATCGAAGGCGTGCAGGAAGACGTGGTTGAGATTTTGCTCAACCTCAAGAAAGTGGCACTGCGTATGCACTCGCGCGACGAGGCCTACCTGAACCTGACCAAACAGGGCGCGGGCCCTGTCACGGCAGGTGATATCACCACCGATCATGACGTCGATGTCATGAACCCGGATCTGGTGATCGCTACATTGAACTCGGGCGGCAGCCTGAACATGAATTTGAAAGTGGTTCGCGGTCGCGGCTATCAGCCGGCGGCACAGCGTAATCGCTTTGAAGATATCTCGGGTCCGATTGGCCGACTGCAGCTTGATGCATCGTTTAGCCCCATTGGTCGTGTGAGCTACGCGGTCGATTCGGCTCGCGTGGAACAGCGCACCGATCTGGACAAACTGATCCTCGATATCGAAACCAATGGCACCATTGATGCGGAAGAAGCGATCCGTCGCGCCGGCAACATCCTGAAAGACCAGCTTTCGGTGTTTGTGGATCTGCAGGGCAACGAAGACGGCATCGGCGAAGATCCGCAGTCACAGATCGATCCGATGCTGCTGCGTCCGGTCGACGATCTTGAGCTCACCGTGCGTTCGGCAAACTGCCTGAAGGCCGAGAGCATCAATTACATTGGTGACCTAGTACAACGCACCGAGGTGGAGCTGCTGCGCACGCCGAACCTGGGTAAAAAGTCGCTGACCGAGATCAAGGAAGTGCTGGAACAGCATGGCTTGGCACTCGGCACGATTCTGGACAACTGGCCGCCGGCCCACTTGCAGTCGGAAGACGAACGCGCTGGCGTTCCTACCCTGTAAGCACCGTCGCACACTAAAGAGAATTAAATCATGCGTCATCGTCGCTCAGGGCGTGCTCTAAGCCGCAACAGCAGTCATCGCAAAGCCATGTTTCGCAACATGTCTGCGTCGCTGATCAAACACGAAACTATCCGTACCACGGTGCCCAAGGCCAAAGAGTTGCGTCGCGTCATCGAGCCGCTCATCACGCTTGCCAAAATCGATGGTGTTTCCAAACGCCGTCAGGCATTCGATCGCCTGCGCGACAAAGACGTGGTGAAAAAGCTTTTTGCCGAGATCGGTCCGCGTTACAAAGATCGTCCCGGGGGCTATTTGCGTATCCTGAAAATGGCTCCGCGTCCTGGTGATAATGCACCGATGGCGTTGGTACAGCTGGTGGATCAGCCCGGCGCCGAATAAGCGTCAGCAGCTTTGTTTTGAGAAACGCGGTTACTTCGGTGACCGCGTTTTTTTGTGGACGAGAGAAACGCCTGTGCGAAAACGGGTAGCAGACAACGTTTGAGATATGGCCGAGCCCACCGATGCTAAGAGGGATTCTTGTTGTTGCGTGAGTCGCAATCGGCGTCCTTGTTTTTTCTTTACGCGCTGACGTTATTTAACGTGCTCGGCTTTTGGTGCGTCCACTAGCCGCAAGCTCTCTTCGGCAAACCCGGCACCGGCCTGCGTGAAGAAATTGAACACCTTGTCGATGCCGGCATCCATGAGCCGCTGTTGTTCATCGTCGTAGCGAGCGATCGCTGCAATACGACCGCTGTATCCCGCCAGACGAAGCTGCTTGGCGATATTGCGGTTGTCTTCTACAGAGGTCACAGCAAGCAGCACCAGTCGCATGGAATGCACGTCGATAAGCTCCCAGACGTCTGCGTTTTCGGCGTCGCCCACAAATACGTTTAGACCTTCTTTGAGCTGGCGATTTATCAGAGCGCGGCTCGCATCCATGCCCCAGACCCGATTTCCCGCGATCTTGTTTAGTGCCTTAAAAGCGCCAATGCCGACACGACCCGTGCCAACCACAAGTATCTCAGCCTCGCGCGGCCGATACACTCGATCCTCGGGCAGACGTTTTTCCTTTTCGAAACGACGTAGCGTCGTGTTTTGTTGCGCATAGAAACCGTGGGCGAAACGATAGGCTGAGCTGGTCAACACGAACGACAATGCCACCGCCAGCGCACTGATGACGAGCCATTGTTCACCGACCCAGCCTTGTGCGACATACATCACGATCAAGATTAGTCCGAATTCGCTGTAGTCACTGAGCACCAGCGAGGCCAGAAAGGCCGTGCGAGCGCGTAAACCAATGAGTGTCATCACGCCAAAAAACAGAAGCATCTTGATGGTCAGTAGCAGACACAAGCCAACGGCGGTCAGCATCATCTGCCAATCGGGCAGTGCGGTCAGGCCGATGCTTAGGAAAAAACCGATAAGAAAAAGATCCTTAAAACTCATGAGCGATTTGGACAATTCGCTGGCTTTTTTGTGACTGCCAATCAGTATGCCCACGATTAGCGCGCCCAAATCGCCTTTCACGCCCACCAGCTCAAACAGCTCGTAACCACCCAGTGCCAGCATAAAGCCGGTGAGTGGCAACATTTCGCCATGACCGGCGTGCGTGAGGATGCGTTGCAAAAATGGACGGATGAAAAACAGGCCGAGCAAGCCCAGTGCAAACGGTGACGGTCGCTCTCCGGTCGCAACCGTCAGGAACACGACGGCGATGATGTCCTGCATGATCAATATGCCAACCGCGACGCGCCCGTGCCGGGTTTTGGTTTCGCCGCTGTCTTCCAGAATTTTGATAACGCAGACCGTGCTTGAAAAGGCCAGCGCGAACCCCAGCAGGGCGGCCGTTTTCACAGTGTCGTTGTCGCTGGTACTCAAAGCGGCGGCCGCGACCAAAACGCCGGTGACAACAAAGACAATCATCCATAGTGTCAGATGCGAAAACGTCCCCGCCCAGATCTCGCGCTTCAGCAGATCGCGTACGTCGAGCTTTAGGCCGATGGTAAACAGCATCAGCGTAATGCCGAGTTCGGCCAGCGTATCGAGTGTGGCGTTGGATTCCACGCCCACGGCGTTAAGGGCGAAACCCGCAATCAGAAAACCAATCAACGGCGGAAGTCCGAGGAGTTTGATGCCCAGGCCGCAGACGAATGCGAAGATCAGCCAAAGTATGTCCATGTAATCGTCAATTCCGTGAGGGCTCAGATGAAACGCAGCCCGCATATTCTGAACCTGTTCGGTGACGGATGCGAACGTTGCCGGTAAGCGGCGCAAAGGGTAGGGTTGGCGTTCCAACAAAAGCATGAAATGAAGCAACGGTGTCAGACGCAAACGAGCCGAAAATCGACTTTTCCTTTACCCGAACCGCGGATAAAGGTCATCTCACTGAGCCTACTTTTTCCGGGGCGCTGAGTTTCGCGCGCCGACGTTATACCAAAGATGTTGCCAACGCGGATGTCGCCGTGGTTGGAATCCCTTTCGACCTGGCGACCACGTCGCGACCGGGCGCGCGGCTGGGTCCGCGCGGCGTGCGCGAAGCCTCGACCATGATCGCGTGGGATCGCGTCCACGAATGGCCTTACGATCCGTTCGATAAAATCGCTGTGGTCGACTATGGCGATGTGCACATCGATGCTGGCGTGCCGCAAGACGTCCCAGCCGCGATCACCGATCAATTTCGTGTCATTCACAATGCCGGTGTAAAAACACTCATGCTCGGCGGAGATCATTTCGTCACCTATCCCGTGCTGCAGTCGCTGGCGCCGCGGTTCGATCAGCCGCTGTCGCTGATTCATTTTGATGCGCACTCGGACACCTGGGCCGAGGATAAGAAGACCATCTGCCACGGTACGATGTTTTACCACGCGGCGCGTGAGGGTTTGGTGGCGCCGGAGCGTTCGGTGCAGGTGGGAATTCGCACGTTTAACAAAGACGATCATGGCTTTAATATTTTGAGTGCGGAAGCGGCCAACGATATTGGTGCGCAGGGCGTCGTTGCACGCATTCGCAAGATTGTCGGCGACGCGCCGGTCTACATCACGTTTGATATCGATTGCCTCGATCCATCCATGGCGCCGGGCACCGGTACGCCCGTGGTTGGTGGCATGACCTCGATGGACGCGCAGCGCATATTGCGCGGTCTGCAGGGTTTGAATGTCGTGGGTGCTGACGTGGTCGAGGTGGCACCGGCTTATGACGTTAGCCAGATCACCTCGCTGGCGGCGGCCACGCTAGCGATGAACATGGTGGGCCTTTTCGCAGCCTGCGCCGTGCCATCCGATCGCGCCTCTGATAGCCTTTAGCTCTTACATTACATAAATCGGGATACGTTCATGCACTTTACCGCACGCTGCCGCCAATTTTTTCTCGCCGCTGCCCTGTTGCCTCTGTGCGCCAGTGCCTCTGCCGATACGCTGAAAAAAGACATCCAGACGGATTACGACAAGCACCTTGGCGCGCTGTTTGAGCATTTTCATCGCAATCCAGAACTTTCCACAATGGAGAACAAAACGGCTGCACGTTTAGCCGAAGAACTTCGTGACACCGGTTTTGAAGTAACCGAGGGCGTTGGTGGCACCGGCATTGTGGCGCTAATGGAAAACGGTCCGGGTCCTTTGGTCATGATGCGTGCTGATATGGACGGTCTGCCGGTTGAGGAAAAGTCGGGTTTGAGTTACGCGTCGCGAGCCAAGCAAAACGACTGGAACGACAACGAAGTGTTTGTGATGCATGCATGCGGGCACGACGTGCACATCACAAGCCTGGTGGGCACGGCTCGACGCATGGCGAATATGCGCGACCATTGGTCGGGCACGCTGATGCTCATCGGGCAGCCGGCAGAAGAAGCCATCGGTGGCGCCAAAATGATGATGGATGACGGTGTCTGGAAGCGCTTCGGTCAGCCCGACTACGCCATGGCGTTTCATGTGTCGTCCAATCTTGCCAGCGGCAAACTTATGGCCGTGGAAGGCTCTCCTTATTCGGGCGTTGACTCCGTTGATTTGCTGATCCACGGCGTCGGTGGCCACGGTGCTTCGCCGCATACGACCGTCGATCCTGTGGTGCTTGGGTCGCAAATTGTCGTGGCGTTGCAAACGGTGATCAGTCGCACGCTGGCCCCGCGCGAGCCGGGCGTGATCACGGTGGGATCGTTCCATGCCGGCACCAAACACAACATCATTTCGGATCAGGCCAAGCTGCAGATCACGGTGCGTAACGAGAGCGAACAAACTCGCAAACTACTTCTCGACGGTATTCGACGGATTAGCGAAAACCTGGGGCGTGCAGCCGGGTTGCCAGAAGACAAGTTGCCTGAAGTGCGCGTGCGCGAGAGCGACAACTATCCGCCAACGCTCAATGATATTCCGCTGACGCGCCGCTTGCGTGGTGTGTGGACGTCAGCGCTGGGCGACGACATCCTGGTGGATGAAAAACGCAAAGGGATGGGTGCCGAGGACTTTCCGTTCTTCGTGACCGATCCGTACATTCCCAGCACCTACTTCGCCGTCGGCGGTACGCCAGAGGCGGATTTTGAGCGTGCGCGCAACGGCGGTGCACCGGTACCGTCGCATCACTCGCCTATTTTCAAGGTTGAGCCCGAAGCGGCCGTGAATCTGGGTGTGCACGCCACCGTTCTGGCGTTGATTGATTTGATGCCGCCAAAGTAAAACGCTGACGGTTAGTAATCGCTAACCTGCCAGCGCGGCGACTTCGCGGCTCCACTTCAGGGCATCGATGTAGGCGAGTTGGCAGCGTTCCAGCTTCTGTGGGCACCAGTCCTGAATGTGGCCCTGTTCAAAATCGATCACGGCACCGAGGGTTTCACCCATGGCGCCGCGGCGCTCGAGCAGAGCGCCGACGGCGTCGTCGTCAATGGCAACGCTGTCGAGAATATCATCCAGTGGCTGGTCGAGCAGGGCGTCGAGAATTGAAAATAGCCCCGCCGTAAAAAACAGATCGGCAGGTATCGCGCCGTAAACCTCGCCCAGACGTTCGCACATTTTGGCACGCACCATGCCCACGACCAGGAGTTCGGCCGGCTTGCCATCGGCGAGGTTCGTCATCAGCACCAGCGATGCCCATTGGCGAATGCCACGGCGGCCCACCAGAGTGAGCGCACGCCGGATTGATGTGACGTCGGCACGTAGACCAAAGTAGGCCGAGTTGATGTAGGCGAGTAATCGCAGGCCGAGCGTTGCATCACGGGCTATTGTGGCTTCAAGCTCCAGAATTTCTACATCGGATCTTTGCAGTGTGCTGAGCACTTGCAGCACCGTCATACGATTGCCGCTTGGCCGCCGTCCACTCACCAGATCGGGTTTGCAAAAAAAGTAGCCTTGAAAATACTCGAACCCCAAGTCTTCGCATTCGCGAAACTTCTCGTGGGTTTCTACTTTCTCCGCCAGCAGCGTCAGTTCGTAAGGGCGCAACTTTTCGATTGTGGTCGCAAGCTCATTGCTGCTCAACGCCAGAACGTCGAGCTTGACGATGTGAGCTAGCTTCAATAGCGGAATGAATCGATCGTCATACACGAAATCATCCAGCGCAATGCGATAGCCCTCGTCGACCAGACGCGTCAGCCCGTCCACCAGTTGTTGATCCGGTATGACTGATTCGAGCACCTCGAGCACGATGTTGTCGCTCATCGGCGGCAGCGGTAATTCGCCCGTGATAAAGCCGTCTGTAAAATTGATGAACGCCACCTGCGAACCCACGATTCGCTCCAGGCCGATGTCCATCAACGTGTTGACAACCACTTCCGAGGTGGCTTGATCCCCACAGTCCACAACGGCCTGGCCGGCGCTGTTGCGAAACAGAATCTCGTAAGCGAAAACGTGAAGTTCGCGGTCGTAGATAGGCTGACGTGCCACGTAGACGGCTTCATGGTCTCGCGGTGTGTTCGGGGGACTGATCGTGGCGGTGACAGGCTGAACCGGCATGGGCACTAAATTCCAAACGGGGAGGGCGGCTAATGCAGGTTAGCGACGGCAAGTTGACGGGCTTTAGCGATCATTTTCACTAAATTGCCCAAGGCGTTGACTAGACTTTCGGTGTGGGCGGGGGCAATGTGAACCAAGCACGGGGGAACGGCGTTGCGCGGCGCGAAAAGCGCGGACAACAGGAGCTTTACGATCATGATAATACGGCGATGGGCACTGGGCCTTGTTCTGATGGGTTGTGGGCTGGTATCCACGCCTGCCTTTGGTGAGCAGGCAGAAGCAAGCAAGATGACGGCGGATCGACTCGCGACGATCTTGCTGCGAGTGGATAAAAAAGCGCGGATTGAAGACAACGTTATTGAATTTGAAATACAGCAGTACCCGGTTGTCATGGTCTTTGACGAAACGGCGGACCGGATGCGACTGATGTCCCCGGTGGGCAAAATCGAGGATATGGATGAGGCGGAAATGCTGCGCCTCATGCAGGCCAATTTTGACAGTGCACTCGATGCACGCTACGCGGTCGCCAACGACATACTCTGGGGTTTGTTTGTGCACCCACTGTCTACGCTCACCGAAGAGGAATTCCTGGTGGCGATTGGCCAAACGATCAACGTCGTGGTCACGTTTGGTAAGTCCTACAGCTCCGGCGTATTTGTATACGGTGGCGGCGACAGCAGCGGTATCGAGCGGCGCAAGCTCATCGACCAGCTAAAAGATTTGGTCAAAACTTGAACCGTTATGGAGAGTAATTTCATGCGTATGGTCAGCGGCGCCTTATTGGCGGTCTTGTGTATTGGGAGTGTGTCTGTGAAGGGTGGCGATCGACTAACGGGACAACCGTTTGCAACGCGTTCGGAGGCGGTGGCTACGCGGGCCATGGCGGCAACGAGTCAGCCGCTGGCCACGCAGGCGGCCCTCGACATCATGAAGGCCGGCGGCAATGCCATTGACGCGGCGATCGCCGCCAATGCGGTTTTGGGTCTGGTCGAACCTACCGGAAATGGCATCGGCGGCGATCTGTTCGCGATCGTGTTTGATGCCGAAACTCAGAAGCTGCACGGCCTCAACGCCAGCGGCCGCTCTCCAAAGAGTCTTGATCTGGCGTATTTCAAACAGCAGGGACTTGACAAGATTCCGTCGCACGGACCGCTGCCGGTGAGCGTGCCCGGCACGGTGGACGGTTGGTATGAGCTGCACGAGCGCTTTGGCTCTATGCCCATGCCAAACATTCTGGCGCCCGCGATCGACTACGCCGACAACGGATTCGGGCTCACGGAAGTTATTGCCTACTACTGGGGGCGTAGCGTACCGATCCTTGAGGCGTTCGACGGGTTCGCCGACACGTTTATGCCCGACGGCCGCGCGCCGAAGAAAGGTGAGGTTTTTCAAAACCCCCGTCTGGCACAAACGCTACGCCGCATCGCCAAGGGTGGGCGCGACGAATTTTATCGTGGCGACATTGCGCGTGAAATTGCGGCGTACATGAAAGATCAGGGCGGTTTTCTAACCTACGACGACATGGCCTCACACACCTCCGAATGGGTGGCGCCGGTCTCCACCGACTATCGCGGCTACACGGTGTGGGAGCTGCCGCCCAACGGTCAGGGCATTGCCGCGCTGCAAATCCTCAATATTCTGGAGGGCTATGATATTGCCGCGATGGGGCATGACAGCGCTGAGTATTTGCACCGTTTTGTTGAAGCCAAAAAACTGGCGTTTGAAGATCGTGCGAAATTCTACGCCGACCCGGATTTCGTTGACGTACCGGTGGCGCCACTCATTAGTAAACAATACGCCGAGCGTCGTCGCGCACTGATCGATCCCGACAAAGCCGCTACCAGCTTTCCGGCGGGGGATGAGAAACTCGAGCAGGGCGACACGATCTACCTCACGGTGGCGGACAGCGCCGGCAACATGGTGTCACTCATTCAGAGTAATTACCGTGGTATGGGATCGGGTATGACGCCGGGCGAACTTGGCTTCATTTTGCAGGATCGCGGTGAGCTGTTTAGCCTCGATGCGCAACACGCCAACGTCTATGCTCCCGGCAAACGTCCGTTCCACACGATTATTCCGTCGTTCATTACGCTTGACGGGAAACCGTTGGTGAGCTTTGGCTTGATGGGCGGTGGTATGCAGCCGCAGGGACACGCGCAAATTGTCGTGAATATCGTCGACTTCGGCATGAACCTGCAGGAGGCCGGTGATGCCGCACGCGTACGTCATGATGGTTCATCTCAGCCGACCGGCGAGCAAATGACCGACGGCGGCACCGTCAATGTGGAATCGGGTTTTTCTTCGAGCACGGTGTCGGCGCTGGAGAAAAAAGGTCATACCGTGAAGGTCGGGCCTTCTGGCTATGGTGGCTATCAGGCCATTATGAAAGATCCGGACACGGGGGTGTATTACGGAGCGTCCGAGTCTAGAAAAGACGGCCATGCGGCGGGATTCTAATAATTTGAAATAAAGATGGGACCAGTTGCGCAAACTGCCTGGGGGGCAAAACCGACGACCGAAGTCATCAAAACGCAACTGATCCCAATTCGAAACTTAAAGCCGGCGTGGCAGGCTTGGCAAGGTGTTCGCACCAAGCGCCAGATTAGTTTTCGTCTTCGTCAACTCTGAGTTCGCGGTTGAAGTCGCCTTTGGCTTTTTGCGCTGCGGCGCGCTTTTTCTCCATGTCAGCGAGTTCGTCGCGCATTTTTTGCTCCGCATCAGCTCGCGCCTGTTTCGCCGCATCGGCCGCCTCTTCAGCGCGCTTGCGGGCCGCCTCCTCGAGGTCTCTGGCCGCATCATTGGCGGCATCGAGCGAGCGACGGGCGGCATCGCCCACGGCATCACCGGCGTCAGACGCCGCATCCCGGGCACTATCCAGCGCGTCTGCGCCTTGATCGACCGCGCTGTCAATCGCGTTTTTCGCATCATCGACAGCGTCGCCGGCCTTTTCCGAGCCGCAGCCGACAAGCATCAACCCACTGAGGGCAAGAATGGTAAAGAATCGCATGGCGTCCTCCCTGGCAAACGCTATATATTGATCATAGTTGAGCCCGAACGTCCTGCACGTGCATGGCGAGTATACAATTGTTTCGGTAGGCTTAATTAAATGGACCGTCGGACGGACAGTGACAGTGTGCCGCGCTCGGTTCGCCGACTCAAGGTGCAAACGGGGTTTTTGAGACCAACATGAAGATTAATGCCACTCATCGCTACGACTGTTCGATCGACGATCTCTACGAGTACTTTACGAGTAAAAAGTACTATTTGGCGAAATTTAAGGCCTGCGGCGCGCGTAACGTGAAAATTGTCGAGGCGGCGCAGACCGACGAAGGGTTTGTAGTGGTGAGCCAGCGCGATGTGCCAGCGGACGTTCCCGGTGTCTTAAAGAGCTTTCTGGGCGAGTGGAATACGATCAATCAGACGGAGAACTGGGACGGTGATCCGGGCGATGAGTACTACAACGATTTTGAGATCGCCGCAGAGGGCGTGCCGGTTGAAATGACCGGCACCATGAACCTGATGCCTGACGGCGACGGTTGCGTGAACGACATCGAAATTGAGATTGCGTGCGCCATACCGCTGGTGGGCAAGAAACTTGCCAAGTTTGTGGCCAGTGACACGGAAAAGACGCTGGCGGCCGAATACGCTTTCACGCGCGAGCATATTGGCTGATCCACTGCTCGCCAGTCGTTATCTCAGCGTTATTTTTTGCCCTTGTGCGCGGCCGCCGCGATCTGTCGCGCTACTATTTTCCGCATCACACTAATTACAGTTTTTACTGTGAACACGGCCTTTGCGCTTGTCCGCACACTTTTCATTACGTTGACGCTGGCGGGATGGTCTGCCTCCGCCCTGGCCGCAGCCCCACAGCCTGAGATTCCCGATGCGTGGCCGCAGTGGCTTCAGGACGACATGTCCAAAGAAGCGAAGAAGAAGCGCAAGAGTTCGGTAGAAGTAGCGGGTATGACGCTGCGCTATCGAGGCAAGCAGCAGGAAGATCCGATTGACGTCGACACGGGCCGGCGATTGCACCGAATTTGCCGTGTTGTTGACGGCTGTGGCGCGCGCTAAAAACGTGCCTTCGCGCGCGGTGCTTGGCACCGTGCTGATATCCAGCAGCACCGGCACGCAGGCTTTTGGCCATGCATGGAGCGAGCTGTATATCGACGGCCGCTGGGAGATCGCCGATGCGGCAATCCGTCCGGCGGACGGTCTGATCTATCACTACTTGCCGATTGGAATGATCACCAATGAGGGCATGGGCTTCGCCATGGGGATGTTTGAAACCGTAGTGGCGATTCCCTCTGAGGTACGCCTCACCCCATAGCTTAGCGCTGAGCGGCTTTGCGCGTCTTTTTCTTCGGCTTGAGCAATGGCTTCAAATACTGCCCGGTATACGAGGCCTTATTATTGGCGATGTCTTCGGGTGTGCCCTCGGCCACGATCGTGCCACCGCCGTCGCCGCCTTCGGGCCCAATATCAATCACCCAGTCCGCGGTTTTAATCACGTCCAGATTGTGTTCGATCACAACAATCGTGTTATCTCGCTCGCGCAGACGTTGCAGGACGTTGAGCAACTGGGCGATATCGTGGAAGTGCAGGCCCGTGGTGGGTTCGTCGAGCACGTAGAGCGTGTTGCCCGTGGCGCGTTTCGAAAGCTCCTTGGCAAGTTTTACGCGCTGTGCTTCCCCGCCAGACAGCGTCGTGGCGTTTTGTCCTAGCTGCACGTAGGTGAGACCCACGTCCATAAGCGTTTCCAGTTTGCGCGCGATCACCGGTACGTTTTTGAAAAAATCGTTGGCGTCTTCCACGGTCATGCTCAGCACTTCATGGATGTTCTTGCCCTTGTAGCGAATCGCCAACGTCTCACGGTTATAGCGCTGGCCGTGACACACGTCGCAAGGCACGTAGACGTCGGGCAAAAAATGCATCTCGACGCGAATCACGCCGTCACCACGACAGGCCTCGCAGCGTCCGCCCTTAACGTTAAAACTAAAGCGCCCCGGCTTGTAACCGCGTGCGCGCGCTTCCTGCGTACCGGCGTACAAATCTCGAATGGGGGTAAACAGACCGGTGTAGGTGGCCGGGTTGGAGCGCGGTGTGCGGCCGATCGGGCTCTGGCTGATATCAATGACACGATCGACTTGACCGATTCCGCCGATCTTCTTAAACGGACGCGGCGGCGTGCCTGCGCCGTTAAGCGAACGAGCGACATAGCGATACAGCGTGTCGTTAATCAACGTCGATTTGCCGGAGCCGGAGACGCCGGTAACGCAGGTCATCAGACCCACCGGAATTTTGGTTGAAACGTTCTTGAGATTGTTGCCGCTGGCGCCGGTGATGCTCAAATTGCGCCCAGGACGTGGTGGCTTGCGCTCGGCCGGCACCTCGATGCGTCGACGGCCACTCAAATACTGACCGGTAAGAGACTTCGGATTAGCAATCACCTGTTTGGGCGTACCCTGAGCGACCACCTGGCCACCGTGAACGCCGGCGCCCGGTCCAATGTCCACCACGTGATCGGCGCTGCTTATCGCTTCCTCATCGTGCTCCACCACCAGCACCGTGTTACCCAGATCGCGCAAATGAAACAGCGTATCGAGCAACCGTCGGTTGTCACGCTGATGCAAACCGATGGAGGGTTCGTCGAGGATATACATCACGCCGACAAGACCTGACCCAATCTGACTCGCCAATCGAATGCGCTGCGCCTCGCCACCGGACAGAGTGTCGGCGCTGCGATTCAACGTCAGGTATTCGAGCCCGACGTTATTCAGAAAGCTCAAGCGATCATCAATTTCCTTGACGATTTTCGTCGCGATCTCACCGCGCCAACCGGGTAGCGTCAGTTCGCCAAAAAAAGAGTGAGCCGTAGCCACCGACATGTCGGTGACCGCCGAGATATTCATATCACTCACAAACACGTTGCGGGCCGCACGGTTCAGTCGGGTCGCTTTGCATTCCGGGCACGCCTGCGAGCTCATGAATTTGGCCAGCTCGTCGCGCACGGTGCCGGATTCGGTCTCGTGGTAGCGTCGCTGCATGTTCGGGATGATGCCTTCGAATTCATGGCGCCGCGTTACTGTTTTGCCGCGACCGTCTTCGTATTCAAACGCGATGCGCGTGTCACCACTGCCGTAGAGCACAACTTCCTGCGCCTTTTTTGTGAGCTTCTCAAACGGTTTTTCAATGTCGAACTTATAGTGTTTCGCCAAACCCTTGATCAGGTGGAAGTAGTACGCATTGCGTCGATCCCAGCCGCGGATTGCGCCGCCGGCGAGCGACAGGTTCGGGTGCGCCGCCACGCGATCGGCATCAAAATATTGGATCACGCCCAAGCCGTCGCATTCGCTGCAGGCGCCGATGGGGCTATTGAATGAAAACAGACGCGGCTCGAGTTCGGCCAGCGCGTAGCCGCATTTGTTGCAGGCAAATTTGTCGGAGAACACCAGCTCGGCGCTGTCCGGGTCGTCCATATCGGCAATGCGTGCCACGCCGTCGGCCAGACGCAGCGCAGTCTCGAATGATTCAGCCAAACGCTGGGCGATGTCTTCGCGTACTTTGAACCGATCGACCACCGCCTCGATGGTGTGCTTCTTGCGCAGGTCGAGCGTTGGCGGATCATCCAGCTCGCAGATTTCACCGTTGATGCGTGCGCGGATAAAACCCTGTGCGAGCAGTTCGGCCAGAAGTTGTTCGTGTCGGCCTTTGCGATTGTCGATCACCGGTGCGAGCAGGAGCAGACGACGACCGTCGCCCAGCCCCAGCACTTGGTCGACCATTTCACTCACCGTCTGCGCCTGCAGGTCGTCGCCATGATCGGGGCAGCGGGGCGTACCGGCGCGCGCGAACAACAAACGCAGGTAGTCGTAGATTTCAGTGACGGTACCAACGGTCGAGCGCGGGTTGTGTGACGTCGATTTTTGCTCGATGGAAATGGCGGGCGAAAGCCCCTCGATGTGATCCACATCGGGTTTTTCCATCATCGACAAAAATTGCCTTGCATACGCAGACAGCGACTCGACATAGCGGCGTTGACCCTCGGCATACACCGTGTCAAACGCGAGCGACGATTTGCCGGAGCCGGACAGTCCGGTAATCACCGTCATCTTGTCACGGGGCAAATCGATATCGATGTTTTTGAGGTTGTGGGTCTTGGCCCCACGGATCTGGATTTTTTGCATGAGGATTGAGTCTGGCTGGTCGCTGCGTGGCGTGGGAAACCTGCTAATATACGCGCCTCGTGCAATGCAGCGCAAAGCGAAGTTGCACCGAATTTTGGCCCTGTACCTGCCACCGCGTCCGGTGGTTACACATTGATACGAAGACTTTGCCTGTGAGCGACACCTCGTTGTCCAACGCGTCACCTGCGGCGCCGTCTATGACCTCACCCGAACGCCGCGCGGTGGCCGGTCTTGCGGCCGTGGCGAGCGTGCGCATGCTCGGTTTGTTCATGCTTTTGCCGGTGTTGGCGCTGTACGCCGACTCGCTGGAGGGCGCCACGCCGTTTCTGATCGGTGTGTCAGTGGGGGCCTACGGTATTACGCAGGCGCTTTTACAAATTCCATTTGGGCTCGCGTCGGATCGTTTCGGGCGTCGACCGGTGCTGATACTCGGCCTGTTTGTGTTTGCGCTCGGTGGCGCCATTGCGGCCTGGGGTGATCATATTGGCTGGGTCATCGCAGGAAGGGTGGTGCAGGGCGCCGGCGCCGTGTCGGCGGTGCTCAATGCGCTGCTGGCCGATTTAACACGTGATGTCGTGCGCACCCGGGCGCAAGCGATTTTTGGCGCCAGCATTGGTATTAGTTTCATGCTCTCACTCATGCTTGGGCCCGCGTTGGCAGCTCGATTGGGCGTGGACGGATTGTTTGTTCTGACCTGTGCCATGGCGTTGCTGGCCGCCGTGGGCGTGATGGCGAAGGTACCGGCAACCCGACCGGTGCCGCGGGTATCGACGACGCACTGGTCCGCCGTACTCAAAGATCGCGATTTATTTGGTCTCTATGCCGGTATTTTCACGTTGCATCTGGTGATTGCCGCGTCTTTCGTAGCACTGCCGTTTGTATTGCGCGATCGCCTTGGGATCGATCCTGCGCAGCACTGGCAACTCTATTTGGGCTCGGTCACGCTCTCCATACTCACCACGGTCCTGCTGATTCGCGGCATTGAGCGCGCCACCACACCAACGCGCTACGTTCTCATGGCGATTGCGTGCCTCGGACTGGCACCGCTGGGCTTCATTTTCGGTGGCGATGCGACCGCTCTGGTCTTTGTGGCCTTGGTGTTCTTGTTCACCGGGATCAATTTTCTCGAGGCTCGATTGCCCGCAGAAGTCACCCTGTCTGCGGGCGCGGATCGGCGCGGAGCGGCGCTTGGGGTATACGCGACGGCACAGTTTTTGGGTGTGTTTGCCGGTGGTGCCACGGCCGGCGTGTTGTTGTCGTTTGGCGGTGCCAACGGCGTATTTGCGTTTAGTGCCCTGATGACCCTGATCTGGTTTGGGCTTCGATTGCAGCTGAATCGGTCCGCAACAGCGCAATAACGGGCTTTTGCAGCTCGCCCAAACAGGTACAATGCGGCCTCGACTATAACGACGGTACAGGAGCGGTCATGGCGCGCGGAATCAACAAAGTCATCTTGGTAGGCAATCTGGGTTCAGACCCCGAAACGCGTCACATGCCCAGCGGCGGCTCGGTCACCAATATCAGCGTGGCCACCTCCGAATCGTGGAAAGACAAAGGTACCGGCGAGCGTAAAGAGCGCACGGAGTGGCATCGGGTGGCATTTTTCAATCGCCTGGCCGAAATTGCCGGCGAATACCTGCGCAAGGGCTCTCAGGTGTACATCGAGGGCAAAATCCGCACGCGCAAATGGCAGGATCAGCAGGGCAACGATCGCTACGCCACCGAGGGGGGAGGCGGAGAAATGCAGATGTTGGGCGGTCGCGCAGGCATGGGTGGCCAGTCCGGCGGCGGCGGTGGCGGCGGAGGTTATAGCGGCGGCGGCGGCGGAGCACCGTCCGGCGGCGGTTCGCCCCAAGGTGGCGGCCAGGGCGGCGGCGGTTTCAACGCGCCTCCCAGCCAGGATTTTGACGACGATATTCCATTTTAGATCGGTTTCACCCCCATTCCTGACCGGGAGCGGCTTCCCCCGCATCGGCGGTACTGCGCAAAAACGCGGTCGCCAGTGCGGCGGAAGCCGCTCCTACGTTGCGCTGCGGTGCAGCAATGTCATGGCAAATTCACCGTTGAGAGAGTACGGTAAGGCAATCGGCCTTGCCCACGAGAGGACATGAGCAAAAAGCTGTATATCAAGACCTTTGGTTGTCAGATGAACGAGTACGATTCGGATCGCATGGCCGACGTGCTGCGCGCATCACACGGACTGGAACGAACGACCGAACCCGCCGACGCTGACGTGCTCTTGCTCAACACCTGTTCCATCCGCGAAAAAGCTCAGGAAAAAGTGTTTTCCCAGCTTGGCCGATGGCGTCCACTCAAAGAAGCCAACGATTCGGTGGTCATTGGTGTGGGCGGCTGCGTCGCGTCGCAAGAGGGCGACGCCATCATCGAACGGGCCCCGTTCGTCGATCTGGTGTTCGGCCCGCAAACGTTGCATCGCCTGCCAAACATGCTGACCGAAGTGCGTCGCAAGGGCGGCCACGCGGTGGACATCACGTTCCCGGAAATCGAGAAATTTGACCGTTTGCCGGAGCCGCGTGCCGAAGGACCGACGGCGTTTGTGTCGATCATGGAAGGCTGCAGCAAGTACTGCAGCTTTTGCGTCGTGCCCTACACCCGCGGCGAAGAATTCAGCCGCCCGTTCGATGACGTCATTGCCGAAGTGGTGGGTTTGGCCGAGCAGGGCGTGCGCGAAGTGAATCTGCTGGGCCAAAACGTCAACGCCTATCGCGGGCCGACGCACGACGGTCGGCACATAGACTTGGGCGAGTTGATTCACTACGTGGCCGACATCGACGGCATTGAACGCATTCGGTTCACCACGTCGCACCCGGTCGAATTTTCCGACAGCCTGGTCGAGGCGTATGCCAACGTACCCAAGCTGGCCAACTATTTGCACTTGCCGGTACAAAGCGGTTCGGATCGCGTGCTCGCCATGATGAAACGCGGTCACACCGGCATCGAATACAAGCAAAAAATTCGCAAGCTGCGTGCCGTGCGACCGGACATCAGCATTTCGTCCGATTTTATTGTCGGATTTCCCGGCGAGAATGAAGCGGATTTCGAAGACACCATGAAACTGATTGCCGACGTCGGTTTTGATCAGAGTTTCAGTTTCATTTACAGCGCGCGCCCGGGTACGCCGGCAGCGGCGCTGGACGACGGGGTGACGGCGCAGGAAAAACACCGTCGCCTGAGCCTGCTGCAAACGCGGATCAACCAGCAGGCGCGCGCCATCAGCGAGGCGATGGTGGGGACGACGCAAACGGTGCTGGTCGAAAAAGTGTCGCGCAAATCCCAAGAGCAAATGAGCGGGCGCACCGAGAACATGCGCTGGGTCAATTTTGACGCGCCCGCCAGCGTGATCGGCCAGTTTGTCGATGTGGTGATCACCGAAGCGTTGCCCAATTCACTGCGCGGCCGCATGGTGCACGACCGGCGAAAAAGCGCATGAGTGCGATCGCGCCTGACGGCATCGGTGAGGGGGAAGTCACCCGCGTACTGTCGATTGACGACGCGGATAACGAACGCTTGGCTAACTTGTGCGGGTTGCTCGATGAGCACTTGCGTCAGTTGGAGCGCCATTTTGGCGTGCAAATCTCCAATCGCGGCGAGCGTTTCCAGATTAGCGGGCAAGCCGCGGCGGCTGACGGCGCGCTGGACGCGCTTGAGCGTTTGTATCGCGTGACGCTGGTCGAAGTGCTGAACCCGCAACGTGTTCATTTGACGCTCAATGAAACTGACCCGGAAGATCTGCTGCGCGCCGACGACAGCGATCAAGTCGTCATCAAGACCCAGCACGGTTTGATTCGCGGTCGCGGCCCGAGTCAGCAGCGTTACCTTAAATCCATTCGCAAACACGATTTATGTTTTGGTGTGGGGCCAGCCGGAACGGGTAAAACCTTCCTGGCCGTGGCCAGCGCCGTGGACGCGCTCAGTCGCGATGAAGTGCGCCGAATTGTTCTGGTACGCCCCGCGGTTGAGGCGGGCGAACGGCTCGGGTTTTTGCCCGGCGATATGGCGCAAAAGGTCGATCCTTACTTGCGTCCGATTTACGACGCTTTGTACGACATGCTCGGTTTCGAACAGGTGGGGCGTTACATCGAGCGCCACGTCATTGAAGTGGCGCCGCTTGCGTACATGCGTGGCCGCACGCTCAACGACGCGTTTGTCATTCTCGATGAAGCGCAAAACACCACCACCGAGCAAATGAAGATGTTCCTGACCCGCATCGGTTTTGGTTCCAAGGCGGTGGTGACGGGTGACGTGACCCAGACCGATCTGCCGCGCGAGCGTGTCTCGGGATTACGTCACGCGCGGCGTATCCTGAAACCGGTCGACGGCGTATCGTTCACCGATTTCACCGCGCGAGACGTGGTGCGTCATCCATTGGTCAAGCGCATCGTGCGCGCCTACGAGCGCGAAGATAAGGAGCGGTCTTCACGTGATTGACGTGCAGCGCGTTGCCGCTTCCATCGACGTGGATGATGCCAGTCTGGTTCGTGCCGCCCAAGCGGTGCTGGTGCGCGCCGACGTCACCGGCGATCTCACCGTGCGCATTGTGGAACGCGACGAGATGCAGGCTATGAACGCGCGGTTTCGCGGCAAGGATGCGCCGACCAACGTGTTGTCGTTCGCGCAGGACGTGCGCGATGAAAACGATACGCCGCTGCTCGGTGACATCGTGCTGTGCGCCGACGTGGTCGAGCGCGAGGCACAGGAACAGGGTAAAACGGTCGTCGCGCACTATCAGCACATGGTGGTACACGGCACGTTGCACTTGCTCGGCTACGATCACATTGACGATGATGACGCGCTGCGCATGGAGCAGTTCGAACGCGACGTGCTGTCGGCCATGAATGTTTCCGATCCCTACGCGTGGCCCACCGGTCAGGCGTCTTCTGCTTTTTCCAACAGGACGACACTTGATGTCTGACGACAAACCTCCCAGTAGTGCCGGTCGCGGAGTCGCTGGCGTGATTGAGAAAATCCGCCGGATTTTTGTGGCCAAACCCCGGGACCGCGAAGAGTTCATCCAGATGATTCGTCTGGGCCGCGAGCGAGAGCTCTTCGATCGGGACGCACACGGCATGCTCGAAGGCGTGCTGAACGTGTCCGAAACGCAGGTGCGCGACGTGATGGTGCCGCGACCGCACATGGTGGTGGTCGAACGCGATGCGGACATCAACGATCTGTTGAACATTATCGTTGAATCCGGGCATTCCCGGTTTCCGGTCATCGGCGATGATCGCGATGAGATTGTCGGCATACTGCTCGCCAAAGACTTGCTGCGCTCGTTTGTCGATGACCCCAACGTCAAGTTTCAACTGCGCGATCACCTGCGTCAGCCGGTGTTCGTGCCCGAGAGCAAGCGGCTTAACATCCTGCTCAAGGAATTTCGTGCCAGCCACAACCACATGGCTGTCGTCGTGGATGAATACGGCGGCGTGTGCGGGCTGGCTACCATTGAAGATGTGATCGAGCAGATCACCGGCGAAATTGATGACGAGCACGACATCGAAGACGAAGCGGCCATCGTGCGCGAGTCGGACACGTTGTTCACGGTGCTGGCGGTGACTCGCATCGACGAGTTCAACACCTATTTTGGCACCGCGTTCGACGATGAAAATTACGACACCGTCGGCGGCCTGATCATGCACGAGCTTGGCCGTCTGCCCAGACGCGGCGAGAACCTGACCATCCGCGACATCGATTTTCGCATTACGCGCTGCGACCGCCGGCGCATTGAGGCAGTCCAAATCAGCCCGCCGGAAATGGCTGACGTTAAACGCGAATCCACCGGCTGATGAGCGCCGTTCGATTCGCGCCGGCGCTGCGCGGATGGCGCGGCGACGCTCTGGCGCTGATGTCCGGCGCACCACTGCCCCTGGCGTTCGCGCCGTTTGGCTATTACGCACTGCCGGTGCTGTGTTTTGTCGGTTTGCTCCTGGCGCTGAACGCACAGAGCGCGCGTCGCGGACTTTGGCGCGGGTATCTGTTTGGCGTTGCGTCGTTCCTCGGCGGGCTGTACTGGATTCACGTCAGCATTCACGTTTTCGGCGGTGCGCCGCTCGGTCTCGCGCTGGCGTTAATGCTCGCGCTGGTGCTGTTTCTCGCCGTTTATCCCGCGCTGTTTGGATGGGCTCTGAATCGCTGGTTTCCCAATTCGGATCACTGGCGCATTCTGGTCGCGGCGCCAGCGCTGTGGCTGTTGACTGAGTGGCTGCGCGGCTGGTTGTTCTCCGGCTTCGGCTGGCTGGGCGCGGGTTACACGCAAAGCGATGGCCCGCTCGCGGCGCTGCTGCCGGTTATCGGCGTATACGGCGCGACGTTTGCGCTGCTGCTGATCAGCGCCAGCATCGTGGCTTGGCTGACGACGGCGCGCGCGGCGCACGCGCTGCTGGTTATTCCAGTGGTCGTTGTCGGTAGCGGACTGGCACTCGGGCCAGCGCAGTGGAGCCAACCGATTGGCGACACGTTCCGCGTCGCGCTGGTTCAAGGTGCCGTTCCCCAGGATGAAAAATGGCTGCCTGGCTCGCTGCAGCCCACCGTAGATTTGTATTTGCGTTTGACCGACGAACACCCGGATGCGGATCTGGTCGTGTGGCCAGAAGCGGCGATTCCCACAGCGCGGCACAATCTCGATCCGGTGTTCGACGCTCTGCGTCGCCGCGGGCAGCGCTCGGGTAGCGATTACCTGATCGGCGCGGTCGAAGTGGATCGGGACACCGGGGCGCGTCTGAACACCGTCGTGGCGCTGGGCGACAGCGCCGCCAATGATCAACGCTATGTCAAACGGCATCTGGTGCCCTACGGCGAATATTTCCCGGTGCCCGGGTTTGTCCGCGAGTGGATTCGGTGGATGGATTTGCCCTATCAGGATTTCACGTCGGGCGGCGCCGAGCAGCCGCTGTTGCGCGTCGCCGGTCAGGCCGTGGGCGTGTCGATTTGCTACGAGGATGTGTTTGGCAACGAACTGCTCAGCGCGCTGCCGGCGGCAAGCGTCCTGGTGAACGTCAGCAACGACGCGTGGTTTGGCGGGTCGATTGCGCCTCATCAGCACCTGCAGATCGCCCGGGTGCGTGCGATGGAAGCGGCCAGAATGCTGCTGCGAGGCACGAACAACGGCATTAGCGCGGTGATTTCGGCTAGCGGTGACGTTCAGTTCCGCTCGCCCCAGTTCGAACCGTTTGTGCTGACCGCCCAGGCGCAAGGTCGCAGTGGCGTCACCCCCTACAGTCGCACGGGAAATACGCCCCTGATCGTCGGTACCATGGCGCTGCTCATTTTGGCCGGGTGGCGCTCACGTCGAGGTGTCATCAGCGAGTAGCCTCGGGTATTCTCGCCGCTACTGTTTAGTTTGCGACGATCAATACTGTTTGAAAGACCATGAACGACGAATTTAACCCGGCCGCCATTGAGCGCCACGCGCAAGATCTGTGGACCGAGAACGACAGTTTTCGAGTTACCGAAGACCCGGATAAAGAGAAGTATTATTGCCTGTGCATGTTCCCCTATCCCAGCGGGAATCTGCACATGGGTCACGTGCGCAACTACACGCTTGGGGACGTCGTTACCCGCTTCAAACGCATGCGCGGATTGAACGTGTTGCAACCCATTGGCTGGGATGCGTTTGGTATGCCGGCGGAAAACGCGGCGATCAAGAACAACGTACCGCCGGCGGCGTGGACGGACGCCAACATCGAGCAGATGCGCGGGCAGTTCAAGAACTTTGGTTTCGCCTACGACTGGTCGCGGGAATTCGCGACCTGCGAGCCCGACTACTATCGCTGGGAGCAGTGGCTGTTCACCAAACTGTTCGAGAAAGGCATCGCGTATCAAAAAACGGCGGCGGTGAACTGGTGCCCGGTTGACCAGACCGTGCTGGCCAACGAGCAGGTGGAAAACGGACGTTGCTGGCGCTGTGAAACGGTCGTCGAACGCAAAGAACTCAAGCAGTGGTTCCTGCGCATCACCGATTACGCCGATGAATTGCTGGAAGAGCTGGACGACTTGACCGAATGGCCCGACGCCGTGCGCACGATGCAGCGCAACTGGATCGGGCGTTCGCAAGGTTTGGAAATTCAGTTTGAGGTCGACGGTCACGATCCGCAAACGGTGTACACCACGCGCCCGGACACGCTGATGGGTGTGACCTACATGGCCGTGGCGGCGCGCCACCCGCTGGCGCTGGCGGCGGCGAAAGACAATCCTGAACTCGCGGCGTTTTTGACCGAATGCAACCAGCTGCAGGCGGCTGAGGCGGCACAGGAGACGGTCGAAAAACGCGGCATGCCGTTGGGCATCAACGCCCGTCATCCGATCACCGGCGACGCGGTCCCGGTCATGGTCGCCAATTTCGTGTTGATGGAATACGGCACCGGTGCGGTGATGGCCGTGCCCGGTCACGATCAGCGCGATTTCGAGTTTGCGACCAAATACGGTTTGCCCATTGTTCAAGTCGTACGCCCGCACGACGGCAGCGCCGTGGACATGACGGCTGGCCCTTATCTGGAACACGGCATCCTGATTAATTCCGGCGACTTCGACGGCATGACGTTCAGCGAGTCGTTCGACGCACTGGCCGAACGTTTCGAAGCGGCGGGCACCGGCCAGCGCACGGTGAACTATCGTTTGCGCGACTGGGGTGTGTCGCGTCAGCGCTACTGGGGCGCGCCGATCCCGATTATCAACTGCGCCGATTGCGGGCCAGTGGCGGTGCCGGCGGAAGACCTGCCGGTGGTGCTGCCCGTGGACGTCGAGTTTGAGGGCGTGGGCTCGCCCATCAAGAGCATGGACAGCTTCAAGTCCGTGGACTGCCCACGATGCAAGAAGCCGGCCGAGCGCGAGACCGACACGTTCGATACCTTTATGGATTCGTCCTGGTATTTCGCGCGGTTTGCTTGCCCTGATAACGAAGCGGCGATGCTCGACGAGCGCACCGATTACTGGATGAACGTCGATCAGTACATCGGTGGCGTGGAACACGCGATCCTGCACTTGCTGTACGCGCGGTTCTTCCAAAAATTGATGCGCGAGGCCGGCCTGACCAAAACCAGCGAACCGTTCAAGCGTTTGCTGACCCAGGGCATGGTGCTCAAAGACGGCGCGAAGATGTCCAAGAACAAGGGCAATACGGTTGCGCCTGCGCCGATGGTTGAAAAATACGGCGCCGACACCGTGCGTTTGTTCATGATGTCCGACGCGCCGCCTGATCAGTCGCTGGAGTGGTCGGACAACGGCGTCGAGGGCGCCCACCGCTTTTTGAAACGCCTGTGGCGCGCGGTGCATTTGTGTGCCGCCAATAAGGTGACGCAAGAGGGCAAACCGGTTGCTGCGACGGCGCGCGAGGAACTGCATCGCCTGGTGCACAAGACCATCGCCAAGGTGACGGACGACTACGATCGCCGCATGATGTTCAACACCGCGATTGCGGCGATTCGCGAGCTGTCCAATGCGACTTTCCGTTTTCAGGACAGCTTGAGTGACGCGGTAGCTGGCGACGATCAGGCGGCGCTGGTGCAAGCGTTCGACGCCATCGTGCGTATGCTGCAACCGCTGGTGCCGCATACCGCGCAGCGCTTGTTCGAAACGCTGGGTAAAGACGGACTGATCATGGATGCCACGTGGCCGGTGGTCGACGAATCGGCACTGGTGGAAACGCAAAAACAAATCGTTGTTCAGGTGAACGGCAAACTGCGTGCTCGCCTTAGTGTACCGGCAGATGCCGACAAGTCGCAGGTGGAGGCACTTGCGCTGGCCGATGAAAATGTCGTTCGATTTGTGGCGGACAAACCCGTGCGCAAAGTCATTGTCGTGCCGGGACGGTTGGTCAACATTGTCTTGTAAAGCCCAAACGCTGACGCGCCGCGTCGTTGTTGGCGCGGCGCTGACGCTGTTGTTGAACGGTTGCGGGTTTTCATTGCGCGGCACCGATTCCATTCCTGCGGCGTTGGCGCAAACCTACGTGCAGGCTGGCAATCAGAGCATGCCGCTGGTGCGCGAACTGGATCGGCAGCTCAAGATTGCCGGTGGCGGCACCACCCGCGATGCCGCTGTCGCCACGACCTCTTTGCGAATTCTGGATGACGACAGCGGCGAGCGCGTGCTGTCGTTGGCAACGACCGGCGGGCCGGAAGAGCTCGAGGTTTATCACATTGTCACGTTTGAACTGATGCGTGACGGCACCCGAGTATACGGTCCTGATACGCTCACACTGCGCCGCGATTACACCTTCGACAAAAACGACGTGCTGGGCAAACGACGCGAATCCGAGACCTTACGTGACGCTCTGCGCCGCGCCATCGTCGCGCTGATGCTGCGGCGTCTCGCGCTGTCGCCGGAAGTGTCTTGATGCTAATGCGCGCCGCCGATTGCTGGTCGTCGCTCGAGCCGTTGTTACAACGCTACGCACTCACGTTGACCCGCGTGGCGGACGGCGCGCCGATTCCCGGTTCCTACTGGGGCGACAGCGAAGCAGGTCTGCGCGGCGATCGTGTCTACGCGCGCGGCGACACGCCGGTGCATTCGGTGCTCCACGAGACCGGCCACGTCGTTTGCATGACCCCGGCGCGACGCGCGGTGCTCGACACCGATGCAGGTGGCGGCTA
>JBGCEL010000118.1:0-11165 GCA_045106455.1 Gammaproteobacteria bacterium
CTTTGGTGACACCAGGTTGATTCGCCATCGCAATGGCTTCGCGTTTAAACTCCGTCGAGTAGTTTCTACGTTTTGGCATGACGCTCCTCCACGGCCATTATCGGCCTTTTCAGATGCGTCCGCGACAGCGGGGTAGAACCCCCTGGACCGAGTTCAGGCGATAGCGTGCGAACGGCTGTAGGGTAGGATGATGATAAGCATCCTTGGAAAAAGTGATGCCAAATGTTTGTTGATGACGCTGTGTGACACATCGGCGAGTGCTGTGCCGCCCGTTTGTAGGCCAACAAGAATCGGCATGACTGCGCCAAAAGGTCGGCAGCATGCCGCGTCCAGTCTGTCCTCGCATGGGCGAAAGGGCGGGCAAGCCACGGCCGTCTCAATGCGTAATACTGACCTGAGCTGGCGCAGAGCGCGATCTGGGGTTGTTGACCGAATTTTTGATCCAGGGGGAACAGGATGAATCTAAAGAAAATGGTTATAGCCGTCGCGCTGGCAGCATCGATGAGCGCGGCAAATGCCGTCAACGTTGCGCTGACTTACACCGGCAGCAATGCGATCGATGATGATGGCGCCATTTTGGCTACAGTAGGCGACATACTGACATTCGATCTGACGCTGGATTTTTCCTATCGAATCACAACCGGCGGCGGTTTTGATATCAATTGGGACGCCGCTGCTATTGCTTTCGATAACTATCAGAGTGCCGGGCTTGGGAGCACGTTTTTTGGTCGCGACCCGGTGCTTGAAGACGGTCGTCTGTTCAATGGTGCAGTGGGCGATTTCAATGGTCTGACGACGGGCACGATTGCCACTGTGTCATTTCAGGTTATTGGCTTGACGGGCTCGTCGAACACGTCAATTGCGCCGAGCGGCACCGAAGGAGACAGCGGCCCGTGGATCGATGGAAAATTTGGCGATGTCATTATCGAAAACGTTGATTATCTGGGCGCCGAAGTACGCGTGGTGCCCGTTCCGGCTGCCGCCTGGCTAATGCTGTCTGGCGTTGGCGCGTTGTTTGGATTCAGACGATCGTACAAGCGTTGTGCGACGAGCGGCGTTGTTTAGCGTAAAGTAGAGCGTGCTCGGGGCGCAGAGAACTCATTCGGGAGTATCGACATGAAGATAAAAAAAATCCTGCTGGCCATCGCGTTGTCGGCATCCTTAACCGCAGCGCACGCCGCCAGCGTCTCGTTAGTCTACACCGGCGCTAATGACATTGATGATGATGGCGCAATTCTCGCGGCCGCCGGCGACACGCTGACGTTCGATCTGGTGATGGACTTCACCGATCAAATAACTCTTGGTGGTGGTTTCGACATCAACTGGGATTCCAGTGTCTTCGCCCTGGAAAGCTATGTCAGCGCCGGGCTCGGGGATCCGTCGTTTGGTCGCGATCCGGTGCTTGAGGACGGACGCTTGTTCAACGGCGCCGTTGGCAACTTCAATGGTTTGACTGAAGGCCTCATTGCCACGTTGTCGTTTCAAGTGCTCGCCTTCCCGGCGACCATGGCGGACGGCATGATCACGCCAAGTGGTACCGATGGCGACAGCGGTCCGTGGATTGACGGCGTAACGTTCGTCGATGTGATTGACGACGTCGAGTACAACGGCCTTGGTATTCGTGTACCGGTTCCTGCCGCCGTCTGGTTCATGCTGTCAGGTCTTGGTGTGCTGGCGGGTATGGGGCGTCGCAGAGCGTCGTAGCCTGATTATTCGAGACGAACCCGGGCGCTGCAGTGGCAGCGTCAGGGTTGGTCTTCATTGGGGGATTTTGAATGGTTGCTATGAAAATGGTGCTGTCGGCTATCTTGCTGGCATCGATGAGCGCGGCCAACGCCGCGAGCGCGTCGCTTATTTACATGGGTACCAATGACCTTGACGACGATGGCGCCGTTGTTGCCGCGGTGGGCGACATCCTGTCTTTTGATCTGGTTATGGATTTTTCCAGTCAGATAACGATTGGCGGTGGTTTCGATATCAATTGGGACGCAAACGCGTTTGCCCTGGACAGCTATGTCAGTGTCGAGCATGGAGGTCCCTTGCTTAGTCGCGACCCGGTGCTTGAAGATGGCCGGTTGTTCAACGGGTTTATCCGTGATTTCGCCGGCTTGACGGTAGCAACTATTGCGTCCTTGTCGTTTGAAGTGATTGGTCTGTCAGGCTCGACCAACAACTTGATCGCGCCGAGCGGCACGGATGGGGACAGCGGTCCATGGATAGACGCAATAACCTTGACTGACGTGATTACGACGGTCCAATACAACGGCGTCAATGTTGTCGTGCCTGTTCCGGCTGCCGCCTGGTTTATGCTGTCGGGCCTTGGTTTTCTTGCCGGTATGGGGCGTCGCAAAAGTCGTTGCCTCACCTGACACTGTCGACCGGGTGCTGCTGTTGCTGCATTCAAACTGACCTTCCGAGAATAGGAAGCATAAACGCCCTACACGAAGTCTTGCAAACGAGCGCTTGATCTGAAAAAAGAGTGAAAGTTGCGATTCGTCGGACGGGCGTTTGGTAGTCGAGGCTAGGGGAGTGTATTGGTCAACACGCAAAGCGTTGCAAAGCGTTGAGCTATGAACTGAGGGTCGAAATTCAAGACGAGTGCGGCGTCGAGTGACTCGAAAGACACTCACTTCGGAGACAGTTTAAGGCATCAAAGCGATCAGGGTGGTGCGCGTGACACTTGCGGCCGTTTACGCCGGGTCGGTCTTCGCGTTCGCCGCAGATGACGCAGAATCCGATCGATGATCACCGGGCGCACTATGCAAGCGATGATCCTGACTTCACCACCGCAGTGTTGGCACACTTCAACGTCAATTCAAAACACACGCTTGAGATGCACCTTCTCGACGACATCCCGTGCTAATTCAGCGGATGACTCTCAAAAAACTCCCATATCCAGACTGTTGCCGGAATTTCGCTATTGGTGATGCCAAGTCCCATCTTTGTCAGCATTTCCGAGGCGGGAGAACCCGGCCAGGTATGGCCCGCGTCTTCCGAACGATAAAACACGATATCTGCACCATCCTCGCACCCGCTATACGACAATCGACTTACCGTTGTGGCGACACGCTCTTGTGTGTAGCGGTCAGCGCAACTGGCTCTTGCCACCCAGCCACCCAGCGCTTCTTCAACGCCCATTCTCCAATAGTCGGCGGAATCCTCTTGGTGTGTGTAGTGGTTAATCATGTCTTTCTTGCCATGAAACGTGATAACAGGCATCGGGCGAGCGGGATTGCAGTCTTCCGGGAATCGTATGCCCGCGACCGGTGCGATCGCAGCAATCGATTCCGAAAGTTCGCAGGCCAGGCGACTGCTGATACGACCTCCGCCCGAAAAACCGGTCGCGTAGATTCTTTTCGGATCAATGGTGTATCGACTGCTCAACAATGCAATTAAAGTTTGCACGAACTCAACATCGTCAACGCCGGCGTCAATGCGATCAACGTTCCAGGTCAGTCGGCCATCTTTTCTCCGCGGAAATTTCGCAGCGGGAGTGGCAACCAGGAACCCTTCTTTGGCAGCAACGAGTTCAAATTCCGACATCCGTGACTGCTGATCCGGCGTAGCGCCGGTGCCGTGAAAATCCAGAACCAAAGGGAAAGCCACTCCCTCCTTATATTGATCAGGGACAAACATGCGCCACGTCCGCTCGACTCCGTTGATTGAAACAGAATTACTGTCCAGCGCACTGCTGGCGGGGTGTTCCGGCAGCTCGGCACAAGCTGTCACTAACAAGGTTGATATCAGTAGTATAAGCCGCATCGTCGCCCTCTCAATTGACGTCAGTCTTTAAACAAGCAGTGTCTGCTTCAGGTCAGTGGCATTAGCGTGAAAGCTTAACACTCCAGATTCAGGTTTCGGCCAAAAGCGGATGGCCGTGCGCAGAAACGTTTTTAGTTCAGGCCACTTTTACGGAGCGGCAACACGGCGTGATGATGTTCAACGCAATAAATCGCGGCGTAGCCAGGCCCACACATCAGCCGGGCCAAAGCACTCGTTTGGGTACTGGCAACCTATGGCGGATACTTCAGCGTTCAACACTTACCAACGACACCTATTTCCGGCTGAGATTATCAGCTCCACAGTTTGACTGTAATTCCGATTCAACCCAAGCCACCGAAACGTCGAAGATTTACTGGCGCAACGTGGCGCGTCGCGTGCGCCGACGAGGACAATAACCCTCTGCGCTGTTGATGGGCGCCGGTTTGAATCGGTATAGTGAATCATCCGAAAAGCCGAAACCTGAGGCGCCATATTAGTGAATCCCGATCCTTTTAGTCTAAAGGGTAAAACCGCGATCGTTACCGGTTCTACACGTGGCATAGGCCTTGGCATCGCGGAGCAATTTTGTCAGGCCGGGGCGTCATGCGTGATCACGAGCGAAAATGCGGACGCGGTTGCCATCAGAACCGCCGAACTGACCGAAGCCGGCTATCCGGTTGTCGGCCAACCCGGTGACGTGAGTTCCCCGGAGGACCTTGCCAAACTGGTGGAGACGGCCGTTACAACCTTCGGCGCACTGGATATATTGGTCTGCAATGCCGGCATTACCGGAACCGCCGGGCCGAACACGGCCGTTGATCCCAACGATTACGCCCGAGTGTTCGAGGTCAATCTTCACTCGATGGTAGCGCTGACAAATCTGGCCTACCCGGCATTAAAGGAACGCGGCGGCGGCTCGATCATTCTTTTGTCCAGTATTGCCGGGCTTCGCGGCAACGCCACGATTAGCGCTTACGCACTGGCGAAAGCGGGAGTGGCGCAGCTCGCGCGCAATCTCGCTGTGCAGTGGGGACCGATGAACATTCGCACCAATGCCATCTCGCCAGGCTTAATTCGCACGGAGCTATCCGACCGTTTGATGAACAACGATGCGTTTATGGAACGGCGTATGCAAATGACACCACTGCGGCGTCCGGGCGTGGTGAGCGAAGTTGCCGCTTGCGCGGTTTTTCTCGCGTCGGAGGCAGGCGGGTTCGTTACCGGGCACAATCTGGTGGTGGATGGCGGCACCACCATTACGGATGGCAGCTAGTTGTCACCGTCGAGGACGGTTCACACGGGGCGATGAATGAGCTCGCGTACTCCGTTGCACTGACGTTATGCCCAAGAAGCAGCACCAAGAACTAACAGGACGACAATAGAAACCGCCGGACCCCTACCAGCCCCGCGGCAACGCGATCTAAGGACAACTGCCGTTGGCCCCCGGTCCCGGCGGCTGGAAAAACAGACTCCGTTACAAACCCAAATCAGCCACATTCACAACCCCGTCTTCATTTAGATCCGGATCATCCGCGTCACTGAAGAACTGTGTCCGCATCAACCCAAGATCGACGACGTTCACAATACAGTCGTTGTTCAAGTCGGCATCGCAGCGATTGCCGCAGCCATCCCCGTCACTGTCAAACTGAGAGGGGTTCGCCGCCGGGGTGCCGTCGGTCTCGCTGTGACTTTGCCTCGCAAATCGGGCCTGCTCATCCTCTGAGATTCCGATAGTGATTGGCGGCCGTCATGGGGCCCGTGCAAACTAAGCGCGCCGGCGGCGGCCCTTTTTTTGCTCGTAGAGGAACGCATCAGCTCTTGCCAACGCCTCGTCAAAACTTTCGTCTTCACCGAGTTGCACAATGCCGACGCTCGCAGACAAACCAATATGCTGACCCGACGCCGTGGTGAACACGAGCTGCGTACAGCGCTTGACGATCTGCGTCCTGATTTGTTCGAACCCGGCGGGCTCGGCGATGATCAGAAGCGCAAACTCGTCCCCACCGATCCGGCCCACCGTGCCGGCCTCCCCGATGATCTTTTGCAACGCCTGTGCGATGTTCACCAGCGCCGTATCGCCTGCTTTATGGCCATGAGCATCGTTCAGTATCTTGAAGTCGTTCAGATCCACCATGCCGACACCGCATATATGGTCGCCCCGCAAGGTTCGAATATTTTGTTCTGCAAGAGAGAAAAAACCGCGTCGGTTCGCCGATCCGGTCAGTGGGTCCGTAGTGGAAAGCGACTTGACCACGTCAAACGAACGTTGCAGCAGGACCAGCAGACGCGCAATCAGCAAGGTGGCGACAGGCGCGATAAGCAGTGGCACGCCAACGCTGCCGCCAAGAAAATACCAGAATCCATCCTTGGCCACTTCCGGTGCAGCAAGCGGATATATCAAACCCATGGTGATCAGCATCGAGCCGAGCACAGAAACCACAGTGACCAGCACAACCATCCCTCGGGTACCGGTGCGTTTGTAGAACGACATCAAATGTCGCTCAAGATCGCTGAGTTGAATGTTCTGACCAGGCATTGAAATAGTATAGCGGACTCACTCAGATCGAACGCATCGCGTTTTGTGATGAGGTTCGCAGATAATTTTTAATTTCGGAGACTTATGTCGCACCCGGAAGGTTCGCGGTCGTCGGGCTGCACTGCGAGCTGCGGGAACCACTCGAGATTGCCAAAGCCGTTGTGCTCATCCAGCAAGATCTGCATGCTGGCATTCGGCGTGCGCTCCCACAGGTAGGCCTCTGGGTCGAATTTCTCTGACCGATTGCCCGCCGATTTGCCGCGTTGCCCGTACTGACCTTGTGCGCGCTCATGCTTAGCCCGTAGGTCGGTCTGCTTGTTGATAAAACCAGTGTGCGTGCGGTTGCCATCACGTCGGTGCTGGGTTTTGGGGTGAATTTATGAGGCAAGCGGCACGTACGATGCCGCGATGATGGGCCTGGCGGCGGCGTTCTTGCTCGGCGCTCTGCCGTTACTGGCGCTTGGCAAGTACCGCGACTTTAGTAAGGCGTAGCAGACAGAGAACATCGACCCAATTTACGTAGCGGTAGCGGATGCATTTTGGATTGGCCACGCCAAGACATAGTGCAGTATCGCCGCCGCCGCCGGGTGGTCCGAGGGTTGCAGCCGCGCCCCCGTGACGAAACAGTTGTGTAGAATCAGGTGATGTCTTTGCAGGAAGTCACCATGAAAACATTCGCGTTGATTGCCACATTCTTTGTCACCACTGCCGTGCAGGCGAATGCGGCGCCATTGGCGATCGCCGACTACGCTGAACGCCCGGCAGTGATGAATGCGATTGTCGAAAAACGTCTCGATACACTACTGCCGGCGATGATGCGCGAGACCGGTATCGACATGTGGGTGGTCATTGCGCGCGAGTACAACGACGATCCGGTGTTTTTATCGTTGGTGCCAAAACCGCGCTTCACGGCACGCCGCACCACGATACTAATGTTCTTCGATCGCGGCGAAGCGCAAGGCGTCGAACGCTTGACGGTTAGCCGCTATCCGCTTGGTTCCTTGTATGAAGCCGCTTGGGAAGGCGGTGATCTCGACGCGCAGTGGCAGCGTCTGGCAGAACTGGTCGCTGAGCGTGATCCTAAAAAAATCGCGGTGAACGTGAGTGACACGTGGCCGGTTGCGGACGGCTTGAGTCACGGTTTGCAGCGCAAACTCAGTGGCGCACTTGGCGATGCTTTGGCCAAAAGAATAGTGTCCTCCGAGAAGTTGGTAGTGCGTTGGATGGAAACGCGGATCGACGAGGAAGTAGCGGTTTGGCAACGCGCGGTAGGTCTGGCGCGGCAAACCATCGCCACGGCGTTCAGTGCTGAGGTCATCACGCCGGGCGTCACCACGCTTGGCGAGGTGGCGTGGTTTATACGCGGCGAGTTTGAGCGCAACGGACTGGCGCCGTGGTTTCACCCGGATGTAAATCTGCAGCGCCCCGGGAAGCCCTACCCAAACGACGCCAACTTTTTCGGCGAGAGCGATCAGGCGATGGTGATTCGGCGCGGCGATGTGCTGCATACCGATGTTGGCTTGTGTTATCTCGGTTTGTGCACCGATACACAAGAGATGGGCTACGTGCTGCGGCTGGGCGAAGAGGATGCGCCCGCCGGCTTAAATGACGCCCTTGCGGTTGGCAATCGCTGGCAGGACATTTTAACCGGCGCGTTCAAGACCGGACGCACCGGCAATCAGATCCTCGCTGAAGCACAACGCCAACTGGCTCGCACCAACATCGACTCATCCATCTACACACACCCGCTCGGACTTTACGGTCACGCACCGGGGCCGACCATCGGCATGTGGGACAATCAGGGCCCAACGCCGGGTCGCGGCGACTGGCCGCTGCACCCGATGACCGGTTACGCCATCGAAGGCAACGTAAAAGTGGCGGTGCCTGAGTTTGACGATCAGGTGGTGCAAATGAAGCTGGAGCAAAGCGCGCTGTTTGACGGCCAGACCGTTCACTATTTGGCCGACCGGCAAACCCGGATGCATCTGGTGCGCTGATCTTTTGGCGCTATTTCATCGTCTTCCCGAGCAGACGCGCTATATTCAATAGTGAGATCGACAACTTCAATGGGGAATAAGATGATGCGCGGCATTTTAATCACGGTTGTACTTGCGTTCCTGGTCTTGCCACCGGCACTGGCGGAGGATTTATCTACTGAAGCCAACCGAGCGGTTATTTATCGCGACGTCGATGGCATCGTCCACATTGTTGGCCCCACCGAAGCGGACGTGCTGTACGCGCAGGGCTATGCACATGCGCGCGATCGATTTTTCCAGATGGACACACAGCGGCGCCAAGCGAGCGGCACGCTGGGTGAGTTGCTGGGCGAGGGCGTCATCGATGATGACGTATTGCTGCGCACCCTGGGACTGCGCCGCGCCGCCCAGCGCAGTCTTGGTGCCGTTTCACAGGCCTCTCTCGCGGGTCTTGATGCGTACGCCGAAGGTGTGAATGACTGGTTGGCCCGAAATCCGCTGCCCAGTGAATACGACGTTCTGGAAATTACCAGCGTCGCACCATGGACACCGCTCGACAGCTTGACGCTCGCCAAATTGCTGGCGTTTGGTCTTTCGTTTGATCTAGACGTCGATCTGACCACCGCCCTGGTCAGCTATCAGTCCGCCGGCGCCGCGCAGGGTTTCGACGGCACCGCGCTTTTTTTCGAAGACCTGCAGCGCGCCGCGCCGTTTGACCCCGCATCAACCGTGCCCGATGCAGGCGGCAGCAACGCGTCGCGTAGTTCGGCAAGCTTGAATGAGCGCACACACTGGCGGCATTTCGATACCAGCTATCTCAATCCCAAAACTCTGCGCGACGCGCAAGCCTTTGTCGATCGACTCAAGCGCGTACCGGTCATCGGCGACGCCCTGGTCAAACGCGAAGGCATTACTGGCAGCAACGAATGGGCAGTGGCGGGCAAACATACCAAGAGCGGGCGACCGATCATGGCCAATGATCCGCATCTTGCACTCGGCCAGCCCTCTACGTTTTATCAAAATCATTTGGTGGTCAGTGACGGCTCGCTGGATGTGATCGGCAGCAGCTTCACCGGTGTACCACTGGTGGTGCTGGGCCAGAACCGCCATATTTCGTGGGGCGCCACGACCAATCCCTTTGATGTAACCGACACGTTTCAGGAGCAACTGGCGCCGGACCCTACCTCGCAATTTGGTTTGGGCACCGTCACCAATGGTGAGGTGGAGCCACTGGACTTTGCGATCTTGAGTTTTTCAGTGAACCGGATTGGCGATGGTGTTAACGACAATCTGGAGACCATTGGCGGCCTGACCATTCCGCCTTTTGTACTCACCGTGCCCAAGCGCAACAACGGTCCCATCGTGTCGCTGGATGTACCCAACCTGGCGGCGGTGAGTATCCAGTACACCGGCTTTGGTCCCACGCGTGAGGTCGACGCCTTTCGTGCGTGGAACTACGCGCGCAATTTGAGTGACTTTACCGACGGTCTGCAGTATTTCGATTTTGGTTCGCAAAACTGGGCGTACACAGACATTGACGGCAATATTGCGTACTTCTCCAGTGGCGAGATGCCGCTGCGCGAAGATCTGCAGGCGCAAGAGATTAACGGTTTGCCGCCATTTTTCATTCGCGACGGCACGGGCGGCAACGAGTGGCTGCTGACCGACGAGCCCGGCGCGGATCAGGCCAATCCCTACCAACTGTTGCCCTTCGCCGAAATGCCACAGGTCGTCAATCCGGCCAACGGCTATTTCGTCAATGCGAATAACGATCCGGCAGGTAACACTCTCGATAACAACGCACTCAATCAGCTGCGACCCGGTGGTGGCATTTACTACCTGAACCCGGGCTACGCGATCGGCACGCGCGCCGGTCGGATAACTCAGGCGCTCACGGCGCGCCTGGAAGACGGCCCGGTTACCGTGGCGGATATGGCCCGGATTCAGGCCAACGTGCAGCTGCTCGACGCTGAGTATTTTACGCCACTGATTCTCGCCTCGTTCGAGCAAGCGTCACAGGGCGATGCGCCACCGACATTGGCGGCGCTGGCAAGCGACGCACGCGTCGCGCAAGCCGTGACGCGTTTGCAGAGCTGGGATTTTTCAACACCGACGGGCGTCGCGTCTGGCTATGACGCGTCGGACGAAGGTGGCGTGTTGATTGCACCGTCCGCCGATGAAATTGAAGCGAGTATTAACGCCACGGTGTATTCGGTGTGGCGCGGTCAGTTTGCGCGCGCCGTGATTGATCGGACACTCGAGCCGCTGGGTGTCGCACCCCCTGGCAGCGCGCAAACGATGAGCGCGCTGCGCAACCTGATCGAGCGCTTCGATGTGGCCCAAGGGGTTGGCGCGTCGGGCATCGATTTTTTCGCCGTGGACGGCGTGGACGATGCGCAAGCGCGTCTTGCGATCGTGACGCTTGCGGCGCTGCGCGACGGTTTGGATTTGTTGGGTGGTGAGGGGTTTGCGGCCGCGTTTGAGGGCTCTAATGATCAGCAAAACTATCGCTGGGGACGCTTGCATCGCATTGTGTTCGATCACCCTCTGGGAGCGCCGTACGATCAACCCGGCGTTGACGGACCGCTGCTGCCTTCGTTTGATGACTTGCCTGGCTTTGCCGTCGACGGTGGCTTTGGCGCGGTGGATGCATCAAGCCATTCGGTGCGCGCGGCGGATGCGCAGAGTTTCATGTTTGGTTCCGGGCCGGTGCGCCGCTATGTCGGACAGCCGGGAAGCCAGCCTGGTTCGATTGCAGCACAAACCATTCTGCCCGGCGGCAGCAGCGGAGTATTGGGCAGTCCCTGGTACGGCAATCTCATGGCGCGCTATCTAACCAACACCAGCTATCCCGTGCGTCAAAGCAAGATTGCGGTGGTGCCTGCGATTGT
>JBGCEL010000119.1:0-5938 GCA_045106455.1 Gammaproteobacteria bacterium
GCGGCGTTCAAACCGGTCGGCCACCACGCCAAACAGCGGCCCGACGAAGATGGCCGGGGCGAACTGCGTAAACGCGATAAATCCCACCCACGCTTCCGATCCGGTGAGCTGCCACGCGTACCACGCCAGCGCAACACGGAACACCCACAAGCCGTGCAGCGAAATCGCCGCACCGGTGAGATAGATAACGAAATTCTTGTTCTTTAGTGCCGAGCTTTGCGTCATGCGACGCGCCGGAAAAAGAGCATTTAGTTCAAACGCTCAATCACCGTCGCCACGCCCTGCCCCATGCCGATGCACATGGTGGCCAGGCCAAACTGCGCATCGTTGTCCTGCAGCACGTGCGCCAGCGCGCCGGTAATGCGTGAACCCGAACAACCAAGCGGATGACCCAGCGCAATAGCGCCGCCTTTCACGTTAATGACATCCTGACGATCCAGCAACTTCATCTCCGTGAGCACGGCCAGCGACTGTGCAGCGAAAGCTTCGTTGAGCTCGAAGTAGTCCACGTCCTTGGCTTCGATGCCGGCGCGCTTGAGCGCTTTTTGTGATGCCGGCACCGGGCCACGGCCCATGGTTGATGGATCGCAACCGGCCGACGCCATCGACGCGATCCGCGCCATCGGTTTTAGCCCCAGCGCATTGGCTTTGTCGGCCGACATCATCAGCACGGCCGAGGCACCGTCGGAGATGGCCGAGCTGTTGCCCGCCGTGACCGACCCTTTGGGATTAAACGCCGGGCGCAAGCCGCTGAGCGTATCCACCGTTGTATCCGGACGCACCACTTCATCGAAATCCACCAGCACGGGAATGCCGTCGGCATCGTGACCGGCCACCGGCACCATTTCATTTTTGAAACCGCCAGAGGTGAGTGCGGCGGCAGCGCGTTTGTGCGAGGTGGCGGCGAACGTGTCTTGCGCCTCACGTGAAATCTGGAACATCGTCGCCAGCATCTCCGCGGTCAGCCCCATCATCGCCGCGGCTTTGGCCACGTTCAACGACAGCCCGGGGTGGCCGTCGTAGCCATGCGTCATCGGCACATGACCCATGTGCTCAACGCCGCCGCACAAATAGACATCGCCAATGCCGGCTTTGATTGCGCCGGTGGCGGTATGGATGGCCGTCATGGATGAACCGCACAAGCGATTCACGGTTTGACCCGACACCGAGTGCGGCAAACCGGCACGCAGCGAAATCTGGCGCGCCACATTAAAGCCCTGCTCCAGAGTCTGCTGCACGCAGCCCCAGATCACATCTTCAATGTCGTTTGGGTCTACCGCCGCGTTGCGCTCGAGCAGTGCCCTAATGAGCTCCGCCGACAAATCCTCGGCGCGCACGTTGCGAAACACCCCACCTTTCGAGCGACCCATGGGCGTGCGAACGGCATCAACAATTACTACTTCAGTCATTTTAAATCTCCGCTAAGCCGTCGCTTACGCTTGGTAATAGGTTTCGCCGCTGGCCGCCATGGCTTTCATACGTTCGGTGGGCTCGTACAGCTTGCCAAGGTGCGCATACTTCGCACACTTCTCGATCACCGTTTGCATACCGAGCGTGTCGGCGTACTTCAACGCACCGCCGTGATGCGGCGGGAAGCCGATGCCTAAGATCAAACCCATGTCCGCCTCGTTGGGCGTCGCCACGATGTCGTCTTCAAGACAGCGCGCCGTCTCGATAATCATGGGCAGCATGTGGCGATCAATAATCTCCTCGGGTGAGAACTCTTTTTGGCCTTCTAGCTGCACGCTGGCGACCAGCTTGTAGGCGTCTTCATCCCGCTCTTTCTTGGGCTTGCCCTTGCGATCGATGCTGTACTTGTAGAAACCAACGCCATTTTTCTGCCCAAAGCGCTCGGCTTTGTACATCACATCCAGCGCCGATTCGAACGTCTTGCCCATGCGATCTGGATAGCCCTCGGCCAGCACATCGCCCACGTGATGCGCCGTGTCCATGCCCACCACGTCCTGCAAATACGCCGGTCCCATCGGCCAGCCAAAGCCTTCCATCACTTTATCGACATTGGTGAAATCCGCACCGTCGCGAATCAGCGCCATAAAGCCGCCGAAGTAAGGGAACAAAACGCGGTTCACCAAGAACCCCGGGCAGTTGTTCACGACAATGGCGCTCTTGCCCATAGCCGTGGCGTAGGCCACCGTCGTGGCGACCGCCGCATCGGAGGTTTTCGCGCCGCGAATCACCTCGACCAACGGCATGCGATGCACGGGATTAAAAAAGTGCATGCCTAGAAAATTCTCAGGCGCTTTGACCGCCGTCGCCAGCTCATCAATGGAAATGGATGAAGTATTGGACGCAATGATCGTGCCCGGCTTCACCTCAGACTCCACCTCAGCCAATACGATTTTTTTGATCTTCGGGTTCTCGACCACGGCTTCGACCACGATGTCGACGTTGCCAAAATCACCGTAGTTTAGTGTGGGACGAATGTCGGCGAGGATGTCGCCAGCTTTGGCACTGGTGATTTTCTCGCGTTTAACCAGTTTGCCCAGGAGCTTATTGGCCTCGCCCATACCAAGATCGAGCTGCTCGTCCTTGATGTCTTTCATAATGATCGGCGTGCCTTTGCTGGCACTTTGATACGCGATGCCGCCACCCATGATGCCGGCGCCCAGCACGGCGGCCTGCGCAACGGGCCGACCGAGTTTTTGTGCTTGCTTGGCTTTGCGCTTGAGCAGCTGATCGTTCAGGAAAAGACCGATCAGCGAATTGGCCACCTGCGTCTTGGCAAGTTTTGCAAATCCGGCGGCTTCGATTTTCAGCGCGCCGTCGCGATCTTTGCCGGCCGCTTTTTGAATATCGGTAACGGCGGCGATTGGTGCCGGGTAGTGCTTGCCCGCTTTGCCTGCGATAAATCCTTTGGCGGTTTCGAACACCATCATCGCTTCCACTGGATTGAGTTGCAGCGGTCCTTTTTTCTGCGCACGGCGTGCCTGCCAGTCGTACTGACCGCCGTTGGCGAGTTCGATGAGCTTCAGCGCGGCGTCTTTGAGTTTCTCGGGTGCGACGACCGCATCCACGGCGCCCACCTTAAAGGCGGCCTCGGCCTTGTTCGGTTTGCCACCTGCAATCCACTCAATCGCGTTATCGGCGCCCACCAAACGCGGCAGACGCACGGTGCCACCGAAACCCGGATACAAACCCAGCTTCACTTCCGGCAAACCAATCTGCGCTTTGTCGGCCATCACTCGATAGTCGGTGGTCAGGGCCATCTCGAGGCCGCCGCCCAGCGCAATACCGTTGATCGCCGTGACACTTGGAAACGGCAGATCTTCCAATGCACAGAAAATCTTGTTGGCCTCTTCTACCCAAGTGACAATTTGATCTTCGGACTGTTCGAAGGTCTTGCCGAATTCGGTGATATCGGCACCCACAATAAACCCGCTCTTGCCGCTGGTGACGATCAGCCCCTTGATGGAGGCATCCTCGCCCAGCAGTTTGGCGACGGCAGCCAGTTCGGTCAGCGTCTGGCGGTCAAACTTATTGACGGACTCGCCCTCGCGATCGAAGCACAGCTCGGCGATATCGCCATCGAGTTTCGTACAACGGATGGATTGGCCTTGGTGCATAGTCTCTGGGTCCTCGAATTCTGATGTAGGCCTGCGGGCAGGCGAGCCCGGATTCTAAGCGGCTTGTGCGAAGTTCTCTAGTCAAGCGCTCGTGCGCCGCTCGAAAACGGCACCGCTGGTGAAACTGGGGTTATCCCCAGATGATATTGCGCGCAGCGTTTGCAAATCTGGTGATATGGAAGGAGTGACAGCCAGCCCGATATTCGCCGGACGCGTAGAGGTTCTGAAGGCGCAAGATCAAGCGCTTGAGGCCATCGCGCGCGCTGTGGGCGCACGACCCATCGGCGGTGCGATCACCATTGGCGGCGGCAGCACGCCGAATCAGGGCGCGCAAGCGGGTGGCGAGGCGCAGCTGCAGCGCACCGAGGCCATCGCCAATCTTGATCTTCGCGAGCTGAGCTTTTCCGACGCGGCATCGATTTTATCGGTGGCACGTGACCCGTCGCCGGCGTCAAGCCAGACGAGCAACCATGAGTCGGCGCTACTTGGGGCCACCTTAGCCGCTCAGGGTTCCATTGCCGCACAGGCGCAGAACGGTCAGACGGCTAACGATCATTTGGCGGTCCTCGCCGACTATTACGCGCAGCACGTTTAAGCCCAATTTTTATTCTCGTGGGCACTTAATTTTGTAGGATGGGGCAACCACGCAAGATTGAGAGCAGGCCTGTGAGCACACCAAAAACCATCCTCCGACGCGCCGAGATAGAAAAGATGGAAGGCCTGCGTAAGATTCATTTTCTGAACGACAACGCCCGTCGTCACAACAAATCTTTGGGTGATGCGACCGGCCTGAGCAACCTCGGCTTCCACCTAATTGAAGTGGAGCCCGGGCGCGAGACGACCGAAATGCACGTGCATTATTTTGAAGAAGAATGCGTGTACGTGCTTGAGGGCGAAGCCGAGGCCACCATTGGCACGCAGACGCATATTGTGCGCGCAGGCGATTTTATTGCTTATCCGGCCGGCGGTGATGCCCACAGTATGCGCGCCATTGGCGAGACGACGCTGCGCTGCATTGTCGCGGGTCAGCGACTCGATCACGACGTGGCCGACTATCCGCGGCGTGGGAAACGGCTATTTCGCAATACCGGCCAGGAATGGAACATGGTGGACATCGACGCCATCGACACACCCAGCGGCGGGCGCAAAGCTTGAGCCGGCCACCTCGCTGTCTCCTTCAGATGATCCCAGCACGCGTGTGTCACAGGCGGCAGAAATATCCATTGTCGATACCCGAATTTAGCGGTAAAACACTATTACGCTGCGCAGAAAATGCGACGTCGATGCCCGTGTTGACTCTGTAAAATTATGTAAATCATACGCTTACGGGATCGATTTGAGCTTGTAACGCTCAAAATTGACAGCGCTGTCAAAAATACGTATCAATGACAGCGCTGTCATCGAAGCTTCAATAATACGACAGCAGTTTCAAAACAACACTCCTCGAGGGGAAAATAAGATGAAAAAACAACTTAAAATCGCAGCTCTGGCTGCAACACTGGCTCTTGGCGCTGCAAGCGCACAGGGCGTCGAACTGGCCGACAACGGCGATTTCGAGACGGGTGATTTCGCGGGCTGGCAGCAGTTCCTGAACGGCGGCACGCAGATGATCTCCACCTTCAACCCGTCCACCGGCACGTTCGCGGCCAACCTGACGGCCAACGGTGGCCCGTTCAACACGCTGATCAAAAATGCCAACGTTGGCATCGGCATTGTGAACCCGGGCGACGAAATCACGATTACGTTTGACGCTCGCGGCAGCACCGCTGACGGCGGCGTGGCGTTCGCTGAGTTCTTCACCGAGATCGACGGCGGCGGTACGTCTTCTGCTGAAATCCTCGGCGGCGCACCACTGGCTCTGAACGCTGATGCCAGCATCTGGACGAGCTTCTCGTTCACGACGACGGTGGGTCCTGATGCCAGCGGTGGCGTTACGCTGCAGCTTCTGGCTGCCTGTGGCGCAGCAGCTTCGTGCGTGTCGGACATCTACTTCGACAACGTCTCGATCTCAGCAGTACCGGTTCCAGCCGCTGTCTGGCTGTTCGGCTCCGCGCTGGGCATGCTGGGTTTTGGCGCACGTCGCAAAAAATAACTAGCTCCGAAAAATCCTAAACCGCCGATGCCGGCCCGGGAAGCAGTTGCTTCTCGGGTCGGTTTTTTTTGGGGTAGCGCGGGGTTCGCGCGAGATTCGCATTCTGTGCGGTTGGCCCGGCGTCCGCTTCGGTGGGTATACCCCTGGGACCGCCCGAGGACGGGCTAACAACCCAGGCGCATACCCACCGAACCGAACGCCGAACCAAGTGCGTAATTCGAATCCCGCGCGCTTGGGGGGTTTAAGAGCAAGAGAGAAGAGG
>JBGCEL010000120.1:0-5377 GCA_045106455.1 Gammaproteobacteria bacterium
TCTCGTTCGCCGCTATCTGTACGCGTGTTGCTCGCGTTTGGTGTCGGGCAAACAGGCGCGCAAATATTCCGTGACACACCCGCCGCGCTGCTACCGCTGTTTATGGCCACCGTGCTTGGCGTGGCCCCCTGGCTCGCCGGAATCGTAGTGCTCATTCCCAAGTTGTGGGTCATCGTGTGGGACCCCTTCATGGGAATGTGGTCCGATCGGCTTAGACCCAGAGTCAGTCGTCGTCCGTTCCTTGTGGTTGGGGCGGTCACGACCGGAGCGACCTTCACCGGGCTGTTCTTATTCAGTGATTTTTCATCGCCCTGGGTCGCTGCAATTGTGGTGGGGATCGCGTTTCTGCTGATGTCGACAGCCTTCAGTGCCTTCTCGGTGCCGTACCTGGCACTCGCGTCGGAACTGTCGGATAACCCTCACGAGCGAACCAAGATCCTGGCGTTTCGGATCGTGTTTACCGTCGCAGGCGTCATATTGGGGATCGGCTTGGCTCAGCCTCTGGTTTTCAAATGGGGGGGAGACGCTGCCGCCTGGTTGAAAATGGCTGCCCTGTTTGGCGCTTTGGGCACGATCGCAATGTTGATCACGGCCTATGGAGTACCGCGAAACTTTGGCTCAGTCTCTACGGGACCGCCGCTGACGCTCTTCAATCAGTTCATGACGGCCAGCAAAAGCAAGCCATTCGTTATCCTTTCGAGTACCTACTTTATCCAGTCGATTGCGCAATCTTGCGGCTACGCTGTCGTGGGCTTTGTGTTCATTTTCGCGATCGGAGATATCAGCTTACTCTTGCCCTTTATTCTGGTCATGTCCTGCGGGTCCGTTCTGAGTCAGCCATTTTGGCTGGCATTTTCGCGGCGTTTCGGGAAGGTGGTGGCGCTGTGGGTGGCCTGTCTCGGTTGGATGGCCGTGACGATTACGTGGCTGTGGGTCGGGCAGAGTGACGATGTTTTGTTTCACGCACCGTTGATCGGCGATTTGTCCACGGAGAAGTCGCTCGTATTGCTGCGAGCGTTTTTAATTGGAATTACCAATTCAGGTTTCTCTCTTTTGTCCTATTCGCTGCTAACGGACACTATTAACTACGAAAGGCAGCGGTGCGGCTCGGCTGATGAAGGTTTGTTCTCCGGAATCTTCACAGCGGTCGAGAAACTCGCATTTGCGTTGGGTCCGTTGGTAACGGGACTGGTGCTCAGCGTCGTTGGCTTTGAGGCATCGGTGGATGGCGTTGTGGAGCAAAGTAGTGCGGCGGTTTTCGGCGTTGTCCTAAGCTACTCTGCGCTACCTACGCTGTTCATGCTGCTCAGTTTGCTGGTGTTCACGCAGTATGGCCGCTCATTACGCGCGACCGACTAATGTTGGTCAAAGTCAACGGCGCACTGTGCTCCAAAGACGCGGAGAATCCACGTATGACACGGTCTGAATTACTGGGACCACCACTATCTATCACCAATTGAGATACCAGTATTCACAATTCTGTGTACAGAAAAGCCTCACCTGTCCAATAGCATGGACTAACTCCCAGTTAGCAGCTCAGCGAACATGCTATGCATAAAACAGCAATTGTCGGATTAACTTCTTTCATCCTCACCTCGTTCAGCGCGACCGCTTTCGCACAGGATGAATCGCGTCTCGAAGAGGTTGTCGTGACGGCGCGAAAAACAGAAGAGTCACTGCAAAGCGTGCCGCTTTCAATTACGGCGCTCACGTCACAAACACTGGAGCGCGCAACCGTCCAGGCTATTAGTGATGTGTCTAACCTGACACCCGGCCTAATCTTTCAGGATTTTAACGTTGGGGCATTGTCGACACCGGTGATTCGCGGGCTGGCACAGTCGAACACTCAGGGTCGGGAAAATAACGTCGGGGTGTTTCTGGACGGTGTTTACATCCCCAGCCGAAATAATTTGGATCTAGAATTGCTGGATTTGCAACGTGTCGAAATTGTAAAGGGTCCGCAAAGCGCTCTTTATGGTCGCAGCACCTTTGCTGGCGCCATTAATTACGTCACCAATGACCCGTCGGATGAAACCGACATCGGGTTCTATGTGTCGGCAGGTTCCGACGAGTATTTTGACGCCAATGTAAATCTCAGTGGCGCACTGTCTGACACGTTTTCAGCTACTGCAGCATTCGGTATTCGGGAGTTTGATGGGACCATCAACAATGCGGCGTCCGACAACAACCTTGGCGGATACGACAACACCTCCGGCCTTGTGACTTTGCTCTGGGAGCCCAATGAACAATGGTCAGCAAGATTCATGGGTTACTTTACCGACCGCACAACAGAGTCGGCCGGCATTCACAATGTTGACCCCAACTGTGGCAGCAGCTCGCCGAGCTTTTTTCCGCCACCGGGAAACCCAGGCGGTGATCCAACCTACACGTGCGGATCATTGCCCTTTGAGACGGACATCAGTGCTAATCCGTTAGCGCGCGGCGGTGAATCGGACAACACAATCTTAGCCCTCACCGTCTCTTATGATGCAGATTCGTACAGGCTTACCAGCGTCACGTCCGTGACCGACGCAGGATTCAATTCAGTAACCGATTACGATGCGGATGCCAATGGCGTCGCCTACTTCATTACCGATGCGGCGGGCCCTCCGAGTTTCACGAATTTAAACAACCTTTTCTTCAATGCTTCGCAAGACGAGACCATTAGTCAGGAATTCAGACTGGACGGTGGTAACGATAAGTTTTCTTGGTTGACGGGCGCCTACTGGACTTCCGAAGATTCGAACAGCAGTAGTTCGCTAACACTGGACTCGTCGCCGCTTTCTGCAACGCAAAGCATCGTGCCCGGTTTCCTTGGTGCATTTCTTACCCCGAACCCGTTGGTCCCCAATGTGCAGGCGAATATTGCGACCGCAGACGTTGAGATTTGGGCTCTGTTCGCGCGCCTTGGGTGGAACGTGAGCGATCGCAGTCGTTGGTCATTTGAGGGGCGCTACACCGAGGAAGATAAAGCAGTGAACGGCGTGGCCAGTTTCTTTGGCGCACCATCCGGACCACAGGCAAATACATGGAGCTATTTTGCGCCGCGCGTCACCTTTGACTACGAGTTGAGCGACAGCACTTTGCTTTATGCCTCTGCCGCACAGGGCATTAAGTCCGGCGGGTTTAATACGAGTTTTTCTACGGCGTTTCCGGATGAGCAGTTTTTTGACGAGGAATCCAATACAACCATCGAATTTGGTGCGAAGGGTATGCTCGCAAACAATCGAATTCGCTATGACCTGGCCGTGTTTTTTGTAGATTGGGAAGATCTTCAGATTAATGGTGCATCAGAAGATCCGGCGTTCATCAACGCGATTGTTCGTAACAGCGGTTCGGCCACCTCACAAGGCCTTGAGCTGCAGGTTGATGCCTACATCAATGAATCATTCGATATGGGTTTCGGTTTTGCCTATGCGGACCCGGAATTCGATAGCGGAGTCATCGATCGGGCCATAACCGCCCTGTGCGGAGATGGCACGCTTTGCACCAACAGTGTCGGCGGCCAGCAAGTTGGCCGAACGGTGAAAACCCAGTTCAATCTATACGGCAACTTCCATCGCGATTTGGCCAATGACTGGCGCTGGTACGCGCGTGCCGACTACATCTATCGTGACGAAAGCCCGACCCGCTCTGCCAATCTTCAGTTTATTGATTCGTGGAGTATCGTGAATGCGCGTGTTGGCTTTGCCAATGAAAAATGGGATGTCGCGTTTTGGGCGAAGAACCTGTTCGATGAGGAGTATGTGACCTCGCAAATTCGTCAGCCTCGCCTGAATGATTTCGTTAGTCCGACCACCGTTATCCTGGGGAATACTCAGCAGCTTGCATTAACGGTCTCGTACCGCCACTAGAAAGATTCGGGGTAAGATCTGTCGTGAGACATCAAACAGGTCTTGCCTCGAAATTCCTGCTCGCGGCGTTGTTCACCGCCGTACTGTGTGTGCTGGTTTTCGGCTGACCGTGGATAGCGCCTGAACAGCAAAAACTCGGCCTCGATACCCTCGAGGTCCGCTACTCGACACCTGACTCCAAATTCGCTGACATGGATGGCCTGCGCCGCATTATATGGTTCAGGGGTCTGGTCCGGCGGTGGTGTTGCTACACGCGTCCTTCATGAACTTGCGCAGCTGGGACGAGCTTGCCACCGCCTTGCGAAGCCAATCGCGCGCGCGGCAACCGCGTGTCGAGATGGTTGAATCGTCGCCACAGAACACGCGATACGATTCGTGCTCAATTGAACTAGAAGGCATTCATCAGCAAGCGGTTTCCTCGATATCTTACACACGATTCTCGATTGTTTTTCTGCTGCCGCGAAGCCCCTTCTGGGAAAAGGATGGGCTATCCGACTCAATGACGAGCAATGGCCTTGCGAGCACCATGTATGCACAAAAATTTGGCAAAGACCCAGATGAAGTCACCGGCTTCAACGTCAGCGGTTTGTTACCCGGCGCCCGTAAGCCCCATGGACGGATACATTTTTGCGCTGAACACACGGCGACGACGCAACGAGGTATGGAAGGTGCGATGGAGTCTGCCGAAAGAGCCCCGCGCCAAAGACGCGAGGCTCTCAACAATTAGCGGAATCCTATCGAGGACAAATCGACAAATCGTCGATACCGCACTCAATCAGATCACCACCACCCGTGCCGTCTGCGCACTGCACGCGCACCTGGACGTTGCTGCCTCCGGGGATGATTGCGGTCGCGTTCGTCCATGTGGCATTCGAACGAGTATCGCCATTCGATGCCGCGACGTTCCAAGTGGAGCCGCCGTTGGTCGAGAATTCCAGTCGGAACAAATCGCCGCTGTCATCGCCGCCGTCGCGTTGACCGTGGAAGTACCACACAGACAAATCGGACGGTTGACTCACCGACCACGTTGGTGAACCGAGTATGCAATTGCCTGCATCCACGTCGTTCGATCCGGCGGTGGTGTTGGTGGCGGTGTAAATGGCGTTTGCGCCGGTGCGCGCGCCGCCTACCTGCGTTGTCACGCCCGAGTTGCTTTGCTCGGACGGTGAGCCAAGCACATAGCTACCGGTAGAGCAGGTGCTTGCCGCATCATTGGACCAACCCGCTGCGCCATTCTCAAAGCTGTCCTCGACGGTGCAAGCGGCGGGTGGTGGTGTGCCATCGTTGATCACCCGGACGCAGCGGTAAATACCTTCCGATCCGCTGCCGCTGTCCTGATCATTAACAAACGCCAAGGCTTTGGCACCCGTGTAGTTGGCGCCTACGTCAATGCTGAACTGTTGCCAGTCGCCATTACCTGCGTAGCGTGGCGACACACCGATACGACCGGTGCCGGTCCAGTTTTGTGAGCCCCAGAATGTGAAATAACGCGGGTCATCATTGAGCGTGTTGTTCTCATCAAA
>JBGCEL010000121.1:0-7329 GCA_045106455.1 Gammaproteobacteria bacterium
GCGTTGCTCAGCAGATTCAGAAACAGCGTCCGCAGCAGCGGTCGGTCGCCGTGGATGACCGGCAGCTCATGGACCACGATCTGGGCGTCCTTGGCGCGAATCTCGCCCTGCAAATCGCTGATGATGTCCGTGACCAGAGCATTGAGGTCCACCGCCGTACGCGAATGTTCGAGCTCAATCATATTGGTGTAGCGCAAGACACCCTCGATCATTTCCTGCATGCGATCGATTGTGGCCACGCCCATGTCTAATAGTTCGTGCCCTTCATCATCGAGGCGCGTGGCCTGAGTGGTGCGAAGTTCGTTCAAAATGAGACGCAACGTGTTGGAGGGCGATTTCATGTCGTGGGAAATCGAATAGGCAAACGTCTTTAGCTCTTCATTGCTCGCCTCAACGGCACGCTTCTCCACCAGCAGCTGGCGCTCAGCGGCTTTTGTGGCCGTGAGGTCGTTGTGCGCGCCGAGCATACGGATGGGCTTGCCGGTTACCTCATCGCGTATGGCGATACCGCGGCAGCGTACCCAGACGGTAGACCCATCGGCATGGCGATAGCGCACTACCTGATCATAAGCATGATCTGGGTCTTCCAGATGGCGTTGAAAATTCTCGAGTGCGACGTCGCGGTCTTCGGCGAAAATCATGTCCTGCCACTCGGCCGGATCGTGCCGCTTGGTGTGCGGGTCGATGCCAAATAGTGCCCAGAACTCGGGGCTCATCCATTCCTGCTCCGGATTCTCAAGATCCCAGTACCAGCAACCGTCCAGCGAGCCGCGCTGCAAAAATTGCCACATCGACGCGTCAGCCTTGATTAGGGCTTCGAGTTCGGTCTGCAGATAGTGGTCTTGGGTCATGGCGTCATCCGTGGCGTCCGTGCCCGATTAAGCTTATCAGTTGAATGAAAAATAAACCGAGACATCTGTGTGCGGTTTTTCACATCCAGAAGCTGCTAGCTGAGGCCATTGAGCCACAGCTCGTGCGCGATTTCTGATTATGACAAGTCGGTGATATGTTCACTTTTTTTCGTCGCCAAAGTTGGGCACCATTGCGCTCCGCTGGGCGTGTGCATCCAACTGTCCGGTGGCACGCGTAATGCTCTCAGGAAGTCTTTCGTAGTTTGGTAAAACCATGCGCGAGAATGCTGCGAAGCCTCTTGATCGATAAAAAAACTATTCAAGGATCACCTGTGCACTTTTCAACGTATTGCCGATGTGTGGCTGTGTCGCTGTCTCTGGGCGTGATGTGCGCGGCCGACGCTCACGAAAATGAAGATATTGACGAAATTATCGTTCAGGCCGGTCGCTGGCAAAACCCAACCGGCGCGCTGACGTCTGCCTCGGAAGGCATTGTCGGGCAAGCCGAAATTGATGCACGTCCGCGACTGCGTACCGGCGAGATTCTTGAGGTTGTGCCGGGTCTTGTGGTGACGCAGCATAGCGGCACGGGCAAGTCTAACCAATTGTTTCTACGCGGCTTTAACCTCGATCACGGCACCGATTTCGCCACCTGGGTGGACGGAATGCCGGTCAATAATCCCAGTCACGGTCACGGTCAGGGTTATACCGATCTGAATTTCATCATGCCCGAGCTCATCAATACGGTGGAGTTTCGAAAGGGCCCGTACTACGCCGAGGTGTCTGATTTCTCATCGGCCGGCGCGGCGTATTTGAGCACCGTGAACAAGCTCGAGCAGGGCATGGTCAAGGTTGGCTTGGGCGAGAATGGTTTCGCCAAGGTGTTTGCGGCGGATAGTTTTGAGCTCGCCGAGGGCGATTTCTTGTTTGGTGTGCAGACGCACGTGTACGACGGCGCGTGGGTTGGGGTGGAAGAAAATCTGCGCCGTTACAACGCGCTGGCGCGTTACAGCCGTAGCAACGAGCAGCGCGAGTGGAACATCACGGTAATGGGCTATGACGCCACCTGGGACGCGGCGGATCAGGTACCGCTGCGTGCGGTAGAGAGCGGTTTGGTGGATGCCTTTGGCACCATCGACGACACGGTGGGCGGTTCGAGCTCACGCTTTAGTTTGTCGGGCAGCTGGCACGAAGATCGCGAAAACGGTCAGTTGCGCGCGCGTGGCTATCTGGTGAGCTACGAGCTCGATCTGTTTTCCAACTTCACCTATTTCCTCGACGATCCGGTCAACGGTGATCAGTTTGAGCAGGTCGACGATCGCACGATTCTTGGCGGTGACGTTACGTTTAGCTTTTCACCCGTCGGCAGGCATCGCCAGAACGTGGGACTGATGTTGCGCCACGACGATATCGGCGACGTGGGCCTGTTTCGCACAGCGCAGCGTCAGCGCCTGAGCACCGTGCGACAGGATGAAGTGAATCAAACCAGTGTCGGGCTCTACTACGATGTGGACACCGAGTGGAATTCACGTTGGCGCACGAGTTTCGGACTGCGCGCCGACTACTATCATTTTGATGTGGCGCGTAGCACGCTGGCTGAAAACACCGGTACCGACAACGATTTTCTGGTCACGCCGAAAGTGAACGTAATTTATTCCGCAAGTGACGATCTTGAGCTGTTCTTCAGTGCCGGCCGTGGCTTTCACAGTAACGATGCGCGCGGTGTGACCATTCAGACTGATCCTGTGTCCGGCGAGCCAACCGATGGCGTTGATCCACTGGTCACCTCAGACGGCGCGGAGATTGGCTTTCGTTGGTTCCGCGAGCAGCGGCTGAACGTGTCGGCCTCACTGTGGTGGCTCGAGCTTGAATCCGAGTTGTTGTTTGTGGGTGACGCCGGCAACACGGAGCCCAGCCCGCCGAGCCGTCGCTACGGTTTGGAAATTCCGCTTTATTATCGCTTGAACGACATGTGGACCGCGGATTTGGAAATGTCGTTCAGTCGTGGACGCTTCCAGAACGGGGATCAAATCCCGGGTACTCTGGATCGTGTGATCTCTGCCGGTCTTTCTGCAGAAACGCCGGGCGGCTGGTACGGCAGCGCGCGACTGCGTCACTTTGGTGAGCGCCCGTTGGTTGAAGATGACAGCGTGCGGTCGGATCCATCGACGGTGATCAATCTGAGCGTGGGTTATCGCCGTGAGAATCTCGATTTGCGTCTGGATGCGCTTAACGTGTTTAACGAAGCCGATGACGACATCACCTACTTCTACGAGTCGCGTTTACGCGGCGAACCCGCAGAGGGTTTTGCCGATACGCACTTCCATCCGATGGAGCCGCGCATGGTGCGCGCTTACGCGACCTGGGGTTTCTAAAGTTTATGTTTGGCGGCGCGTCGTTGACGGCGCGCCGCAACCAGACCACCCAAGCCTGCCGTCAGCAGCGCAATGCTGCCGGGTTCTGCCACCTGATTGAGATTCGCCGTTGAGAGCGCCCGCCAGCTGCCGCTGTCGGTGCGAAAGCGTCCACTCTGTCCGCCGGCACAGCAGTTTTCGGCCCAGTACACGTCGATAGTGTTGATGCCGTCCATAAACAGATTGCTCGATAGCCGCAGTAATTGATCACTGGCGTTCCAGTTGTAGCCCCACCAGAGGTCCGCACCGTTCGAGGTGGCCAACTCGTCGTTCAGATAGATGGCCGCACCAAAACCCGCATCCAATCCAAACTCAAATTCCCACAGATCGGCGCCCGTCGCATCAAACTGCAGCTGCAGCCGGGAGTGACGCTGCGAACCGGGCGTAAATACGTTGGTGAATTCGAGCAGCTCACTGGCGGTGACCGGGCTGGATTGAGCCTGCCACGAGCCCAGCGCGTCCCAGGGCATAACCTCGTTGTTGGTCGCGCGGGTTTCAAAAATGATTTCGCCGGCGTTCGCTGCGCCGCTCACCATAACGGCGGAAAGCAGGATAGAAGCGAAAAAATCTAGGCGGGGCATGGTGGAGGTATCCGTTAACACAATGCCTGTTATGGTATCGGGCGCCACGCGTGTGCGCCGTTAAGCTCGTCACGACTGCGTTAAGCGCCAGAGTGCATTATGACTACTGGTCTACGGGCGGCTCGAACGCCGGGCCCTGCAAGAACGTTGCAAACAGTGCTTTGATGTCGGCCAGTGAATCATCGACGGCGGCGGGCACGATCATGGAAAACAGGTCGAGCAGAACCACGGCATTGAGTGTGGAATCCGTGCGTCCGGCGGCGCGCAAGCGTTTGGTCATCGCGGCGTTTACAATTTGTAGCTGCCCATAAATGCCCAGTAGCCCGTCAAACGTGTCGTCGGTCGCATGGCCTTCGCTGCGGCGCAGATGCTGAGCAAGCAGCCAGTTGTTAGCCACCCGATGAATCGTTTCCTGTTCGTTGGCAAGCGGCAAATGAAAACGCGCCAGAGGCCGAAAGAAGCTGGTATGCGGACAGCCGCTGGTCGCCATGATAAGCCCCATCATTGAGCTCAGCGCCGCCTGCACGTCCACCTTGGCGGTGACCGTGCGTTCCTCGGTTTCAATCACCACCGTGAGTTCCTGATAAGACACCAGATGTTCAAATTTTGGCACCACGTCGGCCAGACTGTGAGCCACAGGGCACAGCGGATCATCGCGGTCATTAAGTGGGCAATTGCTGCACTGATGAAAAGACAGCTGCGTCCATTTGGGTGGATCGGTTAGCGGCCGGCGGTGCAGCAGTGCAGTGTGTTCATCCAGCGCCAGATCGAACTGGGCCAATTCACCGTTAGGGAGTTCGAAGCGGTAGCGGATGTCTGGCATGGTTTTAGTTGTCCAGAGTCGCGAGCAATGTTCTGGCTTCGACCAGTCGCAGATATTGATCGTCGCCCGACTTCCAAATCGCGAGCGCCTGATCCAGCGAGGCGCGCGCCTCATCCAGCTGTTCGAGATCTTGTCGCACCAGCGCCATTTCGAGGTGCGCTGTGGGCAGCGATGGGTTGCTGCGCAAAGTACGGGTGAGCAGTTCTTGCGCTGAATCCAGCGCGCCAACAGTGCGCAGTTCGCGCGCCATGTCTACGCGCAACTGCAGCGCGAGCGTGGAGCCGCTGGCCATCATAAACGACCGATCCATTAGTTCTGAGGCAAGCTCTGCTTGCTCTATGGCCGCGCTTGCATCGCTCTGGGCCACCGATGCAAACACTCGGCCGTAAGCCATCACGGGGGCGTACGTTGGGTCGGCGCGCGCTGATGCAAAGGCCTCGGCTCTGTCGAAAGCCTCCATGGCTTTTACGGTCTCGCCCATTTCCCAGTAAACGCCCAGCAGTGGCATGTCCAGAAAACCCTGCATCGATTCGTCCAGTTCATCGCGCAGCGCGTCCACTGTGCTCAGTGCGCCGTCAAAATCGCCCAGCAGCGTTTTCGTGTTCACAACATTCATGCCGACCTGCACGGCGCGCAGTACGGGGGGCATGAAACGTGCGGCCACGTCGTCAAGCCGCTGCAGCGTGTCGAGCATGGCACTCATTTCGCCGAGCACATACTGCAGTTCGGCCAGACCGTTGAGCGCTTCGACTTGCTGCTGCGGCGTGAGGGTTCGGGCGAGCACACGCTCGATGCGCTCGCGCGCCTGCTCAAAGTCGCCGCTGCGGATCGCGAGCTTGGCCAGACCGAGCGTTGCACCCAGATCGCTGGTCGAGATGAGCTCGGCATTGAGATAGGCCTCCCTCGCGTTGTCAAAATCTTCCGCCGCGGTGTAGATCATCGCGAGCTGCAGGTGGGCCTTTTCGTCTTCGGGCCGTGCATCGATATAGGTTTGAATGTGCTGAGCGGCCCCCGCAAAATTGCCGCGCGTTTGTTCGATACTGGCCAGAGAAGAATAGAGTTTGTGGTTGGTAGGATTTAGCGCCAGCGCCTGTTCAAATGCAGTGGTCGCCCGATCCGGCTTCTGACTTGAGACCAGCAGCACGTTGCCGAGCAATTCGTGCGCGTGAGGATTGAGCGCGTCCACCTCGGCCCACATCTCAAGCACCTTAATGGCGCGTTCGAAATCGTTCGAATAAAGATAGCGTTGAGCGCGCGATAAAAACCGACGCGAAGTAGATAGCTTGTAATCGTGGCGCAATGCACTGTCGACACTGTCCAGCGCCGTCTCGGGCTCGCCTGATAAGTAATGCAGGTTTCCCAGAGCGCCGTGTGCCGCGGCAAACGTGCTATCCAGTTCGGTGGCCTTTTTGAGCCACTCGATGGCGGTCGGATAATCGTTGCGTAGTTCCACGGCCATGCGCGCATCAATGTAGTGCCGCGCGGCATCGAGGTTGGCGGTTAAGTTGTCGACCAGCGGATCATTTTCTTCGCTGCTGCGCGGATCGAGTTCCAGCTGTTGCTGTGTTTCCAGAGAAACGCTGTCGGCGATAGTTAGCAGCGGTTCATCCAGACTGACATTGACGTTGGACAAAACGCTGCCGCTTTGAATATCGATCAGCTGCAGCTGAGCAACCGCGACGCCGTCGCGCATTTCCAGCTTGCCGCTGATCATTGCGTCACTGCGATTGTTTTTCGCGATGGTGACCTGAAGTGAACGCGGCTCGCCAATCGCGGCATCAAAACCTCGGATGCGCAACGACTCGCGCAACGTGTCCGAGTTAAACGGCGTAGAGGCCGAGACCAGCGGCGTTTCATGATTCAGGTCATAGGCCACCAGTAGCGGCAAGCCGTAGGCCACCCAGTCGTACGCCGGATCGCCGGTTTGATTGTCGAGAAAAAATATCGTGAGGTTTTTGTGAAAGGCCTCGACTGGTACTTCGAACAACTGATTGGCGCCGGTCTCGTCAATTAGAGTGCGCGTTTGCGTAGCGTTGTCGGCGGTGGCCGTTGCGTTGGTTTGTTCGTTGGCGGGGCTTAGAAAGAACAGCGCGGCGGCGGCGGCGATTACGTTAATCGGCACCACGATTTTCTCGGCGCGTGACCAGCGATCTGCGCCGGGCGCGCCGTGTCCCCATGCCATCAGAGCAACGGCGGGCAGCAACGCTGCCAGTCCGATAAAGATGTAGGCGGTGATTGAGGCTGGCAGGCCAAATTTCTCGATCAGCCAGTCGCCAATCTCAATCGCCATCCACGTACCGGCGACGTAAAGCCCCACAATTTGGGGCACACGTCGGGCCATTAATTCATTAAGTAGAGACATTTAGTCGGCTCTTGCGGTCCAGGCGCACAATTGCGCAGGTGATGCGATGCACAAGTATGCCCTGCGCAGACTTACGTCTCAAAGAAATCAGTTCGCCGCGTCGATCCACTGTCGAACACGACCGTGGTGCGGTGCCCAGGCCTCCCATGCGCTGTGTGCCCAGGCCCGAACCCGTTGCTGGTGTTCATCAGCGCTGCCAACGTCAATCAAATCGCTCGCCGTGATTTGACCGGTGCAGGCTGGCGGATCGAGCCAGATGAACGGTGCACACGCTTCGCGAGCGCGCATCATCATGCCG
>JBGCEL010000122.1:0-10444 GCA_045106455.1 Gammaproteobacteria bacterium
GTTGGAGACGATGTGTGCCAAGGTCGTCTTACCCAAACCCGGCGGACCGAAGATCAGCATGTGATCCATGGCGTCCCCACGACGCCGTGCCGCCTCGATGAAAATCGCCATTTGTTTCTTGACGGCGGTTTGGCCGACGTAATCATCCAACCGCGCCGGCCGAATGGCCCGTTCGATGCGCTCGTCGGCGCTGGACGCATCGCTGCTAATCAGTCGGTCTTCTTCGATCATGCCGCTGCCTCAAGGTTGGATGGGACCTGTGTACCACACAGACTGATTAAATGACCAGTTCGGTCACTCCCCTGTGCAACACACAGTGCATTGTGCTGAACATAATTCTGGACACTGTGCACAACACAGTGCGTGTGACCGGACATAACACCGCTTACTGTGCGCCACGTAGTGCGACCAGCACCCGGGTTATGTCGTAAACCCTCCACTACTGTGCACCACCCAGCATCAGACGCGCCTGCGACAAACAATGACTCAATGGCTGCTGGCCTTGAGCGCATCGCGGATAATCTCCTCGGCCGTGCGATCTTTGGTCTCCACCTGATCGATCAGGCGTGACACTTCTGCACTGCGGTAGCCCAGTGCCAGCAGCGCGCTTACGGCCTCGGCCCGTGGCGAGCCGCCGCTGATGCCTGGCGCAGCACTGATTGGTGCGTCACTTTTATCCAGCTTGTCAGCCATCTCCACGACCAGACGCTCAGCGGTCTTTTTCCCGATACCGGGCAGCTTCACCAGCCGGGCCGTGTCTTTGGCGTGCACACTCTCGGCGAAATCAGCCACCGAGATGCCGGACAAAATAGTGATCGCCAATTTGGCGCCTACACCCGACACCTTAATAAGAGTGCGGAACAGACCGCGCTCATCTTCGCTGCCAAATCCATACAACGCCTGGGAGGTTTCGCTCACGGCCAGGTGCGTAAACAGCGCCACGTCGCCACCCACCGCCGGCAAATCGTAATAGGTGGACATGGGCACACTCACCTCGTACCCCACCCCGCCGACATCGATCAGGACATCGGCCGCGTACTTGGCCAAAAGCTGACCGCGCAAAAAACCGATCATGCGCCGGTCGCCCGCTTCACCGCATGCTCGGCGCGGCGACCGTGGGCATGGCACACGGCGACGGCCAACGCGTCGGCGGCATCGGCATTAATCGGGCCTTCAAGTTTAAGCAGCGATTTGATCATGATTTGAATCTGGTCTTTTTCCGCACCGCCGAAACCGGTCACGGCCTGCTTGACCGCACGCGGTGCGTACTCGTACACCACGTCACTTTGCACCACACCGTATGCGGCACACAGTGCGGCCGACCGCGCCTGACCAAGCTTGATCGCACTGCCGGCATTGCGATGCATAAACACGCTTTCGAGCGCCACTTCTGCAGGCTGGTACTTTTGCAGCACCTCCCCCATCTGGTGGAAAATCTCCTCCAGACGCGCCACATGACTGCCGTCCGCCGTGCGAATGCAGCCGCTGGCCACGTACGTGATCTTGGTCCCGTCGACGTCAATCAGACCAAAGCCCGTCGCGCGCGACCCCGGATCAATGCCAGCGATGCGCACGCGCCTGCCCTATCCAGCCAGCGCGGCGAGCACGTCGTCGGGAATCTCAGCGTTGGAATACACTTCCTGCACGTCGTCCAGATCTTCGAGCATCTCCATCAGCTTCATCATCGTGCTGGCTTCTTTCTCGCCAAGCTCTGCCGATGTGGAGGCCTGCTGCGTGAGTTCAGCACTGGCCGGTTCGAAACCGGCTTTGGCGAGCGCTTCACGCACTGCGTCATAATCGGCCGGGCTGGTGCTCACATCCTGACTGCCATCAGAGTGCACCACCACATCTTCGGCACCGGCTTCGAGCGCCGCCTCCATGAGACCGTCTTCATCGACGCCGGCATCAAAGGAAATGAGACCCACGTGATTGAACAGATACGACACGGATCCGTCGGCGCCCAGATTGCCGCCAAACTTACTGAACGCGTGACGCACATCGGCGACCGTGCGATTACGGTTGTCGGTCATGCAATCGACCATGACCGCTACGCCACCGGGGCCGTAACCCTCGTAGCGCACGTCTTCATAATTCACGCCGTCCAGATCACCCGAGCCGCGCTTGATGGCGCGCTCGATATTGTCTTTGGGCATCGACTGGCCTTTGGCCTTGTCGATGGCCATGCGCAAGCGGGGATTCGACTCGATATCGCCGCCGCCCATTTTGGCCGCAACGGTGATCTCACGAATGAGTTTGGTGAAAAGTTTTCCGCGTTTTTTATCCTGGGCGCCCTTGCGGTGCTGGATGTTCGCCCATTTACTGTGGCCGGCCATAGGTCTTGTCTCTCCTGAGCGGTCGGTTAGAAATTAAGGCGAAAGCCGATGTGGAGCCCGGTGTCGAAGGTTTGCGACCCGGCATCATCGAAATCAACGTTGACGTTGCGTATGCCCACATAGACATCACCCTGACGCAGCACGGAGTAACTCGCGTGCAGCGAAATATCGAGCAGTTGCGTGGCGTCGCCAAACGCCAGCACGTCCGGCGCAAAGTAGGCATGCCCACCTACGCCGAAGCGATTGTAGTTCGGAATCTTGGCATCGAAAAAGCCGCCAATGGCAATGCCGCCGCCGCTGCCGTCACTAAAGCCGCTGGCGTCGGCGTACATTAACCGGCCGCCCAGCCCGGCGTTGACCGGCCGCTCCTGCGTGGCCGCGTTGCCAGTGATGTGAAAGCCAGCCGCGATGACGTCACCGCGATCCTGATGATGCAGCCATGAGCCATCGATGCTGATCTTGCGTGCCTCAATGGCGCGCGAGTAGGTCAAGCGCGCCGCATCGTCGTTCAGATCCAGATCCAGCCGATCGGCCTGCGCGCTCGTGGCGGCCAGCGATGCGACGCCGAGCGCCGCCAACTGTGTCCATCTGAGAAATGTCCGCATGCTGTTTATCCTGTCACCTGTAGTGTTTGGTTCATAAATCTCCCGTTGCCGGCCACCTTACAGTCGCCGCCAGCGCGGGCATCCGCGTATGATACCGGTTTGAGTCACCGACACCTACCGCCACCGCTGTGAACGCCCCGCATAGTAATCCAGAGCAAGACACGCCACTGGCGCTCGCCATGCAACTCGCCGAATGCGGCGACGGCGCGGCGACCGCGCGCGGCGAGCGTATAGCCGAACTGCTCGGCATTCTGGAGGCAGATGAACAGATCGTCGCGGCGGCCCGTTTGTTCCCGTTACTTGAAAGTGGCGAGCTGGCGGCACGCGATGTTGAGAAACGTCTGGGCAAGAAAATGGCCCGGCTGTGTCGCGAGCTGGTGAAGCTCTCGCGCTTCGGTTTGGCCAAGGGCTGGGAGCCCGGCCAGCAGCTCGGCGTAAGCCAGGCCGACGCGTTACGCAAGATGTTGCTGGCGATCGCCGACGACGTGCGACTGGTGCTGGTGCGCATCGCCGATCAGCTGTGCCGACTCCAAATGGTGAAAAACGCGTCTGAAGAGGAACGCCGCCATGTCGCCATCGAGACCCGCGACGTGTTCGCACCCTTAGCCAATCGTCTGGGCATCTGGCAGCTCAAATGGGAGATGGAAGATCTGGTCTTCCGTTTTCTCGAACCCGACATGTACAAGCGCATCGCGGGCTGGCTGGCCGAGCGACGCGTGGACCGTGAGGACTACATCAACCGGGTCATCGCGACGATCGACGAACATCTGCAGGGCGTGAAGATTGATGGCCAAATTCGCGGCCGACCTAAACATATTTATAGCATTTACAAGAAGATGCAGCGTAAAAATGTAGGGTTTTCTCACGTGTATGACGTGCGCGCCATCCGCGTGCTCGTGGACACCGTGGCCGAATGCTACGCCGTGCTGGGCATTATCCACGGCAACTGGCCGCACATCCCCGGCGAGTTTGACGACTACATCGCCACGCCTAAGGGCAACAACTATCAGTCATTGCACACGGCGGTGGTCGGCCCGGAGAAAAAGACCCTCGAGATCCAGATTCGCACCCATGAGATGGACGCCCACGCTGAGCTCGGCGTTGCCGCGCACTGGAAATACAAAGAAGGTGGCGGCAAAACGGATGAGTCTTTCTTAAAGAAAATCAATTGGCTGAGAAACCTTCTTGAACCGGGTGACGGCGGCGAAAATACCCTCGAGACGCAAACCGACCTGATCGATCAGATGCAGGGCGAGGCGTTTCACGACCGCGTGTACGTGCTCACGCCCGGCGGCGATATCGTGGATTTGCCCCAAGGCGCCACGCCGCTGGATTTTGCCTATCACGTGCACACAGACATCGGACATCGCTGTCGCGGGGCCAAAATCGACGGCCGCATGGTGCCACTGACCCACGCGCTGACCAACGGCGACAACGTGGAGATCATTACCGGCAAACAAACCCAGCCCTCACGCGACTGGCTGATTCCACAGCTTGGCTATTTGAAATCCTCACGCGCCCGGGCCAAAGCACGGGCCTGGTTTCGGCGTCAGGACCGCGAGCACAACGCCGCGCAGGGTCAGGCGATCTTTGAAAAAGAGGTGCAGCGGCTAAACGTCGAGGTGCCGCACATCACCGAGCTTGCCAAGGACTTTGGCTTCGCCGGCGCCACCGATTTGTACGTGGCGCTGGGCAGCGGCGATGTCAGCAACGTGGACTTAGTGCGGGCCATCGAAAAACGTATTGCGCCACCGGAACTGCCGCCTGCGCTTGCACCGACCCGCCGCAGCCGCAAAGCGACCGCCGGCACGGGTAGCGAAAGCAGTGATATTCGCATCGAGGGCGTGGGCGATTTGCTCACGGTTCTTGCGAAATGCTGCCAGCCCGTGCCGCCCGATGCGATCCTGGGCTACATCACCCAGGGCCGCGGCATCACGATTCATCGCGAGGACTGCTCGAACGTCAATCGCCTGCGGGTGGCATCGCCTGAGCGACTCATCGATGTGAGCTGGGCAGGACAACAAACCCAGCGCTACCCGGTGGACGTATTAATCGAAGCCTACGACCGGCCTGGCCTCTTAAAAGACTTAAGCACCCTGCTCTCCGTAGAACGCGTCAACATCCTGAATGTGACAGTGCAAACTGAACCGAGTACGTTAGAGGCACGCGTGAGTATGACGCTGTCGATCGAAAGCCTTGAAGAGCTCAGCCGGGTCATGCAGCGCATGGGGCAATTGCCCAACGTGTTGAACGTATCGCGCAAGTAGCGCCGGGAGCAGCATGAACCGAGTTTTTGTTGTAGGCGCCGTTCTGGCGTTGTTCTCGTGCACCGGTTCTGCACACGCCCGGTTTGAGACGTTGTTTGGCGACGGACCGTTGTGCGGCAATGGGTTGCCTGATCCCGGCGAAGAATGCGACGACGGCAATGTGATAGACGGCGACGGTTGCTCCTCCACCTGCCAACTCGACAGCGGCCAGTATTTTTGCACCGACCCGGTACCGGCCAGCCCCGACATCAACGCATTTCCCGACGGCAGTTTCGAGAACAGCAACCTCAACGGCGAATGGGCCATCATTGAGCACAGTTTGTTTGCCAGGTCGATTTGTGGCGACGATTGTTTTGGCGCGCCGCTGGCCTCGGATCTGGACGGCAACCTGTCCAGTGGCAATTTCGTGTTGGTATCTGGTGGCAGCTTTGTCACAGCAAGTTCGGGGGTTGTAGAACACAGCCCGGTGGTGATTCCGGCGGGCGCCACCGCGCTCAATTTCAACTACGGCATTGGCGCGCCCGGCGGCATCTGTCCTGCGCCCGACGACGGCCTGCGTCTGTATATCGACGGCGCGCTGGTGTGGTCCAGTGTCGCACCCGGTCAGGCGTGTGAGGGGGTCAACGTGTATACGGTGGTTGACGTTGATATCAGCCCTTACGCTGACGGTGCGTCCCATGTGATTCGGTTTGAAGGCACCTCTTCGATCAACGCCGACAACACTGCGTTGGCGAATATTTTCCTCGATCAGGTGCGCCTGCTCGTACCGCCGCCCGATCCGCAGCCGCCTACGCCGAGCCAGTGTTTTTTGCTCACCTGTGGTGATGGCATTCACACCCCTGACGAGCAGTGCGACGATGGCAACGTGGTGGACGGCGACGGTTGTTCCGCTAGCTGCGAAATCGAGCAGCCCAATTTTGTGTGCGCCGAAGGCGTGCTGCCGGCGCCCAATTTCAATGTCGTGACCAACGGCGGATTCGAATTGGGCGATGATGCCAGCTGGACCTTCGCCGGGCCCGGCGACGAGCCGCTGTGCTCGCAAGCGCTGTGCCAGCTGTTTAATCCGCTGACCGATGCGTTCTACGCGTGGTTTCGAGGCGCCACGTTTGGCGCCGAACGCACCATGACGCAGACGCTCACACTGCCGACCACCGCAAGCACGCTGTTCTTCGAACTCGACGTGCTTGGGCCATGCGACGACAGCGGCGACACGCTCAGCGTGCTGATGGACGGCGTCGACCTTTATAGCCGCAACTGCACGACGGCGCCCACCGGTAACACTGTGACCATCGACGTAAGCGCGTTCGCCGACGGTGCTGCGCACACCCTCACCTTCCGTCACACGGCAACCAGCGACTCCAATTTCATTGTCGATAACGTGCGCATTAATGCCAATGCTGCACGGCCCGGCCAACCCAGCCTGTGTTCAGAACTGGCACCGGCCTGCAGCGCGCCCGAGACCTTTGACGCCGGCATCCCCGCCGACTGGACCATCGTGAACCTTGGCGCCGATCCCGCTGCCGGCTGGGGCACCAGCGACGATGGCGTTTGTGGCAGCAACTTCTGGAGCGGCGGCAACGTGACCGGCGGTGGCGGCGCGGCGGCCTGCGCGGACAGCGATGCGCAGGCGCAGGCCATGGATACGTATTTGTGCACGCCGGCGCTTAATCCGGCCAGCGTGACTCAGCCGCAGATCAGCTTTCTGGTGAACTATCAGGCCAACGAAAACGCCGCCGACGCCAATGACCAATTTGACGTGCTGGTGGGCACGGTGCCGCCCAATCCCTTGGTGGTGCCAAACTTCGCGCTATTGGACTCGGTCATTGATCATCTGGGCGGCTACAACTTGACCCTGAGCCCCGCGGGCGCGGTCAGTCTGGACCTGACACCTGTGGCTAGTGAGACCGAAGCCTATGTGTGTTTCCGCTATCAGGGCGAGCGGGATTGGTTTGCTCAGATCGATAACGTAGCGCTGCGTGGTGTGGTGTGCGACGCACCGGCGGATCAAGATTTTGACGGCATTCCAGATGGCATCGACAATTGCACGCAGGCGGCCAATGCCTCGCAACTGGACACCGATGGCGATGGCTACGGTAACAGGTGTGACGCTGACTTTAATGATGATTGCGTGGTGAACGCCGCGGATCTCGGCATTTTTCGCACATTATTTTTTACACCCAATAGCGAGGCCGACCTCGACGGCAACGGTATTACCGGGATTGTCGATCTGGGTATATTCAGAACCCTGTTTTTCGGCACGCCCGGGCCGTCGGCTAGTGGTAGTTGCGGGCCGTAAAGTGAAACGAAAAATTTGGGCGGAGCATTAGGCCAACGCAAACACTTGTTTGACGGTCCGGTTTCCGAAACCCAAGCGTCACGCGTAAACTACAGGCCATAGTGCTTTAACAAGGTTCACCGTGTTTACCAATTCGCAAGTGTCGGTCGATCTGTTACCCAACGTCAGCGACGTTCAGTGGCAGCGACTGCATCCTCCATTTGTGCGTCAGCAACAGCTGATTCATGCGGCATTCGCGCTTGCCGCCCTCATCGGGTGGGTCGTGTTCCGCCCATTCGCCGCACTACCACTTTCGCTGTGGAGCGTGTTGATCGCCGGTGCCTCGGTGGCAGGCGTTTTGTACCTGCTGTGGCCCACCATCGATTTCCCACGACGCGGCTATGCACTGCGCGAGCACGACATGATTCACAAGCACGGCGTACTGTTTCGCGCGGTCACGGCCGTACCGTTCAATCGTATTCAGCACGTGGAGATCTCGAACAGCCCGCTTGATCGGGTGTTTGGGATTGGCTCATTGAAACTTTTTACCGCCGGCGGCAGCGGCGGCGACCTGTCGATCGACGGACTACCGCTAGCACGTGCCGAAGCGCTGCGCGAGCATATCCTCGGCAAGGTTGGAGTCACCGTCGAACGTGACTGACTCACACATTTGGCAGCGCACGTCGGTCTTTGCGGCCCTGTTTTTTCTGGTCCGGCAAATAAAAGGTCTTTCGAAAAACGCGCTGCAAGCGTCAGCACCGCTGGCCGCCCTACTGTTTGCCTATCAGGGCGCGCTTATGAGCAAGCTTGTCATCGCGGCCATTGCGCTGCCGGTGATCCTTGCGCTCATCGCCCTGCTGCAGTTCTGGTTTTTTCGCTTCCGAATCACGGATGACGCCATTCTGATACGACAGGGTGTCCTGCAAAAAAAGCAGCTGGACATCAAGTTTGGTCGCATTCAGGGCATTCGCTCAGAACAAAATATCCTTTACCGCCCGTTCGGACTAGTAAACGTCAGCTTCGATACCGCCGGCTCGGCGGGCCAGGAAGGCGCGCTGCCCGCCGTGAGCATTGCGCTCAGTGAGCAACTGCAGAGCAAGATTGCCGCGACAGAAAAAGATACTGCCGTCGAGGCAGGCGGCGCGCCACAGGTTCAATCGGAATGCGTCGTGCGGCTCGGCTGGCGCGACATGCTGCGTATCGGTTTGTCGGACCGGCGGGCACTGGTCGCTCTGGCTTTGGCCGGCCCGCTGTACGAGCAGCTGGGCAGTCAGGGCCGACGCATGGTGGAAAACTATGCCCGCGGCGCTCTGTCGGCGCTGGGCGATTTGGGCGTGACCGCCGGCGTCGCGGTGGCGCTGACCGTGGTGCTAAGCGTGGCCGTCATGCTTGCCGTGGTCTCCATTGCCGCAGCGTTTCTGCGCTACCACCAGTTCGCTCTGACGCACGCCAACGCCCGCCTGCAAACCGTCGGCGGACTACTGACCCGCCACACCAGTTCGATGGATACCGCAAAGATCCAGCGTCTGCAGTTTGATCAAAGCACGTTGCTGCGGCTATTCGGCCGGTGGCGCGTGGTGTTTCGACAGGCCACCAGCGCCGGCGAACATCAGAGCAAGAGCATGACCGTACCCATCGCCCTGCCCGATCAATTGCCGCAGCTGGCGCAGCTTGCTGTGGCGCCGGAGCTCACGGACATAGACCTGAATCCAATGAGCCCACGATTCGCGTCAATATCGCCAAATTACATGCGGCCGCGTATTTTGGTAGTCGGTGTGCTGCCCGCCATCGCCGTAACGATCCTGACGTGGCCCGACTACGGTCTCAACAGTTTGTGGGCACTCGCGTGGTTACCATTCGTAAGCGCGTATTTCTTTGGCCTCTGGCGACGTTACGGCGTACAAATCCTTGAGGATGGGTTGGTCCTTCGTTCCGGCCTGATTGGCTACCGACTTGATGCGTTTGTGCTGCGTAAGGTCCAGCGTGTCACGGTGCATCAGTCCTGGTGGCAACGGCGCAGCGGTCTTGGCGGCATGACCATTTATCTTGCCTCCGGCAATTTACGGCTGCGCTACATCGATTACACGCTGGCCTGCCGCTTGCGCGACCGTATTTTGCACAGCGTGGAATCGAGTCAGCGCAGCTGGTTTTAGGCGAGCTGACGTCCGCAGCGCATTCCAGGTTCGCCTATTGCACGCTCGAGCAACTCGCAAACGCGCTCGGCCCGGGCGGCGCAAAAAACAGCGTCCGCATGATGCCCAGATCAATGGTATTCACCACGCCGTCATTATTGAAATCCGCCGACCCAATCGAGGTGAAAAACAGCTGCCGCAGGCGGCCGAGGTCGGCCACATTGACGATGCAGTCGTTGGTCAGATCTGCATCGCAGGCATTGCCAAAGCCATCGAGATCGGAGTCGCGCTGGTCGATATTGTCGGTAAAAACACAGTTGTCGAGCGCATCATCAATGCCGTCGTTGTCGGCATCTGTGAGCAACGCAACGTCAAAATCAAACCCGGCGTAAGCCGGTATAAAACTCGGCGTGGCGTCTGTTTCCAACAGCAATCGATAGGTGCCTGCGGGCAACACAGCGCTGAAACCGAAATCTGACGTGAATTCGCCAAATTCATCCGCCACCAGTGCGTCGCCATAAATTTCGTTCGCGCTGTCGAGCTGGTCGCCGGTGTAGAGGCTGACGAGCACGTTTGCCCCGCCGAAGTCCCCCATGTTCACGACGAACGTACCGCTCATATCAAACTGCGTTGGCCCGGTCGCCAAAAACGTAATATCAAACGTGGAACTGGATTCGTAGAAATCCACATCGGAATCCGCGGCGCCGCTGCCGCTGCCGCTGAAGGCCACGGCACTTACTGTGGTGTTCTGACCCGAACTCGAGAAGTTCGCGAACGGTGCGCTGGGGGTTTGCTGAGAGTTACCCTGAGTTGAAAAGATCTGCACAAGACG
>JBGCEL010000123.1:0-45473 GCA_045106455.1 Gammaproteobacteria bacterium
TTTTTGTAAGTTGCTGGAATTTTAGCTTTTTGTGTATATACTCCGAATCGTACAACCCGACACGGAGACCGTAATGGCTACCAAAAAGAAAACTCGTAAGAAAACTATCCGGAAAAAGAAACCGGCAGCACGTAAGACAACAGCACGCAAGAAGAAGGTGACACGGAAGAAGAAAACGTCCGTAGCACGCAAGAAAAAAGTAACTCGTAAAAAGAAAAAAGTAGCTCGTAAAAAGAAAACGACTACGCGCAAGAAGAAAAAAGTAGCGAAGAAGAAGAAAGTCGCTAAGAAGAAAAAAACTACGCGCAAGAAAAAGAAAGTAGCGAAGAAGAAAAAAGTCGCTAAGAAGAAAAAGACCACGCGTAAGAAAAAGAAAGTAGCGAAGAAAAAGAAAGTCGCTAAGAAGAAAAAGACGACGCGTAAAAAGAAAACGACGCGTCGTAAGAAGAAGTAGTAATACCTCTTCCACTACGGTGATCACCGCTGGCATGCACGCACAGTCGCTGATTCCGTAACCGATAAAAACAGGCTCCTCGGAGCCTGTTTTTTATTGCGCCGCAGAAAATCCGCGGACCAGACAATTCAGCGAGTTAGAGCATCGGGAGGCCTGTTTTGGACCAAAACCAGAAAAAAGTCGCCGTGGGCCGTGCGGCCCTGGAATTTGTAACTGAAGGCGCCATCCTTGGCGTCGGCACAGGGTCAACCGTCAACGCATTTATTGATGCACTCGGCGCAGAAGGTCCCACCATTGCTGGCGCCGTATCCAGCTCAAACGCCAGCACCGAAAAACTCACCGCACTGGGCATTCCGGTCGTTGATCTGAACACGGTTGGCCACATGGATATCTACGTTGACGGTGCGGATGAAACCGATAGCCAGCTCAATTTAATTAAGGGCGGCGGCGCGGCCCTTACCCGCGAGAAAATTGTGGCCAGCGCGGCGAGCACGTTTGTCTGCATTGTAGATGACAGCAAACTCGTCAAAACACTCGGGGCGTTTCCTTTACCCGTCGAGGTCATTCCGATGGCCCGCTCGTTGGTGGCACGGCAAATTGATCAACTGGGTGGGCGCGCCGAGTACCGCGATGGCGTGGTCACCGACAATCACTGCCACATCCTCGACGTCCACGGATTGCACATTGACGCACCGGCCGAGTTCGAAGCACGCATCAATCAGATTCCCGGTGTGGTTACCGTCGGGCTATTCGCCCAGCGCGGCGCGGACGAACTTCTGATCGCAGGCGACACCGAAGTGCGGCACATATCGCGCCCAAAAGTTTAAGCGAGTCTGACTAGATCTGGCCGCCCGACGGTTGGTTATACCACCACGGATCCCAGGCCTCATCGATATTCGCCAGGACCACGCGCGCGCGATAGAAGCGCGCGAGCGCCGAATCGCCCATCCGTGATCCGCCCAATCCGGAAAACTTGAACGCCTGTTTCGCGCCCTCGTGAATAAAAGAGGTGAGACCAACGTCGTTGGCACTGACCGCCCCGGCCGCCAACTGCGACGCGACGCGATGCAGACGCTGCGTATCGCCACTGAACACGGCGGCCGACAGCCCGAATTGCGTGTCGTTGGCGAGCGCGATGGCTTCCTGCTCGGAATCAAACGCCATGACCGCAACCACTGGCCCAAACGTTTCCTCGCGCATAATGCGCATGTCGTGATCTACCGCCGTGACGACCGTGGGCTCGCACCATACACCGCCAGCGCGTCGTAATTTTCCACCGCAGGCCATTTTGGCGCCGCGCTGCGCGGCATCTTCCAGATGACGCTCAACAATGTCGGCCTGAGCGTCGGAGATGAACGGCCCCACATCGCCGACGTCCATCTGAGCATCATTAAGCTCCAGCGCCGCCACATTTTCGACCAAAAGCTCAACAAACTGATCATGCACATCGCGTTGCACGTAAACACGCTCAATAGAAAGACAGGACTGACCGGCATTGGCCATACTGCCCCACGTCACTGCGGCCGCGGCGCGCTCAATGTCCGCGTCGGCAAATACCAGCGCGGGATCTTTGCCGCCAAGCTCCAGATGGGCGGGGATGAAGGCTTGCGCGGCAGCGATCGCCACCCGTTTACCGGTGGCCACTGAGCCAGTAAAGCAGACCAAATCCACACTGCTTACCAGCACCTCGCCCACGTCGCCGGCGCCACGAATAATACGAAATACGCTATCCAGCGCGGGCACTTGTTCCAATGCTTCGCGCAGCGGATCCACAAAGCGCGGCGTCACCTCACTGGGCTTGAGCACTATCGCGCAACCGGCAAGCAACCCCGGAATCGCGTCGATAAATGACAGCAGCAGAGGGAAATTCCACGGCGAAATAATGCCGGCTACAGAATAGGGCGTAGCCCCGAGCGTCGCCTCAACGAATGGCACACGGGTTGCCACCGCGCCGCCAGGTTCGAGCAACACCGGCGCACGTTCACACCAATGCGTAATGGCATCGACCACCGCGTTTACTTCCATCGTCGACTCGGCCACTCGGCCCGTGTCCTGACGCAAGGCGGCGACAAACTCCGGCGCGCGGCGCTCGAGCACCGTTGCAAATTCACGCAATGCGGCCACGCGACCGGCGACGCCAAGATCGAGCCACTGTGGTTGTGCATCACGGGCGCGCTGTACGGCCCGTCGGATCTGCTCTGGCGTACACGGCTCAAACGAGTAGTCGTCGTCACCGGTGTAGGGATTGCGAACGCGCATATTATAAACGCCCCGCCTTTACCAGACGCTCGATAACATCGCGCTGAACGGCCACAAACTGGCTGCGCTCGGGCACCGCTACGTTGCCATCGGCGTCGAGCATGGCGTTTGCAGCATGCACCGTTTGCTCGTAAACGGGCCGAAAGAGTTCCAGACGTTGGCGACTGAGCACGTTGCCCATGCCCGGACGTCGTCGCCAGCGCCGCAGCGCGCTGATGTTAAGTTCGGCGTTCGCGACCATGGATTCGCCGTAACCGGCCTCCACCATCACGACGCCTTGCGAATCCACAATTTTGGACATCCCGTCTGTCGATGACGCCGGGAAACCGTCGTTCGTGGTGACGATACCCGCACTGTTGGCCGACACCACGTAGGCCGCGTTCTCCACCGCGCGGGCACGCTTGGCAATATCTTTCGGCGTAAGCGTCGGGCTGCCTACTTCGCTGGTGGAGTGCAGCAATACCTCGGCGCCCTGCAAGGCAAACGCACGCGCAATCTCAGGGTAGAGAATCTCCTCCGATGCGATAGCGGCCAATCGGCCCAATGGCGTTTCGACCACCGGAAACACCGCCTCAAAACCGTGTACATCCAAATAGCGATCCCAAACGTCATGAGGCGTGGGCGCGAACATCGATACCAAGCGTCGGTAGCGCAGCACTACATCTCCCGCTGGCGAGATAATAAAACTGGTTTGGAAATACAGCGCATCGAACGCATCATCGACTTCGTAAACATTGCCGCACAGATAGACATCGAGCTTCTGTGCCAGCGCACCGAGTTGATCGTATTCGGGGCCGTCGGTACGCAGTGCGGCACATTGCTGCCACTGCTCAATAGTCTCCCCGGTGGGGAAGCTGGTCAGGAAATACTCGGGCAGCACGACAAGCTTCAGATCCTGGCCGACAAAGGTCTTGCTCGAAGCAATCTGGCGACCAATGCGCTCGATGGTTTGGCGCATTTGCGCACGTGCATCGGTGACGGACAGTCCGTTAACGGCATCGCAGCGGGTTTGCAGTGCCAGCGCGCGGTAGGCAATGGTGTCGTGGGACGTAGTCATCAGTGGTCTCCTGAGGTGAAAGGAACGCGACGCAGACGTGGCAGGTCGCGGCTGCCATGATCGTGCATGGTGTTAATAAATAAAGAAAAATCGCTGACACGACGAGATTTTTAGCGTGCCTCGAAATTGTATTAAACGTATAACTTAATTACAATCTGAGCTCACTTTCTGCGGACATAGCAACGCTTCCCATGACCTGGCTTACTGGTGACGTCCAGCTCCTTCTTTTGACCGCGCTCTCAATCGGCGTGGTCCACACACTGATTGGACCTGATCACTACGTGCCGTTCGTGGCGCTTGCCCGCCAGCGCGGCTGGACGTTGCGTCGTACGCTGGGTGTCACCACATTGTGCGGCGCCGGTCACTGCGCAAGCTCGGTGGCCATTGGCACGCTGGGTATCGCACTGGGCACCGGGCTCACAAAGTTAGAATCACTGGAATCGGCCCGCGGCGATATCGCCGCCTGGCTACTACTCGGCTTCGGTCTCGCACTGCTTGCGCGCAGCATGCAACGCCGCAAGCGTCGCCATCACGATGACATGAAACTCGAACCCACGTTGTTCGCCTCGTTGTTTGTGATTTTTGTGCTGGGCCCCTGCGAGGCACTGATCCCACTCCTGATGTTCCCGGCCGCCACCGCCAACACGCCGGCGATTCTGGCCGTCACGCTGGTCTTTTGCACGGCCACGCTGATCACAATGCTGGTCTGTGTTGGCGGCACTCTGCGCGCGCTGCCACCCGTATTCTCGGAGCACCTGTCGACCTTCGGTGGCCACGTTACCGGCGCAGCCATCGCGTTGTGCGGGGCGGCGATGCTCGTCGGCCTCTGACCTCGCCCGCCACCATGACCCAAACCACCGTCATTGCGGTTTCACTGATCGCCTACAAGATCATTCTTATTTTGATTGGACTGTGGGCATCACGTCGCGTGCACGATTCCACTGACTATCTGCTCGGCGGGCGCAACCTCGGGCCGTGGGTCGCGGGTCTGTCCTACGCCGCGAGCACATCTTCGGCTTGGGTCATTCTCGGCTTCAGTGGCTTTGTATTTACCCAAGGCGCCGTGGCGCTGTGGATGTTGCCCGGTATCTGGGGCGGCTATGTCGTCGTCTGGTTATGGTTTGGTCCGCGTCTGCGCATCGAGTCCAAAGAACGCGGCTTGCTCACTCAAACCGATTTTATTGCCGCCAATACATCGGCTGCCTCGCGTCGTCACATTGCACTGCTCGCCTCCGCGATGATTCTTTTTTGCTTTGTGTTCTACATTGCTGCGCAGTTTGCAGCGGCCGCCACGGCGTTCACCAGCAATTTTGATGTCAGCTTTCAAAGCGCCGTCATTCTTGGCGCCGCCATCATCATTATTTACTGCCTGCTTGGCGGATTTTGGGCCGTCAGCGTCACCGACATGCTGCAAGGCATTGTGATGGCCGCCGCCGCCATTATCGTGCCCGTCGCGGCACTGATGGCCGCCGGCGGTTTCGAGGGCATCGTCAACGGCCTCGCCGCGAACAATGATCAGGCGGCACTTTCGATGACCGGCGGGATGCCCATCATGACCTTGCTGGGTTTTGCATTGGGCGTGGCATCCATTGGCCTTGGCACACTCGGTCAGCCGCATTTAATGGCAAGACTGATGGCGGTGCGCGGTGATCGTGAACGACGCCAGGGTTTCGCTATTGCGATGGTTTGGGCTGTGGTCGTGTACTGCGGCATGGCGGTGTTGGCGCTGGCGGCCCGTTCAATGAGCGTCGACACCTCGTCTGGCGAAGATTTGTTTTATCTGGTGGCCAACCAGTATTTGCCGCCCGTGCTCGCAGGGGTTGTGATTGCCGCCGTACTCTCTGCCGTGATGTCCACGGTCGATTCGCTATTGATTGCTGCTGCCGCGGCCGCCTCCCACGACTTGGGCTTGGGCAAAAAACTCCCTGGCGGTGAACTGTGGGTCTCGCGCGGGGTGATGTTGGTGCTGGCCGTGTTTGCCGTGGTGCTCACGCTAACGCTGCCGGACAGTATTTTTAATCGCGTGCTGTTTGCATGGAGTGCGTTGGGCGCGGCGTTCGGGCCGACCATTTGCGCGCGCGTCAGCGGACGCGAGCCCGCCGGAGCCGCGCGCAGCTTCGCCATTGTCGTGGGCTTTGGGCTCACCGTGTTGTTTTACAGCTTCGGTGCCATGGGTAGTACGGATGGACTTGGTGCAGTCGGGCGCTGGCTATTCGATCTGGCGCATTTGCCCGGCGATCCGTTTGAACGCGTGGTGCCGTGGATACCCGGTCTTTTGCTGGTGTTCTTTACCACCGAACGGAGCGCCCGCACGTGAAGCTTCTGAAGGCCGCTACGCTTACGGTTCGCGATGTCGCCGCCTCCGCAGATCTGTACACAAAATGGCTGGAGTATCGCGTCGTTGAACGCAGCACGGTTAGCACGTCGTTGGCCCACAGCTGGGGCACACCTGACACCGCCGGGCGCGACGTTTGCGTGCTGCAACCTGCCTCCGGTGCCAGCGTTTATTTACGCCTGATCCAAGGCGACATTCCCGATGACTATGTACCGTTGCGCAGCTACGGCTGGGCCGCCATCGAGATTTGCGTGCAAGACGTGCTGGCCGTTGCCAAGCGTATGGCGGACTCGCCGTTCGAAATCATTGGTCCGCCGCGGGAAATTCCCGGTCTGACGGCGATTTATCCAATGCAGGTCCAAGGGCCTGACGGTGAGATCGTCTACTTCACCCAGATTCGCGACGACTTACCCACCTTCGATCTGCCGCGTGCCGGCACGCTCATCGATCATCTATTTATTTTGGTCATGGCCTGTTCCGATTTACAGGGGTCGCTGCGGTGGATGGCACGCAACACGGGGTTGTCCATTGGCAGCGCTGGTATGGACATTGAATACACGATGATTGCCAAGGCGTTCGGCCTACCGTTGGACAGCCTTCACACCATCGGCATGATGGCCCACGAACGCGATGCATTTCTCGAGCTCGACCAGTACCCCGCCGCCGCGACCAAGCGCCCTCACGCGAACGGGCAATTAGTGCCCGGCGCAAGTATCGGCACGCTCGCTACTCCGGACATCGACGCGCTGTACGCAACACGGGAGGCGCCGTGGCTTAGTGCACCCGCGACGCAGGGATCGTATCTTTATGCCGGGAAACCCAGCGGTACATTGCGTGATCCGGACGGCACGCTGATCGAAATCGTGGAAATCTAGGCCTGCATTTGGCCTGACGTTTCGGTCGCTGTTGCGCCATCTGTATCGGGCGTGGGCAACCTGAGCCGGCGAATGACCTGAGTGTCGGTGTCGTCCGCATGCGTATCGACGACGTGCACTTGATTGCGGCCGTTATTTTTAGCCGCATAACAGGCGGCATCCGCGAGCCGCACCAGCGCATCGCCATCGGTTGAGCTCGCCGAACTCACCACGCCCACGCTTACGCCCAACGTGTAATAAGACGTGCCCCAGGCCAGTCGATATGACGCGATATCGCTGCGAATACTTTCCGCGCAACGGCGCGCATTTTCGAGCGTATCGTCGCGTAACAGCAGACAAAACTCATCGCCACCCATGCGCGCCAAAAGCGAATGCTCGTTTGTGTGAGCACTCAGGATACGTGCGATGTCCTGCAGTGCGCGATCGCCGGCCGCGTGACCAGCCGAATCATTAATGACCTTGAATTCATCAAGATCCATATACAAAAGGTGATGCTCTACGCCCGACTCCGCGGCTGGAATCATCGCGTCGGTATAGCGTTCGAAAGCGCGTCGATTGAGCATTTCCGTCAAGCCATCGTGATCAGCCTGCCAGGCCACAAGGCGCTGGGCCCGCTCGAGGTTCACGAGCAACGTGGCCAAATACGGGCCAAGCAACAGCATCAGGCCCGCGATGGTCGCCGAGAACATCGGCTGCGACTGCCAGTAGGGACTGGCAAGATAGACCAGCCCAAATCCTGTCGCCGCCAACGCGGTCGCCAAAAAAAGATAGCGCGTGCCATAAACCAGGCCGCTGCCAACAATCACCCACAAATAGAACAAAGCAACCGGGTCCACAAACCCGGCGCCCATATACAAACCACCGGAAATCCCCACCACATCCAACGCAATACTCAGTATATTGCGCAAGGTATTCTGGGCCGGCTGGAGCCAAATATCGGCGTAAATGCAGGCACCGGCAAACAGATACAACAGCAGGCCGAGCTGCAGATACCCCGGGCGAACGTAGGAACCGACGTCGCCATCAATCTGACCCAACCAGAAGATCGTGGTCACGGCCACGCCGGCCACAAGACGACTGGTGGCCTCGACTTTTTCACGATTCTGTCGAAAGATTTCTTTGTTCACTGACAAACACTAGCAATGATCTGGCGAAACCACTGTGAACCACTTAACGCTACGTATAATCCGAAGGCCAGCGATAGGAGCTCTTATGTCAAAACCACGGACCGCAATTGGCGTTGACGGCTGCCGCGCTGGTTGGTTCTACGTGCGCCGCCGCGGCGGCGTCATCGATCACGGGGTCACCCATGATCTCGCCCTGCTTTTGGAAGAAGAGCAGCCGGTCAAAATAGCCATCGACATCCCGATCGGGCTGCGCGAGCGGTCGGGGCAGATGCGTCATTGCGATCGCGACGCGCGTTTGTTGCTTGGCCCCAAACGCTCCAGCGTGTTCGCACCGCCACTGCGCGGCACACTCGCATTTGAGACCCACGCGGCCGCCTCAGCGTGGCAAAAGAAACGCTGCGGCAAAGGCTTGAGCATTCAGTCGTTCAACATTGGTGGCAAGATCGCGCAAGTCGATGCGTTGCTCGCGGCCAACTCGCGCGCACGCGCAGCGCTCATCGAGGCACATCCCGAGCTGTGTTTTTTTGGTCTCAACGCCTTGCAACCAGTGCTTGCCAAGAAAAACACCGACGAGGGCGCAAACGCGCGCATGACGCTGCTCAACCGCGTGATGCCGGAGGCCACGAGGGTGCTCGACGAGGCGTTAGCCAATCACCGCCGCAAGGACGTGGCACGCGACGACATCATTGACGCTTTGGTCACCGCGCACGTCGCCGGTCTGACGACCGAGCAAAGGCTCGACATTCCACTCGAAACCGAACTCGATGCACGCGGTCTGCCCATGCGCATGACGTTCGGGGTCGCTGCTGCGGTGAAAAAGAAAACCAGACAAGTTTTGATTGACGCCGCGGCTAGCGCAACCACGGAGCAATAGACTCAGTATCCACCCCGTAGGCGGCGATCGCCTCGGCGCAGCGCGCCGCAGGAATCGCCTCATCGCGCGCCAGAGCGCTCAGCGCCGCAATCACCACGTGATGTCGATCCACTTCAAAAAACCGACGCAACGCGGCGCGCGTGTCGCTGCGGCCAAAGCCATCGGTACCCAGTGCCGTCATCGGTGCGTCCAGATAGGGCGCAATCATTTGCGGCAGCGCCCGCACGTAGTCGGTCGCAGCGATTACCGGTGCAGCGCCTGCCAACACCCCGGACACGAAACTCTGCTGTGGCGTCTGCGCGGGCTTTAAGCGGTTGCCACGTTCGGTGGCTTGCGCATCGCGCGCAAGCTCAGGGTAACTTGTGGCACTAAACACCTGACACGACACGCCCCAGTCTTGTGCCAGCAACTCGGCCGCGGCCATCACCTCGGGCAATATTGCACCGGACCCCAAAAGCCGCACCGTCGGCTGCGCGGCCAGATCGCCAACTTCGGACAATAGATAAAGACCGGCAACAATGCCGGCGCGTTTGGCCTGGTCCATGGACGGTTGCGCGTAACTGTCGTTCATCAAAGTGATGTAATAGAAAACATCGCGCTGCTGCGTGAACATCTCGTCCATACCGTGGTCCAGAAGCACCGCCACCTCGTACGCAAACGCCGGGTCGTAGGCGCGACAGTTGGGCACCAGCGCCGCTTGCACGTGACTGCTGCCATCCTGATGCTGCAAGCCTTCTCCACTGAGCGTGGTCTTGCCGGCCGTCGCGCCGAGCAAAAAGCCGCGCGCTCGTTGATCGGCCGCCGCCCAAATAAGATCACCGACGCGTTGAAAGCCAAACATTGAATAGAAAATGTAGAACGGCAACATCGCCAGGCCGTGCGTGGAATAGCTTGTGGCGGCCGCCACCCACGAACTAATGGCGCCGGCCTCGCTTATGCCCTCTTCCAATATTTGTCCGTCCGTGGCCTCGCGATAACTCAAAATGGAACCGATGTCTTCAGGCTCGTACTGCTGCCCGGAACTCGAGTAGATCCCCAGCGCACGAAACAACGAGGCCATACCAAACGTACGCGCCTCGTCCGCCACAATGGGCACGACTCGAGGGCCAAGCGCCGCGTGCTTGTGCAGGCCTGCGAGCATGCGAACGAATGCCATGGTGGTAGACATGACTTTACCGTCGGCCTCCAATGCAAAGCGCGCGTAGTCCGCCATAGCAGGCAATGGCGTGGCGCAGGCTTCGGTCGCACGCGCGGGGACATAGCCGCCTAAAGCATCACGCCGCGCGTGCAGATAACGCATTTCGTCGCTCTCGGGCGCCGGTTTGTACAGCGCCAGATTTTCCACATCAGCGTCGCTCAGCGGCAGGTTAAAACGATTGCGAAACGACAGCAGCGCATCACGATCCAGCTTCTTCTGCTGATGCGTGGTCATTTTTCCCTGGCCGGTCTGCCCCATGCCGTAGCCTTTTTTGGTTTGGGCCAGAATCACGGTTGGCTGTCCGGCGTGACGCTGCGCCGCGTTGTACGCCGCATAGATTTTTACCAGATCGTGGCCACCGCGTTTTAGTCGATCAATTTGGTCGTCGGTGAGACCTTGTGCCAGCGCTTGGAGCGCCTCGTTCTGGCCGAAAAAGTGTTCGCGATTGTAGCGCCCGTCCTTCGCCGCAAACGTCTGAAATTGACCGTCCACCGTGGAGGCGAACGCGTCCACCAGCGCACCATCCACATCGCGCGCAAACAATCCGTCCCAGTCTGAACCCCACACCAGCTTTATGACATTCCAGCCGGCGCCGGCAAACAAGGATTCGAGCTCGTCGATGATGCGTCCGTTACTGCGCACCGGTCCGTCCAGGCGTTGCAGATTGCAATTGACGACCCAGACCAGATTATCCAGTTTTTCGCGCGCGGCAAGCGTAAGCGCCGACATACTTTCCGGCTCGTCCATTTCGCCGTCACCAAACACGCCCCACACCGTACGGCCGGACGTGTTTTGCAAACCACGATGTTCGAGGTAGCGCATAAATCGCGCCTGATAGATCGAGCTCACCGGACCGATGCCCATAGAGCCGGTTGGGAACTGCCAGAAATCCGGCATCAGCCAAGGGTGCGGATAGCTCGGCAGGCCCGTCGCCCCCTCTGCCTCGGCCCCAATTTCCTGGCGATAATGCGCCAGATCCGCCGCCTGCAAACGTCCCTCAAGATACGCTCGCGCATACACACCCGGCGCCGAGTGCGGCTGATAAAACACCAAATCGCCGCCGTGCTCGGCATCCCGCCCGTGGAAAAAATGATTGAAGCCCACTTCGAACAAGTCGGCCGCACTGGCGTAGCTGGCAATATGTCCGCCCAACTCACCATAGGCGCGATTCGCGCGCACAACCATGGCCAGCGCATTCCAGCGCATGATCGATGCCAGACGCTCCTCAATGGCGAGATCGCCTGGAAACGGCGGTTGTTGGGTAACCGGAATGGTGTTGACGTAGGGCGTGCCAGGGCGCGGTTGCCAGCCGATTGCGGGGTCGCGGGCGACCGCATAAACCGCGTCAAGAATTTCGCGCGCTCGGCCTGACCCTTGCGTGCGCACGACGGCCGCCAGCGCATCCAGCCAGTCTCGTATCTCCTCGTCCCGTTGGCTCACGACGAATTAATGCTCATCGTTATATTGGTAGCGACCCAGAAGCAACAGCGGCAAGGTTGAGACAAACAAAATAATGCCCGCGGTAATGAGCGTAAACGACCAGTCGCGCCCCTCAAAAAAACCGGTGTTCCAGGCAAGCAAAGTAAGCCCACGTCCTTCGGCCAAATTGGTCATCATGCCGGGGCCTAGACCGGCGCCCAACGCAAAGAAACCGTAAATAGATCCGTAGATCGCCGAATAGCTGCGCATACCAAAGTACTTCGAAACAATATAGGCCATAAAATCGTATTCAACGCCGGCGCCAAAGCCAATCATCAAAATGGCCAGCGTGGCATAGCTCGCACCTAAATCCGGTTGCGCCAAAAGCCACAGCGCCAGAGCCGGCGAGGCCAGGAAAACAAACGCAATGCCCGGCGCCCAGAACCGATCGATGAGATAGCCGCCAATCACGCGACCACCCAGCACGGCCAGCCCGGTCAAAGAGGCAAGACCAACGGCTTCCTCCATTTGGATACCACCGGCCGTCAGCACACGCTCGATGTTCGGGATGATCGCACCCACGGCATAAGAGATGGGTACGAAGACAATCGCCAGCAACCAGAAACGCCACTGTCGCAGCGCCTCCCGAAGCGTCATACCGCTGACCTGACCGTCGGCGGTGCTGACGGGTTTCGGTGGTGTCTTGCGAATATTGCCAAACGCGAGCATCGCCAGTGGAATAAGAATAAGCGGGCAATACACAAACGGCAGCACGTACTCAAGACGCCAGCCCTTCACCCCCACAAGACCCGTAACCTGAATCAGGGCAACGGAAATAAAGCCCGCGTAGCCCAGCAGACTGATCGCCAAAATCGGCAGCTTGAAGTTGGTGGATGGCGCCTCACTGGCCGGCACATCATCAACATCGCGCAGTGTCAGATAGTTGATCGGCAGTACGATCATCAAAGGCAAACAACCGAGCGCGAAGTACGCCATGCGCCAATCCATATTCGTGGCGATGTACTGGGCGAAAAATTTCGACAGCGCGCCAAAAATCCCGGTCGCAATCAAGGCGGTTGCCAGCGCCATCCCGCGATTAATGCGAAACCAATTGGCAACCGGACGGGTAAACGTTATTGGCAGTGTGCCCGCACCGGCAAACGCCAATATGGCCCAGAGTGCAATGTACAGCGGCTTGGAGCCAGTATTGAGCCCGATCGACATCATCGACAGACCAAACGTCACAATCGAAATCAACGCGATCCGGCGAGCGCCAAACTTGGCCGCAAGGATGCCCACAATTGGCGCCGCCGCGAACGCACCGAACGTGTAAACCGCCAGCGCGCTGAGCACAAACCCGGCGTTCCATCCCAGCGCACCAAACTCTTTGAGAAACTCCGGAATGAACACGCCGATGGTGTAGAACGGCAGCGGCGACATGCCCAAACCAATACCAACGCCCGCTGCACACAAGACCGGCCAGCCCTGCGCAAATTCACCATGTAGTTTCATTTATCTGCTTCTCATTATTAGTCTACAGCGTGCACGGCGTCCTCTTCCCGCAACACTTTTTTGTCAATTTTACCTGCTGCTGTGCGTGGCAGCGCGTCCAGCACATGAATATCGCGTGGGCGTTTGTAAGGCGCCAATACGGACTCACAATGCGCAACCAGAGCTGAGTGCGCCGCATCCCCCACCACAAATGCCAACACCTGCTCCCCATGGCTCGACGACGGCACGCCAACCACCGCAACCTCGCGGACACCTTCGAGACTAATAAGCGCCGCCTCGATCTCGGCCGGATAAATGTTAACGCCGGCGCGCACAATCATATCTTTGGCACGCCCACGCAAGGTCAGATAGCCATCCGCCGAACGCGAGCCCAAATCGCCAGGATAAAACCAACCGTCAGAACCACTTTCGGACTGACCCTGATCGTCCAGCGCCCGCTGTGTCACCCCCGGGCCACGGTAGCGCACACGGCCAATCTGATCTGGCCCAACGAGGGTATCCGTATCGTCCACCAGCTCAAGCTCAACGCCGTAAGCCGCCTGACCGACCGTATTGCCGAGCGTCTCAAAATCACTGGCTTGCAGCACGCTTACGCCGCCACCTTCAGACGAGGCATAGTAGCCCAGCAAGTGTGGACACAAACGCTGCTGGAATGACGCTACTTCTTCTTTGAAATAAGCCTCACCCGATATCACCAGACTGCGCAGCGTCGGCAGCAAGCATTCTGTTCCGGGCAACTCCAGACAGCGACGCATCAGCGTCGGCACCATAAACGTCACGTTGGCCTCTGCGGCACAAATGGCATCAACCAGTTGTTCAGGCTTCATCGGTGGCGGCAGCAACACCAACGTGCCACCGGCCGCGAGCACAGACATGCCGAACGAGCGGCCAGCACCAAAATGCAGGGGTGTGACCAGCGCGAATCGATCCGCGCTTGAGAAACCAAGGCTCACCCACTGGGTGACAAAACGCGCATGCATCTGGCGTTGCGTGATCAACGCTCCTTTGGGCCGCCCCGTACTGCCCGAGCTCAAAGAAACGAGCCAGTCTGTATCGCTGCGTGACACAAGCGCCATATCGGCGGGGCCGTCGGTGAAGCCCGCCGTCGGACAGGCCAGCGTCTTTTGCCTCGGCGGTGGCTTGTCGCCAATGTCGTGCAAATACAATCTGACATCGAAGGTCTCGATGGCGGCCAACTTCTCCGCGGTCGACCAGCGTTGATCGATCGGCACGAAAATGGCGCCCAGTGCCGCCACGGCAAAATAGCTCGTGATGTAGCTGGGGTGATCGCCCAGCGCAACACCCACACGCTGACCCGGCAGTACGCCGGTTTTTCGCAAGTGCGAACTCAAAGACACCGTGCGTCGCCACAGCTCGGCGTAGGAAATCGATTCGTTGTGATAGACCAACGCCGTATTTTCGGCGCGACCGAACGCGTGCTGCCGGAGAAGTCCGGCGAGATTCAAGTGGGTTGTCCGATAGACGGGTCGAGTCCGTAAACGCGAATGACGTTGTCGCGCATCACGGCGCGTCGCGATGCGTCACGCAATGCCAGCGCGTCAATCTCGTCCACCGTGCGTTCAAAATCGAGAACGGGAAAATCGGTGCCAAACAGTACTTTTTTGTGCCCGTATGTATTCATATATTGCACGAAGCTCGGTGGCCAGTATTTGGGACTGTGAGCATCGCACACAATGAAAACATTCTCGTGTTTCCAAGCCATCGCAATCATCTCATCGGCCCACGGAATCCCCACGTGAATGCCGATCAGTTTCAATTCGGGAAAATCGCAGGCGATGGCGTCGAGCGCAATCGGCCGTCCGGTGCTGCGCGTACGGTGCTGTTTCGAATATATCATCGACTGGCCGACCTGAATCTGGACCGGCACGCCAAGCTCCACACACTTGGCGTAGAACGGATAGTACTTGGCATGATCGGGCGGCAGATCAAACCAGTGGGGGTAAGAATGCGCACCGATAAACCCCAACTCGCGGACCGCATGCTCGAGCTCGCGAACGCCATCCATGCCGGTAAACGGGTCGATGCCGATCAATCCCGAGAATTTCTTGGGCGCGGCGGCCACCGCATCGGCCACCACCTGCGGCGGCATGTGATAGCAACCGGGCAATCCCACTCGGCCCGCTTTGGCCGCAACCAAAAAACCGTGGCCAATATTCGCTGCCGCCATGCGCTCGATCATTTGGTCCAGCGTCATGCCGCTCATCAGCGAGTCTTTCGCGCGCATTTTTCCGGAGAAAAATTCGTCTTTCCAGTCCGGCCGAACGCTCAAGGCCTCACGGGTCCAGAGATTGACGACGGCGTCGATGGCTACATAGTGATCGTTCGCACTCATAACCTACGATCTTCGCTCGTGGCGACGGTGGGTGCAAAACCAAGCGGCAATCCCGCATCCGGTGTGAAGCCAAATAGAGGCTCATCCGGCAGATTCCGGCGCACGATATCGCGCACGTCCAGCAGCGCCTCGACGTCCACACCGGTCGACACGCCCATAGCCTCAAACATGAAAACCAAATCTTCGGTCACGATATTGCCGCTGGCACCGGGCGACGACGGGCAGCCGCCAAGCCCGCCGAGCGAACTGTCGAAGGTTCGAATACCGCAATCGTAAGCGGCCAGCGCATTGGCAAGGCCAAGTCCGCGCGTGTTGTGTAAATGCACGCCGGTGAGACGCTCGGCGCCCACGGCGTCCCACACCGCGCGGATGCGTTCGCGCACGGCCTGCGGGTCCGCGTAACCGGTGGTATCGGACAATCCCACTTCATCTGCACCCGCGGCGATCAAGGCCTGAGCGCTGCGTGCCACTTTGTCGACCGAAATAGCCCCTTCGAGCGTGCAGCCAAACGCCGTAGACAGACTGGTTTCAAACTGCACGGTTGCGCCGCTGCGATCAATCAGCTCGCGCACGGCATGAACTTCGGCAATGACCTGTTCGTGGCTGCGTCGCAGGTTGCGCAAGCTGTGAGTTTCACTCACTGAAAATGGCAGCGTTATTTTGTGCGCACCGGCGGCCAGCGCGTCGGCCGCACCGCGTAAATTTGGCACCAGAGCCGCCACCACCAAACCCTCCAGTTCGACAGCGCGCCGCACCACCTCTGCGGTGTCGGCCAATTGCGGGAGCAGCTTCGGTGGGACGAATGAGCCCACTTCAATTTCGCGAACCCCGCAGTGAAACTCGGCCTCAATCCATTCGAGTTTGGCCGCCGTCGTCATGATCGAGGACACATTTTGCAGGCCGTCGCGAGGCCCGACTTCGCTGATAAGCACTTCAGAGTTCATGAGTTTTTGGCTCTGACGCCACTCGTTGTAATAAAACCTAATGTTATACTAATATAACAATTTCAGTAAGACCTACCCTGCGCACCGTGCGTGCGCTCGACGGCTATATCAAGGAGCCCTGATGATGAAAAAAGGATCGCTGCCGCTGCGCGGCACGCGCGTCATTGAGCTGTCGCACATGGTTATGGGCCCGTCTGCGGGTCTGGTGCTCGCGGACCTCGGGGCCACCGTGATCAAAATCGAGCCGCCCGGCGGCGACAAAACGCGCTTGCTCAAAGGCTCCGGTGCCGGCTACTTCACCATGTACAACCGCAATAAGCACAGCGTTTGTGTGGACCTTAAATCGACGGAGGGTCGCGACATCGTTCTTGACCTGATCAAGGAGGCGGACGTTCTGGTCGAGAATTTTCGCAATGGCACGATGGACAAACTCGGACTGGGTTACGCCGCGGCCAGCGCACTCAACCCGCGCCTGATCTACTGTTCGGCACGCGGTTTTCTGCGCGGCCCGTACGAACATCGCACCGCCCTGGACGAGGTCACGCAAATGATGGGCGGGCTGGCCTATATGACCGGGCCACCGGGACAGCCGCTGCGCGCCGGCGCATCCGTGGTGGATGTCATGGGCGGCATGTTCGGTGTCATCGGCATTCTGGCCGCGCTGGAGCAGCGCCACAGCACCGGCAAGGGTCAGCACCTGTCGAGCTCGCTGTATGAGAGCACCGCGTTTTTGGTGGGTCAGCACATGGCGCAAATGGCCGTACTGGGCGAACCGGCTCAGCCCATGCCAACGCGTATTTCGGCTTGGGCCGTGTACGACATTTTTAAAAGCAGCGAAGGCGAAAGCGTGTTCGTTGCCGTGGTCAGCGACGGACAGTGGCAAACCTTTTGCAAGACGTTCGATTTAGGTGACATCGGCTCTGATCCGGCGCTTGCCACCAACGCGGCACGCGTCGCCGCGCGCGATCGCATTATTCCGCGCGTCTCAGAGGTGTTGCAGCAACACAGCAAAGACGAATTGATGCGCGCTTTGGACGACTGCGGACTGCCCTACGCGCCGATCGCCAGACCGCAGGACCTATTTGACGATCCTCACCTCGTGGAATCCGGTGGCCTGTTGCCCGTCACTACGGTCAATGGGAACCCCACGCATTTGCCCGCTTTGCCGGTAGAGATGAACGGTGATCGTCTTGGCGTACGCAAAGACGTGCCCACGCCGGGTCAGGACACCGACACGGTGCTGCGCGAAATGGGATTAAGCGCTGAGGACATCGCCCGTTTGCGTGAGCAAAACATTGTGAGCTAAGCCGACCATGCCGATTAAACGCCACTTTCTAGACGGGCCCTACGGCCAAATTCACGTGCGCACAGCGGGCCAGGCCTCTAGCGCCGCGGCGTTGGTGTGCCTGCATATGAGCCCCAAATCGTCGTGGCAGTTTGCAGACCTTATGGACGCGATGTCGCCGCATCGATTCGTTATCGCACCGGACAATCCCGGTCACGGAGAATCTGCCCGACCGCCGGCCACGCCCCACGTGACAATCGAAGACTACGCGCGCTGTGTCTGGACCGCTGTAGACACCTACACGGACGGTCCGGTTTTCTTACTCGGCTCGCACACCGGTGCCATGGTAGCCGTCGAAGCCGCGCATCAACGCCCCGAGCGCGTGCACGGCATTGTTAGCCAGTCCGCGCCGGTAATGACGCCCGACGAGGTGGCGCAGTTTGCCAACGCGTATGAACCCATTCCATTGGATGAAGCCGGCACGCGCATTCGCGTGCTGTGGGAACGCGTACTGGCGCATCGCGGCCCCGATATGCCGCTGCAGCTGTGCGTAGAGTCGTTCGCTGAGAATTTTCGCGGCGGCGATGCGTACGAGTGGGGGCATCGCGCTGCCTTCAACTACGCGGCCAGCTACGCGCAAAAACTCGCACAGCTGGAGCAGCGCATTTTGGTGATCAATGTGAACGACGACCTGACCGAACACAGTCGCCGCGCCGACGCTCTGATGCGCAACGGTGAGCGCCTTGAAAAACCCGCCTGGGGGCACGGCTTTTTATCCGTCCACGCACAGGAAACGGCGCACATTGTCGAGCGCTTTTGCCAGGATGTTGAGGCCGCCTTGTAATGCGCATGGCCGCACTCCAGCTTGACGCTTTGCCGCAAGAGGCGCGCGCCACCATTGAGCAGGGCGAAGCGCTCATGGGGTTTGTGCCGAACGACGCCTTGATCATGGCGCACAAGCCGCAGCTGCTCACGGCCTTTCTCCAGTTGGTCAAAGCCGTCTACGCGCCGTCTGAATTGGAACCCGCCCTGAAACGCCTGATCGGCATGGTGGCCAGCCGCACCGCCGAGTGTCACTACTGCGAAGTGCACACCGCCAACAGTGCGCATCAGCTTGGCGTGCCGCTGACCAAACTCACTGCGCTGTGCGATTTTGCCAACAGCGATCAGTTTACGGCAGCAGAAAAAGCCGCCCTGCAGGTTGCCGCCGGTGCGGCGCGCGTTCCCAACGGCGTTACCGACATCGAATTCGCCGCGCTGGACGAACACTACAGCGAGAAGGCCAAGGTCGACATTTTGAGCGTGATCAGTTTGTTTGGTTTTTTGAATCGCTGGAATTCGACGCTGCACACCACCGTAGAAGACACCCCCAACGCCACCTGGCGTCAATTGGACACCCGATAAGGACACAACATGGCGACCCGTCGCGAAGCACTCCAACCGTTGTTTGACCGTCTGAGCTCAACACTGGGCGAGGACCACGTACTCACCGATGCCGGCGCACTTGAGCTGTTCTCCGAAGACATCTATTCGGCAGGCGAGAAGGTGATTGCCGTGCTGGCACCGGGTAACACCGAAGAACTCGCAAGCGTAGTGGGATTGTGCACAGAAGCCGGCTACACCGTGATTCCCCGTGGTGGCGGCATGTCCTACACCGGTGGCTATCTGGCAACCCAACCCAACAGCGTCATTATCGACCTGCGCCGCATGAATCGGGTGCTGGACATCAATGCCGAAGATATGACCGTCACCGTTGAGTGCGGCTGTACCTGGCTGGATCTGCACAATGCGCTCAAAGGCAGCGGCTTGCGTACGCCTTTTTGGGGCACGCTGTCAGGTATCCATGCCACCGTCGGTGGAGGTCTGTCACAGAACGGCATTTTTTGGGGCTCGGGACGCCACGGCTCAGCGCTCGACTCGGTGCTCTCACTCAACGTGGTGCTGGCCGATGGCAGCATCGTACCCACGGGCTCGGCCGCACGCGAGAGCGCTGACGGTTTTTTTCGCCACTACGGCCCGGATCTAACGGGTCTGTTTTGCGCTGACACCGGTGCGCTTGGCTTCAAAGCCACGGCCACCCTAAAACTGATTGACGAACTGCCGCACCATCGCTTTGCAAGCTTCGCGTTTGACGATGCTGACCGTATCCAAGAGGCCATGAGCGAGCTGGCTCGACGCGGCCTGCCGATGGAGTGTTTTGGTTTCGATCCGTTTCTGTCGGGTCAGCGCATGAAACGCGAAAGCGTGCTGCGCGACGTGAAATCTCTTGGCAACATGCTCAAGGCGGCAGGCTCGGTTAGCAAGGCCGTAAAAGAGGGCGCCAAAGTAGCACTTGCCGGACGGCGCTTTATGGACGACGTCCAGTATTCGCTGCACCTGATCTTTGAGGAACGCGATGAAGCGGCCGCCGATGTGTCTCTACGCAGCGCCAACGAAATATGCGTTCGTTTCGGCGGTCGCGAACTCGATAACAGTATCCCCAAAATTCTGCGCGCCAATCCGTTTACGCCGCTGAATAATGTCGTGGGCCCCAAAGGCGAGCGCTGGGCCCCCATTCACGTCATGGTCCCCCACTCGCGGGCCGTCGCCACCACGCGCGCCGTCATGGACTACTTTGCCAGCCAACAGGCTGTGCTGGATCAGCACGACATTGGTATTGGCTATTTGTTTGCCACGGTGGCCCAAAACGGGTTTGTGATTGAACCGGTATTTTACTGGCCCGATGCGATGGGCGCCCTGCATGCCGATACGGTGGAGAGCCATATCTTTAAAAAACTGCCGGGCTTTGAGGCCGACACGGCAGCTAGAGAAGCGGTCGCCACGCTGCGGGCGGGTCTGAATGACGTGTTTGCCCGCCAGGGGGGCATACACATGCAAATCGGCAAAGGCTATCCGTTCAAAGAAACGCACAACAAAGCGGCTTACAACATCATAGAAAAAATGAAAGCGGCGGTCGATCCGAAGGGACACATCAATCCGGGTTCGCTGGGCTTAAATTCAGACGACTAGCCGCGCGCTGTTCTTACTGCCGCTCGTGACGAATGTTGGGCGGCGGCGCCTCAAAATCACTGCGAAACGGGTTGATATCCAGCCCCCCGCGTCGCGTGTAGCGCGCATACACCGAAAGCTTGCTCGGCTCACAGTAACGCTTGATGTCCATAAACATGCGCTCAACGCACTGCTCGTGGAAATCCGCGTGATTTCGAAACGAGACGATGTAGCGCAGCAGAGCTCGGTGATCGATCCAGATGCCTTGATAGCGAATCTGTACCGTCCCCCAATCGGGCTGGCCGGTGACAGGACAGCACGAACGAAGCAGGTTCGAATACACGGTTGCCTCGACGATTTCGCCGTTGGCCGCCCCCTCCAAAAACTCAGGGCGCACCTCATAGGTGTCGATCTCGACACGGTCGTCATCGATACACCACGCCTCCATCGACGTTGCCTGCCAGTCGGCACACAGCGACGGTGCCGAAAAATCCACGGCGACGGGCGCACCGCTCGCACGACCCAGGTCGTCCATTAACACATCGCGTGCGTGCGCATCGCTTTCAAACGTCGTGTTGTTCAGTGAATTGAGATAGAGCTTGAGCGATTTGGATTCGATCAGATTGGGCGAATGCGCGGCGAAGCGAATGGCCGCAACACGCACCACCGGCAGACCGCCCGACGACAGCCACGAAACCTCGTAGGCGTTCCACAGATCCTCGCCATGAAATGGCGGCTCACTGCCCGCACCGATGGCACTGCGCGATGGTGCTCTGGCGATCGGAAACAGCAGGGCTGCGTCATAGACAGACACGTACTCGTGCACACTGCCTAACGGTGAGGAATCCACCTCACCGCCCGCCGAATCCTTTGGCTCGTCATCCATCGACCGCACGCTGCGCTCTAGAAGTTTGCGCTGTGCGGCGTACGCGGATACGGGACAGCATCGCGAATGTTGTCCATCCCTGTCACGTACAGCACCAGACGTTCAAACCCAGCGCCAAAACCGGCGTGCGGGACCGTGCCGTAGCGGCGCAGATCGCGGTACCACCAAAGCTCTTCATCCAAACCCTTCTCCTTGAGTTTTGGATCCAACACCTCCAGACGTTCCTCACGCTGCGAGCCGCCAATGATTTCACCGACGCCGGGCACCAGAACATCCATTGCCGCGACGGTTTTTTCATCGTCATTGGCGCGCATGTAAAAAGCTTTGATGTCTTTCGGGTAATCGACAAGGATTACCGGGCCGCCAATATGTTGTTCGGTTAGAAAGCGTTCATGCTCCGACTGCAGGTCCACGCCCCATGACACCGGGAATTCAAATTTCTGGCCGCTTTTCTCCAAAATGCTAACCGCATCGGTGTAGCTCATGATCTCGAACGGCGTCTCAATCACCTGCTGCAATCGGGTAAGCGCCTGGTCGTCCACTTGATCGACAAAAAACTGTAAATCATCGGGCACCTGCTCCAGCACTTGTGCAAACACGCCTTTCAAAAACGACTCGGCCAACGCCGCGTTATCGCGCAAATCCGCAAACGCGATTTCAGGTTCAATCATCCAGAACTCCGCCAGATGACGGCTCGTGTTTGAATTTTCCGCACGGAAGGTGGGACCAAAGGTGTAGACCTTGTTGAGCGAGCAGCAAAAGCTCTCAACGTTGAGCTGGCCGGACACCGTTAGAAACGCTTCCTTGCCGAAAAAATCGTTGTCGTAGTCGGAAGGCCGATTCACCACGTCGAGCTTGCTGACGCGAAACAACTCGCCGGCACCTTCGCAATCGCTCGCGGTGATGATCGGCGTGTTGATCCAAAGGTAACCCTCGCGCGCAAAATAGCTGTGGACGGCCTGCGCGATCGCATTGCGAACGCGTGCCATGGCGCCAAAGGTATTGGTCCGCGGACGCAGGTGCGCCATGCCGCGCAGATACTCAAAGGTGTGGCGCTTCTTGGCGATGGGATAACTTTCCGGATCGTCAACCCACCCCACGACTTCCACTGTCTCGGCCTGAATCTCACGATCCTGACCGCGACCCTTCGACTCCACCAGCTTGCCGGTAATACGCACAGAGCAGCCCGTTTGGATTTGCGTGATGTCGTCGTAATTGGCGAGCGCTTGGTCGGCAATCGCTTGCAGAGTGCCGAAGCACGAACCGTCATTGACATGTATGAAAGAGAATCCGCCCTTCGAGGTGCGACGTGAGCGCACCCAACCTTCTATTGTGACGGCGCTGTCGATGGCAACGTCGTGGGCCAGTATTTTCTTGATCGTTGTAGCGGGCATGTTTTTCGCGCTCCGAAGCTCTTTAATCTAATGAAGTTTCCACTTTGTAGCGGAAGAGATCGGGATTGTAGAGTGCTGTGAGATGATCTAAAAGCCTGCCGTCAGAATCACGCGACGATCGCACCAGTTTGAGCAGTGATTTGCCCGTACCGATGCCCAGTGCCTCAGCGACCTCGACCGACGCGCCTTCTGCGCTCAAGTACTGCTCCACGTGGGAAATGCGGATACTGTAGTCCTTGAAAAAGCGCATACGCGGTCGCGATTCCAGCTTTTCTGCGGTCAGCGAATCATCAAAGCCGCGCGTCCACGTTACGTAAAATGCGAACGGAACAGACTGCTTGTGGCGCACTCGGACGCAGTGGCACAGCGTCTCGTCCTCCGCATCACCAAAAATACCGGCGATGCGCTTGGTCGGCGGCACAAAATCGAGCTTGAGCACATTGACGCCCGTATCTCGCCCCATGTGTTCGAGGCTGTCCATCAAATCCGACAACGGCGCGTGAATAGGCTCGCTCTGATACTTGTAGTCGACAAACGTGCCGCGTCCGCGGTGACGCGCAACCATGTTCTTGAGGGCCAGCTCATCGAGCGCGCGGCGCGCCGTTATGCGGGAGACATCAAAAGCCGCAGCGAGCTCTTTTTCGGACGGCATTTTCGAGCCGCTTTCCAACTCACCGCCGGCAATGGCGTCGTGCAACATGGTGTAAAGCTGGTAGTAGAGCGGCGTCGGCGAATTCGGGTCAATGGAGGTCGCCTGCAACTTGGATAACAGCTCGTCGGCTGAAGCGCTCATCTCTACTTGCCCGCGGCGCTTTGCATTGCGCGGACCGCCTCAACGCTTTCCCAGATAACACCACCCAACGCACTACCTGCCGCCGTAGACACTTCATTGATATCGACACGCGCATACATCCCGCAGCGTAAATACGGGTCACCATCAAGCAGCGCCCGAGCGTCGGCTTCATCATCCGCGAACACGACAAAGTAACTGCCGCTGAGCGCAGGTCCGCCGTCTTTGAGCATAGGGCCACACACCACATAGCGCGCAAGATGCCGCTCAATGTGTTCGAGGTGTCCTTCGAGATGTTCATCTCTGAGCGCTACGCTGCCCGGCCCGTCGTGCGTGACGACCAAAAACTGACGCTGGGTATAGCGCTCAACTGTCGGCGCATGTTCTGCCATGGTTTTACTCTCCCAGGCGCACAAGCGCCTTGCCAAAATTCTCACCGCGCATCAATGCGCAGAACGCCTCAGCGGCACGCTCGATGCCAACGGCAATGTCTTCTTTGAACTTGAGCTCGCCGTTGCGAATCCAGGCACCCACGGCCGCCTCAAACTCCGGTCGCAGGTCTTCGTGATCGTAGACCACGAGGCCACGCACCGTGGCGCGGGATTTTATGATGAACGCCGGATTGGGTCCGGGCGGCATCTCATCCTGATTGTATTGCGCCATGAGACCACACAGTACCACCCGAGCTCCCAGGGCCAGATGCTCCATGGCCGCCTGCAGAACGTCGCCACCCACATTGTCAAAGTACATGTTGACGCCATCCGGGCAGGTTCGTGCAATGCCGGCGCGCAGGTCTTCTTTTTTATAATTGATGCAATCAACGAAGCCGGCTTCCTCGCGCAGCCACGCGCATTTTTCATCCGAGCCAGCAATACCGACGGCGTGTGCACCTTGAATCCGGGAAATCTGTCCAACCGTTGAACCCACGGGGCCGGCCGCAGCCGAGACCAACACGCGATCACCCGGCAGCGGCTGCCCCAGACGTAGCGTACCGGCATAGGCCGTAAGCCCGGGCATTCCCATTACGCCCAACGCCGTAGAAATTGGGGCGCCGTGGGTTTCGATCTTGCGCGCGCTGTCGGCATCCACTACCGGGTGGGTTTGCCAGCCGCTAAAAGCCGCGATGGTGTCGCCGGGCGCAAAACGCTCGTCGTTGGAGACCACGACCGTGCTGACTACCTCACCGGCCATCATGTCGCCCGGATTGATCGCACCGGACAGATGACGTCCGCTAATTTTTCCGCGCAGGTAGGGATCAAGCGTCAGGTACTGCGCACGGCACAGCAATTGCCCCGCAGCGGGCGTTGCGACCGCGGCCGATGTCAGTTCGAAATCTGCAGGCTGCGGCACGCCCACGCTGCGCTGCTTGAGCACAACAATCTGGTTTTGCTCCGACACGATTTACCCTCGTGGTCAAATGCCATAATGATATACCTTCAAGACAACAAATACCCGGCGTAAGACCTAAGGCGTTGCGCTTAAGCGCCAGCATCCACCGCCGTGGCCAACTCAGCGTAGCTTGGGTCCTTGCCGTCGTAGGCGGCCCAATCTGTGGACACGAGGCGCTCGTCGATCAGCGTGCGCTGGAACAAACGATCCGCTTTGAACCACTGCCACACCCGGGCACGCGCCGTGCCGCAATCGCTGATCTGGATCATTTCGTAGAGATACAGATCGCGTTCCTCGCGTCGTGTCCAATGCAGCATCATGGTGCGGTTGTACGTGTCGAGATCCACCTTGGCCGCCCAGCCGTCGATCTCCGTGTAGAACACCAACCTGCCCTTTTCAAAACGCGTCGGAAAATCTCGCGTCTCAGTTTTGCCATCCGCCCAGCGATACAAATTGGTTTGGTGATACTCATCGTCGCTGGGCAAGCGACACAGCAAGCGCGATTTGTGTTCATCAATCTTATCGCCGGCTCCGTTGTAATAGCGGTAGTAGCCTTCCCACACGCCCTCATGGCGTGCCAGCAGCGGCATTTCAGTACGAATAGACATGCGGGAAAATCTCCGTAGAAAAACGACACGCCCAAGCATAAATCACGCAGGGCAAGCCGTGCACGTTCAGTCTGCGTGCACGCGAACCTCGAACGGCACCGCACAGCGCATGGCCACTGCGCCGACGTAGCCCGGCTGTGGCTCAAGTTGCTGCAGCTGCCATGGCGCCTCAACGCTCGGTGGCGCGGCAAGAACCCGCGGCTGCTCGTCGGGCAACAGGGACACGCACAGCGCTTGCAGATTGGCACGAAACCCCTCGCCGGTGGCTTTTATCAGTGCCTCTTTGCGCGTCCAGCCGTTGAAAAACGCTCGCACTGACAGTGCTTCCGGCACCGACCGCCAGGCGGCACGCTCCGCCGCGCAAAACACACTATCCGCAACAGCCGCCATATCAGGGAGCGACCGCAGGCGCTCCACATCCACGCCGACCGGGCCGTGGGTCGAGATCGCCACAAGACCAACATCATCACCATGGCTTAGATTGAAGTGCACCTCGGGATGATCAAGCAGCGTGGGTTTGTGATGAATCTCTGCCTGCAGACGCACGTCGGCCGGAGGCTCTTTGAGCCACTCGCCCAGAATCCGGCGCAATCCGGCGTGGGCCGCCACGTAGCGGTGTCGATCGCGATCGTGGGCGAAACGTCGCGCGCGTTCGCGCTCGGGCCCGGACAGCTGCATCAGCTGTGCCTCAGCTGCCCGGCGATCGATGGCCAGATCGATGCTGTGCACGCTCACCTGTGCCGGCACGTCACTCAACGCGCCACTCTAAGCTCGTTCTGTGCGAGGCCTAAAAAACCGTAGGGGTCCTTGGGATCCTGCGAAATGCTCTCCAACTCAACCAAACGGCCGGCGCCGATGGCCGTGGCATGACGCCGAAACATTTCGGCCACCACGTAATCTTCGAGTGCCCAGCCAGTGGAATCAAAAACGGTCAACGATTCGCGCCAGCGCTCGTCGCCAGCGCACACCATGGCCGCCAGGTCCGGACCGATTTGTGCATCGTCCAGCTGCTGACACTCACCTTCTTTTTTGGCCTGCGCCGTGAAATCCGGGCACACCACGGCGCGCTCAAGCACCGACAGCGGCAATTCTGTTTTGCCCGGGAAGTCCGAGCCAACGGCGTTAATGTGGACATTTGGCAACAGTGCATCGGCCGGCAACACGGGCCCCTGACCAATATCCACCGACGTCGCCGTGCACACCACATCGCAAGCAGCCGCCTCAGCCACCGTGCCTACGCGCAGATCGAGCTCGTTCAAGCCCAACTGCGCGACGCGAGCGGGGAAAGATTGCAGTGTCGCTGCATCCACATCGAACAGCACAACCGTATTAACGGGCATCACACGTGAGATCGCATGCAGCTGCGTCACGGCCTGTGCGCCAGCGCCGATGAGTCCAAGCGTTGCAGCACCCGCTGGCATCAAAATGCGTGTTGCCAGCGCGGATGCCGCACCGGTGCGCAGCGCCGTTAAAAAATTACCGTCGATGACGGCATCCAGATGTCCGGATGCGGGATCAAAAACAAGAACGGAGGATAAGATCGTGGGCAAAGACAACGCCTCCGGATTGCGCGGATGATAGCCGACCATTTTGATCACAATGCGCTCACCCACGCGCATCGCGGGCATCCACTCCAACAGCCCCAAACGCGGTGTTTCATAGTGAAAACCCGAACGCTGCGGCACCTCGGCGCACCCTTTCGCCTGATCCAGACAGACTTGGCGAATACCGTCTATGGCCTCATCCATAAGCTCGTTGAGGCCCACATGGCGAACAATGTTGGCGACGTCGTCGCGTTCGAGCAGAGTTGTTTTCATCGCTTTAGAGCCCTGATTTTTGTTATGTCTATGCGCATTGCGAACACTTTCGTTTTATTCTTGCCGGATGGGTTGGAATCGCGCATCCATGCTCCGTCTCGCTGCGATCCTCCTATACAAGGTGTGTCCATGTCGGGCCACCTGCAGCGGCAGCGCTATGGATGGCGTGGTGACCGAGCGTAACGCCCTCTCATCCTGCCACACCGGCCACACTCTACTTTTAATGCTGCGGCGCGTCAGCACAACCACATCATGAAGAATGTTCAAGACATCTACCCGGCAACCCCCATGCAGGAGCTCATGCTTCTGCATACGCTTGCCCAAAGGAGTCGTGACACGCTGCTCACACAGTTTGTTTTCGCGATCGAGGGTAGCGTGGATGCAGAGGCGCTGCGCGGCGCCTGGCAGGCGGTGGTGGAACGTCACCCGATGCTGCGCACGGCATTCGTCAGTCAGAAGGTGGACCGACCGCTGCAAGTGGTACGTCAGCAGGTCACCGTACCGTTCGAGACCATCGATCTTCGTGATCAGGCCGACCAGCAGGACGCGCTCGACCAATTATGTCGCGAAGATCGAAGCGCCGGTATTGACCCAACACGCGCACCGCTGACGCGGTTTTTCCTGGTTCGTCTGGCGGCTGACCAGTGGCGCCTGATCTGGACCTCGCACCATCTGCTCATGGATCGATGGTGTCTGGCCGAAATTTTTCGCGATCTCGATACCGCCTATGAAGCGCTGCTGCGTGGCCACCAGCCCAATCTGTCGACCGCGCCCGCGTATCGCCAGTACGTAGATTGGCTCAGCCAACAGGACGATGAACACGCCGCCCAATTTTGGCGCCAATATTTGGCCGGCTACACCGCCACAAGCAAGCTGGCGTCGACGCGGGCGGCCGCCGCGACACCACAAGCGCATAAATTCTCTCTCGCCCCTGAGTCGTGCGCAGCGCTCGAAGACGCGGCGCGCCGATTTGCCGTATCAAAAGGCACGCTGGTACAGGCCGCACTCGCGCTAACACTTGGCGAAGCCAATCACTGCAATGATGTTGTGTTTGGCATCGCCGCGGCGGCCAGACCACCGGCGGTCCCCAATGTTGAGCGCATCGTCGGCTCGTTCGTAAATAATCTGCCGGTCCGCAGCCGACTGGACGGGCAGCTGCCGCTGGCACGGTGGCTCAAATCAATGCAGCAGGCGGCGTTTGATCGAAGTGATTACGAATACGTATCGCCGCTGACCATCGCTGCACAGTCTGAACTGCCGGAAGGTCAGGCGTTGTTCGACACGCTGCTGGTCTGGTTAGCACCCGCGGGCGATCGCCTGCCACTGGACATGACGCCTTTGTCGGACGAAATGGCCACCGCCTATCCGCTCACGCTAAGTGTCGAAGAACGTGCAGACGCGATCACGTTGTTTCTGCACCAGCGCGCCGCTGACCCGGAGCACGCCGCACAGGTCCTCGACCGACTGCGGCACTTTGTGCTCGCCATCGCCGCCGCGCAGGTCGACAGCACGTTGCACAGCCTGTTACCCGACGACATGCCGGCCATCGACAGTGCACCCGTTGCCGCCGCTACGATCGCCCCGGTCACTGACACCACGGAGCAGGACACGGCGGGGCGTGAGAGCATTCCAGAGGCGTTGATGATGCAACTGGTGGCGCATCAGTTTGCGCAGGCACTGGAACTCGATTCGGTGGATCCCGATCAGGATTTTTTCGAACTTGGCGGTAACTCGCTGCGCGCCGCCCAACTGCACGCGAACCTATGTCGGGGCACGCGCAAAAACGTACCGCTGCTGGCGCTGTTTAAAGCACCCACCGTCAACGGCATCGCGCGCACTCTCGCGCAGGCCGACTGGCCAACGCGACCCGGCATGGTGCTGCCTCTGCGCAGCGGCGGTCGTGGTGCGCCGCTGATCTGCGTGGCCTCCCCGGAGGTCAACACATTGGGCTATTTCGTGCTGTCGCGCCGGCTTGCGCCACATACCGAGGTGGCCGTACTGCAGGCTCCGCCGCTGTCGGACACACCCGAGCCCATGGACCCGGACATCATCGAGCCGATGGCGCGCGATTACGTCACGGCGCTGCGCGAATACCAGCCCGCAGGTCCGTACAAATTGCTCGGCATGTGCGGTGGCGCCCATTTGGCATTAGCTATGTCGCGCCAATTGCAGGCGCAGGGCGAGACGGTCGCCTTTTTCGGCGTGGTGAATACCTGGAGTCTGTACTCCGTGTCGTGGGTGTATTACGTGCATCGCGCGCGCCGGGTTTTGGCCTACTACCGCCGGCGTTTACGCGCTCTGTTTGGCGGTGCCGCAGCACCCGCCGCTACCGAACCCAGCCCGACCCAACCGACGGCAATCGGTCCGGCAAATGAAGATGTTGGTCTGGGCAGCCCGTGGATTCGCGATGTGGGTTTTGCGCACAAAAATCCAGGCATCGACAAACTCCCGCTGCACGCCCATGTATTACGCATAGAGCGTCAACAGTACTGGCGCATTCGCGACGAAGCGCTGGGCTGGAGTCAGTTTTTCGACAGCGCCAGCGTGCATCGCCTGCCGGGCCGCTTTCACGATAATTTGATGCGTGAACCCTACGTCGAAGATTTAGCCGACGCACTACAACCTTTACTCGACGCGGATGCCCCTGTGAGCGCACAATCCGCGGCTACGCCACCAACAAAAGCAACACCGGAATTATTGTCATGATGCGACTGCTCCTGATCACCTGCCTGACGCTGTGCACAGCGCTCGCCAACGCACACGCGCCGAACCAGAGCTACGTCTTCCTGGACGTCTATGACGACTCCATCGACGGCCGCGTCGAAATCACCATGAAAGACATCAACGCCATCCTCGGGCTGTCGCTACCCGAAGGCGGCGACGCGACGCTCGACGATGTGCGGGATGCCGTGCCCATCGTCCAAAACTATGTGCGCGACAATGTTGCCATGGGTGTTAACGGTAGCGAACTCTCCATGCCGTTTACCGACTTCGGTATCACCGAGCTGCCGCTTGGTCAGTATCTGTCACTGCACTTTAGCTTCAAAGATCTGGCCAAACCGCCAGAGAGTATCGATATGCGTTACGAGGCGATTTTGAATGAACGCCCGAGCCATCGTGCGTTTATGGTGATCGAGGACAACTGGAAAACCGGCACATTCAATGACGAAGGCAACATTGCGCTGAGCTTCGTTCCGGGTTCGGGCGTACTGACCGCCGATCTGTCCGCCAACTCGACGCTTACCGGCTTCATCGCCATGGTTAAAATGGGCGTGCACCACATCTGGATCGGCATTGATCACATCTTGTTTTTGCTAGCCCTGTTGATTCCCGCGGTCGTGCGTCGCCGGGATGGCAAGTGGGTGCCGGTAGAGAGCTTTAGCGAAGCACTGATTTACGTACTCAAGATCGTCACTGTGTTTACCGTCGCTCACACCATCACACTGTCACTGGCAGCGCTTGGCAAAGTGTCGTTGTCCTCGCGCGTGGTCGAATCCATTATTGCGTTGTCCATTGCCGTTGCCGCGCTCGACATTTTGATCCCAATATTCAAGACACGTATCTGGCTTATCGTGTTTGGCTTCGGACTGTTTCACGGTTTTGGCTTTGCGAGCATTCTGGGTGGCATCGGCATTCCGCCCAAGTACATGGTGCATTCGCTGTTGGGCTTTAACGTCGGCGTCGAACTCGGCCAGATCGTCATCGTCTGCGCGTTGTTCCCGTTGCTGTATTTGATGCGCAAGACGCCGTTTTACATTAAGGGAATGCTCCGTGTCGGCGCGATCGCGCTGATTGTGGTGGCGATGTACTGGTTTATCGAGCGCGCGCTGGAAATTGATCTACCGGCCGGCGCGCTGATGAACTGGGTCTTGGGCCGGGTCGGCTAATGGACTTCGCGTTCGACACAGGGCAACTCGAATTCAAGCGCAAAGTGTTCGATTTTGCGCGCGAGAATTTAGTCGATGATGTGGTTGCGCGCGATCGCGACAGCGTTTTTGATCGTGATCTGTGGCAACGCTGCGCGGACTTCGGTTTGCTCAGCTTGGCCGCAGGAAATGCCTACAGCCCGCACGACGACGTCGACTTCCTCACCGCCCTGCTCGCCGCCGAAGCACTGGGTGAAGCCTGCCCGGACAACGGCCTGGCCTTCGCCGTCAATGCACACGTCTGGACCGTTCAGTTGCCCATTTTGAAATTTGGCAGCGACGAGCAAAAAGCACGTTACTTGCCGGGCATGTGTGACGGTAGCCTCATCGGCGCGCACGCGGTTACCGAACCGAACACCGGCTCCGACCTCTACAGCATGTCTGCCACCGCCAGCAAAGTAGACGGTGGCTATCAACTCAACGGCCATAAGCACTACATCTCACTGGGGCCGGTATCCGACGTCGCACTTGTGTTTGCCCTGACCGATCCCGATGCGGGCAAATGGGGCGTATCGGCGTTTCTGGTCGACACCGCCAGTGAAGGCGTTCGCGTGGGGCCCAACCGGGAAAAGATGGGCTTACGCACGGTGCCTTTTGGCGATCTCTTTTTTGACGACGTCTTCGTGGCTGACACGCAGCTGCTTGGCCCGGAGGGCGCGGGAGTAAGTCTGTCGTCCAGCTCACTCGAGTGGGAGCGCTGCGCCATTCTCGCCAGCCAGCTTGGGGCCATGCAACGCCAGCTTGACGAGTGCGTCACCTTCGCCCGCGAGCGTCGTCAGTTCAAACAACCCATCGGTCATTTTCAGGCCGTGTCACATCGCATCGTGGAGATGAAGCTGCGTCTGGAAACCTCGCGCCTGCTGCTCTACAAAGTAGCGTGGCTCAAGCAAACCGGCCAAAACGCAATGACCGAAGCCGCGCTGTTGAAACTGCATTTGGGCGAGTCGTTTATGGCCTCGAGTCTGGATGCTATTCGGGTGCACGGCGCCCGTGGCTACTTAAGCGAATTTGGTATTGAGCGCGACGCGCGCGATGCCATCGGCAGCACCATTTACGCCGGCACCTCAGACATCCAGCGCAACATCGTTGCCCGGCTGCTCGGGCTCTAACATGCCGACGCTGATTCATGAGTGGTTGGGCCTGCATGCCCGGCGCGCACCGGACCGCGAGGCCGTGCGCTTTGCCGATGAATCGTTGAGCTACGCCGAACTGCACGCCACGGCGTGCCAGCTTGCCCATTGCCTGATCGATGCCGGTGTAAAACCCGGCGATCGCGTCGGCATTTTTATGGACAAGCGCCTTTACACGCCTGTCGCGATGTACGGCATCATGATGGCCGGCGCGGCCTACGTACCACTCGATCCCTCCGCGCGCGCGACGCGTCTGGCCGGCCTGTTGCGCGACGCGGATATTCGCATCGCCATTAGTGACAAGGGCAAGCGTCGCACGCTGCGCGCCTTGACCGAACACGAGCACCCGCTTGGCACGCTGGTCGGTCTTAATCTCGCCGACACCGATTTTGCGTTTATCGGCCCGGAGCAGGTATCCGCAGCGCCTGCGACCGCACCTGAGATCAAGATCGATGCCGACGCATTGGCCTATATTATTTACACCTCAGGATCGACCGGCACGCCCAAGGGCATCATGCACAACCACCAAAGTGGTCTGGCGTTTGCCACCTGGGCGGCGGCTGAGTATGAGTTGGCCGAAAGCGATCGGCTCAGCAATCACGCGCCGCTGCATTTTGACCTGTCGATTTTTGACTACTTCGCGGGCCTCGTTGCCGGCGCCTGCACCGTCATCATCCCTGAGGAATATACAAAGCTGCCCGCCAGCTACGCCGAGCTGATTCACGCCGAGCGCATCAGCGTGCTTTTCACCGTGCCGTTTGCGCTTATCCAACTGCTTCACCTTGGCGCCATCGAGCGTTTTAGTTTCGACGCATTGCGCTGGGTCATATTTGGCGGTGAAGCGTTCGCCCCCATTCATTTGACCGCTCTGATGGCGCGCTGGCCACAGGTTCGGTTTGACAATATGTACGGCCCGGCCGAAGTGAACGGCGTTACCCACTACACGGTCCCCGAGGATCATGATCCGGCCACCGCGGTGTCTATTGGTCACGTGGCGCATACCGCCCGCGGCATGATCATGGACCCCTCCGGCGCTCCCACAGCGCAAGGACAAACCGGAGAGCTGTGGATCGCCTCGCCCACGATGATGATGGGCTACTGGCAACGCGACGATTTAAACGCCCGCGTTTTTGTGAACGTGTCGCAGGACGACGGCACGTTCACACGCTACTTTCGAACCGGCGACGTGGTCAGTCAGAATCACGATGGCCGACTGCACTTTGCAGGTCGCATGGATCGTCAGGTCAAAATTCGTGGCTACCGCGTTGAACTGGACGAGGTGGAGCTTGCTCTTACCGGTCTGGACGATGTGCTGGAAGGGGCTGCTTTCGCGCTGTCCGACGATCAAGGCGCCAATGAGATCCGCGCCCAAGTGACGCTGCAAGAGGCCGCCAATGCGGACGTCGCCGTACTGACCCGGGCGTTACGTGAGCGACTGCCGTGGTACGCCATGCCGGCCGCCTTGGACATTATTGCTGATTTTCCACGTACGACCAGCGGCAAGATTGATCGTCGCGCGCTGGCCGAACAAACCCAATTCACTCCATAAGCTGAGCAACCAGAACATGAGCCTCGAGAATCAACTCCTCAATTATATTCGTGACGAACTGCTGGACGACGCCGACGATTTGACCGCCGACGACAACCTTCTGGCCGACGGCATGGTGGACTCACTGGGAATGCTGCGCATGATGGATCACATTGAGCAGACCTTTGGCGTGACGGTTCCGCCTGAGGACTTCACGATCACCCATTTCCGCAGTGTTGAAAAACTAGTCGCCTATCTTGGCAACCGTGGCGTGACGGAGTCCGACACAAAGTGAGTCAACGCAGTGCACCCTATCCGCTAACGCGCAGTCAGCAGCTGATCTGGACCGGCCAACAGTTACAGCCATCCGAACCGCTGTACAACATGGCGCTGTCGTTCCGCATCCAGGGTGATCTGGACACTGCCGCATTTGAGCGCGCGTTTGCTTTGCTGCTGCAGCAAGCCGACGCGCTGCGCATCACGTTTGGTGAACGCGATGGGGTCGTCCACCAGTATGTTAACGACGCGCTTGAGTACACGGTGGAGACGGTCGACCTGACCACCGCCGACGCGCCCGAAATCGCTCTTAGTAACTGGCAGTCCGCGCGTGCTCAGCAGCAATTCGATCTATCGCGCTGCTTGTTCGACAGCTGCCTGATCAAAATGGGGCAATCGGACCACGTTTGGTTTTTCAACCAGCACCACCTGACCACAGATGCTTGGTCCACGGCCGTGCTCTATCGCCAGATGTCACAGCTGTACACGGCCGAGATAAGCGGCACGCAAGACGATGTGGCCAGTCTGCCAGCGTTTGTCGACTACATCGAAAAAGAGCAGGCGAGCCGACACAGCAAAAGCGCGGTACGTGCCGACACGTTTTGGAGCGAAGCACTCAAGCAGCCGTTTGAACCGTCCAGTTTTTATCGCGCCACTCCGGCTGAACGCACCGGGCGCACACATCGCTTTGCCTGCGATTTCGGTGCACAGCGCACCCGGCAACTGGAGCAACTCGTGGCAGCGCCACCGTTTGCCGCCATCACGCCTGAACTGGCCCGCTTCCAGTATTTCGCCACCGTCTATTTTGCCTGGCTGCACAGACTCGGCGGCGAACAACATTTGTCGATCGGGACGCCGTCGCACAATCGCAGCGCCGCTACGCTCAAACGCACGCCCGGTATGTTTATCGAGGTCTTTCCGCTTCAGGTCACGATCAGTGACGGCGAGTCCTTTACGTCGCTGTACAAAAAAGTGGCGCTGGCGACGCGCAATCTCCTGCTCAATGCACCAGCAGGCACCACCAGCCACGCACATCACCGCGCGTATGACGTCGTGCTTAATGTCATTACCGCGCAGTATGGTGATTTTGCCGGTCACGACATGACGTCCACCTGGGTGCACGCCGATCACGGCGATCGCGGCCATCTGGTACGTATTCAGGTTGAAGACTTTGATCGCGCTGACGCGCTGCGCGTTCATCTGGATCTGCACGAGGATGTGTTTGTCGGCGACGATGTTGAACGCGCCAGACGCGACTTCCTCACGCTCAACGACGCGATGCTGAAGTCTCCCGAGCAGCAGATTGCACGTGTGTCACTGATTGACGACGCCGGCACCGCGCACAAGCTTGCGCTGGGGGCATCGCAGGCCACGACGCCACCGCCGGAACGCACGGTGGTTGAGCTCATCGACGAGCAGGCCCGGAGCGCCCCTGACGCCACGGCACTGTTTCTCGGCGCGCAGACCATGAGCTATCACGCACTCGCGGCGTGCTCGCAAACGCTGGCCGAAACGCTTGAGCAACACGGCGTACAGCGCGGTGATCGCGTCGCGCTGGCGTTGCCAAGAAGCCGTCGCGCCGTCATTGCGATGCTTGCGATTCAACGTCTTGGTGCCGCCTACGTGCCCATCGACATTGCGTATCCAGCGCAGCGTATTCAACTCATGCTCGAGGACGCCGAGCCACGCTTAGTGGTCACAGACCCGGCGTTAAACATCGCGCTGCCGGCGAATGTGACCCAATACGCACTAACCAATATTCCGACGCCCGGCGACGCCGAGCTAACGTCTCGCGCTACGCTTGAAGACATTGCCTACATCATTTACACCTCCGGCTCGACGGGTCGCCCCAAAGGCGTGGAAGTGCGGCACGCTGGCCTTGCCAACTACGCAACTTGGGCAGCCCGCGCCTACCATGACGGCGCCGCCGCCGGCTGGCCACTGTTCTCGTCGCTGGCGTTTGATTTGACGGTCACGTCCATTTTCGCACCGCTGATCGACGGCGGCTGTCTCGTCATTTATCCGGAAAACCAAGACAGCGACGGACTGGCGATTCGTGATGTGATCGAAGACAACCGCGTCGATGTGATCAAGCTGACCCCGGCACATTTGAGCTTGATTCTGCCCATGGACCTGTCCGCTTCGAAGGTGCGCACCCTCATCGTTGGCGGCGAAGACTTCAAGGTTTCGCTGGCCCGCGCGGTGAGTCGCCAGTTCGACGACAAGGTCACGCTGTATAACGAATATGGGCCAACCGAGGCCACCGTCGCGTGCATGATTCATCGCTTCGATCCAACCCAAAATACGGGACTGTCGGTGCCCATTGGCCGCGCCATCGATCACGCGCACATCTACGTTGTAGACGCGGCGGGACAGCTCATGCCCCGCGGCGCCATTGGCGAAATCGCCATTGGCGGCGTCGGCGTGGCACGAGGCTATCGCCAACGTGACGGCCTTAACGCCGAACGCTTCTGCCCCAATCCATTTCGCGATGGCGAAATACTCTATCGCACCGGCGATCTGGCCCGCTGGCGCGATGACGGCGCGCTTGCCTATCACGGTCGACGTGATGATCAGGTGAAGGTGAACGGCGTTCGTGTGGAACTGGGAGACATCGAAGCCGCGTTGGCAGCAGTACCCGGCGTCACGGCGGCCGCCGCCCGTTTGACGGTGACCGAAGAGACCGCCGAAGAAACCTTCTGTCAGCGCTGCGGCCTGTCCGGGCGCCATCCCAATGCGCGCCTGGATAACGACCTGGTCTGCCATATCTGTCGCGTTTATCACGACGAACGCGAGCGCGCGCTCAAGTATTTTGGCTCCCTCGATGATCTACAGCGCATTGTCGATAGTGTCATCAAAAATGCGCCCAACAAGCCCGACTCCATGATGCTGCTCAGCGGCGGCAAGGACAGCACGTTCGCGTTGTGCCAACTTGTGGACATGGGACTCACACCGTTGGTCTTCACGCTGGACAACGGCTTTATTTCTGAAGGCGCGAAAGCCAACATGCGGCGCGTTACCGACAAGCTTGGGCTCGAGTTGATTGTCGGTAGCACGCCGGCCATGAACGAAATTTTCGTGGACAGCCTGCGTCGCTTTAGCAACGTTTGCAACGGCTGCTTCAAAACGATTTACACGCTCAGCGTACAGCTGGCGCGTCAACGCGGCATCCGGCACATCTTCACGGGTCTGTCCCGTGGGCAGGTGTTTGAGACACGCGTGGCAGATCAATTTACCCAACGCATCTTCGACCCTGCGCAGATCGATCAAAACGTCATCGAAGCGCGTAAAGCCTATCACCGGGCGGACGATGCGGTGTCGCGCAACATGGATGTCAGCGTATTTGAAAACGACGATATCTTCGATGAAATTCAGTACGTCGATTTTTATCGCTACACGGACGTCAGCCTGGATGAAATGCTCAACTATCTGGCGCACCGCGTACCGTGGGTGCGACCGGCCGACACCGGTCGCTCCACCAACTGCCTGATTAACGAAGCGGGCATTTTCGTACACAAAGCCGAACGCGGGTTTCACAACTACTCCCTGCCCTACAGCTGGGATGTGCGACTGGGTCACAAACAGCGCGACGCGGCACGCGAAGAACTCGACGATCATATAAACGTGGACAACGTGCGCGCGATCCTCGACGAGATCGGCTACGAAATGCCCGACGGCAAACAAACGCCCGGCGCCCATCGCCAGCTCATTGGCTACTACACCGGCGAGCAGGATGTCGATCTGGCCGTGCTACGCGCCAGGCTTACCAAAACGCTGCCAAGCGCGGTAGTGCCCACACAGTTTGTGCGTATTGAGGCTTTGCCGCTCACCCAAAACGGCAAACTCGACCGCGCCGCATTACCGGACCCCGATGCACTGCGACCGGCGCTCGACGTGGAATACGAAGCGCCCGACGGAGTAGTAGAGCGCAACCTCGCCGCTATTTGGCAACAGGTGCTGGGCGTGGATCGCGTGGGTGCGAACGACAACTTCTTTGATCTCGGCGGCGATTCGATTTTGAACATTCAGATTGTCGGGCGCGCGCGCAAGCACGGCCTCACGCTGAAGCCGCAACAAATTTTTGAGCACGCCACCGTACGTCAACTGGCGCGGGTGGTCGGCGACACCGAGCAGGTACTGAGCGAACAGGGCAGCATTGAGGGCCCGGTTGCTCTCAATCCAATTCAGAGCCGCTTTTTCGAACGCCATGCGACCAACCCGGATCACTGCAATCAGAACGTGGTGCTGTGTGCCACCGGCAACATCAATGCGTTGATGCTGGAAGAATCGCTGCGCCACGTCTTGCATCACCACGACGCACTGCGAGCAAAATACGAGCACGTGGACAACGGCTGGCAGCAGGTGCTGCTGGCGCCCGAACAGGTCAGCGTCAAACTGGACCGACGTGATATCAGCAGCGTGCCCGCGGCATCCCACGACATTGAGTTAGAGAGCATTATTGCCGAGGCCAACAAACAGCTGTGTTTGGCACGCGGTGAGTTGGTGCACGCGGTATTGGTCGAGCGCGGTGACGCGCTACCGCCGTGGCTGGTCATTGTGGTCCATCATCTGGCCATCGACGGCGTGTCGTGGTGGATATTGCTCGAAGACTTGCAGAACACCTACGGTCAGCTGCACGATGCGCACCCGGTATCGCTGCCACCGAAAACCACGTCGGTGCGCCGCTTCACCGCGGCACTCACTGACTACGCCAATAGTGACCCACAACGCTGGGCACAAGCGGTAACGCTACCCAATGCCCCCGCGCAACTGCCGGCTGATCAGCCATGCGAAGGGCATTTCTGCGCCGGCGAAGCGGCGTTCGTCCGCACGGCCTTTAGCCGCGACGACACCACGGGCATGCTGGTCGATGCCGCAACGTCGTGGCGAGTGCAGGCACCTGACGTGTTGCTAACGGCACTGACCACGGCGCTCAACGCCTGGACCGGCTCATCGAGCGCGCTAATTGATATTGAAAATCACGGTCGCGAAAACGTCAGCGCCGATGTAGACGTGCTGCGCACGGTAGGCTGGTTCACCAGTCTCTGTCCTGTGGCGCTGTCGGTGGATAGCAACGCGCCGGCGTCCGATCAGGTGCGTGATGTGAAGGACGCGCTGCGTGCTTTGCCCGATCGCGGACTGGCCTACGGTGCCATTCGTTATTTGAGTTCTGACGCAGACGTCCGCAAAACACTAGCCGATGAGCCGCAACCGCAGATTCAGTTCAACTATCTGGGCCAGTGGGACCGCGCTCGAGCCGGCGGTCACTATTTCACGTTCACGCGACCCATCAGCCTCAGTGAAGATCGTGACATGCCGCGCGAACACGCGTTGGCTGTGGATGCCATTGTCTATGATGGCAAGCTCGACGTGACCTGGACGTTCGACCCCAAACGCTTTAACCGTAAAACCATCGAGACGCTGGCGCAGAATTTTGCCGCCGCGTTGCGCACGATTATCGAAAGCGTACGTCGCGGCGACGCGGCGGCGCTGGCACCCAGCGACTTCCCAACCGCCGGACTCGATCAAACTGATCTGGATGATTTGCTTAGCGACTTTGGCGAGGCGCCGTGAACGCACGCAATATTGCGTCGATTTCGGCGCTGACGCCGATTCAGGAAGGCATCTTATTTCACGCCATCGCCGACCACGCGCGACAGGTCTATCACAGTCAATTCAGCGCCCGCATCGACGGCGCGCTGGACGCCGCCCGCTGGCGCGCCGCGTGGGACATGGTGATTGCGCGACACGATACGTTGCGCACGCTCTTTACCTGGGAAGGTCGCGACAAGCCGCTGCAAATCGTGCGCGAACGCGTGGATACGCCGTGGCAGGAACTCGATTGGCGTCAATCCATTGCGGATGAGCACGGTGCCATGTTACAGGCGTTGCTCGACCGCGATCGCGATCTTGGTTTCGAACTCGACCGCGCACCGCTGCTCCGCCTGATCCTGATCCGACTCGGCGACAATCACCACCGCTTCGTTCTTACATTTCATCATCTGATTCTGGACGGCTGGTCCATGCGCCTCATTCTCGAAGAAGCGCAGCAAATATACGCCGACTCCGATGCGCTGCCCGCGAGCGCGCCGTCGTTTTCGCGCTACGTGGAGTGGCAGGCGGCGCGTGATGCGACCAGCGACGATCAGTGGTGGGGCGAACGACTGGCAAGCTTCGACGCGCCCGTATTCCCTGACGTCCACGACGGTATCGACGCCGCCCGTGTTTCCCATCACGTTGCCACGCGCACGCTGGCACCCGCACAGGTCGAAACGCTAACCCGCGTAGCCAGAGAACAACGCGTCACGCTGTCAAGCGTCATCGCGGCCGCGTGGGCGCTGCTGCTCGGACGCTATGCCGATGTCGACGACGTGGTCTTTGGCACCACCGTCTCTGGGCGCCCGCCAGAATTACCCGACGTCGAACAAATAGCGGGCATGTTTATCAACACGCTACCACTGCGCATCGCGCTCGACCCGGCGCACACGGTCGCACAGTTTCTGCACAGCGTGCAGCGCGCGCAGGTGGAGCAACGCAGCATGGAGGCATCGGCGCTTGGCAGCGCACAGCGTGCCAGCGGCGTGACACCCGGCGAGCCTTTGTTCGAATCGATTCTGGTGTATGAGAACTTTCCGGCCGCGCCCGCCGCGCAGACGCGTGAGCTGGCGCTGCACATCGATCATTTTGTTGAGTACAGTCATTTTCCGTTGGCCATACTCGCCGTGCCAGACGAGCCCTTCGCGCTGATCGGCGTCAGTGACCCGGCGCGCATGGGCGAAGCCGCGCTGAACGATCTGCTGGACAATTTGCAGACCACCGTGATGGCGCTGGTGGAACAACTCGAAACGCCACTTGCGCAAATCAACACGCTCAGCGTTGCACAGCGCCAAACGGTCACTCACGAATTCAACGATACGGCCCGGCCCGTGTCCGAGGTCAGCACGCTGTGGCATCAGACCGCCGCCCATGCTGCGGCGACGCCCGACGCGGTGGCGCTGATCGACAGTGCTGGCCCCACCTCCTACGCCAAACTCATGTCCACGGCCAACGCGGTAGCGGCCGCGCTGCTCTCACGGGCGGTCGCACCGGGAGATCCGGTGTTAATTATCGGGCCGCGTTCGGCGGACACCGTGACGGCGATCATGGGCGTGCACGGCGCCGGCGCCGCGTACGTGCCGGTGGCGGCCGATGCGCCGCCGCAGCGCGTTGCGCAAATTGCATCCGAACTCGCTGCATTAAACCGCCCGGTGCGTGCGCTGATCACCGGCGACACCAATGTCCAGCTGCCGGAGTCCGTGACACGCATGACTCTGCGTGACATCGAGCCTGCACCTGACAGCAACGTTGCGGGGCCCGCGCTCGATAGCAGCGCTTACTACATGTTTACGTCGGGCTCGACCGGCACCCCCAAGGGGGTCGATGTGAGCCAGCGCAACTTGTTTCATTCCGTGCACGCGCGTGATGAGTACTACGCCGCGCCGCCGTCAATGTTTGCATTGCTCTCGACGCTTGCGACCGATAGCTCGGTGGCCGGCCTGTTCTGGACGCTGGGTCGTGGTGGGACACTCGTATTGCCGGCCGATCGCGCCGAGCAGGACATGGCCGCTCTGATGGCTTTTCTCGAAGCAAAACACGTCACGCATCTACTGACCGTGCCGTCTCTTTACAGTGTCATGCTGGAACAAACGGCCGAGGCGCCACTGCCCCATCTGGCGGTCGCGATTGTCGCGGGCGAAGCCTGCCCTGACACACTGGTGGCACAGCACGCCCGCGCCGCACCCGAGCGCCAGCTGCACAACGAGTATGGACCCACAGAAACCACCGTGTGGTGTAGCGCCGCACGCCTCCATGCCAATGTGGCCGTGGACATCGGCCGACCGCTCGCGAACACTCAAACCCACGTACTGAACCGGCGCCAACAACCACTGCCGATCGGGGTCGCGGGAGAGCTCTACGTTGGCGGTCCGCAAGTGGCGCAGGGCTATGTGGGCGATGCAGAAAAAACCGCCGCACAGTTCATTGCTTCGCCGTTCGCCGATGGTGAACGTCTTTACCGCACCGGCGATCGGGTTCGCTGGTCGCGTGCCGGCCGCTTGTCGTTTGTTGGTCGTACGGACGATCAAATTAAAGTACGCGGCTTTCGCGTAGAGCCAGGCGAAATCGAGGCGTGCATCCTTGACCATAGCACCGTGCAGGAAACCGCGGTGGTACTAAACGACGCCGGCGCTGCGGCACAACTGGTGGCCTTTGTATGCGGCCCGCAAGCGCTCAATACCGACGCATTGCGTGAATCACTGCAAACTCACCTGCCCAACTACATGGTGCCGCAGCGCATAGAAGCGTTGCAGGCCATGCCGCGCACGGCCGCGGGCAAAATTGATCGTCGCGGGCTGGCTCGGCAGAGCCTCTCCAAAACGTTGCCCGAGCGCGATTCGAGCGCCAAGCCAACCAATGACGATGAACACGCACTGGCCGCCATCTGGTGCGACGTGCTGGGTCTTGATGACGTGGGCATTCACGACGATTTCTTTGCGCTCGGCGGCGATTCGCTGCTGAGCATTCGGGTGCTTGCTCGCGCGGGCAAGGCGGGCTTGCGTATCGCACCGGCCGATTTTTTCGCCTGGCCCACCATCAGCGGCCAAGCTGCGCACGCCGACCACAGCGGCGCACGAAAAATTTCGCAAAAGCCACTTATCGGCGCACAACCACTGATGCCCATTCAACGCTGGTTTTTTGATCACATTCAACCGGGTCGCGAGCACTGGAACTTGTCCTATCGCTTTGACGTGCGCCAGCGAGTGGTGCTTGCCGACGTGCAGCGCGCCGTGGCCGCCGTGGTGACCACGCACGACGCCCTGCGCAGTGGCTTTGAGCAGCAGCGCGATGGGGCTTGGCACTGTCGGCTGCACGCGCCGCGCGAGTTTGACGTGGTGTCCGAGCTGGACCTGACGCAAGCGGATACCGCGTCCGTGGACGCTGAGGTGCGTGAGACCGCGGATCAACTCAATGCTGATTTCGATCTGGCGCAACCGCCATTGCTGCGTGTGTGTTTGGTCCATACGCCGGACACGATGCAACAACAGCTCGTCATCGTCGTTCACCATCTGATTGTTGACGCCGAGTCGTGGCGCATTCTCATCGAAGACCTTGAGCTGGCGCTCGAGCAGCTCACGCAGAAGCAAACTCTCGCTTTACCTGCGAAAACCAATTCGCTGGCGGCGTTTTCCAAACACCTGATCAGCTGGTCAGAGCAGGACGATTTCGTCGCCATCGAACGCGACTGGCAGAGCCGTTTACGCCAGCCACCCGTCGACCTCACGCCAGAAGACAACGCCGGCGAGTCTTTTACAGAAGGACACGTCCGCCAGCAGATCAAAACGCTCGATGCGCACGACACCGCCGCCCTTCTCGCCAGCGCCACCGACGCACGCGCCACTACGCTCGAACTGCTGTTGGCCGGCGTGGCCAGTGCGCTGGGGCAGCACTTAGGCGACACACGTGTGCGCTTTGAGCTTGAAGGTCACGGCCGCGAGGCCCTGTTTGAGACGCTCGACATCTCGCGCACGGTAGGCTGGATGACCACCGCCTTTCCGCTCACCGTGCAGTGCGATCAAGGCTGGCAGGACGCATCCGCGGCGCTACGACAGGCCAAAAGTGCTCTGCGCGATTTGCCGCATCGTGGCTTGAGTTACGGCGCAATCATGGCAAGCACGAGCGAGACGCCCGCGGCGACAGACGTTCGCCGCACACCGCGCTGCGCGGTGTTGTTTAATTTTCTGGGGCAACGCGAGTCGGCGGATGCGTCGCATCTGCTGCAGCTGGTCGACGAACGCTGTGGACAAGCGCGGGCGACTGATGCACCGCGCGCTTATTTGTTGGAAATGAATGCGACCATAGAAAACGATCAGTTGGTGATCCACATGGTGTGTCCGCAAGCGGCGTTCGCCAGCTCGACCATCGACACGCTGGGCGAGACGTTGCTATCCACGTTACGCACGCTGGCGGGTGGCCAATCCAACACGGTGGTGCCCGAAGACTTCCCGCTGGCCAATTTGGACCAGCAGGGATTAAGCGATCTGTCAGACCTGCTCGACGAACTCGACGATTAGTTTGGCGCGCACAGCGCCAGGCCGTCGGCGGCCAATTTCGTTATCGCGTCCCAGTCTCCGGCCGCGATCGCCGCTGACGGTGTGAGCCAGCTACCACCACAGGCAAGCACCGCGTCCAGCGCAACGAAATCTGCAACGTTGGCCGGACTGATGCCACCGGTCGGCATAAACTGTACGTCACGAAACACCGAGCTCAGTGCCTTGAGCATGCCCACGCCGCCGGACTGCGTGGCGGGGAAAAATTTGAGTTTGCGCAAGCCCAGATTCCAGGCGCACTGCGCTTCGCTTGCCGTGGCAACGCCGGGCAGTATGGGCGTATTCAATTCATGCGACGTACGCACCACCGCAGGATCAAATCCCGGCGAGACCAAGAACTCTGCACCGGTCGCTACGGCGTCCCGCGCATGCTGCTCACTCAGCACGGTGCCCACACCGACCGTAATGTCATCCTCAGCCGCTGCCAACGCGCGCGCCACGTCATACGCACGCTCGGTACGCAGCACCACCTCCACAACGCGAATTCCGCCGCGGGCCAGCGCACGCATGACGTGCAGCGCCTCATCAGGGTCGTCACTTTGAATTAAGGGCACCAGCGGTGCGGCCGTTAAGCGCTCGGTGAGCGCGTCCAAAGCCTGTTGCATGCGAAAGTCCTCGGGCATCAAATTAGTCAGGCGCGAAGTATAAACGTGAACGCTTCTTAAGGTGTAGCCAAAGCGATTTCCAACGCGCGATCACGGCCGGCACGCACATCAGAGACGGTAAGCGTCACGCGCACATCCGGGCTGACACCGCGACCGCTATCGGCGGCATCGTAGCCGGTTATGGTGCGTACGATGGGGAGTCGCAGGCGAATTTTGCTCTCGGGCAAGGCGAGCGTAAACAAGACACCTGCCGTTGGACCGGCGATATTGCCACCGGTCAGCTCGCCCACAATGCGCGC
>JBGCEL010000124.1:0-3158 GCA_045106455.1 Gammaproteobacteria bacterium
CGCGCGGCAATCGTCATCCTTTCACGCTCGCGGCCGGGGCCCGCGTCACCGAGCCCTGCCTCCTCAAAACCTCTTTAGAATGAGCTACACTCCGCGCGGGAGTCTGATTCGAACCACGAGGGAACTACACATGATCCGCTACCTTAGCGCCGCCGTTTTGACGGCACTGTCTGTCTCAAGCCTTGCCGACGAAGCCACTGAAGCTCTAATTAAAGAGGCACTGAAGGCACCCATTCGCACAGAGGCGGACACCGACCGCGATCGCAATCGCCGACCCGCACAAACGCTTGCGTTCTTCGGTATGACCAAAGACATGAAAGTACTCGAGCTGCTGCCAGGCGGCGGCTGGTACACCAAAATTCTGGCGCCCACCCTTGCCGAAGATGGCGAGCTGTATGTGTCCATTGGTGCAGGCAGGGTGAAGGACAATCTGCTCGATAAGGACGGCTTTGACCGCGTACGTTTGCTGGACATTGATCCTGGCTTTGAGCGCAGTGACAACTTCGGGCTCTACAATCTGACCAACGATGTCGACTTCGGTGAAACCGGTTTCGACATGGTGCTGACCTTCCGCAACGCCCACAACCTGAACCCGGCATCGCGCGCCAAAATGAACAATGCGGCCTTCAAGGCGCTCAAGTCCGGTGGCGTCTACGGCGTGGTCGATCACACGGCGCGCCACATGGAACCACTGACAGCAGAAAATCGCCGCCGCCTTGATCCGGTCGTGATGATCAAAGAAGCGCTGGCCGCAGGCTTCGTGTTCGAAGATTTCAGCGATATTCATTACCGCGCTGACGACGAACTGCGTTTCGAAGTGGGTCGCAAATCTGTGACCGGCAACTCGGATCGCTTCACGCTGAAATTCCGCAAGCCGTAGAGCGAACCATGTGAGCCCCAAATAATGAGCCCAAAATAATGAGCAGAGTCGCCAACACCGATCATCCGATCCACAAACACATCAGCGGACGCTACAGTCCCTATGCGTTTGATCCGGATCGCGATGTGAGTTTGCAAGACCAGTCCAGCCTGCTCGAAGCAGCACGCTGGGCGGCGTCGTCATTTAACGCCCAGCCGTGGCGCTATGTCGTGGGCTCACGCTCGCGCAATGAGGCGCTGTGGCAGGCCGTGCTCGGTGTTTTGGTGGAGCCGAATCAGGCATGGGCGAAGTTTGCGCCGGTGTTGATGCTGGGCTGCTATCGCACCGAGTTTGAGTTCAACGGCAAGCCCAACGGCTGCGCCCTGCATGATCTCGGAGCGGCGTCGGCGAGTCTTAACTTTGAGGCCAGTGCGCGCGGTATCAATGTGCATCAAATGGCCGGCATCGTGCCGGAACGGGCGAAAGACGTGTTCGATCTACCCGACAATTTGGTGCCGTTTACGGCGCTCGCTGTGGGTTATGCCCACGTCGGGCCCGCACCGGGTGATCTTGGTGCATTGGCTGAAAAAGATACCGGCGCGCGCGAACGCAAGCCGCAGTCAGACATTATCCTGCAAGTTTAAAACAGCTTACCGGGATTCATCCGGCCATCCGGATCCAACGCGTTTTTGATCGCGCGCATGGTATCGAGGGCGCTGTCGCTTTTATAAGCGGCCAGCGCCTTTTTCTTGAGTTTGCCTATGCCGTGCTCAGCGCTAAAGCTGCCACCCATTTCCATCGCCAGATCGTGCACGGCCTGCGACAGGTCGCTGGCGTGCTGCGCTTTGAACGACACCGGATCGTCGCCGGCCGGCGCCAGCAAGTTGTAGTGTAGATTGCCGTCACCGATATGGCCGTACACCGAGTAACGACACGCCGCGACGCGAGCCACCCTATCCGGCGCCTTGGCCAGATACTCAGGAATGCGATCAATGGTTACCGACACATCGTGCTTGACGGACATGCCGGCGTGTTTTTCAGACTCGGGAATGCTTTCGCGCAACTGCCACAAGCGATCACGCTGCTGACCGGATTCGGCGATCACCCCGTCGAGCACGTCACCGGCCTCGATACCATGCATCAGAATGGCTTCGGTGACGTCACGCAAGGCGTCTTCGGTTTGACCGTTAGACAACTCGATCAATACGTAATGCTCGTGACGCTCATCCAGCGGATCGCTGGTGCCGTCAATATGTTCGAGCACAAGGTCAAGCGCTTCGCGCGAAACGTACTCGAAAGAGGTCACCGCATCGCCACTTTGACGCCGCGCCTGACCCAGCAAGCGGCAGGCCGCTGCTGAATCCGCCACCGCCAAAAACGCTGTTTGTCGAGCGTTGGGCACGGGGAACAGCTTGACCACTGCGGCCGTGATGATGCCAAGCGTCCCCTCGGCCCCCACGAATAAGTTCTTTAGATCGTAGCCGGTGTTGTCTTTGCGCAGGCCCGTTAGCCCCTCGATCACCCGGCCGTCTGGCAGCACCACTTCGAGCCCCAACACCAGATCGCGTGCATTGCCGTAGCGTAAGACCGCAAGCCCGCCGGCGTTGGTCGACAGATTACCGCCTACCTGACAACTGCCTTCACTGCCCATGCTCAACGGAAACAACAAGTTCTCGGCCGCCGCTGCGTCCTGCGCCGATTTGAGCACCACGCCGGCGTCCACGGTCATGGTGAAACCCACCGTATCGAGCGCGCGCACGTTATTCATGCGCGACAGCGACAGCAGCACCTGATTCGCGCCATCGTCGGGTGTGGCGCCGCCGCAGTAGCCGGTGTTGCCGCCTTGCGGGACCACACTCAAACCGTGCTCATGACACACGCGCATTACGTCACTCACTTCCTGCGTAGTGGCCGGCCGCACGATCATGGCCGCCTCGCCCACATACAATTGGCGCTCGTCGTTTAGATACGCTGGCCACAGATCACGATCGGCCACGACACCGGCCGCCCCCACGATCTTCTCAATGGCGTGAAACGCCTGAGTAAAATCTGCCACGGCTTAGTGCAAGATCCGCGCGCGAATGGTGCCCTCGACACCACGCAGATCGTCCAGCAGCGCGGTGGGATTATCGAGCTCGACATCCATCACCACGTAGCCCACCTCGGACGACGTCTGCAGGTACTGCGCCGCGATGTTGACATCGTGACCGGCAAACACGCGGTTAATCTGCTCCATGACGCCGGGCGCATTGCGATGCATGTGCAAAATACGCCGCCGATCGTGGTGATCGGGAATGGA
>JBGCEL010000125.1:0-27355 GCA_045106455.1 Gammaproteobacteria bacterium
AACTGCTAAATAAGTACTGAGCTGGCCACTGGTTTTCCCTGCCCCTCGGGTAGCCAGTAGCGAGATTAAAGACGGGATAAGCATGTAGACCTTTGGGCGGCGGACATTCGGACGCGGGTTCGATTCCCGCCACCTCCACCAAAAAAACGGCCGCCCCCTCTGGCGAGGGAGCGGCCATTTTTTTACTTGGGCTGCGGGATCCCCGCGTTCTCATTTTCAGTGTTCTTGTGTTTGTATAGGGGTTGGCCGCGCGACTTGGTGTGTCGCTCTGAAATGGTTTGGAGCGCGCGGCCGGTTCGATTCCCGCCACCTCCACCAAATTCGGCAACCCCCCCCTGCGAGGGGGCCGCCAAATTTCGTTAGGCTGCGGGATCCCCGCGTTCTCATTCGCAGCGTTTTTGTGTTCGTGTGGGGGTTGGCCGCGCGACGTAGTGTGGCGCTCTGAATTGGTTTGGAGCGCGCGGCCGGTTCGATTCCCGCCACCTCCACCAAAAAAACGGCCGCCCCCTCTGGCGAGGGAGCGGCCATTTTTTTACTTGGGCTGCGGGATCCCCGCATTCTCAGCCTGTGACCTAAAAATCGGGAACGACCTTGTCCCACGATTTGGTTTGTAAAGCGGCGTCTATTTCGATAACCCTGTCCAAGACTTGCGTTGTTTCATGCAGGTGGCCTAATGCCATCAGACTGTCGACTGCATTATTAACGTCGCATCTTGGGTTCTGTGAACAAGTAATCAAATTCCACGCTCTTCCCTCCAACGGGGCATCCGTGTTGTGCACGGAGTGATAAAACATCACAAGGCGATAAATATCTGGGTGGTTTGTCTCAAACGCAGATTCGAAAATCTCGCTTTTATTGATTGATGGATCAAACCCCTCTCTTATACTCGCCTGTATTAGCGCTAGCGGCTGTCTCTGTTCGGCGGCAGATTCAAACCAAGCCTTCCTACCATTTTTAATTTCTTCAGTTCCAATTTCCGCATGCATTTCATCACATGTTTTTTGCAATTTTCTCATGTCTTCGATGACATCATCAGGAAAACTATCTGTCGTTGCGAATTCGTCGATATCCTTTGAGCGCAGCGCAGTCTCACATTGGGAGAACACGCTGTAAATGTTGTACTGGGCGTCCGCATCGCCGTTCATAGCCGCTTCGAGGTTTTTTTGATATGTGGTGAAAGGGTTCTCCGACAATTGCCCGGAGAATCGAGCTAGAGCATCCTTTGCAGATGACAACCGTATAGCTTCTCGGTTCTCGGGTGACGAATCTGACAACGTAGAAACACCGAAGCCGGTACGCTCGTCCAGCGTGAGTCTTTGTGCACGTTGCCGTCGAGTCGACGAGATCTCTTCCTGTTTGTCAAGACTGTCCACCTTGACACTGTTAGCAAGGTCAGAAACCAGGTAATTCCAACCGAAATAGCTCATGACAACAACGATGGACATAATGACTAAAAGATTTCTATATTTGCTGTCCATATTCATGAAGCCTAGCTAAAAATAGGAATATGGCACGCCCGCAGAAGCCCGTTTCATCGCCAGAAACTCTACTTTAGAAATGTCGCTCTAGACGTCAAGCTTACCCCTCTGGCGAGGGAACCGGCACTATTTTTACTTGGGGAGCGGGATCTCCGCTCTCTTGTTGATCCGTTAATCTAGCTACAGGCGTTTGGGAACCCGCTCGGACCTGGAACACTGAAGAACGTGCTTCGGAGAATTCCGAGATCAACAATATTGACCACGCCATCGCCGTTGAAGTCCGCGTCGGGATTCCAATTGGCATCTCCCGGCCGGCCGAAGAAAGCCCCTCGCAAGGTCGCGAGATCAAGCACATTACTGACACAGTCGTTTGGCAGATTTATATCGGTGTCGCAGGCGTTACCAATACTGTCGCCGTCGGTATCGAGCTGCATTGGATTCGATATCAGGACGCAATTATCGAGTGGATCAAGCAAGCCGTCCTCGTCCGAATCCGGTGGAATTGAACTCGGTGAAAAGTTGTCGAAGGCCAGCCCAACGATGGTCTGCGTTCCGGAATACGCGATTGTAATCTGCGCAATGACTGGCAAGCCTTCGTCGAACGTCCACAGCGTAGCCGATCCATCCAGATTGTTATTCGGCTCGAGAACGACCGTCGTCAATACGTTGCCATCACCATCGAGCGCCTCAATGGTCCATTCTTCGGTACCGTCAATGTCTAAAATGATGCCGCTGGCCGCTGCAACAGGCGCCAGATAATCGATAATAAGCGTGGATGGCGGCGCACCTACGATGCCATCATCCGTAAGAAAGAACTGTCCGGCGTTCGTGCCGGGTGCGGGCTGGTCTGCCTGCAGACCAAAGCCCTGAAAAGCGGTCTGCGGCAGGCCAACCTGGGCGAGAACAGGGCTATTGCCATTGGCCAGCGAGAAAACGACGCCCAGTGTGTCGGCGAACTGGTTTGATATCGAAAGACCATCCACTGACGGCTCGCCAGCGATGCTCTCAAAATCAATATCTTGGGCGCATGCAGAGCTCGCCCATGATCCGATGAGGATCGCGGCGAACAGAATATTTGAGTTGGTGAAAGGCATAGCAGACTCTCCGGATTGCGGTGTAAATTTTCGAATAAATGTAAGGGCCATACTTCAATCAGGCGCTGCCCATCAGAAAAACGGGTCATGGATAGGGCAAATCGACACCGCATTTAAATGAAAACGGTGTGCGACGTTCGCTGCACGCTCAGAGATACGCCCGGTTTCAGGTTTCACCGCCGATCTGATCGAACGACTCAACGCCTCGGGCTTGCCGCCGGGCACGCTGAATTTTGAAATTCCAGAGAGCGTCGTCATCCGCAAGCCGGCCGAGACCGCCACATTTATTAGTGCATTCAAAGAACTCTGCTGTCGGATTACCCTGGATCAGTACACCAGCGGACTGCCCTCCTTCGCATTCCTCAAACGACTCGATCTGGATGCGCTGAAAATTGATGGCGAGCTATTGCGCACGATCCTCACTGACACGACGGACCGGGCGTTCATCCGCTCCGTGATCGACATCGCGCACACGCTGGACCTGAAGGTTGTGGCCCAGCAGATTGAAAATGAAGATGCCTTGACGCTCGTGCATGAGCTTGGCGCCGACTATGCGCAAGGTTTCTGCGTCCATCGGCCGGAGCCACTGAGCAACCTGCTGCCCACAAACAACAAACCAACGACTAAAACCCGGCACTCGGACCCGGCGCAAGAAAAAAGAAAGAGCGCATAATTCCAAGATCCACGACGTTCACCACACCGTCAGAATTAAAATCCGCCACTTGGTCGGCGGAGAAAAACACCGCCCGCAGCAATCCAAGATCCACCACATTAACAACGTCATCGCCATTTAGATCGGGATCACAGGCGTTGCCATAGCCATCAAAATCGGCGTCCTCCTGATTTGGGTTTGCAAGGATAGTGCAGTTATCAAAGGAATCTGACACACCGTCGCCATCCATGTCGGGCTCTGTGATCGGCGTGCAGGTTAGCGGCAGTGAAATCTCGAAACCAATGGTGCAAATGCGCTTGTCACCCATAGTCGATTCGATCAATGCGAACCCGGTACCTGAACCGGCTCTGGATGCGTCACTGCGTGTACCGTCGGTCCAGGTGAAATTACTGCTGGTCGCGGGTATCGGACTACCAAAGTAGCTTTCATTCCAATACACGACACCGCGCACCATGTTCAGGCCAAACAAACTGTCGAAGTCCGTTTGCCCTGCTATGCCGGTGGTAAACAAGTACAACGGCAGGTCGGGAGTAAAGGTCAAAAAATCAAAACCCGCGTCCCAGTCCAGAGGCTCGTAGACGCTAGCGGTCCAACCCGTTAAAAGCGTCTCGGCTTGCGCGGCGGAGCTGTTCGCCACGCCCCACGCACTTAGAAACCAGACGTCGTTGGGTGGCGATGGCGGCTGATTGATCGTGACGGTGTAGATGCCGCCACCATCGATAGTGGCCTGCGTGACAAAAATTTCCGGGAGTTCGTTGGCGTGGGTAAACACGCACGCAACACCCATCAGTGCACTAAGAGTCGTTCTCATTTTGGCGTACCTCGAAAGTATGAATCGAAGGCTCTGCCGTAAGCATAGTAGCTATTTAACGAGACGCCATTGCCGCCGCGGTGTTCGCACGAACGTTTCAAAATAGACGCGCCGCGCTATCGCCGCGACGCGTCTGTGCAACCTACTGACCGCTATTAGCCGAGGGCCCCGGCGGTTGAAAGAAACGACTGCGCATGATGCCAAGGTCAATCACGTTGGTGACACCGTCACCATTGAAATCGCTGTCCAGTGCGCCGGTTTGGAAAAACGCCGAACGCAGCAATCCCAGATCAACGACATTAACGATGTTGTCGTTGTTCAGGTCTGCATCGCACGCGTTGCCAAAGCCGTCGCCGTTGGTATCAAGCTGTGCGGGGTTAGCGGCCAACGTGCAGTTGTCCACCAAATCGCTAATGCCGTCGCCGTCGGTATCCACGGTGGTGACGCACTGGGCGCCGGCACCACGAATCACCACATCATCCACATACCAGCCGTCATCGGTCACAAACACATCGGTACTCAGACGAAAACGCACGCGCGCCTGAGCCGCATCGGCCACCGCACCGGTGCTGAACGATCGCGTACTAAACGACGTCTCATTGCCGTCAAATCGACCTAACTCAATCCAGCTGGCGCCATCCCGCGACACCTCAACCACACAAAAATCGAACGTCGCTTCTGTTCGGCACAGACTGGCAATACCCAGTTCGATCGTGCCAATGCCGGATAAATCCAACGGAGGTGAGACGAGTGAGAAATTCTCATTGTTGGCATAGTTACCGGCCGGTGAATCGGTGTACGAAAACGAACCGCTGGCGGACTGCGCATTGGTGCGTGCCCAGTTGCCCTCGGTCTGCCAGGCAACATCCGTGGTTTCCATATCGTCGGCAAACACTTCGCAAAATGGGAACAATGAGAAATTCTGCATCGTCGTCTGACTGTCCACGGCGGCGACACCCTGCAGCTCCTGGGTGCCATAGGTGGCATCGTCCGGCGTGACGGTCAGCGAATAGCTTCCTGCCAGCACCAGCAGCTCGTAATCGCCGTTGGCATTGGACGTGGTGGAAAACCCGCCCGCGCTAATGGTCGCGACCAGACCGTTGCCCGTATCGGCGGCCACCACTCGCCCGCTGATGCGCGGTGCAATCGCCGGGTCCAAAATAAACAAAAACTTTGCACTCACTACGCCCCACTGCCCGGACGCATCGCGGCCGCGTACGTAGATGGTGTGACGACCGGTGGTGAGGCCCGCAGTGTCAATAACGCCGGTCACCTGCTCGTTGTTGCTGTTAAACGAGCCGTCCTGTGCATCGAGGCTAATCGCCGTGGCGCCGGTCTCCCATGGTGGTGTATCAATCGTGTACTGCGCTTCGGTAATCGACTGCGTTGGCTCCGCGCCGCTTTGGGTATTGAAACGTGTGTCGTCGATGCGAGCGGTAAGCGTGGTGGTTTCTCCTGGCCCCACAATGGCGGCACTCAATTCCAATTCCAAAGCATCCGGTCCCGAGGCCAGCAAATACGGCGCCCGCGCGGTTTTGGCCGCGTAGACCAGCGACGGCAGATTGTCGGGCAAAATGATGTTTTCGAACGTGGTGCAGTCTTGAAAAAACGCGGTACCGAGTTCATAGGCGTAGGCCGCGGTGCCAAGCTCGCCGTAGACAAAGTCGGCGGTAGAGCCATCGGCCACCACGAGATCCACAATGCGGATCGGCTGGTAGTCATTAAAAAATGCCAGCTTGCGCCCCAACGTCTGCAGACCCGCCGCGTTCGGTGATGGCGTATTGGTATAGCCCCAGGGCCACAAAACCAGCTCACTGAAACTATGGATATCGATGTACACGCCCGGCGTGTCAGTCGGTGCGATATCGGTTTCATTGGGACCGCGCAGATCTTCAAACAGGCTGCGCGCATAGTCCTGCACGCTCGCGCTTTCAGGCTCTGAACCAGCCGCCGGACCGCGATAGACACCCGAGCACTGATCGCCACTCGAGCCGTTACAACAACCCCATTGAAAATCGAAGTTGCGATTGAGATCAGCGCCACGATCGTTTGATCCAGCAGCGCAGTAGTTTTGGTTCGTGTTTTTGCGCCACAAAATACCGTCTTCGGCGCGACGACGACCGTCCGGGTTCGCCATCAGCATCAAATGCACTTCATGAAAATCCAGCAGCCACGTAGCATCGGCATCGCTACCGTAGCCATTCACAAGATACTCACCGAAGCGCGTGTTCAGCTCGGCGGTCGCATATTCACGTGCATGAATGGCGCTGGTGATGAACAGCTTTGGCTTGTCACCGCCAATATTGGCGTTGGTGAGCTTCAGCACGCGCATGTCGTCACCGCCAAAGCCGGTTTGTTTTTCCCAGCTATCGCCTACATCAACCCAACTGACCAGATCCGGATTGGCAGCCGCCAACGCCTCGGCGCTCGCGTAGGTCTCATCCACCGTGCGGTAGCATTCGAACCCTGGCACGCCGGCGCGTTGATCGACGCCCCTGCGACGCGGCGCCAGCAACTCGGCGGTGCGACGCTCGTCAATTTCAACGCGGAAACCGGCGGCCCGCATGTCCGCAAACTGCTGCTCGTTCGCATCCACAATCAGATAGTTCTTGCGCCGATCAATCGACCAGGGCGCCGTGTGCTGCGCAAACTTCTGCAACGTTTCAACATCGTCAAAAAAGGCCCTCACCACTACCCGTTCGGTGTCCTTCGGCCAGCCTTCGGCGACATCGGCGGCCGACGCACCGGCGTGCAAAAGCACCAGAGCAATCACCGTGCAAATCATCTTCATAGGGTTTTCCTTCGGGAATTTAGTGGAGAAGTTCAGTGAAAAGACCTGTGATTGAGCAACGGTGGGCAGTTCTATGGTTGCGCAGGCCGCTCCAGTCTAGCAACGCGTCGCCATGACCGTCATCTGTGGCCAAAATTGCCGCACTTGGACTTTGGCCACGGGAATTGGCGCAAAAGGCCTAAATCTGCCAATTCGGTCCGGCCATTTGGGGCGTTTTCGGGTACCATCCGTGGCCTCATATCGCCGCTCGGTCGACGCTCCGTCGATCCACACTTAAACCATCCATTAATTATTACGTGGGACATTATGTTCGACACGCTCAAACGAGAATGGCTCGGCAATGCCAGCAACGATCTGCTGGCGGGCCTGGTGGTCGCGCTAGCCCTGATTCCTGAGGCCATTGCGTTCTCGATCATCGCAGGTGTGGATCCCAAAGTGGGACTTTACGCCTCGTTCTGCATCGCGGTGGTGACGGCCTTTGTTGGCGGGCGCACCGGCATGATCAGTGCGGCCACCGGCGCCATGGCGCTTTTGATGGTCACCTTGGTCAAAGAACACGGGCTGCAGTATTTACTGGCCGCCACGCTTCTCACCGGGGTGTTGCAAATTGCCGCCGGCTACTTGCGTCTTGGCAGCCTCATGCGTTTTGTCTCGCGGTCGGTCGTCACGGGCTTTGTCAACGCTCTGGCCATCCTGATTTTTCTTGCGCAATTGCCTGAGCTGACCAACGTCACCTGGCATGTGTACGCCATGACCGCCGGTGGTCTGGCCATCATTTATTTGTTCCCACTGCTGCCTGTTATCGGCAAGGCCGTGCCCTCGCCGCTGGTGTGCATTGTGACCATGACCGCTTTGGCCATGGTGTTGGGTTTGGAGATTCGCACCGTGGGCGACATGGGCGAGCTGCCCGACACGCTGCCCGTCTTTTTGTGGCCAGACGTTCCGTTGACGCTCGAAACGCTGACGATTATTTTCCCCTACGCCGCCGCGCTTTCGGTGGTCGGTCTGCTCGAATCGATGATGACCGCCACGATTGTGGACGACCTCACCGATACGCCGAGCGACAAAAACCGCGAGTGCAAAGCGCAAGGTGTGGCCAATATTGGCGCCGGGCTGCTCGGTGGCATGGCCGGGTGCGCCATGATCGGGCAATCGATTATCAACGTGAAATCCGGTGGACGCGGCCGACTGTCTTCGTTTACCGCCGGCGCGCTGCTTTTGATCATGGTGGTGTTTCTGGACGAATGGATCGGCCAGATTCCCATGGCCGCGCTGGTGGCTGTGATGATCATGGTGTCCATCGGTACATTCTCATGGGAATCGATCACCAACCTGCGCAAGCACCCCATTTCCACCAACGTGGTCATGATTGCCACGGTCATCGTCGTGGTGTTTACGCACAATCTGGCACTGGGTGTGTTTGTCGGCGTGCTGCTGGGGGCCCTGTTTTTCGCCAACAAAATTGGCCGCTTTATGGCCGTACACAGCGAGCTGACCGAACCGGGCGCCCGTCAGTATCGAGTGATCGGTCAGGTGTTTTTCGCCTCAGCCGATCCGTTTATCGCTACGTTCGATTTCAATGAAGTGATCGAAAGCGTGGTGATCGACTTGTCTGACGCGCACTTCTGGGATATCACATCCGTTGGTGCATTGGATAAAGTCGTTATGAAATTCCGTCGTGATGGCACCAAAGTGGAAGTGGTGGGTATGAATGCCGCCACGCGCACAGTGGTAGATCGCTTCGGCGTCTACGACAAACCAGAAGAAGTAGAAAAACTCATGGGAGGCACACCGTGACCACATCAGGCGAAAAGAACATCATCACAGCCTGCATCGACGGATCGGACATGAGCGACTCGGTCGTCGACACGGCCGTCTGGGCCAGCAAAACGCTGGGCGATAAATTGCAGCTGTTGCACGTGATTGAAAAAACCGTCTCCCCCGTCACCGATCGCTCAGGCTCGCTGGGGCCCGGCAGCGCATCGGAACTTCTGGACGAGCTCACCGAGCTTGATGAGCAGCGTAGTCAGGTGGCGATGGCTCTGGGCAAGCACATGCTTGAAGCGTCGCAGCAGCGCGCGCAGGCCGCTGGCATCGACGATGTGTTGCTGCACCAACGCCACGGCGAACTTCTTGAAGCGCTGGAAGCCTGCCAGGCACAAACCCGATTGTTCGTGCTGGGTCGACTCGGCGAAGATCACGAACTGCATTCGCACAAACTCGGTGCCCATCTGGAAAGCCTGGTGCGCGCGATTCAAACGCCCATCCTCGTGGCCGTGGGCACGTTTGCGGCACCCGAGCGATTTATGATTGCGTACGACGGCAGTCACACGGCGGACCGCGCCATTTTGGGCATTTCAAACACCGCGGTGCTGAAATCCATGCCCGGTCATATTGTCATGGTCGGTGCGGACAACAGTGCCAATCAAAAGTCACTGGCCGGGGCACTGGCCACGTTAAGCCAAAGCGGCCACGACGTGACGGGGCATTTGATTCAAGGCAATGTGGTGGATGCGCTCAAGGCCTTCCGGGAGGAAAACGGCATTGGTCTTAACGTCATGGGTGCCTACGGACATTCACGCGTGCGCGACTTTTTCGTCGGCAGCAATACGTCACGCATGATTCGCGACAGCTCGGTACCACTGCTGTTGTTGCGTTAAACTTTAGAACTACGGCCTAGCTCAGCCGCGCCTTCAAAGTGGCTTTCACACGGCGAAGAAACTCGCTGGTCGTGTACCAACCGCGCTCCACCACCGACACCGACGGCGCCTCGCAACCCAAATCATAACCATGCTTGGCAAGCGTCGGCCCGGCGATGGCCTCGAAAACACGCAAGTCTTCCGCGTCCATTTCCGCACGCCACTTGCTGCTGTTATTGCGCATTGGGTTGGCCTCGGCCTGCGCGACAAATTCGGCGCAACGCTCGGCGTCCGGTGCATTGCCCACAAACGCCTGCACCCGCTCGAAGCTGGTCTGCGGGTCGTCCAATAGGTCTTCATAGCGCAGCACCAACAGACGCTCGCCCGCCGTTTGCTCAGCAAAGCGTTCAACCGTTTGGGTACATTTGACCCAGCTGTTGGCACACGCGTACGCCGACTTCATACCCCAGTCCATTTTCATCGTGGACATGGCCACATCGCGACCGTCACGCAGTACAAAAATATAGCGTACCTGCTCGCCGTAGAGCGCCTCGAGCATGGGCAGATGGCGCCAGTAATCCGGCCACTTGTTACCCACGCGCGGTCGATCCTGCACAAACCCGACCGCTGCAAAAACGCCATACACCGCGCCGGCAAATGTCTGCTCGCTGGCGTGCTTTCGAATCAGCTCGGGCGTGACATCTACGCGCAGAGATTCCTCCCACTTATTGCGCATGATATCGAGCATGCGACAGCGTGAGAGATCGTCAGTAAGCCGATCGAAATTCGCCGTGTCCGAAAGATCGCCATAGCTGTCACGTCGCGCATAAAATTCGGCCACGAACGCGCCTTCCGGCCCCATCCCAAAATCGAACCAGCGGTCCATGAGACCGTTGACATAAGTCGTGCCGCTGCGCGCATCGCCCAGCACAAAAAGGATGTTGTGATCACTCATGACTTGAAATTCTCAAAGCAAAAGACAGCCCAGGCGCAAGACTTTGCGCGGTCGCTGAGTATAGTCGATGAACATGGGTGTGTCTGTGATGGGCTGCCTGTGTGATATCTTGCGCCAACGACGCCCGCGCTTCGCGGCGGCGCTACCAAAGGTGATTTCTATGCACGCCAGCTACTTTGCTTTTCATGCCCGCCGCTTGATCGTGAACACCGCGGCGTTGCTCACCGTTAGTGTGCTGTGGAGCGCCGGGGCACACGGCGAAACACTGCAGAGCGATGGCTTTGTTAGCGGCCAGGCCGCCAATTTCCAGGGCGGTTTTATCGTCGGTGAAATGGCCGCCGCACGCTTTAGCCCAACCATTCCCTGCCCCTGTTCGATCGACAGCCTCACGGTGCTGTTTGGCGGCAATACAGACACGGTCACCATGGGCATACAAATTTGGGACGATCCCGGCGGCACCGAACCCGGAACGTTGATCTACTCCGGCGAAGTAGTGCTAACCGGCAGCACCACCAATCTGCAGCAAATTGATCTCACCGCCACACCCATCGTCGTAACCCGGCCGTTTCGCGTTGCTCTGGTTTTTGGTCACGACGGCCTGCCGGGCATCGCAACCGATATCGACGGCAGCGTGGATGCCAGCGCTAATTTTATTCTGGCCGACTTCGGCGGTCTGAGCCTGTGGTTTGCCTCCCCGACCCTTGGCGTGAGCGGCGATTTCGTGTTGCGTGCCACGGTCAGCGACATCAACACCACGGACACCGACGGTGACGGCATCACGGACAACCTCGACAACTGCATTGACGTCGCCAATGCCGAGCAGCGCGATGATGACGCCGACGGCTACGGCAATCGCTGCGACGCCGATTTTAACAACGACTGCGTGGTCAGCGTGATCGATCTGGGCATCATGCGGACGGTGTTTTTCACCACCGCGGATGAGCCCGACTGGTCTGCCGCGGTCGATTTGAATCTCGACGACACCGTCAATCTGATTGATCTGGGCCTGCTGCGTACGTTGTTTTTCGAGCCACCCGGACCAAGCGGGCTCACCGACCAATGCCAGTGAGCGACGCAAGACAACGCGCCGTTCGCAAAGAAATACGCATCGGTAAACGCTATCGCGCGAACCGTCTGGCAGAGTCTTACGACACCATCGTCGTTGGCTCCGGCATTGGCGGTCTAACCTGCGCGGCGTTGTTGTCCGATTTGGGTCAGCGCGTGTGCGTTCTGGAGCAGCACTACACGGCCGGCGGCTATACCCATTCGTATGAACGCGAGGGCTACGAATGGGATGTGGGCGTGCACTACATCGGCGATGTAGGCAAACCAACGCGTACGCGGCGCATGTTCGATTATTTGTCACAGGGCAATCTCCAGTGGGCGCCCATGGATGACGAATACGATCGCTTTTATGTCGGCGACAAGGTGTTCACCACCCGAACGGGCAAAAAGGCGTTTCGTGACAATCTCGTTGCCCAGTTTCCGGATGAAGCCGCTGCCATCGATGCGTACATGACGTGTCTGCAACACGCCAGCGGCGCCACCTACGCCGCGACCATGGCCCGTGTTCTAAAACCCTGGCAACGCACGCTCAGCGCACCATTTTTGAAATGGAAAACACCGGACCTTTTGTATCGGCCCACTTACGAGGTGTTGAGCGAACTCACCGACAATCAGGATTTAATCGCCACGCTGTGCGGTCAGTGGGGCGACATGGGACTGCCACCCAAGCAGTCGGCGTTCATGATCCACGCCATGATCGCGCGCCACTACATGTTTGGCGGTTTCTATCCGGTGGGTGGCAGTTGGCAAATTGCCAAAACCATCCTGCCCCGCATTCGGGCTGCGGGCGGCGAGGTTTTTACTTACGCACGCGTCGAACAAATCACGTTAGAAAATGACCGCGTCACGGGCGTCAAGATGGAGGACGGTCAGCACATCGAATGTGCGACGGTGGTGTCCGCGGCTGGTGCAGCCAATACGTTCCGTCATCTGCTGCCAAGCTCAACGGTTCGCGACAAAGGCTACGAAGAAAAAATGTCGCAGGTGACACCCAGCTTCGCCCATATTGGCGTGTACATCGGCATCAACAAAACGGCCGAGGAACTCGACCTGCCCAAGACCAATTTTTGGATCTACCCGCACAACGACTACGATGGCGCCGTCGAGGCCTTCAAAGCTGACCCGGATGCACCCTTTCCCGTGGTCTACATCTCATTCCCATCAGCCAAAGATCCCGACTATCTGAATCGCTGGCCCGGCACCGCAACGATTGAAGTGGTGGCGCCGGCGCCGTACGCCTGGTTCAAGCGTTGGGAAGACACCACCTGGGGTAAACGCGGCGAAGATTACGATGCGTTCAAACAGCAACTTGGCGAGAGACTCATGCGCCACGTTTACGCCAAGCTGCCGCAGTTGGGTGGTCAGGTGGACTACTACGAAGTGTCCACGCCGCTGTCTACAAACTGGTTTGCCGGCTACCGCGAAGGCGAACTCTACGGACTGGATCACACGCCACAGCGTCTGCAGCAGGACTGGTTGGGACCGCATACGCGCATCCCGGGACTGTGGCTATCCGGGCAGGACACGCTCACCTGCGGCGTTACCGGCGCCATGATGGCCGGCATGCTCACCACTACCGCCATGGTCGGACCGCGGCGAATGCGCCCCCTCCTGAAAGAAATTTGGGGCTAGGTGCCAGGCGTCAATCGCTGCGCCAGAGGCGCGAGCACTTTCCCAACGATGGGAATCAGCACAAGACCGGCCGCGAGACCGACCACGCCCATACCGGCCGCCCCCACCGTCCATTCCACCGCCGCACCAAACGCCGGCGAAGCAACACCTGCAGCCGCGGCGAAGTCGTGGATGGCGTGCCCCGGCTGCATCACACCGTAGTGTTCCAGCCCGTGCACAAGAATACCGCCGCCGACCCAAATCATCGCCGCGGTGCCCACCGCGGCTAGTATTTTCAAGAACCACGGCATGAAGCGCACGATGGCGTGCCCAACACCCCGTGTCACTGCGCCAAATGCCCCACCCGCAGTGGTGCGCCCCATGTGCGCACCCAAGTCGTCGGCTTTCACGATCAGGGCTACCACCCCGTACACGCCAGCGGTGATTCCCACACCGACCAGCGCGAGCACCGCGCCCTGCGTGGCAAGATTGCTCTCGGGAATAGTCGCCAGTGCAATCGCCATGATCTCTGCAGACAAAATAAAATCGGTGCGAATGGCGCCTTTGACTCGAAACTCTTCCAGTGCTGCAGCGTCGTCACCCGAGGGCTGCGCCTTTTTTTCATGGGCGTGAGCGGCGTGCGGAAACACCAGCTCGAACACTTTTTCAGCACCTTCGTAACATAGATACAGCCCGCCGAGCATGAGCAGTGGCGTGATCGCAGCGGGTAAAAAGAAACTCAACGCCAGCGCCGCCGGCAGCAAAATAAGAAGCTTGTTCTTAAGTGAGCCGAGCGCAATGCGTTTCACAATGGGCAGTTCGCGCTCCGCAGCAAACCCCACCACATAGCGCGGTGTGACCGCGGCATCGTCGATCACGACACCGGCAGATTTGGCACCTGCTTTTAGCGCTTGCGCGGCCACGTCATCGATAGACGCGGCGGCAACCTTGGCGATGGCCGACACGTCGTCAAGCAGTGCAAGCAGTCCCGTGCTCATGCGGGACGGTTCTCGAAAATGGTTTGGCAGCGATGCATAGCCGCGGAGTCTAGCACGCGGCAACGGTCATCCCGTGTCGTTGACGTTAGCGCATCACGCAGCGATTGCGCCCGGCGTTTTTCGCCGCGTACAGCGCCTGATCCGCCCGATCGTAAACGCTCTTTGGCGTATCGGAGGGTCGAAATTCCGTCAGACCGCAGGAGATACTGACGTTGAGCACCTGACCATTGTGTTCAAACTCTTTGGCGCCAATATGCTCACGCAAGCGATTTGCCAGCTGCGTGGCCGGGTCTGCACTTGTGGCGATGAACAACACCACGAATTCTTCTCCGCCGATGCGCGCGACAAAATCCTCCGTGCGCGTATTTTTCGACAACATGCGCGCCACGTCCCGCAGCAAATCGTCGCCTGTCTGATGGCCATAAGTGTCGTTAACGTGCTTGAAGTGATCGATATCCCACAGTGCGTAAGTGAGCGGTTGCGCATGACGTTGCCAGCGCTGAAATTCTTCCTGCAAGCGTTGGTCATAGGCATGTCGTGAGTGCACGCCAGTGAGGCTGTCGTACATCAAGCGCTGTTCTTGCTCGCCGCAGCGAACGGCAAGCTCATTGGTGCGCACGCGCAAACGATTCACTTGTTCCTGCAACACTTGCTGCCGTGTCTCGGCCGTGTTCGCGCGTTCATCTTCGCGCTGACGAAACACACTCATTCGTTCCGCGATGGTATCGAGACGTTGCTTCACACGGGATTTGAGATCGCCGATGTCCTGTGAAGCCTGAACGTCCTCTTGCAACTCACCGACCTGCTGCCCCACGCCTTGTTCGAGATCCTCGGTATCGGCCGCTCGCTCCAGCGCCTCGTTGCGCGATGATTCCGCAATCGCATCGAACTCGGTCAGTCGATCCGTTACTTGCTCCAAAAAGGCTTCGAGTTCACTGCGCTCTTCCTGAAGATCGAGCACCGCTTGTCCAATCGCACGGGCAAACTGACGTAGCAGCGGATCCCAGGCGGCCGCCGCAGTTTGCTCGCTCAAAGCGTTTTGCAATTCAACGAAGATGGGTTCGAGCTGCGGTAACGATTCGCTTATTTCGCCAAAGCCCCGTAGCAAGCCCTGCACGGCATTGGCAATGGTTGGCCCGTCGTCAGTCGGCAGCGCGAGCAAATCGCGCAGGCAGTGTGCAAGGTGCCCCAACGCCCGGGCCGTGCCCGCCGGACCGCCGCGTTCCATTGCATCGAGCACACGACGTTGCTGATCGGCCGGCAACGGCAAATCGGCCACAAAGCCGGCAAAATCCGGCACGACTTCGAAGGTGGCGGTGTTCTCCTGCTCGACCACCGATCGGGCCAGAGACTCGAGCGGCTCACGCAGAGCCTCTTCAGAGCCTGGGGTTTTGACCAGACTCACAATATCTTCAAGCTGCGCATCAATCTGCGCGTCCCGCCCCATGGCAGCAATGCCCAAGCGAGTCGCTGTTAGCCGCAGCGTCTTTTCACATTGGCGCCAGCTACTTTCCTTGTCGGCGAGCTCGCCCAGTAGATCGCGATATTTGTCTTTCCAGTCGTCCTGGACCACGGACCCGGTCATGGCGCCGCCCTCATGCATCTTATTTGATACTTTATTATCGTCCGCGCCCGCTCAATCTGAAGTGGATGTGGTACCGCCGAGCGCCCGCCTGTGACACCATAGAGAGGCATCAGACCTGCATAAATGTGCGCCGGAGCAAGGCCTTAGAGGCCAATTTGTGGTGCTATTAGCCTTTTTGCTTTCGCGCCTTTGCGTTGTTGGAATCCAATGGAAAAACGAGCACTCCTGATCGCCTATCACTACCCGCCCGTGAAAGGCAGCAGCGGCCTGCAGCGCGCACTGCGTTTTTCGGCCTATCTGGGCGAGCTTGGTTGGGGCTGCGATGTCCTCACCGTGCATCCGCGAGCGTTTGAGCGTACGGGCAATGATGAGATGGGAGACATCCCGCAAGACGTCGAAGTGGTGCGCGCTCAGGCGTTCGACACCAAGCGACATTTGGCCATTATGGGCAAATATCCGCAGGCGCTGGCGCTGCCGGATCGATGGGTGAGCTGGAAAATCGACGGTGTGCGTCAGGGACTAAAACTTCTGCGCCGCAAAAAACATCAGCTGATCTGGTCCACCTACCCGATCGCCACCGCCCACACCATCGGCTTGGCATTGGCGCAAAAGACCGGCCTGCCGTGGATCGCCGACTGTCGTGACTCCATGTCCGAAGAAGGCTACCCGCGTCAAAAAGCCGTGTTTGATTCAGTGCGCGCGCTGGAGCAAAAAATTGTGCGCGAAGCCACGGCGGTCACGTTCACCGCCCCTGGCGCCCTCGCGATGTACAAAGAGCGTTACCCGGACGTGCCCGATAGCCGCTGGCGCATCATTGAAAATGGCTTTGACGAAGGCGCCTTTACCGGCTTGAACGATCAATGGCAGCCACCCAAAAATGAGACGCCACTGACGCTGCTTCACGCCGGTCTTTTGTATCCCAATGAACGCGACCCGCGACCCTTTTTTGCCGCCATCGCCGCACTGAAATCGCGCGGGGTATTTCAAAGCAATCCGATTCGCGTGGTGCTGCGTGCGACAGGGCACGATGAGGTCTATAGACCGCTACTGGAAGATTTGAATATCACGGATCTGGTTCATCTTGAGGGCGCCGTGCCCTACCGCGACGCGCTGCAGGAAATGCTGCTGGCGGACGGCCTTCTGATTTTTCAGTCCGTTGGCTGCAATCATCAAATTCCGGCGAAAGCCTACGAGTATCTGCGCGCCGCGCGGCCCATTCTGGCTCTGACCGACGCCGCCGGCGACACCGCATCGCTACTCGGTGCCAACGGGCACTCACAGATCGCTGGGCTGCTGGATCAAAGTGCGATTGAAACGGCGCTCGAGACCTTTGTCGAGCGTGTACGCCGCGGCGGCGCGGACGATGCCAAGCCGGCGCAGGACTACTCGCGACGCGCTCAAACCGCGCATTTGGCCGCCCTGTTCGATGAGCTCACGGGAAACGCCTCGGCTTCAACTGGTGCGGCCGGAAGCGTACACTCCTGACGGCATGAATTTTACAGTCCAGCAACCAGATGTCTGACACCACCGCCGGTGCCCCTGCCGTCGTACTGGGTTTGTGTGCGCACGGCCTTGCAACGGCACGCACGCTGTACCGTCACGGCATCGAAGTGCACGCGCTCGAACCCAATAGCGAATTGCCCGGTTCCCGCACCCGCTGTGCCAACGTGCATCGCGTCGCATCGATCCATCCTCCCGAACTGATCGACACGCTGACTCGTCTTGGTAAGGCGCTGGGCACGGATCCAAAACCCGTGCTCTTTCCGATCAATGACACGATGGTCGGCGAAATTGCCCGCCACTGGGAACAGCTCGAACCCTATTTCGCCTTGGCGTGGTCAGACTCGCGTGACGAAGTCGCCCGCCTTATTCTCAAAGACAGCCTTGAACCCCACAGTCGCGAGCGCGGTCTCAACTACCCGCGCTCGACCCTGATTGAGGCCAATCTCGATGCCGCAGAAGGCCTCGAAAAAATGGCCTATCCATTGCTGGCCAAGCCGAGCAAACCGCTGGGGTCGTTCAAGACACGGAAAATCGAAAATCGGGCTGAGCTGGAACGCATCGTCGTGGACCACCCGGATGATCTACCGATCCTTGTGCAGGAGTGGATCGAAGGCGGCGATACCGACCTGTATTTCTGTGCCCTGATGATGGACAAGGGCAAGGATCTGGCCCGATTTGAGGGTCGCAAGCTGCGCTCTTTGCCACCTGCCCGCGGTCAGACCACGAGTGCCGAGCCGGTCACCAACGATGAGCTTTACGACATCACGCGCAAGTTTTTTGCGGGCACCGCAGTGAGCGGTCCGGTATCGCTTGAAGTAAAGTGCGATCCGCAGGGGCAGTACTGGATCATCGAGCCGACGCTCGGTCGCACCGATTACTGGGTGGATCTGTGCATTCAAAATGGCGTGTCCCTGCCCGTTATGAATTACCAACTGGTCACCGGCCAACACCCCAGTGTGCGCCCCAGAAACGCCTCACCGACTTCCTGGTTCGACACCGATCGCGACACGTGGAGTTTCCTCACCCTGATCCGCGAGGGCAAAGCCAATCTGCTTGGCAAGACCCGCTTCACCTTTTTCGATTTGCGCGATTTGGGGCCGTGGCGTTTGGCTATGCGGCAGCGCTTTTCCGGCCTGTTTCGCCGCCTGACCGGACGCTAAAACGAGTCTGATTACGGTCACGTCACACTTTGTGACACTCGAAACCGCCGAATTCTGTTTAATTGACGCCCTAAACCACTAAAATATATAACTTAATTACACTCGGTAACGTAGTGCAAAATGCCTCGCATAAGCGGCCCGCGGTCGCTACCATGGCGACGCAACAAAACTAGAAGTATCACGCGTTTATCACGGGCTTGTCGCTAATTCGCGACGGGTGACACCCCCATTTCCCGTGGGCATACTGCGCCGAGTTTTGAAGTGACTTGGACATAAGAATCCAGACCTATAAACCACATACGACTGGCGTCGTTTTTTGTGAGCAAGCGCACACTGCAGCAACCATACCGGTGCGCATAATTCCGCTCACTGCAAACGGTAAACCTGATCGAAAGACAGGGGCACAAAACTTCCGGCCTAACGCTCTTGGAGCTAAGGCAGCGGGGTCGCCAGTGTTGAGATACAGAGCTATGAACAATTTAGTGTTTTTGCGAGACCAAATCGCAATATTGATGGGCGCAGGATGCGTTCAATCAACCTCTAGCTCCATTACCCATGACACGGACCCCCGTCGCATCACTTCAGGCAGCCGGACGCTTCAAGCGTTCACTGCACTGACTGGCGCACGAGTTTGGCCAAACCTTTGCGGCAGCACTTGCCACTGGTTTACGCCGACGCTACTCGTCGCGCACGTACCCTGTTAAGGAAACGTCATGTTACTTAAGCTCCGCGGGCCTCTCGCCCTCGTCATTGCCACTGTGTTTACGGCACTTACCGTTAATGCGAGTGCCTCCACTCTCAGCGATCTGACCAGCTCGTTGCCGGAAAAAACCTGGGCGCAAATGCCGGGCAACAGTTCACTCGATGGACTGAACATTCAGGACAGCCACTTTTACTTCGGTAATACGGGTGTCTGGGATCCGGGCAACAACCGCGTGTTATGGATGGGTGGACCGGGCAGCTGCTGCGCCGACGTCCCCACCTACAAGTTGATGAGCTACAACGAAGCGAGCAACACGTGGAGCACGTCCAATACACCGTTCACCACCAGCGGGCATGCCTACGATGGCAATGCGTTTGGTAATGGCACGTTTTACTTTGGTCTGTACGGACAGCGCGACGTTAAAACCTGGAATGGCAGCAGCTGGGGCTCACTGCCCGACACGCCATGGCCTGTGAACGTGGCCACTGCCATGACCTACTTCCCCGAAGGCGGCGGCCCGGTTTACGTCGACAGCGCGGGTCGCACGGCGATCTATCGCAACGGCAGCTGGACCAATATCACCGGCGGTGACTGGGGCAGCATTCACATGTTTGCCGAGTACAACCCGGTACACGGCGTGGTCTGGCTCGGCTCGGGCAACGGCGACGACCGTCGCACGTATCGTCTCGACGCTAATCTCAATTTGACGCGCATGAGCAATGCGCCGTTCTCGCTGAATATTCCAAACGCTATTCAGGTCGCCGACCCCGTGTCAGGCAAATACCTCGTGTTGAACCGCAACAACAACACGTGGTGGGAATTCGACATCATGAACGACCAGTGGTCGCAGATTTCCGGCATGACCAACAAGCCGGGCATCAGCACCAGCATCATCGCCGTGCCGCTGCCGGAACATGGCGCGATCATGCTCTACAACGACAACCCACGTCGCGTTTACGTTTATCGCCACACGGCCGGCTCGGGCACGCCGCGTGCTGAAGTAAGTTTGACGGCCACGCCAAACACCATTGACAGCGGCGACAGCGTAACGCTGAACTGGTCCACCTCGAACGCGACCAGCTGCACCGCGAGCGGCGGCTGGAGCGGCAACAAGAGTGCCGGTGGCGGTAGCCAGACCATCACGAACATTACGCAGAACACCACCTACACGATGACCTGCAATGGTGACGGCGGTTCTTCCACCGATAGCGCTCCGGTAACCCTCAACGTTGTGACGCCACCCCCCACCGGCTCAGCCGACTGGGATGCACGGTCCACCGCTTCGGGTGTTCTGTACGCGACGAACTTCCCAAACAACGCCAGCGTCACTGAGAACGTTTTGCAAGACAGTCAGGCGGGACAGGTCTCGCGCGACACGAGCAATTTCAAATCGGGCGGCGGCGCAATGCGTTTTGATATCCTCAAAACCAATGGCACCAACTCCGGCAACTGGAAAACCTGCTGGACGCCGGATTGCACCAACCTGCAACCCGGTGAAGAGGTGTACGTACAGTTTCGGCAGTACACGCCAGCCTACTTAGTGAACCACGTGTGGGAACACTCGGGCAGCTCGCGCACCGGCTTCAAACAAATTATCGTTTCTGCCGGCTCGGCCAACCCGTCTTTTTCGTCGAACCGTCCGTGGGAAGTTGTCCTCACCAGCAACAACGTTGGCTACCCTCGTTTGTACTGGCAGGACGGCCAAAACACGGCCGTGCAGTCTCAGATCGGCGCCAGCACGGCGTGTCAGGGATCGGACTTTCGTATTCAAGACGCCATTGACCGCGGCGCGAATCCGCTAACCGGACAGTCCCCGGACGGCAACGCGTGGACCGCATGCGAGCAAGACCGTGCACGCTACGGCGGTCTATACAGCTACCTCAACAGTCAGGGCGGCACACCTGGCCCCATCGACCCCATTAGTGGCGCAGAGCCGTTTCCGCTCGACGGCTGGGCAACCTACATGGTGCGCGTCGCGTTGTATGACGACAGCGGCACCGGTGGTCTGGGCACGAGCAACAACACGATTGAAGCGTGGGTGGCGCAGGAAGGTCAGGATTTTACAAAAATCGTAAGCCGGCAGAATGCGCGGCTTGGTCCGGAAGACGGCCCGGAGGGGCTCAACGGCTTTTGGCTGCTGCCTTATATTAGCCGCGGTCAGCCAAACGCCAACCGAGAAGACACCTATACCTTGTACGACGAAGTGATCGTCTCACGCAATCCCATCCCGGCACCGGACAGTGACGCGCCACCACCAGGCCCCCTGCCCTCGATCAACCTGACCAGCAGTTCGAGCTCCGTGCTCAGCGGCGGTTCGGTGGTGTTGAACTGGAACACCACCAATGCCACCAACTGTACGGCCGCCGGCGGCGCGTGGAGCGGTTCGCGTCCAACCTCGGGCAGCGAAACGGTCGGACCACTGACCTCCAGCACAACATTTGTCCTTAACTGCGCCAACGCAGAGGGCAGCGCCGGTGACTCGGTGAATATCACCGTCACCATGCCGCCGTCTGATGATTTCTCGATTCTGCAAAGCGACGACGCCTCACACAGCAACTCCTACGCACTGGATGGCGCCACCGTCGAGGGCGATATTTTTGCATTTGTTGATCCCGAAGCCGGCATCACCAAAGTCAGTTTTTTTCTCGATGATCCGAATCAGTCCGGCGCGCCCTACAATATTGAATTTTTGGAGCCGTTTGATTTCGGCGGTGGGTCAGGTTTTGACACCACGCTAATCGCCAACGGCTCTCACTCGCTGACCGCCGGCATCGAACTGTCGGGCGGCAGCACGACGGATGTAACGGTGACATTTGACGTCTTCAACGAAGTCACGTTCCCGCAACCGGTCGTCAACTTTTCAGCCTCCAATGTCTCGATTGCTTACGGCGGTTTTTCAACGCTGCAGTGGACGAGCACCGACGCGAGCAATTGCGACGCTTCGGGTGGCTGGTCCGGTTCGCGGCCGACAAGCGGCAGTGCTTCGGTTGGCCCGCTGTTTGAAGACACCACGTTTCTTTTGACCTGCACCGGTCAGGGTGGTTTTGATAGCGGCACCGTCACGGTACTGGTCGCGGATGCCGAACCGCCAACGCTTACTTTGAACGCCTCGCCTGGGTCGGTGGCCTTTGAAGGGGCCAGCATGTTGACCTGGAATACCAGCAACGCCACGTCGTGCGCGGCCAGCGGCGCATGGTCCGGCAACCGCGCCGTGAACGGCAGCGAAAACGTCGGTCCGCTGACGACCAACTCCACGTACACCCTCACCTGCTCGGGTCCGGGCGGCGACATCACGCGCAACACGACCGTGAGCGTCGCTGCGGCGCCTGCACCAACGGTATCGATTGGCGCCACACCAAACCCGGCGGACTACAACGGTGCCGCCACGTTGACGTGGTCATCCAGCGATGCCGCCTCCTGTAGTGCAAGCGGAAGCTGGGGCGGTAATCGTCCAACGTCCGGTTCACTTACCGTGGGCCCGCTCACGGAAGATCGCACCTATACGATCGCCTGCACCGGTCCTGGTGGCACGCGTAACGACTCGGTACTGGTTGAGGTCACACCGCCTCCGGCAGCGCAGCTGAACATCAGCGTGACGCCTGCGTCGGTGGATTTTGAAGACACCACCACCATTACCTGGTCGAGCTCGAACGCCACAAGCTGTACGGCGAGCGGCGGCTGGAGCGGCGCACGCGGCGTGTCTGGCTCGGAAGTCAGTGGCCTGTTGACGTCAGATACCACGTTCACCCTAAACTGCGACGGCCCTGGCGGCGATGTAACGCGCAGCGCAACGGTATTGGTGGGTGCCCCGCCGCGCCCATCAGTAGATCTGGTCGCCACACCCGAGAATGTCGACTTTAACGGTGCATCGACACTGAGCTGGACGTCAGCCAATGCCACCACCTGTACCGCATCAGGCGGCTGGGGCGGCAACCGGCCGACCAGCGGCTCGCTAACGGTGGGTCCGCTGCAGGCCGACACGCAATACACGCTGACCTGTTCCGGTCAGGGCCAGGATGCCACGGACACCGTCACCGTCACGGTCGACGACCCGGCACCTACGCTGTCCTTTACCGCCCAGCCCAACGCCCTGCCCTTCAACGGCACGACGACGCTGACCTGGTCCACGACCGACGCCACCGGCTGTAGCGCCAGCGGTGCGTGGAACGGCTCGCGTGGTGCCAGCGGCACAGAAACATCCAATGCGCTGACGGCCGATTCGGCCTTCACGCTTACCTGCACCGGACCGGGTGGTTCGGTCACACGCACACGCAACGTAACGGTTGCCGATCCCAACGCGCCGAGTTTGAGTTTGCAGGCCCAGCCCGACGCTGTGACCGCCGGCAGCAATGCCGTGCTGACATGGAGCGCCGCGGACGTGGACTCCTGTAACGCCAATGGCGCATGGAGCGGCCCGCGCCCGCTCAGCGGTAGCGAAACCGTGGGACCGATCAACGCAGAAAGTTTGTTCACACTGAACTGCACCGGTGCCGGCGGCGACATCGCACGCAATGCCACCGTGACGCTCATTTCATCTGAGCCCACCATTATTCTGAACGCAACGCCGACGGGAACATCGTTCGGCGGCAGTGTTGTGGTTGGCTGGTCCACCACGGATGCTGACAGCTGTGAAGCGTTCGGCGGCTGGGCCGGCGCACGGGCAACCTCGGGCGGCGAGCAGATTAATGATCTGCGCATCAACACGACCTTCACGTTGGTGTGTTCCGGCGACGGCGGTCAGGCGACCGAATCGGTGGTCGTCACCGTCGACGATGCCGACGCACCCACTGTAAACCTGAGCGCCAGCCCGATGACCATCGATGCCGGCGACACCACCACGCTGAGCTGGTCTACCTCGGACGCCACCAACTGCACCGCCGCCGGTGCGTGGAGCGGCAGCCGCGGTGTGAGCGGCTCCGAAGAAGTCGGCCCGATCGATGTGGCCACCAACTACTCGCTGGTGTGCAACGGCGCCGGCGGTCAAACCATCGGTAACGTGCTGGTACAGGTCGTGGGCAATGTGCCGACGCTTACGATCAGTGCCGCACCGACCAATGTCAGCTTCGGTGGTGAAACCGTTCTGACCTGGAGCAGCTCAGGCGCCGATACCTGCCAAGCGTTTGGCGACTGGGCCGGCACGCGCGCCACCTCTGGCACGCAGACCATTGCCGACCTTCAGGTAGACAGCGAATTTGTGCTCGTGTGTAACGGTAACGGCGGCTCTGTGACGCAGAGCGCAGCAGTCACCGTGAGCACCGCGCCCGCACCGACCGTCACGATTATGGCCGATCCTGAAACCGTCGCCTTTGACGGCACGTCAGTGATCAGCTGGACCACCGACAACGCAGAAAGCTGCAAAGCGTTTGGTTCGTGGTCGGGTGATCGCAACGCCAGCGGCAGCGAAACGGTTGGACCTCTGACCGAAGATGCCAACTACATTCTCTTGTGCGAAGGCAACGGTGGCAGCACCGTGCGCTCTGTGCAGGTCGCCGTGGATACGCCGCCCGCTCCGCAGATCACGCTGTCGGCAACGCCTGACGAAGTGGTGTTCGGCGGCTCCGTGGACGTTTCCTGGGACGTCAATTTCGCCACCTCCTGCACCGCATCGGGCGGCTGGACAGGCGATGTGCCCACCTCCGGTACGCGCACGTTTGGCCCGTTGAACGTCACGACCAACTACACGCTGATTTGTTCGGGCCCCGGCGGCAACGCCAGTGAGTCGGCATCTGTGCAGGTGGGCCGCACGGCCGATCTGCCGCTGCAAACGTTCGAGAACGACGCCATCGGTCAGCCAGCCATGGGCTGGTATCAAACGGCCGCAGACTTCTCACTCGACTTCGAGGGCGGCAACTTCCTCGTGAAAGAATTCGCGGCGAACAACGTGCTGGCGATGGAGAACGTCGGTCAGGATTTCCACAGCCATTACCTGCTCAACCAGGCGGCACTGTGGACGGACTATCGCTACACCGGTCGCATGTACATCTCGAATGCAGGCGACAGCACGGCCGTCACCGTTTTGTCGGACTATCCCAGCAGTGATACGTATTACGCGCTTGGCTACAACGGCACGGGCAACTTTGCTCTGCAGACGCGCGGCACGGCCTGCAGCGGCAACATGGATACCGGTATCCAACCTTCCGCAGGCGTCTGGTACCGCTACAGCGTTGAAGCCGAAAATGGTGCCAACGCTACGAGCATTCGGGCGAAAGTCTGGGCCGACGGTGCGGACGAACCTGGCGCTTGGCAGGCCACCTGCGAAGACAGCTCCAACACGCGTCGCGCGTCGGGCGCGCCCGGCTTGCGCGGCTCGCGTGTGAGTTCGGCTCAACGTTCACGTTTCGATGATCTACAGGTCACGACACTGGATGCTCAGACCGTATCGCCACCGCTGATTAGCTTAACGGCTTCGCCAAACCTCGTGGCCATCGGCAGCACCACCCGCATTAGTTGGTCCACCAACGATGCCACCTCGTGTACCGCAGCCGGCGGCTGGTCAGGCTCACGCCCTGTGGGTGGTGATGAGGCCGTTGGCCCCATCAACGAAGACACAAGCTTTACGTTGGTCTGCGACGGTCCGGGCGGATCAAGTTCGCGCAGCGTCGCCGTAGCGGCAATCGATAGCTCTACTCTGCCGATCGTCACGTTTACGGCAACGCCTGATGAAGTGCCAACCGGCGGCTCTACCACGCTTACGTGGAGCTCAGAAAACGCCGCGGTCTGCGTGGCCTCAGGTGCCTGGTCGGGCTCGCGCGACACCTCAGGCAGCGCCGTGATTTCAAACATCACCAAGGACAGCACGTATCAGATTAACTGCATCGGTCCTGGCGGTAACGTGGCCGAAGTGGTCGATGTTTATCTGTCAGACATTGCACGCGATCCGACGCTTGTGTTCGATATCGACTTCAGCATGCTCCCTGTCGATAACACCGTGACGTTGCGCTGGGAATCGCGCTTCACCAACGTGTGTACGGCGAGCGGAGACTGGAGCGGTGAGCGTCCGCGCTTTGGTGCAGAACAAGTCGGTCCGATCGAAGTATCGGCCACCTACACTCTCACCTGCGACGGCAGCAACGGTTCGATCAGCGACACGCGCAATATTTCGTACGTCGACAGCGACGGCGACGGTATGCCCGATGTTTGGGAACGTCAGTACTTTGGCGATTTGGAAAACAACGGCCTTGGTGACAGCGACGGTGATGGCCTCACTGACCGCGAGGAATACACCAACGGAACCGATCCGTTCAATACCGACACCGACGGCGACGGCGACTCTGACTACGACGAAGTACAGGCCGGCAGCAATCCACGTGATCCTGGCGACCAGATCACCGGCGAACGTCCGAACACACCGGTGCTCGAACGTCAGACCGGCCTGGCTCTGTGGGGCTTCACGGCTGACACGCGCGACGGTTACAGCGATGCCAATGGCGACGCACTGCGAGAAGCGCGTTGGGAATTCGCACTTGACGCCGAATTTACGAACGTCGTGTTCGGCCGCTCCGTCGACGGACTCACCTCCATCATGGTACCGGCCGGTGTGCTGGACCCGGGTGTCGTCTACTTCGTGCGTACCCAGCACGTTGATGTCACCGGTGCGGTGTCGTTGTGGTCGGCGGCTGTCACCATGCGTGCCAGCACCAGCTATCCCAATGATGCCGACAACGACGGCGTGGACGATGCCTATCAGGCCCCGGCCAATGCCGATGCCAACGGTAACGGTACACCCGATGCTGACGAGGGCTTGTGCAACTTGTACGACGCAGAGGGCCGCAGTGTGATCGGCTTCGAGACCAACTCAGGTGTGATCCGCTGTTACCGCTCTGTGCCGAACAGCGATCTACCGAGCAGCTCGAGCATCAATGGCGAAACACCGTTCGGCACCTTCAGCTTCCGCGTTGAAGGCCTGCTGGTCGACCCGGACTCCCCCGCACGCGTGTTCGTGACCGTGTGGCTGCCAGAAGCCATGGATCCGGACACCGGCTGGGTGATCTACGATCCAGCAACGCAGGAACTGCTCGACTTCTCGGATCACGTCACCTTCAACGGCAACCGCGCGATCATCGAGTATGTAGACGGCGGCTTTGGCGACAAAGACGGCACCGTAAACGGCTACATCGTGGATCCGAGTGGTCCGCTGGTCACGGCGGCCGCTCCGCCACCGACGACACCGCCCACGACGCCACCGACCACACCGCCCGGCGGCGATGGTGATAGCGGCGGCGGTGGTGGCGGCTCGCCAGCCCCCTGGACGCTGCTCAGTCTGCTGTGCCTCTTCGGTGCGCGTCAGCG
>JBGCEL010000126.1:0-30905 GCA_045106455.1 Gammaproteobacteria bacterium
TCCACTTCTGCGTAGTTGCGCTTAAAGAAATCTTCGTCGCTTTCACCAGGCTTGCGATTCTCCTGGTTGAACTTGTTGTTCGTCATCATCTCCGCGACATGCTGTTTGTAGTTGGAGCCTGCGCCAAGAACATTCGGGTGGGCAAGCGGCGTCAGGCACTCGACGTCCGCGAATCGAATGCCGCTCTCTCCCCCTTTCGCCGCTAGGTCTACGAACGTGTCCAACGCGCGGTCCCAATCGTCAAAAATGGCGTGCGTATCGGTGTAGAGATGCGACAGATCAAACACCGTGCCGTCCGGCTGTACCAAACCTGGAAACGATTTTTCCGTCGCGCCAAGGCGATAGGTGCCAATACCAAAGCTGCCATTGGCAAGCCCGGTGGCGGGGTCATATTTCTTCATGTGTTTATCAACTCTGTCGTTATTGCTTAAGCGAAATACGGCTCATGACTCTGGTCCAGCCACATATCCATTTCCTGTTCCTGAATTGGCCCGGCGCGCACTTCCTGTGCAGAGGTGCACAGGTCCGTGTCAGAAAACGTTTCGAAACGGTAGCCATTGGGCTCACGCCACAGATCAAACACGTGGCTGCCTTTGGGATGCCGACCAACGCCCCAGATCGACTCGTATTTTTGCTTCCGCATCCATCGATGCGCCATAAATTGTGCTTCGGAATCCTGCACCTCAAATGACACGTGATGCAGATCGTTTTTGCCAAAGCCGAACAGCGCGACCGTGTGGTGGTCCACCCACTCGTCGCCACGATCTATGCGATAAAAACCCGCGACGTAGTTGTCGGGCTTGCCGGCGTAAAATACATCGCTGGGGATCAGGCCAAGCACCTCGCGGTACCACTTGTCGGATACCGCCATGTCACGTGTGAACAGGCCCACATGACCCAGACGCAGAAGTTGCGCCGGCCCTGGTGGGACGAAGTTCTGGGATGTACCTTTGCGCGGTTTGTCGTGACCGTAGTTCACCTCAAGATGCGGACTCCTGGGTGCGTCCGTCTCCCGTTTTTCAGCGCCATGTATCAAACTGATGATCTTGCCATCAGGATCGGTGAGATTGACAAACGTGCCATGCGCGGGCCCTTCCAGCGCCTGGGCCGGCGTGGCGCCATGCTGCTCGACAGCGCGCGCGAGGTCGTCTTTGCTGTCGACTTCCAACGCGAAAGACACAAGACACGCCTCGTCTGAGCGTTCAAGCACGACGCTGTACTTATTGGTGCCCGAGGTGCGGAAATAGCGTTTGTCGCCATGGTCTCCCGCCGGAAGCAAACCGAAATCCGCGAGGAACGTCGCGCTTGCATCGACGTCTGGCACGCCGAGATGAATATGATGTAATCCTAAGAGGGCCACTGGCGTCTCTCCTTCAAAATCGAATGGATGGCGCTGACGATCATGCGTCCGCCGCCTGCGGATTGTTTTCTTTCTCAAGCAGGGCGTGGATAATTTTCCGCGCTTTGATCGCCGGGCGATCCGCCACGACGAGCAGCTCTTTTTGGTGCTGCGCGCCATACTCCAACCTCTGCTCTACAAGGTCGATCGCATCGATATCCTGCTGCCTGATTTTGTTGTCGGAGCCAAGCCAAAACTCATCGAGAGCGTCGTCTTCCAACTTGAAATTTCGCGTGGCAAAGCCAAAGTAATGCGTGGTGTGCTCGGTCTCGGGCGTCATGCCGTGGAGGATGTAGAGTTCTCTAAGACCCTTCGGCACGGGTTTTCCTGCAGGCAGTATGTCCATGATAGGCAAGCCCGTGCGAATGAACTCCGGACCGTAGAAATCGCAGACGGTCGTAAAATCCGACAGTCCCTCGTAGCGCGCATCGGCACCGAAGATCATTTCAAAAAAGGGATTGAAAGGCACCTTGCCGGAACGCATGATCTGATAGCTTTGCGGGCGATCAGCCGTTTCAATCGCCGTCTTCGCCATCGACTCGCCGCCGTCCACATGGTGGTGAATGTAGGCCAGGTGGGTGAGATCCATCAGATTGTCGATGAGCAACTGCGCCCGACCATTCGAATGAAAATAGTTTTCGGAGCTGTAACGCCACCCCGGTTGGTCGAGCCCAAAGTCTTCATAGGGAGGAATATCCACCTCACCGGCTTTGTCTTCATCGCCCATCCAGATCCAGCACAACGGACCACGCTCCACGATAGGGTAAGTGGGTTGGCAGAACTTGCCGGCCACGTCTTGAGATGGAATGCGAATGCAGGTGCCGTCGGCATCAAACGTGAAACCGTGATAGCCGCACTTCAGTGCGTCGCCTTCCACCTTGCCCTGCGCAAGAGGAAAATAACGATGCGGGCACAGTCCGTACATCGCAACCGGCGTCCCGTCCTCTTTGCGATACAAGGCAACCGGCTTACCCAAAAACGTGCGTTCAATCGGATCACGCGTTATTTCTCTCGAAAACGCAGCGATGTACCAGCGGTTTTTGACGATGGCGGTATCAAATTCATACGGATACATGTTTCCCCCTAATTCCCAAGAGTGAAGCGGCATTACCGCCAAAAATCTTCTGTTTCGTCGCGTCATCGAGACGACTGTGAAAGCCCACTGGATCGGGCTCACCCATATCAAAAGGATAGTCTGATCCCATACACAGCTTGTCGGCGCCGTGCGTGCGTACCAGGGCGTCGAGTTGGTCTTTGTCGAACACGAGCGTATCCAACCAGATCTGGCGAAGAAATGCCGATGGCTTGCGCGAGATGTGCTCACAGCAGTCGGCTCGTGTCTTGTAAGCGTGATCCATTCGACCCCAGTAACCGGGCAGGAACCCTCCACCATGTGCCACACACAGTTTGAGGCCTGCGTGGCGCTCAAGAACACCTTCGAATATCAAGTGCGAGACGGCGATCGTCGATTCGAGCGGATTGCCAATGATGTTATCAAGGTAATGCTTGGACAATCTTTGGCCGTGGCTAAACCCCAGCGGGTGCAAAAACAGCACAACCCCCAGCTCTTCCGCCGCCGCGAAAAATGGTCTAAAACCCTCATCGGCCAATTCGCGACCATTGACGTTGGTCGATATTTCAATGCCTCTGAAGCCCAATTCGCGAACACAGCGGCGCATTTCCATGATGGCCATTTGCGTGTTCTGCAACGGCACCATGCCCATGCCGACCAAGCGATCAGGATGCTGGGCGACCGCCTGCGCAATGCCGTCATTGATCAACCTGCAGGCGTCGCGTCCGATGTCGTCGGGTGCAAAGTAGTAGTACTGACCTGGCGACGGACTGATGGCCTGAACATCCACGCCCATCTTGTCCATATCCTTGATCCGCTGCTCAACGCCATTGAGCGCAGGTCCGATACGCTGGAACAGCTTGCCGTTTTCTGCGTCCGTGGCGGGGCAAGAAAATGGCAACGGGTTCGGCGCATCCGGCACCGCATTGCGAATAAACTGGGCCGCCGACGCGACGTTCAGGTGCGCATGGATGTCCACCTTAAGATGCTTCCCCGATTGCTGAACCGGTACAAAATCTCTTTCCTTGAAGCTCCCGCTTCCCCGATCATCCATCACTTCATTCTCCAAAAACTGAAGCTCGTGTTGAGACAGTTGGAGATGAGGCCCATCCTGCGTCATACAGCGAACGGCTATATGAAAACACCTCGCAGCTTATAAACCAAATTGTTTGTATGCATGGAAAATCAACAGGCTGGTTTATGGTTCCTACATCACGGCCGACACTCATTAGTCTACCGACGGGCAAGCCGCCACGACACTCAGAGCCTGGGGCACCGCTGGCCGTGTGCTTTTGGATCATTGAATATTGCCAGGATTTGCAGGCGCTTAGCGGTGCCAAAAGATAAGGCGACGCAGAGTTCGAAAACGCACCAAATAACAGGGAAATAACGACCATTCGACGTTACGTTATTTCAATATGGTGGCCACACGAGTATGGTCCGCAAGCAAGACGATCACGGCAACCACCGACTCACCGTGCAAGCCCCCTAAAGAGGAACCACCATGTCCACAAGCAATCCGTACGCCGCGCCGGAAGCCGATCTATCCAATGAGCCCGACGTCAAGTTCGAACTCACAGGTCCGAAGTCCAAGGGCATCGGTCGCGGCTGGGGCTGGATTGCCGAGGCATTTGGCTACTTTAAGAAAAGCCCCGGGCAGTGGATTTTGACGCTGATCCTTGGCTTTGGCGTTTTTATTGTCATGTCCCTCATTCCCGTGGTCGGCCAATTACTCAGCATGGCCACCTACTACGTGTGGATTGCCGGGCTCATGTTGGGTTGCCACGAACAAGACCGAGGTGGCCGTTTCAAAGTCACCCACCTGTTTGCCGGCTTCAATAACCCGATCAAGCTCATCATTCTGTCGCTGATTCTCTCGATACTCAGCATCATCGTTATGTATTTTGCTGTAGGCCCCATTTATCTGGAGTTACTTCAGGGCGGAGAACCTTCGCCGGAATTGAACGCGGCACTGCTGGATCCGACGGAATTTTGGCTGCCATTTCTCTTTGGCATGCTGATTATGATCCCTCTGATGATGGCAACCTGGTTCGCCCCCGCCCTAATCGCGATCCATGATGTGTCAGTGATTGAGGCTATGAAACTCAGCTTCGTTGGGTGCCTCAAAAACATGCTGCCGCTGACGCTCTACGGTCTCATCGCGTTGGTCTTGTACATTCTGGGTGCGATTCCGTTGGCGCTCGGTCTGTTTGTTGTGATTCCCACTTTGCTGGCGTCGATGTACACCTCTTACAAGGACATCTTCGTTAAGTAGAGACCAGCGAGTAACATCTTGCCGCGCCAGGGATGCGATTGACTGGTCATTCTGGTGGCTTCAAGCCGATGACCAGTCCGTTCTCTAACCTAACGAGGTTGTGCTGGAATCGGAATCACGAACACCGTGTCGCGAATGGGGCTTTAGCTGTGAATGGCGCTTTGATTGCTACGAACTTAGCTCCGCCGACATCGCCTCGCGCATTTCAATTTTGCGAATCTTCCCGGTCACCGTCATTGGAAAACTGTCCACGAAACGAATGTGTTCAGGGATTTTGAAATGCGTGATTTGACCATGGCAAAAGTCTTTTATCTCAGCTTCCGTCGCTGACTCGCCGTCCTTGATCTGTATCCAGGCGCACACTTCCTCACCATACCGCTCATTTGGAATACCAAAAACCTGCGCCTCGGCAATCTTGGCGTTCGTATATAGAAATTCCTCGATTTCTCGCGGATAGATGTTCTCGCCACCGCGAATAATCATGTCTTTGATGCGCCCGGTTACGCGCACGTACCCGTGCTTATCCATCCGCCCGAGATCGCCCGAATGCAGCCATCCATCAATGATGGTTTCCGCCGTACGCTCCGGATCGTTCCAGTAACCTTTCATCACGGAGTAACCGCGTGTGCAGATTTCCCCTTGCTCACCGGTTGGGACGACGTGGTCGTTCTCATCAACAATTTTGATTTCAACATACGGCACCGCGCGACCCACAGACTGCGTGCGATTTTCGAGCGTGTCGTCGGGTAAGGTCATGTGATTAATTGGACTGACCTCAGTCTGGCCATAGCCGATCAAAACTTGCTCCATGTTCATGTCGTGGATGATCTGGTTCATCAACTCTTCAGGACACGGCGCGCCGGCAATAATGCCGGTGCGCAAACTCGAGACATCAAAATCGGCGAAATTGGGCAGTCCTAGCTCCATTACAAACATGGTCGGCACACCGTGCAGTCCCGTGCACTTTTCCTCCTGCACAGTCTCCAGCGTGGTCTGCGGATCAAATGAATCGCCTGGGAAAATCATGGCCGCGCCACGCGTCACACAGGCCAGTACACCCAGCACCATGCCAAAGCAGTGATACAAAGGCACCGGAATACACAGGCGGTCTTCGGCCCCCAACTGCATCCCGCTGCCGGTCAGAAATCCGTTGTTTAAAATATTGACGTGGGACAGCGTCGCCCCTTTCGGGCTGCCGGTCGTACCACTGGTGTATTGGATATTGATCGCATCGTCGGGGCGCAATTGCGACGCCAGGTCACCAAGCTGTTTGGTGTGCTCTGCTCCGCCGAGCGCGCAAATCTGATCAAAATTAAACATGCCTGGCGTGACGCCCTGCCCCATACGCACCACCATTTCCAGCTCTGGCAGTTTGGCCGATTTCAACTGGCCTGGTTTGCAGTGCTCAAGCTCAGGCGCCAGTTCGGTGAGCATCTCCAGATACTCACTGGCCTTAAAACGTTCTGCGGTGATCAATGCGCGGCAGCCGGACTGATTGAGCGCGTAGTCCAGTTCGTACAAACGATAGGCGGGATTGATGCACACCATCAACGCGCCAATTTTCGCCGTCGCAAATTGGGTCAAAACCCACTCGTAGCTATTCGGCCCCCAAATACCAACGCGATCGCCCGTTTTAATGCCCAGCGCAAGAAGCCCCGTCGCCAGTCGGTCCACGTCGCGGCGAAATTCGCCGTAGCTGGCGCGAACACCCTGATGCCGCACAACGATGGCAAGATTGTCAGGCTGCTGGTCAACAATGCGGTCAAAACATCTGCCAATGGTCTCATACAAGAGTTGGCCGGTGCCCTCGCCGGTCATGTAGCTTTGTGTGAGCGTCGTCATTGTTTCTTCCTCAAGGTTACGGTTCTGTGCGTCTGGTAGTGATGCGGAGAATTCACCAGCCATGCCATTGTACAAACTCGTCGAGCCCGGCCCGTTTTGTACGCCATTGATTGACCAGTCTGTCTTTGTCCTCATAGCCCACCGCGACACCGCAGAACAGCATGTGTCCATCCTGAATGGAGATCGCTTCGCCAACGGCTTTTGTCCAGACAGACCACGCCTCCTGCGCGCAGGTCCCAAGGCCCGCCTCGGTCGCCAGCAACATAAACGTCTGGATAAACATACCCAAATCGGACCACTGACCTAACTGCATTTTGCCGTCTATGGTAATGAAGAGTGATACCGGCGCACCAAAAAAACGAAAATTCTCGGCAAACTGCTCCGCCCTTCTGGCTTTATCAGAACGCTCAATGCCCAAAGCGTTGTAGAGCGCCGAACCACACTCGAAGCGACGTGTTCGATAAGGTTCCGCGAGTTTGTCAGGATAGATCTGATAGTCGCCGCCGGTGCCATTGGGAAGGTGTTTGATCATCCGTCCAATTTTTGCGCTGAGCGCCTCGATCTTCGCACCGGTCATTACATGTACGGTCCACGGCTGCAGATTGCCGCCGGAGGGTGCCCACTTCGCTCGCTCCAGCAATGTCTCGAGCGTCTCACGCGACACCGGTGTGCTTTTGAAGGCGCGCACCGAACGTCGACTCATCACAGCATCCGTCACGTTCACTGCGCCACCTCGGTGGAGACTAAAAATTTGCCTGAATTGACTTTCAGTGGTGAAACCTCTGCAATCATCATATGTGTCCTAACCACTGTGGAGCGACTTTAGTGCCAACCATCATTTACACCGATGCCAACGGAGAACAACATGAGGAAGAAGTCGAAGTCGGTTACACGTTGATGGATGGTGCATTTAATCGTCAGCTACCCGGCATGTTGGCGGAGTGCGGCGGCGGCGCCGCCTGTGGCACCTGCCATTGCTTTGTCAGCGAACCGTGGCTGAGTCACTTGCCACCGATTGAAGACCTTGAAGAGAGCATGCTCTACATGGTGCCAGGGCGAAAAGACAACAGCCGACTCTCTTGCCAGATCATCGTAACCGAGGAACACGATGGACTCGAACTGCAGATTGCTCAAAACGAGTGACACAGGGCTTGTCGCCGACGCTTAGCGAAACTTCGGTTCTGTGTCGTCCTTCTTGACGGCCACAAATAAATCAATGTTGTCATCCACGCTCACGGCCAAAGGTCTGCGGGCAAGCAGCGCCTCTTTGCTGGTCGGCACAACGGACTCCCATAGGCGCGGTGGCATTGTGCTGCCGGTTGGTCGTCGGCGCAGCGCATCATAAGGCGCATTAGATATCTCAGTGGTCGACGCCTCGAACACGGCACTTTCAATTGAGACAATGTCCTTGAGCTTGGCCAGTACGGTTTGTGTAAACGCCTCTCGCGCATCGTCCACCGACTGCGTGCGGACACCATCGTCGCTCAAGACATCTGCGGACGAGGCGACAAACCAACTCACAGCGAAGGGCAAACGCTTTGGCAACGCCTCGAGCAAGTCGGCTTTTTCATTTTCGTCGAGCGCCTTTAACCAGCCGTCAATGCACAGCTGATGAAAATAGGCCTCTTCACCGAATTTTGTCAGCAAATTCGCGACCGCTGCCACGTTACCCTCGCGCAAGGTGCTCGATAGTTTCCACACCGCCACGTCAGCCAGATACAGCGTCAGAACGAAGTCCGCCCAATTTTGCGGGGGCGCGTCCAGCAAGGCCATGCTGTGAATTTTCTCTACAGAACGACCGAATTCCAATTGGTAGTCGGGCAACTCGAAGGTCTCTTCCATATAGCGAAACAGTGCGCGCGTATGGCCGAGCTTGTCTTCGGCGATGCCCGCCATGGACGTAAAATCGGTCAGTTCGCGACCGTTAAGCATGCAGTTGCAGTACCAGTGGCCAAGTATCCAGTTGGTATCGGCGATGCACAGCAATTCGGCCATGAGTGCGTCTTTTGCGGGGGACGATAGATTCATTGTGCGTTCCTCGTTATTCGGGTAGCCGGTGCTGCCATTTCATCCAACCAAAACCCTGCTCGCAGTCCAAACATTTGAACATCATTTCCGCGGCGCTTGGTCCGTAGGGGCTGACCAAACGCGTATTGTTCGATTCGCACCATGGACAACTGACCTGCTGATCGTAATCGCCATCGGCAAGAACATTTTGTGCGGAGCGGCGCATCAGGCCATGCCTACAATGCCGCGCTGACCGGGCTTCAAGCAGCCCATAAACTGATTTGCTGGCGCCACGCAAAGCTCCACCCACGGTCGTTCGGAATACAAAATGCGTGCGCGTGCGACCGCCAGCTCCTGATTTGGGGCCACGATGCTGCCGATGTGCGAGAGCGGTCGTTCCACCTGGTCGCGCCCAAACACCTCAAACATCTGATCCTGATCGGTTGATCTGCCCAGTGACATATCGGTTGCCTCGCTAGATACGGTAGCCGCTCTTCGCGGCGTATTCTTTGGCCCGACTCGACATGAGCGAGCGGTCCCATTTGGCTTCCCAGTCGACGCGCACTTTCACGCCGGTGACGCCATCCACGCGCATCACCTGTGCTTTTACGCTCTCTTTGAGCATCGTGAACGCGGGGCAGCCCATGCAGGGAAAAACAAGAGAAACGTCAACATCGCCATTGTCCACGCGCACTTGACTGAGCATGCCCATTTCCGTGAGCGGCACGTTGATGTGCGGATCGAGCACTCTGCCGACGGCCGCCTCAACGTTGGACGTATCGACTACCACAGCTGATCACCCCACTCTTCGCTGCGCAACCGCTCATACGCGCTGGGGCGCATGGGCCCGCCTTTTCTGGAGTGTCGCCAATAGTCGTCATGCGAGCACTGCTCTTGCGACCATTGATAGGTGTCGGCATCGTATTTCATGGGATAAGGCATCGTGACCGCCCATTTTTTGGTCTCTTCGTCAAACTCTGCCGGAAAATTCGCACCGAGTTTTTTCAAAAAGGCGCAGGAGGACTGCAGCCATTTGTCGCGCATAAAGTCGTTGCCCCAACCGCGCACTTTGTATTTGAGCTGCTCGGGCCGGGTTTTGAGATTGTCGGGCTTGCCGAACCACATCACGCCGAACGGGAAAATCCAGTCAATAGAGCGTTGCACCATCGCACGCGTCTCTTCCGAATGGTTCCAGTAAAACTCCGTCCAAAAGTTGCCGTGACGCATGTGGAAGCCTTCTTCGAAATTCACTTTTCTCAACGTACGACGGTATGGTGCGTAGCTGCAGTGCAATTCGAGGTCTTTGGTCCAATGCAGTCCCGCACGGTCGAGCATGGATTGCATCACCACAAACTCGATGTAGTTGCGGATCGGGATTTCCATGATCGGCCAGGTCCAGATAAATTTAATGTCGTCTTTGAACGCACGTGAGTGCACGTCAACGCCAAACTGTTCGGCCAAAATTCCCTGATGATAAGCGTGCCCTACTTCATCCAGAATCGTCGCGCAGACCGCAATTTTTGCGCCAATATCGGGCGCTGTTGGATACGCTGTGCAGGCCCAGGTCAACACACTCACTTCGCTGATTGAGGCGATCTCGGCGGTCTGCTTGAGGATCTCTTTGTAGCGCGGCGACAGATCATCCGTGCTCTCGAACAACTCGCCGGCATCCAGCCGAGCGAGCATGGCGGCCTCTACCGCCTCAGCACTGGCCGTCGTGGCTTGCTTGGAAGCGCTCATAACTATTTCCTTTATTTTCCGCCGCTTGTGCGATCACACGGTCGTTTGCGATAAAGATACTGACTAGATAGTATGTATGTGTACACAGTCGGTCAAGTCAATACAGGCAAGGCGCGATTCACGGTAAGCACATGGCGACAAGCAACGCTAAAAAACAACGAATCCCGAATTCGCAGCGGCGCGCAAACAGCGTGCGGCAAGTGCTGGATGCGGCGCTCGATCTATTCGTCACGCTGGGCTTTGATGCCACGAGCATGGACGACATTGCGTCCCAGGCAGGACTGACCAAGGGCGCTGTTTATTTCTATTTCAAAGACAAGCTGTCGCTGCTCGATGCGTTGCTGCTGCGCACGGAAGGTGAACTGATCGATCCGATCGTGACTTCTCTCCATTCGCAACAGGCAACCGCGACGGAACGCATCGTTCGTTTGACCAGTGAATTTGCCCGGATCGGGGCTGAGCGCAAAGAACTCGCCCTGCTCCACGTCGTGATATCGCTCGAGATGCATGGGCGCGCTAACAAAGTCGAACAGCGCGTTCGCAACATGTACGCCCGATTGCACGACGAGATCCGCGACGTACTTAGCCAGGGCCAGGCCGCTGGCGAATTTTCCGATGCAGTCGCACCGCATTATCAAGCGTCGGTCATTATCGCGCTGATCGATGGCCTGCTTTTGGAATGGCATCGACGCGGTGACGATCTGGATGGCACGCAGCTGGCAAGAAGCGCCCGTCAACTCATTCTCAACGGCGTACACGCAGGCACACAAACATGACCAGTAAGATTGTCATCAACACCTATGACGATTTCCGCGCATTGGAAGGCAAGCAGATTGTCGACTCACAGCCTGTGGAAATCACGGCACAGGGCATACAGGATTTTTGCCGCGGCACGCTCAATGATGAGTGGATTCATTGGGATGAAGAGCGCTGTAAAGCATCGCCACTTGGCAACCTGATTGCACCGGGGCTTTACCTGCCAGCCCTGTTCCCAAATATGTTTTGGGACGCCATGGAGGTCAACATTCCGCGCATTATCGTCAAAGGTATCGACGGCATACGAATTTTCAAACCGGTGACCGTAGGCTCGAAAATCATCGGTCGCGCAACGGTGGAAAAAGTGCTTGATCGCACCAAAGGCATCGAAGTGCACTACGCCATTAGTTTCGTTTTCGCCGATACCGATGAGCAGGCCGCCATTGCGACGTTCATCAACCGCTACTGGGAATAACATCGTGCCAACCATCGATTTCACGGCCGCAAAACACTTCGTCGAAAAGCGCACCATCTTGTTTGGCGAGTGCGACCCGGCCGGCATTCTCTACACGCCGCGAATCTGCGAGTACATTGTGGAGTCCGCACTGCTGTACATCTCCAAATCTCTGGGCGAGCCGTTTGAGCGTTACATGTTTGCCCGCGACATGACGCTTCCCGCCCGAAATTTCACGGTCGATTTTTTGCAGCCGCTGACCTGGGACGACAAAATCGACATCTACGCGGGGTTGGCTGAAATGCGCACGCACGCCTACACCATTCAGGTGACGGCTTTGAATGACGCCGGCGAAACGGCTTTTTCAGGCCGGGTTACTCAGGTCTGTGTGAACAGCCTGACCAAGAAAATCGCCAAGATGCCAGACGCCTTGCGCACGGCCCTGGAACGCGGACCAGCGTGATCTCGCGGTGCGCCCGTGTGGGCGCATAAAATTGTAGTCATTTCAGGTATGCGCCCGGTCCAAACGACTCGCAACGACACCTGATATCGACGTTAGCGGTAGAATCTCTTCCCATGACACAACCCAATCTTGCCAACTACGGCTTCTCTGAAGAGCACCAGCAAATCTACGACATGGTGTATCGCTACAGTCGCGAAGAATTACACCCTCTGAGCGCGCGCATGGATCGCGAAGACTGGTTTCCTGAGGAGAAATTCCGCGCGCTGCATGAAGTCAGTTTGCTTGGCACCTCCATTCCCGAGCAATACGGCGGACAAGGCCTCGGTTATCTCGAACAGTGCTTCATTACCGAAGCAATGTCGTACTGGAACCCTACACTCGGCGCCGGCTGGCTGGGCACGGAGAACGTCTGTGCACACAACATCGTGCGCAATGCCAGCGACGCGCTAAAACAAAAATATCTTCCTGGGTTTTGCGATGGCAGCACCATTGGCGCGCTGGCACTGACTGAACCCGGGGCCGGGTCCGACGCGCTTGGCTCGATGGCAACCACCGCCCGACGCGAAGGCGACAAGTTCGTCATCAACGGCCGTAAACTATTCATCACGATGGGTCCGGTTGCTCAGGTTATTTTGCTCTACGCAAAAACCGCACCGGAAAAAGGTCCGCGTGGCGTCAGTGCATTCTTGTTCGAAACCGACACACCGGGTTTCAAGGTCGCCCAGAAGCTCGACAAAATGGGGTGGCGCGGTATCCCCACAGCCGAGCTTGTGTTCGATGAATGCGAAGTGCCGGCAGAGAATATTGTCGGCACTGAGAACGGCGGCATCGGCGTTGTCATGAGTGGCCTCAACATGGAGCGCGTGATGATGTGCTTCCATATGCTTGGCGTGGCTCAGCGCGCACTGGATATCTCGGTAGACTATGCGCAACAGCGCAAACAGTTTGGCAAGGCCATTGGTGAGTTTCAGCTCATTCAAGGCATCCTTGCAGACATGTACACCGACATTCAGTCGATGCGTGCGCTTAGCTATCAAATGGTCAAGGAAGTACATGATCTGGAAGTTGGTGGCGGTGGCCGCGGTGAAGTGCACATGCGCACCTCGGCGGCCATGTTGCACGCCGGACGCGCGCTGATGCGCGTGGTCGACAATGGCGTTCAGGTGCATGGCGGCAGCGGCTACATTCTGGAGAGTGAAATTAACCAGCTCTATCGCATCGGCAAGCTCATGGAGATCGGCGCAGGCACCAACCAGATTCGCCAGATCATCATCGCGCAGGAACTGCTCAAGTAGCGCGGTGGGTTCGCACAAGAAAATAACGCCCACGAGTTCGCACTGGGGCAACTACCGCGTCGAAGTGGACGATGACAAGCTGGTCGCGATTCATCCCTACAGCGTTGACACCAATCCCACCCCCATTGGGCAGTCATTGCTTGATGCCCGTGACAAAAATGTTCGCATCCCGCAGCCGATGGTGCGTCAGAGCTATTTGAACAACCCCGGTGAGCACACGGGAAGCCAGCGCGGCAAAGAACCCTTCGTACCGGTGTCGTGGGACACGGCGCTGGATTTGGCCGCCGCGGCACTGGACAACACGCGCAAACACCACGGCAACGAAGCCATCTATGGCGGCTCGTACGGCTGGGCGAGCGCGGGTCGCTTCCATCATGCCCAAAGCCAGATCCATCGGTTCTTGAATTGCATTGGCGGCTATACCTATTCGGTGACCAGCTACTCCGCCGGTGCTGCCGAAATCATCATTCCCCACGTATTGGGTCTGCCGTTTTTCCAGGTCATGTTTGAGGCACCCACGGTGGCCGACATGATCGAGCACACGAAACTCGCCGTATGTTTCGGCGGCATCGCTATGAAGAACACGCAGGTCAACGCCGGTGGCCTGGGCGCCCACACCGCTCACGATCAAGTGTCGCAACTGCACGCTGCAAACATCGACTTTGTGAACGTTAGCCCCATCCGGGACGACATTTCCGACACGCTCGACGCCACGTGGTGGGCCTGTCGACCCAATACGGATGTGGCGATTATGCTCGGCATCGCACACACCCTTGAGACAGAGGGTCTGGTCAATCACGCGTTTATCGATCGCTACTGCTCGGGGTACGAAAAATTCACGCCCTACTTGTTGGGCACGACAGACAGCGAAGCCAAAACGGCTGACTGGGCCGCCCGGATATCTGGGATCGATGCCGACGACATACGCCACCTCGCTCGTCGCATGGCGGCCGAACGCACGGTCATTGGCATCAGCTGGTCGTTGCAACGCGCCGAACACGGCGAACAGACCTACTGGATGGCGACGGTGCTTGCCGCCATGATCGGCACTCATGGTCTACCCGGGGGCGGCGTGGCCTACGGCTACGGCTCCGTTCACAACATCGGGTTCTTCGGTCGTCGCCCCCTGCCCTTCAAAGTCGGTGCGCTGCCGCAGGGGAAAAACCCCGTTCGGACGCACATCCCGGTGTCGCGTATTTCCGACATGCTTTTACATCCCGGTACCGAGATCGACTACAACGGTGCGAAAGTTGTTTTCCCACAAATCAAAACTATTTACTGGGTCGGCGGTAATCCTTTCCATCATCATCAGGACATTGCTCGCCTGCGCAGGGCGTGGGCCAAACCCGACACCATCATCGTGAACGAACCGTTCTGGACTGCCACAGCCCGACATGCGGACATCGTTTTCCCATGCACGACCGTGCTCGAGCGCAATGATTTTGCCGGCGGCATCTACGATAATTATATTTCGCCAATGCCGAAAGCCGTGAGTCGGCACGAGCAGGCGCGTGATGACTACGACGTATTTTGCGGACTGGCCGAGCGACTGGACGTGCACGAGGCCTTTACCGAAGGCCGCGATGAAATGCAGTGGATAGAACACTTGTACGGCATCACGGCCAAAAGTGCCGCCAAAAACGATGTCGCGTTGCCCGATTTCAAAGCCTTTTGGCAGGGCGACCAAATCGGCTTGGGCGAGCGGCTTCCCGACACGGTGTTTCGGATGGAGGCGTTTCGCGATGATCCCGCGGGCAATGCGCTCGACACCCCCTCAGGAAAGATCGAAATCTTTTCCGACACGATCGATAGCTTCGGCTATGACGATTGCCCGGGACACCCTTCCTGGCTTGCAAAAACCGAATGGCTGGGTGCACCTCGCGCCAAAGACTACCCTTTGCATCTACTCAGCAATCAGCCAAAAACACGTCTGCATAGCCAGTTTGATCACGCGTCCACCAGCCGCGAGGCGAAAATTAAAGAGCGTGAAATCGCACGCATGAATCCAGCGGACGCAAAGGCTCGAGGCATTGCGACGGGTGATATCGTGCGTTTGTACAATGACCGCGGTGCTTGTTTGGCAGCAGCGGTCCTGAGCGATGCGCTAAGGCATGGCGTGGTCGAATTGCCCACCGGCGCCTGGTACGACCCTGAAAACCCTGAGGATGAAGATTCACTAGACGTGCACGGGAATCCAAACGTCCTGACACGCGATGTCGGCACCTCAAAGTTGGCTCAGGGACCCACTGCCCACAGTTGTTTAGTAGAAATCCAGAAGGTGGAAGGCGACTTGCCGCCCGTCAAGATTTTTCACCAACCCACAACAGGACAACAATCTTGACCACCACTACCTTGCAAAAACCGGTCTGGCCCAAACGCCTGACAGTCTTGATTCTAACTTTTGTTGCGTTCGTGATCTGTTATCTCGATCGGGTCAACATCTCTATTGCTGCCATCAGCATGCAACAAGAGCTTGGCTGGACAGATGTCACCAAAGGCTATGTCTTCAGTTTCTTTTTTTGGGGTTACCTGACCATGCAAGTGGGCGCTGGCTATTTGTCCAACCGCTTTGGTGGCAAGCTGATTCTTGGCTGGGCCGTTGTGTTCTGGTCAATCTTCACTGTTCTGACACCGCCCGCCGCATTCATGTCTATTCCGGCTCTGTTGGCGGTACGCTTTTTGATGGGTGTTGGTGAAGCCGGCCTCTCACCATCGTCGTTTACCATGGTAAGTCGCTGGTTCCCACATAACGAACGCTCCCGCGTCATGAGTTTCCTTTCCTCGGGCACCATATTCGGTACGCTACTCGCCTTACTGCTTGCGCCGAAAATTATCGAAATTTACGACTGGCCGATGGTCTTTTACAGCTTTGGCGCATTGGGCTTCATCTGGGTCATATTCTGGTATTGGCAGGTCAAGGACTTACCCGATCAACATCCGACTATCAGTGAATATGAGAGGAATCTCATATCTGAGGGAGGCGGAGTCAAAGAGCGCGCCTCATCTATCCCCTGGTCCAAAATAGCCCGCGCCAAACCGGTCTGGGCATTGTGCGCGACCGGATTCGCCGCATCGTGGACTATGTATATCTTCCTGTCGTGGCTCCCCAGCTATTTTGCAGATGTGCACGGATTGAATCTGGCCAGTGCTGGCATTTACGCGCTCGCCCCCTGGATTGTCATGTTCGTGATGCTCAACGTTGGCGGATGGATCGCAGACACTATGATCACTCGCGGCGTTTCCACGACCAAGACTCGCAAGATTCTGATCGTCGGCGGCTTGCTCGGGTCGGCCATTTTCGTGTTTTTCCTGCGCGGTGTCGCGACGCCGGCCGCGGCCACCGCAATGATGAGCGCCGCTATGGGCATTTTGGCAGTGGCGTATGGTGGGCTGGTGCCCAACTGTCTGGATGTCGCACCGCGCTTTGCCGACATTGTTTACGGCACAGTCAACACGTTTGGAACCTTGGCTGGAGCACTTGGCGCCATTGTCGCCGGTTATGTTGTGCAGAAAACGGGCGCGTATGACTATGTTTTTGGCCTGACTGCGATCATTAGCGTGCTGGGTGCGCTGATCTATTTTGCGTTGGGCAAGGGCCAGACAATCATCGACTAGAATAGACCGGAGATCAGAGTGGCAAACGTCAATGAAGCATTGTCCATGTTGCTTGGAAGCAGTGCTGTGGTCCCGGGAGACGCTCTAAAAGCGCGAGCCACTTCGTATTGGGACTCGAAGTCGTGATCGCGGATGGCACGGTCGTGTCGTCGAAATAAACACTGACAAGGTATTGTACAAGGCCGGGCACAACGAAACGTGATCCTGACGCCCGACAAGACCGAAATATCCTGGTGGTCGCCGCCCGCCCCTGCATGGAACGTGCGAACAAAATTAATTCAACCGCTGCGCGAACTCTATGAAATAGTCGACACTCTGAGGGTTACTCATCGTTGCCCGGTTGATCACACTGCTCTGCGATCCTCCCAGCAGCAGCTTCCTTATTGGAATTTCTAATTTTTTGCCTGAGAACGTGCGCGGGACATCGTCAATCTCAAACACATCATTGGGCACGTGGCGCGGCGAAAGACTCGACTTAATCGTGGCGCGAATTCGACTTGTTAGTTCCTCGGAAAGCGCCGTTCCTGACCGCAGTACCACAAACAGCGGCATATACGAATCTCGCCCCAGATACTCAAGATCGACAACAAGGCTGTCCACGACTTCAGGCAGCGCCTCGACCGCTGCATACAGTTCGCTTGTGCCCATGCGAACACCGTGGCGATTGATCGTGGCATCTGAACGACCATAAATAATAGCGCCGCCATCGCTCGTGATTTCTATCCAGTCGCCGTGTCGCCATACCCCAGGCCACACGTCAAAGTAGCTGTCCCTGTAGCGGCCATCATCCTCGTCGTCCCAAAAATACAGGGGCATTGAGGGCATTGGCTTTGTGCACACAAGCTCGCCAACCTCGTCGATAACGTCTTCACCATTTTCATTTCGGGCAGCTACTGCCGCACCAAGGCAGCGACACGACATCGCTCCGACTTTGACCGGCAGCGTGGGTACACCCCCGACGAAACCGGACGCGAAATCAGTACCCCCTGATATGGGGACAAGGTAAAGGTCAGAATCAACCTCGCCATAAATCCAACGGTAGGACTCTGGCAGCAGCGGCGAGCCCGTCGACCCAATAGCCCTCAAGGCTGCCAGAGAGAAATCCTTCTTTGGCGTCAAACTCGCGTTGCGACACCCGTCGAAAAAAGCGGCACCCGCACCAAAAAAAGTGGCGTTGCAATCATCGATAAATTGCCACAGGCGATTCATGTCGGGCCACGCCGGATTGCCGTCGTAGAGGCAGATTGTCGCGCCAAGTAACAAACCACCAACCTGAAAATTCCACATCATCCAGGCGGTGGACGAGTACCAAAAGAATCGATCACCATCCCCCAGATCGATGTGAAAATGCAGGGTCTTAAGATGTTCGATGACTATCCCGCCCTGACTATGCACGATCGCCTTAGGTTTGCCCGTAGTACCTGACGAATATAGAACCCACAGTGGGTGGTCGAATGGCACCGCAGTCGGTTGCAGTTTATGGTCGCCGGTCGTGGCTTCCCCCCACTGAACTGTCGACGCATTCACGTTGATCGTGACGACGTCGTCTTGTCGCTGCGGGACCAGTACCACGTTCGCCAGAGACGGCAAGTCGGCGACTAATTCAGAAGTAATCCGTGTGCGATCGTAGTACTTACCGTTGTAGGTATAGCCATCTGCGGCAACCAATACCATGGGTTCGATTTGTCGAAAGCGGTCCAGAACGGCTTGCGACCCAAGATCCGGCGCGCACAGCGACCAAACTGCACCAATGCTGGCACTGGCCAGAAACGCAATGACCGCTTCAGGTTGATTCGGCATATAGCCAACCACGCGATCGCCAGATTGCACGCCGACATCTTTCAAGTATGAAGCGAATGTCGCAACTTTTTGCTCAAGCTCGGCCCAGCTTACTTCGATTAGTTCCGTAGTCTCACTCTGGAAAATAATCGCAGGGCGTGCGTCTGTGCGATGCCTAAATACCTGAGCTGCGTAGTTTAAGGACGTGCCGGTAAACCACTTTGCACCAGGCATCGAAGCGTCTGCGAGCACTTCGTCAATCGCCTTGGGGCTTTGGATGTCGAAGTAGTCCCAGATGGCACCCCAGAATGCCTCGACATCGTCGGTCGACCAGCGCCACAGCGCGTCGTAGTTGGCAAACACCAGTCCACGTTTTTTCTCGAGCCAATGGCAAAACCGAGTAAGTTGCGCGTTCTCTAAAACCTCCGGGCTCGGTTGCCAGATTGTCTCGTTCATGTGTCAGGTAGGGTTACAGTCGCATCTGCGGTGACCGTGATGCCATTGTCGGTCGCACTGGTCAGTGCAATATCCACCTGATTTGACGAAGTGTTGATGCTCTCTACACGCCCAGTGAATGTCGCCGTATCACCAACACTGTTGAAGATTTTCATCCGAAGGTTGCCCATCTTGTTCAATCTGCCGTGAGCTCCCATCCATTTGCGCAGCAGGCGTTCAAACATGCCCGCGATAAAAAACGTGTTCATGTACGCGTCCGGAGCACCGGTCGCCTGGGCCACTTTCTGGTCATGATGAATCAGTGAAAAATCGCGATTGGCCCCCGCCTCGATGACCAGCCGCTGGAGCGTAATGGGGATAGAAACGTTGCCGATCTCTTCGCCAACACTGACGTCACCGACCCGCCGCTGGATCTCTTCATTCACCTTCAGCCCTCCTTGTGGTCAGGCGCAATGAAGCGAAAAATCGTCAGAAGAACCACGGCTACTTTCTCGTCCCTTTGATTGGTGTAGGTGTCTTCCTGAGTCATGAAAGCACCCTTCCCCACGCGCAACTCTTTATGCGTAATGCTCTTCAGGCGACTGGTCCGAGTAATCCGATCACCGACGTGCATCGGCTCGAGAAACTCCATGTCGATATTCGACGCAAAACTGAGCGTACAAGGCGCCGGCACATCGAAGATCACGGGAATCGGTATTTGTCGTGGCTCATCCCCCATTTTTTCGTTGGGGTCACCGGGTGCCCATTGGGCAGGAAGGCCATACGTAAACACCATCGTACTGGGCGCAACCACGTCCCGAAACCCTGCTGCGACCGCTGCATCACGGTCGGTGTGGAGCACGCAATCAAATTCTTTTGGTTCAAGCCAACGGCGAATCGAGCCAAGCTCAACGGCGTCTACGCCAACGGATTGCCCAATCACTTTGCCTACAAAGCGCTCCGCCTCCTCCCACGTACCATACAGACCCCAGCTTGGTTCGCTCACGGCTCAGTTCACGGGCCGAAAGTACGGCAGCGTGATCTCGTCCGTTACCGCTTCAAACACCACTTCCACTTCCTGACCAATCTCAATGGCGTCCGGGTCGCACTCGACAATATTGGTCTGCATGCGAATACCTTCCGGCAAATCGACCCAGGCCAGGACGATGGGCAGGTCATCGCGAAACGCCTTTTCCACACCTTCATAGGTCACGGAGAATGCGTAGATTGCTGCCTTGCCACTAGCCTGCGTCCAACCCAGATCTGTGGACCAACAATCGGGACACTGCTTGCGCGGGAAAAAGATTCGCGCATCGCACTCATTGCAGATTTGAATAAGCAGCTTGTTCTGCCGGGTCGCGTCCCAAAACGCCTGCGAGTAGGGTTCGATCTGCGGCAAGGGTTTCTTGTAGTCGCTCATCGTGGCGCACTCCCAAAAATCGTCGTGGCCGCATTCATCACCGAGCCGCCTGACGTCGTAATGATGGCGTGTTGGCAGTCAGCCACTTGTCGCTCGCCCGCTTCACCGCGCAACTGCCTCACCGTGTCGAGATAAAACGCCATGCTCACACCCGAGCCCGTGTGACCGCGCCCTGTCGCATCACCCATAGTCGTGCACGGTAAGTCACCACCGGGTCCACAGCGGCCTTCCGCCCACAGACCCGCGGCTTCGCCAAAGTCACAAACGCCGTAGCCTTCCAATGCGCTGCACTGGGTAAACGGGTACGCCCCGTAAATTTGTCGCAAATCCATATCACCAATGCTCAGACCGGCTTCTTTCAAAGCATCCTGACTGGACTCGCGATAGGCCTCAATAAAATATGGGTCCTTGCGTAGCACTGGTGTCGCACCGGTAAAGCGCACGGCGTGCCCCAGTTCGTAGGCGGCCGGCTTGCCCATTTCTTTGGCAATCTCATGCGAGGTCACTACCATTGCGCCCGCGCCGTCGGCGAGAAAATTGCATTCCTTGGCGTGCAACGGCGTGCTGATGACACGTGAATCCATTACATCGCGTAGCGTTACCGGCTTGCCGTAGAAAATCGAGTTCTCGTCGAGCGCACCCCAACCTCGAAGAGACACCGTAACCGACGCCATTTGTTCAGGTGTCGTACCGGTTTCGTGCATGTAGCGATTCGTGATGAGCCCCATCGCGCCGTTAAACGTCACGCCGTAGGGATACTCCCACTGCATGTCGAGCGGCGCTGTCGCAAAGAAGTTGATCAGATCCTCAGTCGGTATATCTGATTGCACCGTCGTATGTGGGATCAATACGAACTTGGCTTGCTTACTATCGATGAAGTATTTAGCCATCCGTAGACAATTGGTGGTAGACGTGCCGCCGGCATTCAGGACGCAAATATCCTTGCAGCCTTTCAACCCCAGCACTTCCGGCACTCGCCCAAGTGCCATGTCAAGCGCCATCTGCGGTTGAGCCATTGGGTTAACCGACACCACGGCCTCAACATCATCCTTGTCGATCCCCGCATCTCGAATTGCGCCAATGCAGACTTCCGTCAGCATGTCCCACCGCGTTCGTTCAGGGTCACGCTTCGTTGGGACCTCGGCGATGCCAATAATGGCAATACTCATTTTGCTCTCCCTAGAAAGCCGGCATGCCCAGAAGGCTCCGGCCTATTATTAGTTTCTGCATTTCCGGCGTGCCTTCGGTGACGGTCAAAATAGGCGCCATGCGATATAGCTCCTCGACGGGAAATTCCCGTGTCACGCCGTTTCCACCATGTATCGCTAGTGCATGCCGGGTAATTTCACACGCTGCTTCCGTGGCGAAATACTTGGCCATACCACTTTGAAAGTCGCTGCGAATTCCACGGCCCACCTGATCCAGTGCTTTGAACAACATTAAACGCGACGCCTCAGTCTTTACAGCCATCTCCGCCACGCGTGCCTGTATTAATTGATGCGCGGCGATGGGCTTTCCGTGTTGTTCGCGTTCCTTCGCGTAGGTGATCGAATAGTCCAGCGCCGCCTGCGCTATGCCCACCGCCATTAACCCAACCAAAGGACGTGAACCCTCCAGTAACGACATGAGTCGTCTTAAACCCTGGCCCGCCGGAAACAGCACATGCTCTTTTGGCACGCGAACATTGTCGAAGAAAAGTTGTGCCGTTGACTGACGGTTCAGCGCTAACTTGGGAATATTTCGGCTTTCATAGCCGTGTTCGCGATCCACAAGGTAGAGCCCGATGCCGGCAGCGCCATCGTCGTTTTCTCGTGCAACGCACACGTTAAAATCGGAGTAGTGCCCCCCCGAAATCCACTGCTTCTCGCCGTTTATAAGGTAATCCGCGCCATCAGGCTTTGCGCGACACTGAATATCGACGATGTTCGAGCCAACGGCGGGCTCGCTAATACCGATTGAGCCAAATTTGTCACCGGCGAGCAGTGGCCCGAGATACTTTGACTTTAGATCCTTCGACGCTGCGGCGAGCAAGAGCGCGCTCTCTTCCTGAATCAGGACAACGATCGCGACGTCAGGCGACACGCGGGCAAGTTCCTCAAACAACAAGCCAAGTGTGATCGGGTCAAGTCCCATACCGCCATCCTGCTCCGTCGCCAGTCCGTTGCCGAGGCCGAACTGAAGAAGCTGCTTGAGCAGACCCTGCATTTCTTCTTTTGGAATAAACGTATCGTCATAGTTGGCAACAGCGGGCCGGACGACGTCTTCGAGAAACCGCCGAAACGAATCAACAGCCATCTGTTGTTCGTCAGAAATTTGAAAGTTCATGCTAAAGGCCTTTTGCGCAGGCACTGCGTCGAAATGTCGCTGATGGAATTCAACCCCATTAGCGCCATATCGCGGGCAATCTCACCTTGCAGTAGCTCCAGCGCCCGAGCGACGCCGGCTTCGCCTCCGGCGGCCAAACCATAAAGATACGGCCGTCCGATCAACACGGCTCTGGCACCGAGCGCCAGTGCCTTGATCACATCCGTTCCACGCCGAAAACCGCTGTCAACGAGCACTTCCAATCGATCGCCAACCGCGTCCACGATTTCGGGGAGAATCTCGAGCGGCGATACCGCGTGATCCAACTGACGGCCGCCGTGGTTTGACACAACGACAGCGGATGCACCGATATCCGCCGCAATTCTGGCGTCTTCTGAACTTGTCAGACCTTTGATGATCATATCCCCGTCCCAACTTTCAATGAGTTTCGCCGCGTCGTCCCAGGTAAAACTGCAGTCGAGTTGCTGACCGAACCACTGCACCACAGAAGACATGTCGCTATCGGCGGTGATGACGCTGCCTTCAATGTTTGGGAATGAGAACGTGGGAGATGTCAGATACGACCAGCTCCAGGTGGGGTGCAAAAGCCCGTGGAGTATTGTGCGTGGGGTCATTCTCAGCGGGAACGAAAAATGGTTGTAGAAATCTCGTTCGCGATTGCCCGAAGTTTGGCAATCTACCGTTAAGATCAAGGTTTTGTAACCTGCTTCTTTGCAGCGACGCATGTGCTCATGGAGCACACCACGATCTTTCCATACGTAGAGCTGAAACCAATTGGGTCCAGGCGCCGCCGCGGCAACATCCTCCAAAGACGTCATCGCGGAACTAGCCGTTGCAAAAATGGTGCCGGCCGCTGACGCAGCTCGCGCCGCGGCCATTTCACCGTCAGTATGGAATAGTCGATTTGCGCCGGTTGATGACAGAATGACCGGCATGGACAGCTCTTCGCCCAGTACGGTTGTATTCGTACTTAGACCGGACACATCAACTAACGCACGAGCGATCAAATCGTAGTTTGAAAACACGCTGCGATTATTGCGCAACGTGACTTCGTCGTCGGCGCCACCGTCAAGATAGTCGAAAATAACCTTCGGCAACCTGCGTTTTGCCATCCTGCGCAGGTCTTCTATATTGTAGGCTTTGGCCGTCGGCCCGGAGCCGGCCAGGGCTGCTGCTCCCGCCATTATTTTCTCCCCGCTAAGCGTCAGCGGTCATAGTTTACCTAAGCAATTTTCTATGCAGCGCGTTGCTGCAGACCATCCGCCAGAGTTTCAAGCGACCACAGTCCCCTATCCCATATCATCTGGCGCCAATCATCCGCATCGCAATAAAAACACGCGCGCATTTCATCTTTGATTTCTCGCCCTTGTGGCGAGTCGAGATCGCCATACACGTGCAGCCAGTTATCCGCTCTTAGCGCTCGCAGCACGCGGTCAAATTCTACGGTGCCATACTCGATGACAAATCCATACGATTTCTTATTCGGGAGGATCAAATCGAGTGAGGAAACGATCGGTCCTCTTGGCACCGCTGCGACCACATCCCCGTACTCACCCGCATTAATGCCAATCATCTGGTCGCCATACCACGCGCGAAGATCTTCATACTCCTCCGACCCCTTGGCGTATGCGTGAATCAGATCGCCATGACCATACGGGCCTAACCCAGTATGAACATCGATGAGGCCAACGTACTGTTGTTCAGCGACCAAGCTCGGCAAAACGTCATGTACGGTCCTGTTCGACCACGCGGCGCTGGTGCCGCCGAAAAAGATGCCTTGTGAGTCCACGCGTTGGCCGCCCATCACTACCTTCTGATAGGTGTCGGCTCCATTTTGCTCAATCCAGGCGATCATTGCTTTTTCCGACGCGTCATCAAACGTGCGCGGCAGCACCAAATCCTGAACACTCCGATATGCTTCATTGGCTTCTTGCGGCTCGGAAAAATCGACATAGTTACGATTCAAATCAACATTATCTTCATTGACCCTTCGCAACCAAGCGAAGCCATGTGGGTTGTGACCATGCAGGAGCACCAATTTGATGCCACTGAATTTGCTGAGCACGCTCTGCTGTTGAAGCAGGTTTATTTGAACCCCTGCGCCACAAAAACCTTCGATGCCATGCGTACCCGAGACCAGTACCAGTGCAACCTTGGCGTCATCGGGCCCGATAGTTGCAAAATCCATATACAAGTCTTCGTCATGCGGTCCCTTCTGAGCATGCGCCACTGACGTAACACGGGCATTCGCTTGCGCTGCAGCCGCGAGAAACTTGGTTCGCGACTTGGCGTAAGAAGCACAAAAGCTCTGTGACAATGTGTTGTTGCCGCTCATGACTGCCTTCAGAACCTCTCGCAACCATAGGTTGCCGGAAGCCCTAACCTATTTTGAAACACGCTACTGGCCGAAACGGTAAGTGCCCTGCAATGTCAAAGTCATTGGCGGCCGAATGTAGCCAATGGTCGTAACCAACGGCTCGCTGTAATTCAAGACAACCTCATCTCCAAGATTTCGGCCGATCAGCGTGACCGCCCATGTATCGTCTTCGGCAGCCACGCCGACCCGAGCGTTGATCATCGTCCAGGAATCCTGTTCAGCGGTAGGCTCAAGCGTTGGGTTGGTAAAGTAACTGTCACTAAAGGCGATATCGAGGCCTCCAATAAAGACCTTATTACGGCCAAACGGGGCCGCTACGTCTGCAAACAGGCTACCCGAATAATCCGCCGCCAACGGCAGCGGCTGACCACTCAAATCGCACAAGCCTGTTACCGGGTCAGCTGCCGCCCCGTTTACCGAATTGCAATTGGCATTTGCGAACGAATCATATTCGGTGTCCAGCAGCGCGCCCGATAAGCCCAACTGCAGCCAATCGTTCGCGGCCCATTGAACTTCGACTTCAAGCCCCATCGACGTCGAATCAGCGACGTTTGCGATGACCGGCGTCAAAACGACACTACCAGCAACGTCCTCAACTTGGTTAGTACTGACCTGTAAGTCTTCGAATTTGTTGTTAAACACCGTTGCGTTGAGGCGGACCCGACCATCGGCAAGCGTAGACTTGACCCCGAATTCGAAACCGCTGGATTTCTCGTCGTCATATTCGATGTTGTCGACCTGCGAATTGGTGTTCGAGTTGAACCCGCCCGATTTCGCACTCTGACCGTATTTGCCGTAGAACATCACCTCGTCCGAATACGCGAACTGCAAGGACACTTCTGGCATGAAGTTTGTCGCATTGCGGCTGGCGGTAAAGCCATCTGGTGTGGTTGGGCAATTAGGCAAACCGGGAATCGCTACGAATTGCGGAGCGGTTGTAAACAGGCCGCCGCAACGTGAATCGCGCAACGTGTCCTTATCTTCGTCCGTGTAGCGCGCGCCGAAGTTGATTGAAGTCCGATCCGACACGGCCCAGTCCGCCGACCCGTACACCGATAGCAATGTGGAATCCAGACCGAAGAAAGACGTGGCTTCCCAACTGGGCGTCCCGATAATGGGAATGAGACCAGCATTGGTAATCACGTTATTCTGTACATTCGACAATTCAGTATCGTGCCAATAGATGCCCGCAAGGAACTGGACTGGGGCGTCAGTTGCGCTTGTGTATCTCGCCTCGAAACTGGTCTGTTCGTATAACTCGGGGTCGATACCGGAATCAAGGATGGACATACCTGTCGTATCGAGATCAAGCAAAACCGTGTATTCAAAATCCGAATATCCGTACAGGACGCTCAACGTGCCGCCCGTGAGATCGAATTCGGCCCCTATCTGAGCGTTGGTCAATTCGCCAGCCTGTTGCGTTTCGTCTTCGGTAAACACACCGAACTGATTAATATTCGCCGCATCGGCGGTCCTGATCCAATTGAGGACTCCGTCGGTTGGTTCTAACACGCCTGCAAGCGCGCCATAAGACTCCCCGATGGTGCCGAGCGTCTGGTAGTCAGAGTATTCGTATTTCGCCTGAACCGTAACAGTCTCACTAGCTTGCCATACACCCGACAGCCGAATCAGGGTCTCGTCGTGGTCACCCTCTGTCTGATTTGTGAAAAGGTTTGTGTAGTAGCCGTCACCCTCGGCGTAGCGCACGGCCGCGCGCAGACCGAGCGTTTCGCCAACACCGCCGCCGACAGCAGCCTCCAGCGTCGTGCCACTGTATTCTGTCTCGTACGATGCCATGACGCGCGCATCCAACTCGTCACCAGGTTGGTTCTTACGCGTCGTCACATTGATAGCGCCGGCACTGGAGTTGAGTCCAAACAACACGGCCTGTGGACCACGCACGACCTCGATGCGCTGCATGTCGAAGAACGGCGCCTGATACTGGCGGCTTCGCGGCAAGTACTGGCCATCAATAAACATGCCAACCGATTGTTCGAAACTTCTGTCCTGGCCCGTACCCAGACCGCGCATCGTAATGACGTCAGCGGTGAGACCCTGGCCCACATGCAAGTTCGCAATGCTCGAGGACAAATCGGTCATATCGTGAATCGCCATATCGGAAATGCGCTCGCCGGAAACGGCGGAAATCGATAGGGGGACATCCTGAATACTCTGCTCGCGCTTCGTCGCCGTCACAACAACTTCCTCGAGTAGGTTCTCCTGTGCGAAAACGACAGGTGATGTCAACAGCGCGGCAGGCAACGCCGCTGTCATCACGAAAAACTTGGTTCTCTTGGTATTCATCTGATCCCCCGATAGTGGGTACGTTTGATCACAAGACGCTCATCGCCCCGCATTGTTTGGAGGCATTGTGTATGCCGATCGCAGAAATACGCTTATCAATATGAGCATGCACACAGTCATTAGTGACAGACTCCTATGCTCGTTTTTTGCATTGCACACATGGCGCACATACGTACTCACTTTGCCGGTCGTGCAGTCCGATCTGCTCCCAAGCGTGTTCACCACGCCGATGGCTCATGCTCAACGGAACCTTGCGATGGAAAAGCCGGACAGATCAAACCGCGAATCGTCACCAGCGATGAGATCGGCAAGCGCTTTTGACGACCCGGGCGCCTGCGTCCAGCCGAGCCCGCCATGACCTGTGTTGACGTATACGCCCTTGACCGGTGTCTCACCGATCATGGGTATGCCATCTGCGGACAACGGACGGTGGCCGCCCCAAGGATCGATTTGCGCCGGGTCAACGTCTTTTGCGAAAGACGGAAAGAGCTGACGCACCAGACTAATCAAGTAGCGCGTTCTTTCCTCCGACACGCCTGAGCGCATGCCCGTGAATTCGGCAGTACCCGCTACACGCAATACGTCGCCCATTGGATTCAAGCCCGCATGCGTGTCCATATCGGCAATGACATGACGCGGCCGATTTGACCACCCGCCCATAGGAACCGAAATCGAGTAACCTTTCGCAGGAGCGATTGGTAGATCGATACCCAATGGAGTAGCCAAAGCGCGAGAGTGAACTCCAGCTGCGATGACCAATGCATTCGCCGCAAATTCCCCTTCGCTCGTGGTTACGCGTACGCCTTCAGTCGTTGTTGAGACCTTCTGAACCTGCGTGTCGTAGTGAAAGTCCACGCCGTTTTGCTGAGCGATCGCCGCCATCTGATCGCAAAATATCTTGGAGTTACCGGCACTGTCATCCGGAAAATGCACCGCGCCAACCAGCTCATCACCGACCTCGGTCAACGAAGGTTCTTTCGCCAACAGCGCGTCGCGATCCAGTAATTCAAATCGAGCACCGTGTTCGCTAACCCATTGGGCCAGTTCACCGTAAGACTCCAGCGCCTCCGGTTTACGAAAAACCACTAACCCGCCGTCGGTGGCACGCGCAAAGTCCAGCGTCTCCCGCTCAACCAAATCCTCGACTACAGTTTGAGTGTACTGAGCAAGGTTCTTGTTTTTGATCAGATGACTGAGGAACGTCTCGCGATTCGCATTGCGCAGAAATCGCACGCCCCAACTCATCAGACCGGGCAACGCACTTGTGCGCGCACAAAATGCCGAGTGATCGCCCTTGCCGGTGATGCTGGCCATCCAGGCCTGCGCGAACATCTTGAGTGCACCCGGCGCATTCCACGGATCCGGCATGGTCGACTGGTAGTAGCCGCCATTGCCGTAGCTCGCGCCCAGCGCTGGCTCACTGGCGCGCTCCAACACCGTGACATCATAGCCGTGCTGCCGTAAAAAATAGGCCGTAGTGATGCCAAGTAGTCCCGCACCAATTACGACAACGTCCCTCGCCATATTGGCCGCCTTTCGCTGTTCAAAGTGGCCAATCTAACAGTTCACGCCGATCAAGGGCCTATCAAATCGAGCAATGCCACGATCAAACGAAGGCCGGCTTGCCTTTTGAGATACTCCCCCCGCCCGATTGGGCAATGCACGATCGCGGCCTACGGGATATCCTACCATCTCACTTCCAATGCAGTTCACAAGGACAGCCGATGCCCGAATACGAGTCCATGCACCGACCGGCGACAATCTTTGACTTCGGTCTGGATCCGCAGCAGGAGCGGCGCGCGAAAGCGCTGCACGACGACATATTCGTGTTCGATGCATTGATGGAATGCACCTGGTACGAGAGCTACGTCGGTCTGTCGAAACAAGGCGGTCTCAATGGCGGCAACATTTCTTTGGGTGTTGCCGAGTTCGAGGGATTTTTGCACAACAACGACTTACCGACCGACCTTTGGTGGTCGTGGGATGCGCTGGCCAACGACCTAACGGGATTGACCAAAATCGTGCAAGGTCGCGACGACGAGATGGCGATCTGCCTAAGTGCGCAAGACCTGCGCGACGCAAAAAATGCGGGCAAGCTTGGCATGATGCCCGGCGTCCAGAACACGCAATTTATCGAACGCGATATCAGCCGCATTGGCAAAGCCTATGACATGGGATTGCGCATCGTGCTGTTGACCTACAACCGGATCAATTACGTCGGCTCCGGTTGCATGGAAGACCCGGAGGATCAATTCGGACTTAGTCGTTTCGGCGAGGAAGTGGTTGGGGCACTCAACGATGCCAACATGCTGGTGGACACCGGTCATTGTTCCTCCCCTACACTGATGGCCGCCGTCGAGGTTTCACAAAAACCAATAGCCTGCAGCCATTCGGGGCTACGCGGCGTAATCGATCAACCACGCTCGCACACCGATGAGGCGTTGAAAAAACTGGCTGACAATGGCGGTGTGTTCGGCGTCATCAGCACACCCGGTGCCTTGGTTGGTAAGTCGCGCTGTACGGTCAACGACTATCTCGACAACATCGACTACGCGATCAATCTCATAGGCGTCGAACATGTGGGCATCGGCACCGATTTCGTTATGGCCTCGTCGGTCGAGCAAATCCTGAGCATGCCGGACTGGGGCGACGCCGAACGCAAAGCCGTAGGTGTGTCGGTCGATGTGTGGCCGTGGTCCGACGGTCACGAAGGCATGGAAAACAGCTCGGGCTTTCCAAATCTGACACGCGGGTTGGTCGCGCGCGGCTATAGCGATGACGATATTGCCAAGATCATGGGCGGCAACTGGTTGCGACTGATAGAAGAAACAATCGGCTAAACTGGAGAAACGTATGCCAGGCAAGATAGAAACACGGTTGACGGAACTTGGAGTCACCCTCCCCGCTCCGCTGCAAATCCCGGCGGGTGTCGAGGTCCCGCTTGTGATGGTGAAGGTAGTCGGCAAGCGAGTCATCGTTTCCGGTCACGGACCGATGGAACAAGATGGCTCCATCGCCACGCCGCTGGGCCAACTCGGCAGCGAGCTAACCGTGGAGCAAGGCGTGGAAGCCGCGCGCAAAACGGCGCTGGCCATGGTGGGCACTTTGCAAAGAGAACTGGGCGATCTCGACCGGATTAGATCCTGGGTGAAAGTTTTGGGCATGGTCAACTCTGCCCCTGGATTCAATCAACAGACACCGGTTATCAACGGCTTCTCGCTGCAAATCATCGATATCTTTGGTAAAGACTGCGGGATGGCCGCACGCTCAGCAATTGGCGTTGCACAATTGCCGTTTTCTATTCCGGTCGAAGTCGAGGCAGAGCTCGAGCTGCACTAACGCCCCCC
>JBGCEL010000127.1:0-6100 GCA_045106455.1 Gammaproteobacteria bacterium
CCTCATCAGGCCCCGCCGCCCAACGCAGCAATAGAGCCAGTCCAACCGCCACCGCGGCGACGGCCGCGACCAACATCCATGTCTTCGATTTATTCATGCCCTGACTCTAGCCCCTGCGTGTGGATGGGAAAAGAGGGAAAAATGACAGTTTTGCCGAGTAACGCGACGCTTTCTGCCGCGGCCGATGTGCTACTTTTTCTCGATGACCGACCAGCGAACTTCGTCTTTGAGTTCATCGCGAGTTTGCTCAAACCAGATGGCGAATGCGGCGTGCTCTTCTATCGATACGTTGTCCCATGCGGCGGCCCCACGGGGAATCCAGGTGGCCATCATTGCCATCAATTCGTCGATGGCTGTCCACGCCTTCGCCTTGATGTCTGCTTCGCGTCGCAGCCAGGCGTAGCCTTGTTGCACATCGTCGAGCTGGCCGACAATCAGAGCACTGCGCGCAAAGCCAAACTGTGCCTCGAAAAACGCCGGCGCAATGTCGACAGCGTTGCGGTAGGCCTCGGCGGCCTGAGCGTGCTGACCGGTTTTTAAAAGTGAATCGCCCATTTCCAGATACAGCGTTGGCAAATAATCGGGCGTGATGTTCTCACTGCGAGCGCGGCGCAGACTGGCGGCAAACGCGTCAGCGCTGGCGCGATAGCGATTGTAGGCATTCTCAAGGTAGCGCTTGCGCCGAACGTCCGTGGGTGCGGTGGCAGCTTTTTCCTCCAGCTCTCGGGCTTTCAGGAAATAGTCACGACCTTTGGCAAACTGCTGATCCGCTTGTTGCTTTTTCGACAATGGCTGGCGGCCGAACGAGGAGGGCTGCATAAAGCCGTCGACCCATGGGACGTTGGCCTGCGCGGCCATTGGCATGGCGCACAGCAAGAGTATGGCGATGCCGTCGCGCATTCTCTTTCTGCGGCTCGAAGATCTGTCCCAAGTCATGCTAATAATCTTAGCAAGTTCTGTCCGTTTTTCCCGGCTGCGGCCTAATCGAGTCGCAAATGCGCCGCGACGCACTCGGCGGCCAGTCGGCCGGACATGGTCGCCATGGGTATGCCGGGCCCCGGATGCGCGGAGCCGCCAGCCACAAAAAGACCGCGTGTTTTGGTCGTGGCAGCCGGGCGCTCAAACGTGGCAAAGGGGCCGTGTGTGGCGCGTCCGTAAAGCGCGCCGCCACTGCCGGGAAAAAGAGCGTCGAAACCCGCCGGCGTGGTGGCCTCGCTGTGCGCCTGCTCGAGCTGCAATCCACAGCGCTGCATAACCTCACGCGCGCGCTGTTCTATGCGCGCGACGTACGCGTCGTCAAATGCGTTGGTGTCGCCGTCTGCAGGCGCGTTGACCAGCAGCAGCATGCGCTCAGCACCGTCCGGTGTGTTGCCCGCGCCGCGATCCTGAGCGCACAAATAGACCGTTGGTGTGGTCGAGATGTCGCGCTGTTCAAAAACGGATGCAAATTCGTCTTTGTAGTCCGCGCCGAAAAATACGTTGTGATGGACCAGATCAAATCCACTGGGCTTGGCGCGTGTGCACCAGGTAATGGCTGAGAGCGAGCGTTGGCGTGCGGCGACGCCTGCCACTGAACGTTGGACATCGGTGCCGAGTTGTCCGTTCGCAAGCGCACTGATATCGCCGTTAAAGACCACCGCGTCGGCATCTATTTTTGTTCCATCGGCAAGTGTGATGCCGCACGTGGCGCCGCGATGGGTGCGAATGGCTGCCACGTGTTGGTCAAACGCGAACTGCGCTCCGTGACGTTCGCCCAAGCTCTGCATGGCCCGCGCCACTTCAATCATGCCGCCCTCTACCTGCCAAACGCCGTCTTGTTCCACATGCGCGACCAGCATTAATGTGGCGGGCGAGAGCATGGGCGACGAACCGCAATAAGTAGAATAGCGCCCGAATAATTGGCGCAGTCGCGGATCACTAAAATGCTGCGCCAGTGATTTCCACAGCGTGAGCGTTGGTGGGGTGTTGAGCATCACGGGCAGTCCGGCTACGCCCATGCGCATGGTCAGTGCCGCGGCCGACGGACGTTGTGCGGCAATAAACGTGGACTTCAGCGCGTCGAACACCCGTTTGCTGCGCGCACAAAAATCGCGGTAGCCCTGCGCGTTGCTGGCGTCGCTGAAGCGCTCGATTGCCGCTGCGGAAGCATCGAGGTCGGCGAACAAATCCAGAGCGCTGCCGTCCATCCAGCCGTGGCGCGCAAGCGTGGTGGCCGGCACGAGGTTTAGCAGGTCTTCCACCTTGGCGCCGGCGGCGGCAAACAAACCGTCGAAAATCCAGCGCATGGTAAACACGGTAGGCCCGGCATCAATCCCCTGACCGTTCACTTGAACCTGACGCATTTTACCGCCAGGCTTTGAGGCTCGTTCGAACACGCTGACCTTCACGCCGCGCGCCGCCAAATCCGCCGCCGCCGAGAGCCCGCCCATGCCGGCGCCAATCACAATAACGTGCGGAGATTTCATGCCGGACGACGTCGGAGCCGCTGGCGCACCTGATGCTGGTGATAAATGATCAAGATCAAACCGGTGATCAACGGCACGGCCCACAGCGCGGGCGTTAACGCCAGTGCCGGTACATAGCGCACGGCGCCGAACGCAAAAAAGGCGGTGTACACAGATATGCCCGCCCCCACCAGTGCCTTGATGTGCTCAAGCTGCCAGTCCAAAGGTCCGGCTTTGGGCCGATACAAAAAAAACAAATTGGTGGCCACGGTCGCGAAGCCAATCGTGGAAATGCCCAGCATCAGCGGCAGCTCCACACTCAGGCCTTGCCACAAACAATTGATCGAGGCGGCGGTGAGCAGTACCTGCAGGCCGAGATTGTGCCAGCTGCGTTGCGCCTGACGATCGCGACGGTGAAGAATGCACATGCGTCCGTACCACGCCAGATTGACCGTGAGGACCGCAAGATAAAGCATCATCCAACCGAAGATCGCGCGGATGGATGCAGCCGAGCCAAAATCGGGATGCGTCATTAAGTGCGGATGGGTTTCGACCGGTGCCAAAATTGTGGTCGTGCTGATGCCAATCGCGACCGTGCCGGTAATCATCATCAGCCAAACAAAACGGCGCCCCCAAACTTTGTGTGCACCGCCGCCTTTGCGTGCGAATATTGGCACCCAAAAACTGATCAAACCCATCGCGCCGGACACGATGTGTACGGTCACCAACGCATGAAATATCTGCAAGCTCGACATGACATCATTATGTTCTAATACCGGCTGGCTTTGAAAGACTGACGCATGTTTTGTTGACCATCCCACCTCGACCCACACCGCTTTGGCCCGTTGCCGCGCTGTTGCGCACGATGTGGCGTGGGGGTGGCGACCTGCTCAGTCTGCTGCCCGCCGCCGCGTACAAAATGGAAGTGGGCAAGCTGGGTTACTCGCGGCGTACGATTTTGCTGATTAACCGGCCCGATATCTGTCGCACTATTCTGACCGATCCTACCAACATCTATCCTAAAAACGACCTGATGACGGGGGCTCTGGCGCCGCTGGTGGGCGATTCGATCTTTGTTTCAAGCGGGGCCACATGGCGCCGTCAACGTGACATGGTCGATCCGGCGTTTTCGCACATGCGCATTAACACCGCATTCGAGTCGATGGTCGCTGCCGTCGATGACTATCAAACACGCTTGGATACCGAAGGGCAGGCACCGCGCTCTTTGGATCTGGCGATGAGCGAACTCACCGCCGACATTATTTGCAGGACAGTTTTTTCCACGTCACTGGCGTCCGAGATGGCGCGCGAAGTGTTCGATGCGTTCACCGTTTTTGAGCGCGAAGTGGCGCAGGTTGAACTGCGTCGACTTATTTTTGAGCCGGCCTTCGCCGACGTACCGCAGCCCGCGCCAGTGGTCGAGGCCTGCGACCGCATTCGGTATCAGCTCGGCAAGCTGATTGATATGCACGGACAAAGCGCGTGCCCGCATGCCGACATCGCGCGTGCGGTGATGGATGCCACCGATGCCGGTACGGGTGAGGGATTCACACGCGAAGAGTTGGTGGATCAGCTCGGCGTGTTTTTTCTGGCCGGGCACGAAACCACCGCCAGCGTGCTCACCTGGGCATTTTACATTCTGGCAACGCAGCCGCAGATGCTGGCGCGGGTTCGTACGGAAGTGGATGCCACCGTGGGGGACGGTCCGGTTGAGTTTGAGCACATCAAAAAACTGCCCTTTACCCGCAACGTGTTTAAAGAAACGCTGCGTCTGTATCCGCCGATCACGTTTATCCCACGCGTCGCCGCGGAGGATACGACGATCGGACGCTACAAAGTGAAGCGTGGCGCCATGATCATGATCTCGCCGTGGACCATCCATCGGCATCGTGATCTGTGGAAAAATCCCCACGCATTTGATCCCGATCGTTTTTCTCCCGAGCGCCAAAACGAGCTGACGTCTGGCGCGTATCTGCCGTTCGGAGTGGGGCCGCGCGTATGTGTGGGCAAGGCCTTTGCGACCATCGAGGCCACGCTGATTTTGGCCCGACTGGCGCAGCGCTACGATTTTTCGATTGATCAGCCCGGCAGCGTGCGTCCAATTGCACGCCTGACGACGCGGCCGGCGCAGCAAATTATGTGTCGGTTTTCTCGACGGGCGCCGTCCAGATAATGTCGCGCGTGGCGGCTTCGCCAAAACCGACTTGGTCAAACAGCGTTTGACGCAATATCGGCCATGACGCCGGGGTCATCAAGAAAAAGGGTTTCAAGTCGCGCCAGCTAAACACCACGTCGCGCGCGCTCCAGATCGTGCGTGTACGACGCAAGAAAGTTCGCGTTGAGAAAACTTTCTTGTAGGTTTCTGTGAGCGCTGGATAGAACTGCTGAAAATGCGCTTTTTTTCGCAATTCGATCGGCGCGTTGACGGCGGGTTGCAAGATGGCCTGGGCGACGTCCTGACAGCGTAGAAAATGCACGCCGCTGGTCATTCTGGGATTGCACTCGATGGCCCACGCCGTCTGTTCGGCATCCACAATAAAATCGAACGAGACAAAGCCGCTAAGCTCTCGCGCTGCGACAAACTCCTGGACCCACCGCGTCACGGCCGGCAGGTGATCGACGCGTCGAAAGCACACCGCGACGCTGCCCGAGAGCAACGTGGCCTCATACATCACTGTTTCCCTGCAGTCCCCCTCGTGCGCGATCGTGAACGTGCTGACGTGCCGGCCCTCGACAAAGCGTTGGACGATGTCGCCGACTTCGGCCTCAAACGACTGGCCGGCGCGCACATGTCTTACGCCTACGCCTGAGCAACCGTGAGCGGGCTTAACAATCACGTCGGTGCGCAGAGCTAATGCCTTGGCACGCGGATCCTGTGCAGACCAGGTTTCCGGTACGTCGAATCCCGCGTCGCGTGCGTCTTGGGAGAATCTCAATTTATCGTGCAAAGAAACAATGGTCTCGCGCGATGGCGAGTAAAACGAAACGTGTGACGGTGCGTCGACTTTGGCATCCAGAACGTGCAGCGTTTCTTCCGACACCGGCACTACCAGATCGACGTTTTCGCGTTCGATCAGTTCTAGCAACTCGCGCCGATAGCCGGCAGGGTCGGTGGTGGGTGCGGGTAACGAGTAGCAGGCGTCCACGCTGTTCGATAAGCGACACACGTGCCAGTCGAACGGCTCGGCAACAATCACACGACAGCCGGCACGCTTGAGACCGCGCGTCAGTTCGAGTGCTTTGGGCAGGCGGCCAAGGGTTATCAGGACAGTTTTGCTCGTCACAGGATTGAGTCTAACGCTAATTTCCCATCAATGCGGTTGGTTTGGGGTGCTCGGGGTTCGTATTGTTGCGGTTGGGCCGGCGTCCGCTTCGGGGGGTATACCTCCAGACACGCCCGAGGAACGGGCTACAGTCTGAAGGCATACCCACCGAACCGAACGCCGGACCAAGTGCGTAATTCGAAGCCCGCGCGCTTGGGGGTTTAAGAGCAAGAAGGAAGAGGTGCCGCCGCTCGCGCAGCGCGCGCCGAATAGCACGACGCACGCTCAGGCTACGCCGCTAGAGGCGCCCCCACCCAAAGCTACGACTCAATTAGGGGAGTGGGAGTGAGGGGTTTTGCTCCAGGTTGTTAGCCCGTTCCTCGGGCGGTCCTG
>JBGCEL010000128.1:0-2714 GCA_045106455.1 Gammaproteobacteria bacterium
ACGTCGCTGGATGAGCTGCGCAAATACATTGTCGATCTGAACAAACGACAACGCGAGCCGAACAAAAACCTTGATGAATATTTTTCCGAGTATTCATGGAGCGGCGGCTTTGTGTGGATTCAAAAACCCGGTACGCGGGCAGCGGCGTACCTAAAAGAGTACGACCCCGACATCGATGTGCTGACCAACATCGTTGCCGGCACGCGCGGTGACAATAAGCTGATGGTCTCCGCGCCGGGCAAGCTTGCGCAGGGCGACATCGTGCAGGTGCAGTGGCTCAATCGCGAAGGCCCCGGCGCCGGCATCATCAAATCGTTGTACGGCGCGGCTGCCGACACCGCCGGCTCGCATCACTGGAGTTTTCCGGAGCGGCCACTGGTGCGCCAGACCGCACGTGTTACGTCAATTCAAGGCGACATGATCACGCTTTCCGACCCGTTGCTGCACGACGTGGGTAAAGCCATTCCCGCTCAAATCGCTGCATGGGAAGGACTTGAGGAGGTGGGCATTGAAGACCTGCACATCGAATTTCCCGTCTCGCCATCGTTCGGTCACCACATGGAAAAGGGCTACAACGGTATCTACTTCACGTCGGCGTACGACTCGTGGGCACGCAACATTCGCATCACCAATGCCGACGCCGGAATTTTGAGCTACAGCAGCGCCAACCTAACCTATCTGGACATCACTGCCGACGGCGAACGCAAAGCCCACTACGCGGTGCACATGGGCAACGTGCACAACGTGCTGGCGCAAAATGTGGTGGTGCTCAATCCGGTGCTGCATTCACTGACATTTAACACGCAGTCCACCAAGTGCGTTTATAAAGACGCTGAAGTGTTTGTGACACCCATTCTTGATCAGCATGCGGGCTCTAATCACCAGAATCTGTTTGACAACGTGACGCTGCATACGCGCGCCAAGTCTGGTAAAAAAGGTCCGGAGGCCGTGGTCTGGAACGGCAGCGGCGCCCCTTACTGGCAACCAGGGCATGGCGCGTATAACACCGCCTGGAATGTGCGCGTATTAATCAATGGCGGCGCCTACACAGATGAGACCGTAAAGATTTTAGGCATCGACGAAGGACCGCTTGGAAGAATTATTGGGCTGCACGGCAACCGCACGTTTGAACTCGAATATCGCCCGGCGCCGTACGTTGAAATGCTCAATGAAGAGCTGGCCGACGTGCCGTCGTTGTACGACTATCAGCTACGCAAGCGGCTCAGCAGTCACTAAACCTCAAGCGGCGATCAGCTGCCACACGCCACGGATACCCATGGTGGTGGTGGCTAGAGAAAACAGCAGGATCGCGCCCAACACCAGATTGGCCGCGATCGTGTTGCGATGCTCGCCCATCAGATCACGGCGATTGCCCAGATATAAAATGCACGCGACTGTCGCCGGCAGAATCACGGCATTAAACGCCTGAGACACGATCATCACGATCACCGGCCGAGCCTCGAAGATCGGCACCACCAGCCCGAGCAGCGAGATAAAAAACACGATGATCCGATAGCGTGGCAGCGTCATGTCGCGGTCGGATTGATTAAAATCGCACAGCAGCCACGGCAACATCAGCACGTTGGGAAACTGCGATGACACGCCCGCCGCCACGATGCCCACCACAAACACGGTGGTGGCCAACGAACCGGCCAGCGGCTCGAGCAGCCCGATCATTTGCGACGCACGATCGAGGCCCAGCCCTTCGGCGTACAACGTGCCGGCTGCGGCCGCCATAATCGATCCGCTGATCACGAACATCATCACCACGGCCACCATGGCGTCGTTGCGCTGTTTGCTCATATCCGCGAGTGTCCAGCCCGCTTCTTTGACAAGCGTGGTGCGAATAATAAACAGGCCCGAAAACACGGTGGTGCCCACCATCGAGGCGATAACCAAAAACGGCCCCTTGCCAGCATCCAGCGGCACGTTGGGCAACGACGGTACCAAGCCTTTCACGATATCGATCGGCGGCGGCATTAGAAGAAAGAAATTGGCCACAAAGCACACGGACATCACGGCCACGATGACCGCGAGCGAACGCTCAAACACTTTCGTACGACCGTTCCAGAAAATGACATACACCAGCGCGATGAAAAACGCCGCAAACCACACTGGCGCTATGCCACCTTCGATCAATCCCTCAGACCACTTGGCGCTCACTTCCGCCACAATGCCCATCACACCCATCACGCTGCCGGCCACACCGGTGGTCAGCGCAACGATAAAAAAGAGGCCCACCAATGGATGTATGTGCCGCCGAAACGCATGCAGCGCCGTCTCTCCAGTCACAAGCGTAAAGCGACCGTAAGCGTTGATCATGAAATAAGTGGCCAGACAAGATGCCACGATGGTCCACAGCAGCGACATGCCGTAGGTGGCGCCGGCCTTAGCCATCGCCGTCACACTGCCGGTACCGATATTGAAACCCAGCAAGAAAATACCGGGCAGAAACAGCGCGAGCGCTTTGGAAAGTCGGTTCAACATGGCGCCACAGGGTAGCAGGTTTGTTAAGCTCCGATGAACGCAATGCTCACTGCATATCCGATCGAGAACGAAAACAATGGAAGAAACCTGGCGCTGGTTCGGACCCGACGACACCGTCTCGCTCGAACAAATTGCTCAAGCCGGCGCAACCGGCATTGTCACGGCACTGGATCACGTACCCACGGGCGAAGCCTGGCCGGTCGCCGATATCGAGGCGCGCAAGCAAC
>JBGCEL010000129.1:0-10379 GCA_045106455.1 Gammaproteobacteria bacterium
TGGGACAGCGAACAGGCCGATGCGATGGATGAGCTGGCGGGTCATTCCATTACCTACCGCATTGCGGTTGGCCCAAATCAAGGCCAGAAGGCGTACACGCTGCAGACCCTTCCGGCGATATCACCCGACGACAACGCGCCAGGCGAACTGGTCAACGCCGCCGGCTTTTCACTGCACGCCGGGGTGTCGGCCAGGGCCGGGGACCGAGACAAACTCGAGCGACTGTGTCGCTACGTGGCTCGATCGGCAGTGGCGGACAGTCGGTTATCACTCACCCGCGACGGGCAGGTTCGCTACTCGCTCAAGGCGCCCTGGCGTGACGGTACCACCCACGTGGTATTTGAACCGCTGGATTTTATCGCGCGTCTGGCGGCGCTGATTCCGCGCCCCGGTGTGAACCTCACCCGCTATCACGGGGTGTTTGCACCCAACAGCCGTGCCCGGGCGCAGGTCACGCCAGCGCGGCGGGGTAAGCGTCCGGCGAGGGACTCCGTCGCAAAACCACGCGACCGTCACAACCTGACCTGGGCCGAACGTCTCAAGCGCGTGTTCCGAATTGACGTTGAAGTGTGCCAACACTGCGGCGGTGAAGTCAGGATCATCGCTTGCATAGTGCGGCCGGTGATCATTGATCGGATACTGCGCCATCTACGGCGAACGCGAAGACCGACCCGACGTCAACGGCCGCAAGTGTCACGCGCACCACCCTGATCGCTTTGATGCCTTAAACTGTCTCCAAAGTGAGTGTCTTTCGAGTCACTCGACGCCGCACTCGTCCTGAATTTCGACCCTCAGTTCATAGCTCAACGCTTTGCGTGTTGACCAATACACTCCCCTAGCCTCGCCGACCAAACGCCCGTCCGACGAATCGCAACTTTCACTCTTTTTTCAGATCAAGCGCTCGTTTGAAATACTTCGTGTAGGGCGTTTATGCTTCCTATTCTCGAAAGCGTCATGCGCTGGACGCAGGAGCTGGAGAAACGCAAAAGCGAGCTGCTGTTCTCAAGCTGGCGCTAAATGCGAAACTCCGGACTTAGCCTGACACGTAATTCTAATGTAGTGAATCAGTCAGGTGTTGCCGTTTCGTGGGCGAGAAACTCTGAGTGTATTGGCCAACAGGAAGAACATCGCTGCTGCGTGAGTATTTGGCCGTAAGCTGATTCCTGTTTCGACATAAAAAAGGCGCACATCTAACGACGGATGTGCGCCTGATTTCTTACCCAATGCAGGCGATCAAAACTCGGCGTTCACACGCACGTAGTAGTTGCCACCACCCAAGCCGGCCGGGTGGTTCAGTGGGTAGATCGCGCCCAGGAAACCACCGGTGCGACCGGTGAAGTCGCCAATTCTCCACTCGTCTGGATAGGTGTCGAACAGGTTTTTGGCGCCGACGGCAACGCTCAGGTTGTCGTTAAAGTCCCAGTTGACCTCCGCGTCGACAATGAACATTGAATCGGTTACCACCGGCAACGTGGCGTCGTTGAAGAGCGATTCATAGGCTTCGCCGTAGTAGTTCACACGCAGCAAGCCGCGGAAGGCACCCACCGAATGAACGCCCGACAAGGTCGCGCGGATGGCGGGAATGGCTTCGGACAGCTCAAGTGCTCTGCCAGAATCCACGGTTGAGCCGCGACGAGTCACGTCGGTGTCGGTGTAGTTCAACGCCAGGGTCAGATCCGTGTTGCCGTTGTCCCACTGCAACGGGTAGTTCGCGACGATGTCGACACCCGAGGTATTGGTATCAAAGTCGTTCACGAAAAATTGCACCTGACTGATGGTTGCCGCTTCGGAGTTGCCTTGCGCAATCAACGTTGCACGATCCATCTCGGAGACGCTTGACGAAGTCAGCGCAACGCGATTGTCGACGTCGATATCAAAGTAGTCCACCGTGATATCCAAATCGCCAAAGTTGGCGGCAAAACCCAGGCTGATGTTTTGCGCTTCTTCCGGATCCAACTGGCCACCGCCGAAGAATACCGAGATTGGATTGGTGCTCGCCAGAACCAGTGTTTCCACCAACTGACCGTTGGCGAAGCTCGTAGACGCACGCTGCAGATTGGACTGCCCAAGGGTCGGCGCCCGAAAACCGGTGCTAAACGCGCCGCGCAGGGCAAAGCCGTCGTTGACGCGGTAGCGCGCGGCAATTTTACCATCGCTGGTATTGCCGAAATCGCTAAAGTCCTCGAAGCGGAACGCGGCCCCAATCAACAGCTCGTCGGTGATGTCCGCTTCCAGATCGACGTAAACGCCCAGGCTGTCACGCGTGAAGCTTCCGGCGGTTGAATCGCTGAAACCCTGGAAGCCGTTTGAACCCACAGAAAAGCCTTGCTCCACAAATGCACCCGGACGAAACGAATCGGGCTCGCCGGCGCCGATCTCAAACTCCTCATCCTGATACTGCAATCCGAACGCCACGTTCAAATCTGACGCAAAGGCACTGACCGCAACGGGCAGCGAGAAGTCGAGGTTAACGATGGTCTCGGTCTGTGTTTGAGCGCCCAGATCGAACGAGGTTGGACTATCGGGGCCCAGCGACGCGTTGACCGTGTTATTAATCAAGTACTCAACATCGTTTTGACCGTGGCCAACGCTAAAGTCATACGTCAGGCCACTGCCCAGCTCGCCACGATAACCGGCGTTGAAGCTGAAGTCGGTGACGCTGCCGCCGAAGCGCGGGGTGAAACCGCCCGGGAAGCGCGACTGGAAAGCGAAGCAGTTTGCCGGCGCGGAGTTAATGAAATTTTCCGCGTCCGCAAAACTGGTGGTTGGCAGGGCTCCCACCGGGCAGCCTCCGGCACCGGTGGTGTCCGCAAACAAGACATTACCGCCATCTGCAAACACACCCGAACGATTGGTTGGATTGCGATAAAAGAAGCTGCCATCCACATCACGGGTCGAGTAAATGCCAAAGCCATACAATTCAGCGCCAGCCTGGCCAAACGGAATGGCTGCGTTGACCATCATTTTGTAGTCGTTTTTCACTTCCGGTGCGCCCCAGACAACCACCGGGTTATTGACCGGGAAGCCCGCTGCGGCCAGACCGTCAGCGCCGCCGCCGGAGCCGTCACCGTCCTGAACACCGCGACTGGTTGGGTCGGCGTTGCGCCACTGGAACGCGAACGTGAGAAATCCTTCGTTGGCAAGCGTCGTGCCGATGCCGCCGCCGACTTCAATGGTATCGCCATCGCCTTCATAGGCTTGAGCGGCCTGCACGTACAGTGAGCGCAGCTCGGGATCGTCTTGTAACGAGAAGTTCATGACGCCGGCAATGGCGTCAGAGCCGTATTGCGCGGCAGCGCCGTCGCGCAGAACTTCCACCTGCTTGACCGCCGGGCCAAACAGAGGGTTCACGTCCACGCCCTGCGCACCACGGTTCAGGCCCGAGACAAATTCACCGACCACCGCGCCGCGATGGCGGCGTTTACCGTTGACCAGCACCAGCGTGTGATCCGACGCAAGGCCGCGCAGGTTGACCGGGCGGACCAGCGTGGCCGCATCGCTGATGGGCTCACGGTTGGCGTTAAAAGATGGAATGACTGAGGTCAGCACATCAATGGGGTCCGTGCTGCCCTGAGCCCGCAGGTCATCACCGCTGATGACGTCGACCGGCACGGTTGAGTCCATCGCCGAGCGTGCGGTGGAGCTGCGGCTGCCCAAAATCACCACTTCTTCTAATTGACGGGTTGATTGATCTTCATCGGATTGGGCAAGAACTTGCGGACTGCCTGTCACGACCGCGAGCGTTATAACGCTAGAAAGCACGCTTTTGTTGAGACTATTCATGTCTGACTCCCCTATTGATTGATTTTGGCCCTGTTGCTCTTGCGCAAGAGCAGCAGTGTCTTTTTCATCACCAATACCGGCGCTTATCGTGATTTTTGTGCCCGCCAACATCAGTCGCAACCCGTCACGAACCGTGAAACGCCCGTAAAGTGGACGCGTTTTGAATTCTTTCACTTCTTCGTACGGAAACAGCAACGTCAGATCGGCTTGACGAGCAAATCGAGTTAGCGCCTTGTCGGCGGAGAGTCGCGGAATGCTGAAGTAAATCCTCTCATTACCATCGGGGCTGGCCGCCAGCACCGGTTGTGAAACGGCTAAAAATGACGCGATCAGACAAGTCAAAACAAGCACTTGTGACACACGAGTCATGTCGGAAACTTTGCAAAAATTCGAGACTCTCACATATAAAGAGCAGGAACCCATCAAAATCCGCTATACGAGCGATCAATGTTTTTTGGTGCTGACTGCGGCGGCGGGGCAGTGCGTCCGTCAAATCGCCAATAGTGGGCGGTCATGGCGCAAGCCTGGAAAGCAGAATCCGGTTGCCATCCCGTTGGTGAGCCACGCCAAAGTTCTGCTGCAACACAAGCAGCAGCTGCTCCAGGTCTCCGGTTTTGAAAAAACCGCCGACCGGTATTGTCGCCAGATCCGGGTCGGTGATTTCGAATGACAGAGGTGTGTAGCGATCGATCTCGCGCACCACCTGCGCCAACGATTCTCCTTTGAACACCACATAGCCCTCACGCCAGGCCAACGACGCGTCCGGATCCTCATCCGCCGACACATCTGGCTGATTATCGCGCACGACCACCCTTTGACCCGGCGTCAAGACGACATCGGGATAAGACTCGGTAACGGCGCCGGGCTTTCTGTTGATGACGACTTTGCCTTCGGTAACGATGACTTCCATCGACTGACCTGTGCTGCTGTCGACGCTAAAGGCAGTGCCCACTGCAGTGACTCGATCGTCCCCCGATTCGACCACGAAAGGTCTGTCCGGATTTCTTGCTACCTCGAAAAAAACCTCGCCCTTAATCAATTCGATATGGCGGTGACGGGCCGAGTACTCAACAGCGATGGTTGAGTCCGTGTTGAGCTGAGCGATGCTTCCGTCTGCCAGGTCAAAGGTAGCGGTCTCACCAACCTTGGTTTGATAGTGCCGAATGATGCGGACAGGCTCTGCCGACTCAAGGCGGCTGGCAGTAAGGTGATCCGGCGTGACCGATGACGACGGCAGCCCGAGCCAGGCAAGAGCTCCAGCCGCCAGCAGCACGGAGGCGGCAACAGCAAACCAGCCGATCCCCTGTCGACGGTCGGGTTGCTCTTCGTCACTGGCCTCGGCGACGTCTTCGATGCGCACATCGCTCATGGGCAGGACTTTGGAAATGGGTTGGAGTACGTCAAGCATGTCCCACATCGTCGCCGCTTCAATGAGCGCTTCGCCGTGCAAAGAGGCCTGACCCAGCCAGTCATTCAACTGATGCTGCTCGTCGTCGGACAGACCGCGGTCAATTTTTGCAATCCAGATTGCTGCGGCTTCGGTCGCGGCGGCGCGATTTGGAAACTTGATTGTTGTCATACCAGCATTTACCTCGCCTTGAACTTGCGCACCGAGGCGGTTTTCGCTGGCAGCTTTTCTTGTTGTGCTGAGTAGAGCTCGATGGTACGCAGCAATCCCTTGGCCACGTGTTTCTCTACAGTGCTTTCACTGATGCCGAGTTTTTCTGAGATCTCGCGCTGCGAAAGACCGTAGACTTTTTTCAGGATAAAAACCCGCCGGCACTGCACCGGCAGCTCGCTTACTGCATCGCACAGTAGCCCGAAGTCCTCCCGGTTGAACACCGTTTGCTCCGTGTGGCTGTCAAACACTACCGAATCGTAGACGGCCGCTGCGGCATCGGATTGTTCTTCAATGGCTTCATCACAATCGACGCGCTGGGCTACTTCGATTTGTCGATTGGCTAATCGGATAGCCGTTTTTACCATAAATGCTTTGGGGAAACTGATGTTCTGTTTGAGCGAAGACTGATAAGTGTTTATGTAGGTGTCTTGCAAAATATCTTCGATATCCTGGCGCGACGCACGTGGGCGAACGACGCGTAACAGCGATGAAATCACTCGTCGATATTTCAGGAACTCGGTTATTATTGCGTCAGCCATCCTGATCTCTATGTTTAGTGCCGCACGGTCCGAATTGCCAGAGCGACTGGCCGTGAAAAAGCAGCACGTGCGCGATAGATTCTGCTGTGAAACAACAGAGCGCTATCATCGCACCGTCACCAGCCCTTAACAAGTTGGCGCGCCTGTGGAGCGCGGACACACCGTCAGACATAATTCGAGTGATCGCCATCACCACGCATCATTAGTCCGCATCGTTCCAGATGACGCTCAATGCGCTGGGCGATATGTTCGATGACACACTGCAGCTCACCTGCCGTGGGTGTTGGTACGTGAACGAACCGCACGCCATCGCGCGGCCGAGACCTTTATGAAGCAACGGTACGGTGGGGATAAATACCTGCGTCTCTTGTTGCGGGAGCTGTCGGCCGGTGATCATTGATCGGATACTGCGCCATCTACGGCGAACGCGAAGACCGACCAGGCGTCAACGGCCGCAAGTGTCACGCGCACCACCCTGATCGCTTTGATGCCTTAAACTGTCTCCAAAGTGAGTGTCTTTCAAGTCACTCGACGCCGCACTCGTCCTGAATTTCGACCCTCAGTTCATAGCTCAACGCTTTGCAACGTTTTGCAACGTTTTGCGTGTTGACCAATACACTCCCCTACCCTCGACTACCAAACACCCGTCCGACGTATCGCAACTTCCACTCTTTCTTCTGATCAAGCGCTCGTTTGCAATACTTCGTGTAGGGCGTTTATGCTTCCTATTCTCCAGTGATGATGAGGTCGTCATGTTCGGGTGGGTTGAGTTCGAATCGCGCGAAACGCGGGACCGGGCAAACGAGAAAGTCGCCGCCGATCCGAGGATGGCCGATTTGATCAATTCGTACGGTTCGGGTTTTGACGCGCGAAAGATGGCGTACGGCGGGTTTCAAGCGTTTGTGCGGTAGCCAGTTGCTCGATTATTCGATTATGTAATTCAAGGAACAACCACCTTGCAGGCAGGACCAAGTATCAATCTGTGTGTTCCCGGTCCATGGGAGGATCGAAACTCGTTTCTGGCGCAGGACTCGCCAACTTTTCGGCTGGTTCTGGAGCAGGACAGTAACCATGAGCCATCTGATTCATTTTTCAATGGACATGGCATCTGGACGCTCGAGCCTGCCAAATAGATCGCGACGTGTGTGAATGCAGTTTGAGCGATTGAGAATGCCAAAGCGATTTCACGCAAAGGCCTGATTCTCAAACGAGCCGAGAAGCCGCGCTGCTGTCGCGTAGGTTATCAATGGAGTCAAAATTATGATCAATCTTGTGCGCAAGCCAAACGCCTTTGAATCGGCCGTTTTCCTGTTTTTGTCGATAGCCTTGTCGCATCCGGCAAATGCAGCAAGCGTTTACTTCGCTCAGGTCGGCGGGCCGGGACTCGTGCAATCCGGTGACGCGCTACTCTTTGACGTGATCATCGACTTCACCGATGAGCCAACGATCGGTGGTGGTTTCGACATTGTGTGGGATCCAACGGCACTGAGTTTTGAACAACTGCATTACAACTTGGTTGGCGATTCGTCGTTTGGTCGGCCACCCGACTTCTTTAACAACACGCTCAACTCGTGGGGGTTCGGTGCGTTCGAAGGGATCTCCGGCGTACACATTATGGGTACGTTAGAGTTCTCGGTCCTGCCGACCATGGGGCTCACCACAGAGCTCGATTTCGGCTGTTCGGGTTTACAGTCGTGTTTTTTCATTAGCAGCGAAGATTTTGTAACCATCATTCCCACCGAATTGCGCCCTATTGAGATCAGCCGTGTGCCCATTCCCGCGTCAGGCCTGCTGTTAGCGTCGGCGCTCGTAATGTTTCGCGTGGCCCGTCGCAAAAACTAATTTGGTTTTTTCGAGTGGCTGCGCAACCGGTCGGCCATGTCGACAATCTCGTCTCGCATGACAAGCTTGGTCCGCCACGACGGCGGTATTGCATCAAACCCATAGTGCGCACCGGCAATCTGACCCGCAATGGCGGCGGTCGTGTCTGCGTCGTCACCCAGATTGGCGGAGAGCAATATACAGTCTTTGTAGTTGTCCGATGATTCGAAGCACCAAAAGGCGGCCTCCAACGCGTCAACCACGTAGCCCGACCCTCTGATGTCATCACGCGACTTGCCCAACCATCCTCCTGCGGCGACGGCCGCGAGCTTTTCGCTGCCGTTCAAATTCGGCAGATCCGTCAGCAATGCAGATTTTTCGTAGCCAGCGAGCGCACGCCGCAACACCTCCGCCAATAGAGTACTGGCGTCCAGACATTCGGCTGCGCCATGGGTGGTCATCGAGCTTAGTCGCGCGTGTTGCGCAATGTCATCGGCGTCCGGAAAGAAGAACATCGGTATCGGTGCAAGTCGCATGATGCATCCATTGCCGGCCGTGTTCGGGTCCTTGCTGCCGGCTATGGGTTCGCCCGAACTCAGATAACGGTCAAGCGCTTCGCTCACGGTCATGCCAATGTCGAAGCACTCGCCCGTCGAGCTCATATAACCCAAATTTCGCCAATTACAATATCGATTCATCTGGTCGCGGGCGTCAAATCCGCCGCAGTGCAAAAGACTGGCGCCGAGACATAAGGCCATTGACGTATCGTCTGTCCATTCTCCGGCCGTCAACTCGAAGGGGCCGCCGCCTTCCATGTCCGTAATGTCCTCGAACGTGCCGCGAGCGCGGAATTCAAGCGTTGTGCCAACCGCGTCCCCAACGGCCAACCCAACCAGACACCCGCGAAAGCGGTTGGTGGTTTCTGAACTGTGCGCGTCGTGATTGATTCTAAGTTCTTCCATGGCCAGACATCTTGGTGTGGTAAGGCCTGAGTTTCCCCGACACTTTCTTACTTCACTAAAAACTGCTGCTCGTAGACCATGGGTGCCAGTCTACCATTGTGGGTGTGACGCCGTTTCGGATTATAGAACAACTCGATGTATCTAAAGATCGCGTGCTTTCCATCGTTGCCCGTTCGATAGCATTTCCCTCTGATTTCCTCTTTCTTCAAGTTCGAAAAAAAACTCTCCGCAACAGCGTTGTCCCAACAGTTTCCGCACCGACTCATACTCGGCTTGAGATTGAGCGTCTTGAGTAAGCGCTGGCAACGGCCACTGGTGTACTGAGAACCCTGATCAGAGTGCAGCCTCACCGTGTCTGTTGGCCGTCGACGCCAGTACGACATCGTCAGCGCGTTAAGCACCAAGTCGTCAGTAATGCGACTACCCATCGACCAGCCAACGATATTGCGTGCAAATAAATCCATCACCACGGCCACAAACAAAAAGCCCTCGTGCGTATGCACATAAGTAATGTCGCTCACCCACCATTGGTTCGGGTGTTCCACCTCAAATTGTCTATCAAGATCGTTCGGTATCACCAAATGCGGTTTGCCGCCGTAACGGCCCTTGGGAGGCTTGTAGCCGCGCAAGGCGCGCAAGCCTGACGCGCGCATCAGTCGCAACACTCGATCGCGACCACAGTCAATTTTAGCTTCCGTCAAATCCTGGTGGATGTTGCGGTAGCCAAAATGACCGCAGCTCTAAAGCCAATACTGCTTGATGACGCTGGTCAGACGTTGATCTTCTTTGGCGCGTGCACTCAAAGGCGCCTGCAGCCATTGGTAGTAACCACTCGGATGCACCGACATGGCAGAACACAGAGCACGCACCGGATAATCGCTGCTACGAGCTTTTATGAACGAGTAGCGTTCTTTGACTCGCCGGCAAAGAACACTGCGGCCTCCTTTAGAATCGACCTTTCTTGTTCTGAGCGTTTTAACTCGCGCTTCAACCTGGCAACCTCGGCGCGAAGGTCTGCTTCTTCTTCACGCAATTTGGACGGCTTGCCGAACTTCTTGATCCAGTCGTACAGGCTCTTGTTGGCTATTCCCGGCCGCTTACTGACTTCCAGAACGGGGTACCCATGCACCACCACCTGGTTCACCGCCTCTTGCTTGAACTCGTCTGTGTAACGAATGCCTCTGGCCATTTCTCACCTCTTGTGATCATCTTTGATTATTACCACAAAAAGTGTCGAGAGTTCTCAGGCCTTACCATCTCACGCAAATAGTAATTGTACAGTCAGTGCGCTTTTACATTCACGAGGCACGGAATACTCCAGTCACATTGGATAACGTCCGATAACGTTCCGTCTTCCCTGAGCAGTTCGCATAGTGGCAAACGGGCCGGATGGAAATAAGAGTGCAGTGGTTAGCCTCGCATAGTCATTTGGTCGCTGCCGATGACTAATGACGCCCCGGCTGGGTTAAGCAGCACCAAACAGCGCCCGCTCGCTCGCGAATTCGAGACCGGTCGCGAGCAGCGAAAAATACGCAAAAAAGACCACGGCTGTCTTGACCGCGGTCGCGAGCCAGCCCGCTGCATAGACACGACGAAACGAAACCACCAGGTAGATTAAAAGATAGGCGGCCAGCGCAATCTGAAGCGCAAGCC
>JBGCEL010000130.1:0-3080 GCA_045106455.1 Gammaproteobacteria bacterium
AGCGCTGGCTCGCAGACGAACGTGCTTATCTGGCGGACTGGAATATGACCGACGCCCAAAAAGAAGCCGTGCTGGCACGAGACTACAACCAGCTTTTGGATCTGGGTGGCAACATTTACTACCTGGCGAAGGTTTTCTCCACCGACGGCCTGTCGTTCGTTCAGGCCGTATCCACGATGACCGGCATGAGCGTCAAGGAGTATCAGGCGATGATGCTGGCCGGCGGACGTTCACCTGACGGCGTTCGCTCCAAAACCGGGGATCGTTAAGATGGCACGCATCAGCGCCGGCATCGGCTGCAGTCACGTTCCGCTCATCGGCGTGGGCGTCGACCAGAAAAAACAGCAAGACCCCTACTTCAAGCCAATCTTCGAAGGTTTCGAGTGGACAAAGCAGTGGCTGAAAGAAGAGCCGAACAAACCAGACGTCGTCGTACTGGTGTTCAACGATCACGCGTCCGCGTTTGGTCAGGAGATCATTCCAACGTTTGCCATCGGTTGTGCCGACGAATTTGAGCCCGCCGACGAAGGCTGGGGCCCGCGCCCGGTACCGACCGTGAAAAACCACGCGGACCTTGCCTGGCACATGGCGCAAAGTTTGATCCTTGACGAGTTCGACATGACCATCATCAACGACATGCCGGTCGACCACGGATTAACGGTGCCACTGTCAGCAATGTTCGGCGAGCCCGCTGCGTGGCCGTGTCTGGTCGTACCGCTCATGGTCAACGTGATTACCTACCCTATTCCCTCCGGCGACCGCTGCTTCCGGCTCGGCCAGGCCATCGCTCGCGCCGTAGAGAGCTTTCCCGAAGACCTCAACGTGCAAGTTTGGGGCACCGGCGGCATGAGTCACCAGTTGCAAGGACCGCGTGCCGGCCTAATCAATCAGGCATGGGACACGCAGTTTCTTGACGACCTGACCGCCGACCCGGCCCGCCTGCGCGCGATTGAGCATATTGAATACCTGCGTGAAACCGGGTCCGAGGGCATCGAAATGGTGATGTGGATGGTGATGCGCGGCGCGCTGCAAGGCAGCGTCCGCGAACTCTATCGTCACTATCACGTACCCGCCTCTAACACCGCCCTTGGGCATATCGTTCTGGAGAATACACTGTGAAAATCGCACTGGTTGGCGCTGGCGCATTTGGCGACAAGCACCTCGACAGCATTGAGAACATCGATGATGCGCAAGTCGTCAGCATCACCGACCGCACACTGGATCGCGCGCGCGCAACCGCGGACAAGCGCGGTATCAAGCATGCCTTTGACAAACTGGAAGATGCCCTCGCCATGGACGAGGTCGACGCCGTTATCTTGTGTACACCCACCCAGATGCATGCCGCCCAGGCCATCGCGTGCATGGACGCTGGCAAACACGTGGAAGTTGAGATCCCGCTGGCCGACAGTTGGACTGACGCCGAGGCCGTGTTGGCGAAGCAAAAAGAAACCGGTCTTGTGTGCATGGTCGGCCATACCCGCCGTTTCAATCCCTCGCACCAGTGGGTGTACAAGCGAATTCAGGCGGGCGAATTCTCCATCCAGCAGATGGATGTGCAGACGTATTTTTTCCGTCGCACCAATACCAATGCCAAAGGCGAGGCCCGTTGCTGGACGGACCACCTTCTGTGGCACCACGCTGCCCACACGATTGATCTGTTCCAGTACATGACCGGCGACAAAATCGTCGTGGCCAATGCGATTGAAGGTCCGCCGCACCCGGAACTCGGGATTGCGATGGATATGTCCATTCAGCTCAAGTCGGACCAGGGCCGGATCTTGACGCTTTCATTGTCGTTCAACAATGAAGGACCATTTGGTACGTTTTTTCGCTATATCGGTGATACGGGCACTTACGTGGCACGTTACGACGACCTGGCGACGGGCGGCGATGAGGCCATCGATGTATCGAAAATCGATGTCACGATGAATGGCATTGAACTGCAGGATCGCGAGTTTGTTGCGGCAATTCGCGACGGTCGTGAACCCAACAGTTCCGTGGCCAAAGTATTGCCGTGCTACGCGACGCTGCACGAACTTGAGCAAAAACTAAAGGCACAGCGCTGAGCGATCCGCACCTGCGAATGGCCCCACCGTGAGCACGCCGTAACAATATGAAAGCGGACGTCGTCATTATCGGAGCCGGTCCTGCTGGCCTTCTGCTCGGCCATTTATTGGTCCAGGCCGGCGTGCACGCCATCGTGCTTGAGCGCCGCTCACCCGAGTATGTGCTCTCGCGCATTCGAGCCGGCGTTCTTGAACGCGGCACTCTGAACGTCATGGCGCAACTGGGTCTTGACGAGCGATTGCTGCGCGAGGGCGTTCCGCACGACGCCGTCACGCTGGCCGATGGCGACCGACTGATTCAGATTCCGGTGCAGGAGCTGACCGGTCATCAGGTTATGATTTACGGCCAGACGGAAATCACACGCGACCTGATGGATGCGGCACCCCGCCGCGGGCTCGAAATCGTGTACGAAGCCGTCGATACGGCCCTGCATGACGTCACGTCAGAGTCGCCACACGTAACCTATGAAAAAGGCGGCCGGACGCACCGCATCGACTGTCGTTTCATCGCCGGTTGCGACGGCTTTCACGGCCCGTCGCGCAAGACCCTTCCCGCGCAATACAGTAGTGGGATCGAAAGCGTGTACCCGTTTGGTTGGCTCGGTGTGTTGGCCGACGTGCCGCCCTGCGCCCACGAAGTGGTTTACGCCAATCACCACAGAGGCTTTGCACTGGCGTCTATGCGTTCGCTCACGCGCAGTCGCTACTACCTTCAAGTGGCTATGGATGAAGACATAGACGACTGGTCAGACGATCGTTTCTGGGATGAACTGGCCGTACGATTGGGGCCGCAGCTCGCACCCAAAATAACCACCGGTGCGTCCATCGAAAAATCCATCGCACCGCTGCGTTCATTCGTATGCGAGAGGATGCGCCACGACAGCCTCTTTCTGGCGGGCGATGCCGCGCACATTGTCCCACCAACCGGCGCCAAGGGCCTGAACCTGGCGGCGTCCGATGTCGCCTACCTGGCACCTTCGATGATCAACTATTTCAAGCGCAATGACAGCTCGG
>JBGCEL010000131.1:0-19624 GCA_045106455.1 Gammaproteobacteria bacterium
GCGTATGTTTTCCGTCATGCGATCGGCGACACGAGCGACTGGTCGCTGGTGCGCAAGCTCGAAGCCACAACGCAAATTGGCAACATCGCGGAATACGGCACGGCGGTCGACATCAGCGGACAGAGCATCATCGTTGGCGCGCAAAAAGGCGGTACCGGCAGCACCGGCGGGCTGGCGTTTATTTACGATCGTGACGCTGGCGGCGCGGACAACTGGGGCGAAGTGAAACTGTTGGTCGATGATATTTTCGACAGCAACGCCAACTTCGGTGTGGCCGTGGCCATCGATGGCGATACCGCGGTTGTGGGTGCCAGTCTCCTTGATCTAAATCAGTTTAATAACGAAGGCGGTTTTTACATTTATAACCGCAATCAGGGCGGCGCGGGCGCGTGGGGGCAGACGAATCGCTTCTTCGCCAATGTGACGCGTGGCAGTGCGCGCTTCGGCCGCGGCGTGGACATCGAGGGCAACACAATTGCCGTGGGTTCCTGGAACTTTGGGCTGGGTGATCTTTCGGGCACCGGGCGCGTTTATTTTTACGACAACCCGACGGGCACGCCGGGCGATTGGACCGAGGTGACTTTCTCGGACGCGCCAACGCCGGCGGCGACGGCGTTCCTGGGCCAGTCGTTGGCACTGGTTGGTGAAACGGTTGTTGCCGGTGCCGCGGGCGAGTTGGCTTCGCAGGGTCAGGCCTATGCGTATCAAAAAGATCAGGGCGGTACGTTCAACTGGGGTTTCATTGAGACCTTCAGTGCCAGTGATGGCGCGCCAAGTGACGGACTCGGGCTTTCGGTTGCCGCCAGCGCCCAGCACATTGTGATCGGTGCTCCGGGCAACGAGGCCGGCGCGGTTTACGTTTACGCCGGTCCCGGTGGCGACGAGCCCGATACAGACGGTGACGGTGTTATCGACAGTCAGGATAACTGCACGAATGTTGCCAACATAGCGCAGACCGACAGCAATGCGGACGGTTTCGGCAACGAGTGCGACGCTGATCTGAACAATGACTGTGTGGTCAATGTGGTGGATCTTGGCATTCTGCGCAGCGTGTTTTTCAGCGCGAATGCGGACGCCGATTTCAATGGCGACGGCGTTGTGAACGTGGTGGATTTGGGCATGATGCGCGCGTTGTTCTTCGCGCCGCCCGGACCGTCTGAGGTGGGTGTTGGCTGCCCGTAGTCGCTGAGCGCGGCGTGTGAGACCATGCCAGCATGACTATGTCGTGGTGGCAAAAGACAGCGGGAGCGCTTCTGATGAGTGTGACAACGCTTGCAACGCAGGCGTCTTTCGAGCGCGAAATACCGTTGTCCGGCTTTGCGCCAGACGAGCCGCAGCTGGACTGGCGCATCGTGAACGACAACGTGATGGGCGGTCGAAGCGACGGCGAATTTCGCGTTCACAACGACACCCTGATGTTTACCGGCCGCACCAATACCAACGGTGGTGGCTTCAGCTCAATTCGTGCCGAGCCGCTGCAGCTCGATTTAGGTGACTTCGACGGCATTCGCGTACGCCTGAAAGGCGACGGGCGGCGCTACACCTGGCGGCTGGCCAGCCAGCGCCGTTGGCGGGGCATTGGTGTTGGCTATTGGGCCGAATTCGACACGGTGGCGGACGAATGGATAACGGTTGATTTACCGTTTTCTGACTTTGTGCCGCAAGTTCGTGGTCGGCGTCTGCAGGGGCCGGGAATCGATCGCGCCAATATCGCCGGCATGGGATTGATGATTTACGACGGCAAGGATGGTGCGTTCGCGCTTGAGCTTGAGGGGGTGTACGCCTTCGCGAAGGCCGCGTTGTTGCTGGCCGATCTGCGTTGGAAACATCGCGTGCTCGTGCTCAGTGCGCCGTCACCTGAAGACCGCTCGCTTAGTACGCAACTGGATTTGATCACGGCCACTCGCGCGCAGTTCGATGAGCGAGATCTGGTTTTGCTGGTGGTGCACGATCAGGACGCGTCGGCGGAGGCTGTCGCGCTGCGCGAGCAGCTTGATCTGAAGCTCGGTGCATTCTCGATGTTTCTGGTGGGCAAAGATGGCGGGGTAAAAAGCGCCTACGCCCAGCCGGCTAACATGCAGGAAATCTACGGGCTAATCGACACGATGCCGATGCGTCAGCGCGAGATGGATAAGCAGAAGTCAGAGTAAAACCTTAGGATAAGGTCGGGGCCGCCAGGTTGACGGCCCCGGGGTGCTTTAGTCGAGCTGCATGGCCAGCCATAGCGGCATGCCGCCGCCACTGACAAAATCTGCGCCGCTGCCGCCGCGCACGTTGTCGCTACCAGAACCGCCCATAATCAGATCGCTGCCGGAGCCGCCTCTGATCCGGTCATTGCCGCTGCCGCCCAAAAGTATGTCGTCACCGGAGCCGCCTTTGATCTTGTCGTGGCCGCTGCCGCCCATCACCAGATCATTCCCAGAGCCGCCCTTAATTTTGTCATTGCCGGCACCACCGTAGACGTCGTCGTTACCCGAACCGCCCTTGATTTTGTCATGGCCGACGCCGCCAAGAATCGTGTCGTTGCCGGAACCGCGTTTGATCTTGTCCTTGCCGGCACCACCGGAAATAAAATCGTTGCCGGAGCCGCCCTTGATCTTGTCATGGCCGTCGCCGCCGCGAATTTCATCGTCGCCCGAGCCGCCCTTGATTTTGTCATTGCCGGCATCACCGAAGATGACGTCGCTGCCGGAGCCGCCCTTGATTTTGTCATGACCGTCGCCGCCGTGAATTTCATCGCCGCCGGAGCCGCCCTTGATCTTGTCATTGCCGGCCCCGCCGGAAATAAAATCATCGCCGGAACCACCTTTGATTTTGTCATGGCCGTCGCCGCCAAAGATGGTGTCGCTGCCTGAGCCACCTTTGATTTTGTCGTTGCCGGCACCGCCGTGAATCATGTCATCGCCGGAACCGCCCTTAATCTTATCGTGGCCGTCACCGCCGAAAATGATGTCGCTGCCTGAGCCGCCTTTGATCTTGTCGTTGCCGGCGCCACCGTCAAGAATGTCCTTGCCCGAGCCACCCTTGATCTTGTCGTTGCCGTTGCCGCCGAGGATCATGTCGTCGCCGGAGCCGCCTTTGATCTTGTCGTTGCCGTCACCGCCGTGAATCATGTCGTCGCCGGCGCCACCGTTAATGTTGTCGTTGCCGCCGCCGCCGGAGATCAAATCGTTGCCGCGACCGCCGTTGATCGTTTCGTTGCCGGAACCGCCGAGAATATTGTCGTTGCCGTCACCGCCTGAGAGTGTGAGCTTGTTCTGGCCGAAGCAGCTGTTTTGGCTTTGCTCGCCGGTCACCATGATGGTGTCGTCGCCCGCGCCGCCGCGAATTTCAAGGTTGCGCGCCTCAGCGGCAGAAAATTCAAATTGCTGACCGTTGACGGTAACCGTGACCGACCCGCTGGGGTGCGTGTGCACGTTGATGTTGTCGTTGCCCGCGCCGGCATCGAGTATGATTTTGTTGCCCGCACGCGTGACGGTCGCTTCTGGTACGAGAATTGGGGGGCAGCAGCAGTGTTGGCTTGAAATACTGGTCATGATGGCTCTCCCTGTGGCCCGCAGGCCGCTGACTGATGTGGGTGGCGGAGACTTTCCGCCACAGTTGTGACGAAATATAACGATTGGAAGATCGCGTCCAAACTAGGTCTGCCCCCAGCTAGGGCAACTACTAGGTAGCGACAAATATCCCCCTTTTGGCGTATTTTGTTCGTTCGAACACACTGATTTAATGGACATATTTGAGATGGGTGGTGCGATGAAAAACTTGGCGACGTTGGTTTTCGGTCTGGTTATTGTTGTGGGGTCGGTGCTTGGGTCTGCGAGCGCGCAGGCGCAGACGTCGGCGTTTCTGGATATCCCCGGTATCCCCGGCGAGTCTTTTGACGCGAACTTTCCAGATACCGTGATCGTGACCAGCTGGTCGCAGAGCGTGGCCAATGTGGGTGGGCCGCCCGTGGTCATGCCGTTGCGCTTCGAGCACACCATCGACCGAGCGACACCCAAGCTGATCGAAGCGGCGTTACTGAACACGAACCTGGGTGAAGTGGTGTTATCCGTTACAAGGTTCGGGGAGGCGGGCGCCGTGGCGTATCTCACCATCACGCTGAGCGACACACGCGTTGCCGCCGTGGAGGCCTCAAACGGGGAAAACAACGTACCGGCGGAGCAAGTCACCCTGACCTGCACCACCTACAGTTTGAGTTACCGTCGGCAAACCATAAACGGAACATTGGACGACCCGATTGTTGTCGACGGCACCTGTTAGTCGGATCGATGCGTAGCAAGATGACACGCCGATGGGGCATCGCGTTGGTGGCGGCCTGTTCACCGCTGGCGCTCGCCGGCCAGCTGGTTGTGGATAACGGCGACCTGAACGCCGCCACGCCGGCGCGGCTGGTGGTCACACCTGATGGCGGTGTCACGCATCTCACCCAGCTGCGTATTGCGGCGCTCGGCGCGCTGCGCCAACGCGGTGACACGCTGGTGTACGACACCGATTCGCAGCAGCTAATCGTGCGCCACGACATCAGCGTATCTGGGTTGATCCTTGAGGAGCCGCTTGCTCCGGTGACGGTCGGACCGGTGACGTTTCGCGGCATCGATGCGTTGCGGGACGCCGCCCTGTATGAGCCAATGCGCGACCGCTTCTATCGCTCCGGCGCTAACCGGCCCTACTTGGCCGAGCAGTTCGATTTTCCCGAGCAGCTGACGTTTGTGGGTGACACCATTCCGGCGTATGCGGTCCTCGCGTCGGGGCCCAATCCATTCCAGCGCGATACCGATGCGGACGGACTGCCCGATCTACTCGACAACTGCGTGCTGGTCGCCAATGGCCCGTCGGACGGCGCCACGGCGGGTGTCTCTCAATACGACACCGACAGCGACGGTTTTGGTAATCGCTGCGATGCCGATTTGAACAACGACTGCATTGTGAACGCCGTGGATTTGGGCTTGCTGCGCGCGCAGTTCTTCACCGAGGGCGCAGTAGATCAGGACTTCAACGGCGACGAGGTGGTCAATGCCGTCGATCTTGGCATTCTGCGCACGCTGTTTTTTGCCCCGCCGGGCCCGAGTGCGTTTGCCAGCTGTCAGTGACGCCGTTCACGATGTGTTCACAGATGTGACGGCATAATCTAGTCTTCATTTTATTTACTGAGGCAGGGAGTCCAGTACCATGACGCGCGCACCGATTTTATTGCTCACCCTTTTTGTTTCCGCCGCACTGGGCGGTTGCGCCAGCATGTCGGCCGAAGAATGCGCCACCGCCAACTGGCAAACCATCGGCTATGAAGATGGCGCCAACGGAATGCCCGGCAGCGGCATTGCTCGGCATCGCAAGGCCTGTGCCAAAGCCGGCATTACCGCGGACCAGTCTGAATATGAAATCGGCCGTCGTGCCGGACTGCGCGAATACTGTCAGCCTGGTCGTGGCTACGAGGTGGGACGTGCCGGTAATCGTTATCAAGGCGTGTGCCCGGCCGATTTGGAAGGCGATTTTCTGGCGGCCTTTGAAGAAGGGCGATTTTTGTACGGTTTGGAACAAGCCGTGCGTGATGCCGAAAACGCGCTGCAGCGTGTCGATCGGCAGCTCGAAGATGCCGCGGATGATCTGGTCGCCGGCGAAGCCGCACTGGTGGATGGCACGGGTACACGTGAAGACCGCCTGCGTCTGGTGGATGAAAATCGCGAAATTGCCGAGCGTATTGGACAGCTCGAGCTGGAGCGCGATAGCCTGTTGATTGAACTCGGCGAACGCCGCGCCCACTTGAGTCAATATGTGCCCTGATCCTGCCGCATGCTAGAGCCTGCAACAGCGCCTTTATGGCAAAGACTGTTGTTGCGTTTTGTTGGCGTGGTGGGCGCCCTGTTGTTTGGCTTTGTGTTGTATCTCACGTTCTCCACGCCCCAGTGGCTTGAGACTTACGCCAAAGACTACATCGAAGATCGCGTGCGTGAGCGAGTGGGCGAGACGATCGATGCGGCGACGGTGGATGCCGGCGACAGTGCTTTGGGGCGCCTGGCGGCAAGCGTGGTTGAGGCCAATAGCGAGCGCATCGACAAGATCCGCGACAACGTCAAAAACAAAGTGTACGAGCGCATGGCGCAGGCCATCGGCGACATGCGCAATGCCGATTGCACCTGCCGCGCCATGCTGCAGTCTTGGGCCCAGAGGTTGCCGCAGGGATCTTTGAATCGACTGTTTGCGGCCAACACCAAAATAACCGAACTGATTCAGGGCAAATACGCCTACGTCGTGGGCAGTCTCAAGCGCGACGTACGTATCTTTGCCGGCACCAATTTCGCGGTGTTTTTGAGTTTGCTGCTGGTGACGTTTATGAAGCCCCGGGCGATGGGGCATCTGGTGTTGCCAGCCTTTTTGCTGACCTGTTCCACCGTGCTCACCAGCTACTTTTACATCTTCCAGCAAAACTGGCTGCTCACGATCCTGCACAGCAGCTACTGGGGCTGGGCCTATACGGCCTATTTGGCGCTCGTTTTCGCCATCCTGCTCGATATTGTGTTCAACAAGGCCCGCGTCACGACAGAAATTGTGAATGGAATATTGAATGCCATCGGCTCTTCTTTATCGGTGTTTCCCTGCTAGCTCGCCGCGACCTCCCGGCGCTGCGGCGCACGCCGTGTCGATACGCGGTAACATCCCCGGCATAATTTTGAAAACCGCCATCGTTTAAGGGGATTCCATGGACCAGCTGGTAAGCCAGATCAACGGCCTTGTCTGGAGCAGTGCGCTCATTTATTTACTGCTCGGCGCTGGTCTCTTTTTCTCCGTGATGACCCGCTTTGTCCAAGTGCGCATGTTTGGCGAAATGCTGCGGCTGCTGTTCAGTGGTCGGGAATCTGAACGCGGTATTAGCTCTTTTCAGGCGCTGTCAGTGTCGCTTTCCGGTCGTGTTGGCACGGGCAACATCGCCGGTGTTGCGGCCGCGATCGGGTTTGGCGGCCCCGGCGCCGTCTTCTGGATGTGGGTGGTGGCCTTTCTGGGTGCGTCAACGGCCTACATCGAATCTACGCTGGCGCAAATCTATAAAGAAGAAGATGACGGTCAGTACCGCGGCGGGCCGGCGTACTACATCGAAAAAGCGATGGGTCAGTCCTGGTACGCTTGGATTTTCGCCATTGTTACCATCTTTTCCTGCGGTGTGCTGCTGCCGGGCGTGCAGTCCAATGCCATTGGCAACGCCGTAGAAGTGGCGCTCGGCTCGGGCACGATGGTCAACACGTTTATGGGTGAGATTGGCAGCACCAAGCTGATCACCGGGACGGTGGTTGTGACCGTGCTGGGTTTCATCATTTTTGGCGGCGTGAAGCGGATTGCAAATTTCACGCAAGTTGTCGTACCGCTGATGGCGTTGGCCTACATCATTGTCGCGGTGATCGTCGTGATGCTGAACGTGGGCAAAGTGCCTGCGATCATCGGTCAGATTCTCGGGGATGCGTTTACACCCATGGCGGGCTTTGGCGCGGCGATTGGCTGGGGCGTGAAGCGCGGCGTCTACTCAAACGAAGCTGGCCAGGGTACGGGTCCACATGCGGCCGCGGCTTCTGAGGTGGATCATCCGGCCCAACAGGGGCTGGTGCAGGCGTTTTCGGTGTATGTGGATACGCTGTTTGTCTGCACGGCCACCGCGCTCATGATTCTAATTACGGGCGCCTACAACGTAGAAAACCCGGCTGGCGGCTTCCTGATTCAAAACATGCCGATTGCCACGGAAATTAGTAGCCCGGCCTTCACGCAGTTTGCCGTGGACAGCGTGTTCCCGGGTGTGGGTAAGCCGTTCATTGCGGTGGCGCTGTTCTTCTTCGCGTTCACAACGCTTTTGGCCTACTACTATATTGCTGAAACCAATGTGGCGTTTATCCGTCGCAAGCTGCGCATTCCCGGCGACCTTACGCTTCTGAAGATTGTGCTTATGGCGGCCGTGTTTTACGGCACGATTCGCACCGCGGGTTTGGCCTGGGCGCTGGGCGATCTGGGCGTGGGCTTGATGGCCTGGCTCAACGTGGTCGCGATTCTGATTCTGTTTGTGATGAGCCGACCGGCCATCATTGCGCTGCGAGATTACGAACGACAGAAACGCAGCGGCGCTGAGCGCTATACATTCGACCCCGAAGCATTGGGCATTCCAAACGCCGCTTTCTGGGTCAAGCGTCTGGCCAAGCGCAAAACGTAGTGGCGTGCGCGGGCTACTTTAGAGCTAGTAGCCCGTGGTTTCCAGAATGAAGTCCTGCATGGCCTGCTGGGCCGTGTCCTGATCGCCCCACAGTGCGTAGCGCTGCTGTGCAAAGCGCAGTGCCGTGATGGTAGCGCCGCGCAGTGCGTCGATGTCGTCTTCGGACAGCGCGTAGTAGGCCTCGCCTTCACCACTTCGGATGACGCGATAGGCCGGCTTTGAGACATCGAGATCCCGATGGCTGGTGGCAGCGCGTTTGAGGGTCAGATCGCCACGGTCGGTCTCAAGCGTAATGTCCGCTGTCAGCGTGACTGTCTCATGGGCGCCATCGCGACGCACGGCCCAGGCATTGACCCACAGGTAGTGACCGCGCTCGGCCGACTGGATGCGTTCGATCGGGCCGGCGCTCAAAAACTCTCGCTCGATGTTGTCATCGAGGCGCAGACGATAAAAATTGTACGGCGGGGTCATACTGATGACCGAGACAAAGGTCTCCTCATCCAGTACTTCGCGCACACCACGCTCGTTGCAGCCGCACAGCTGCGCCCCGAGCGCTGCCGCGATAAAAAGCCAGCGTAATTTTAATGCCATGGTCGTCGTCATCCGCGGTGCGATGGGCTGGCGTGTTGCCAAGCCTCGCTCCGTTATTATTGTGGGTTGCCGGAGACGGCATTATAGGGCATCTGCCCCGTGGCGCTTAGCGCAGCGGTAAGTCCTCGATTTGCGAGCGAATTAGCAGCACCGCGCCGGTACGAGAGCTGATTTCGGGGTGCTCGCAACCGGCTTGTGCGATGTGCATATCACCGGCTCGGATCACGTGGCCGTCGGTTTCAACCTCACCCTCAAGCACCCAGCATTCCTCTTCATGAGAATGAAAGTGCGGTGGAAAGCCGCCGCCGGGCTCCAGTCGATAAAGCACCGTCTGCGTACCTTCCGAGCGATCCTTACGCAGCACCTTGCGATGCACGAGCGGCAAAATTTGGCGCCAGTGGCCTTCATGGGCGCGAATGGTGCGCGTACCGGCGGGCGGCGTGGCGCGGGCGCGCTCGAGCACGCGCGCGCGCAGAGCATCGCGTGTGCGGCTTGAAAGCTCGACTGGCTTCATGGCGTCGGCCAGTGCGTCGTCAAGAAACGCCGGCAGCGCCGGATCGCGTCGTGACTCTTGATCTGACATCAGTTCAACCCTTCAAAATGTTGGCGGAGTGTATTGAGTCCGCGTCGCACGTGAGACTTCACCGTGCCAAGCGGAATCGACGTAGCGACAGAAATTTCTTCGTGCGACAGGCCGCGAAAATAGGCCAGCCCGACCACCTGCCTGCGTTCGGTGGGCAGTGCTTCGAGCGCGGTGTACAGGCGGGTGTTGGCCTGTACATCTTCGACCGGGTCCCAGTGTGCCAATGGCTGCGTGGCGGCGTTCTCGGCGGCGCGACGATGTGCCTTGTTGCGCGAGGCATTGCGTCGCAGCAGGTCCAGTGCGCGGCTGCGGCACATCATCATGAGCCAGGCCATCACCGAACCGCGGTGATCGTCGTAGGCCATGGCGCGGTCCCACACCTGACTGTAGACATCGCAGACCACCTCTTCGGCGTCGGCCTGATTGCCCGCGACGCGTAGTGCCAGTGCAAAGACGCGCGCGACCGTCGCATCGTAAAGATCGGTTAGTGCACGCTCGTCCTGCTCCGCGACGCGGTGCATCAGATCAAGAAGACTGTATTCGCCCATTCCGGTTCCCCGTCCGTTGAATGGAAAATCCCTAAGGAGTAATTGTTCTACGCAGCGTGCGCCGCGTCCGATGCACACAGTTGCGTAATTTTAATATCTACAGCGTAACGAGTTTTGCCTGATACAGCACCGGCCCCGTGGGTGCGCCCGTTGTGGAGCCGCCGCGCGGCTCAAGACTGACCGCGACGGCCGGCGTGTCCGGTAGCGCCATCAATGCGGCGGCATTCAAAGCGCGGTCGACAGAGATGTCCGCTGCGTCCAGCAGCCCAAGCGAAACGGGCGCGCCACCTGCCGGCAGCAACCACAGCTCGTAGTCTTTGCCGCGTTGGGCGGCGGTCGCGCCACGCGCCGAGATGTTGAGGGTGCCGGCATCAAGATCGGCCTTGATCACCCACAGTGCGACGCCCGTGTCGTCACTAACGATCGCGGCGCGTTCGAAATCCGGTGCCGTCTGCGGCTGCAAAACAATAAACAACAAGAACGCCGCCGCGACGGGCAGGGCGCCGGCCAGCCATGCCCACCGGCGCTTACGTTCGGGTTGCGTGGTTGGCTGTGGCTCTATCTTGCGGCGAATGCCCGCATATACCCGATCCGGTGGTGTGACCGGTTGCAGGTCGTGGCACAGACCGCCCAGTGCGCGCTCCCAGCGCCACACCGCCTGACGCGCGTCGTCGCGCTCAATCATCAGTTGGGTCATGCGTCGGCGTGCCGCCAAGCCCAAGGTGCCGAGCACGTATTCGGCGGCCACCGCCTCGAGCTGCTCAGCCGGATATTTCATGTTGGTCTCTGGCCGGCGTGAGGCAGTTCTTGAGTTTGGTCAGACTGCGTCGCAGGCGGCTTTTTACGGTGCCAAGAGGTTCGCTCAGCGATTTGGCCAGCTCGCTGTGGGTGAGTCCGTGGAAAAAAGCCAGATACACAGAGCGTCGCTGCGTGCCGGACAATCGATCCATGCATTCTCTTAATTGCTGGCTGTCTTGACCTGACATCGCTGCGGCCAGCGGTTGGGCATCGTCGTTTTTGGATTGCGACGCTTCTTCTATTTCAGCCACATCATTGGGGTCGACCACCGCCGTGCGTTGGGTGTTGCGTCGACGGATCAGATCAATCGCGCGGTAGCGCACGATGGTGGCAACCCAGGTGCGCACACCGCCGCGATCGCGATGGTAGTCGGCCGCACGATGCCACACCTGCACATACGCTTCTTGCAGCACGTCCTCGGCCAAAGGCTTGTCATTGAGCAGTTTGATCGCTACCGCGAAAACATACGGCGACGTGGCGTCGTAGAGCTTTTCAAAGGCGTTGGTGTCGCCACGGGCGACGGCGCTGAGCCAGCGCGCCAGGCGTGCGTTGTCGACAGATGCGATCACGATGTGTGCTCCGGTAGAAAACAGTTTTTCACGACGTTTAAAGATGTACGCGTCTGACAGCCCATTGGATGCCCACAAGAAAAAAGCATCCGTTGGGCGGGGTGTGGCGTATCTGCTGTGTTCTATCTTTTTGCCCTCGAGGAGGCGCGCTATGCGACATTGGATCGGGTCTGTGGTGCTAAATTTTTTCTTATGCACGCCCATGGTGTGGGCCCATCTGCCGTTCGCCGCGAACGACGATCACCATCATCATGAGGTTGCGCTGGCTGAACGCGGGCCAGCGTCGCTGCAGCGCACGCACTTTGCTCGCCAGCGCATTAAAACGTTTCGAGTCTCCGGTGATGATCACGAACTGGATCGCGCGTGGCGCTATCTGGAGCAGGATCTGGAACAGCCTCAGCCCGCGTACGAGACGCTTCTGGTGGCGGCCTACGTGGTGCAGGCTCAACATCGCTTTGAAGCCGCCATACGGTATCTTGAGCGAGCACAGGCGAGCCGACCGCTTGACGACGAAGGATGGCTGCTCAAGGCGTCGTTGCACCTGCTGGCTGGCGAGGACGGGGCCGGGCTTGCGGCGTGCCGGTCGCTCTCTGTGCGCAATCTATACGCACGTCTTTTTTGTGAGGGGCGGGTGGCGTCTTTAGACCCCCGCAGCGCCCAGCGCGCCTATACCAAGCTCGCACCACTGGTGTCGTCATTTGAAGCCAAGCCTGAGGTTATCGCCTGGGCGCGCAGCGTGTTGGGAGATCTGGCCGTCGCGACGGGTGCTACGGAGTTGGCCATCGATCACTATGCAGCATCGCTCGCGCGCTCAGATCGCTCCCAAGTGCGCGCCGCGCTCGTGGATCAGCTGGTGTTCGCCGGACGCTGGCAGGAGGCCTGGCATTTTCTGCAGACGCCGGGGCAGTCGCTCGCCTTACACGTGCGGCGTTTTATTGTGGCGGCGCAGGTGGGTGAGCTTGGCGCAGTGCGTCGGGAGATTGCTCAAACCGATCGCCGCTTCCGCCAGTGGATGGCACGTGGAGACTGGTTGCACGCCCGCGAGATGGCGCGCTTTTACCTCGACGTTTTGCACCAACCGTATCTGGCGAATCGACTGGCGCGCATCAATTACATGCTGCAAAAAGAGCCCGAAGATCGCCGGCTCATTCAGCGTGCGCTGTAACGACCCGGCACCGTGATCTGCTGCTGCACGCGCGCCAGCGATGCGACTTCGATGTGCTGTCCGGTCAGCTCGCTGATGACCGCGATGTTCGTGCGCGTGTGCTCTGTGAGTTCACCGGTGACAAACACGCCGCCTGCGCCCAGCGCCATGGGCAGCAAGAGCTGATCGGCCAGGTGGGCGTCCACCGCCACGCTATCGGCCACGAACTGGCGGTAGTCACGTAATGCCAGACCGGCTACGCGCTCGGCTTTTACGCCGCGCGTGCCGTAGGCGTCAAACACATTGGTATAGCCATCGTTGGTGTGACGCACGGAAACTACGTTGCCGGAACCGTGCGCGTCCACGTCGTGGAGGTGCACGTTTTGCGCATCTGCCTGGCCTTTGCGCATCAGGTAGCGCGCTTCGCGTTCGGCGATGGAGCGCGTCAGGTTGGCGTACGTAATATGCACCTCTGGGCTGGTCACCGTCGGCGCGCTGCGCAGGCGTAGCGGCTGCCATGCGATAACCGGCTCCACCCGGGCTGTGAAACGACCGCCGCCGTTGGGGTAAAAGCCGTGCAGGTGCAGATCGAGTTCGACCTTGACGCCCATGCGACGCAGCAGCGGCGCGAAGCTCAACGACAGAAAATCAAAGCTTGGGGCCAACCCGTTGTGGGTGCCGCCCTCGAGCTCCACTTCGCTGGCAACCTCGGCCTGAAGTAGTGCGGGCAGGATGGTCTGCAGAGCAAGTGTGGTGCTGCCGGCCGAGCCAATCGGGACGCGAAAGCGGCCGCCCGTAATTTTCTCAGGCGCAAACGTGATGCAGGTGGAGCCAATGCTGTCGCCGGTCACCGCCGCATTGCTCACCTGCGCAGACGCACGCAATGCGGCCAGATGCTGACGCATGAGGCCGGGGCGTTTGCGTCCGGCACGAATGTTGTTGATCTGCACGGGCTGCTGCAGGCACATGGCCAGCGACAGCGTGGTGCGCAGGATTTGTCCGCCGCCTTCTCCGCGGCTACCGTCAATGGTGATCATTTGTTGTGGTCCATAATAATTCATGTTGGCGTGTGCCGGGCGTCCCGATTGACGCCCGGCCCGGCCGGCATAAGGCTCTGATGCGCTAAGCGTGTCAGGCCCTATCCTTTGACGCAGACGATCTGCTTCAGCGTGTAGCAAATCTCCACCAGATCACTCTGGGCGGCCATCACTGCGTCGATGTCCTTATAGGCCTTCGGCGTCTCGTCAATGACGCCTGCGTCTTTACGACACTCGACGCCTTCGGTTGCTTTAACGTGCTCATCGAGCGACACCAGCTTCTTGGCGCGCGTGCGTGACATCACGCGTCCCGCGCCGTGGCTGCAGCTGTTGAAGCTTTCCGGGTTGCCAAGGCCGCGCACGATAAACGAACGCGCGCCCATGCTGCCCGGAATGATGCCCATCTCGCCTTCTTTGGCCGAGACGGCGCCTTTGCGCGTTACCAGCACGTTCTTGCCGTAGTGGTGTTCGCGAGCGACGTAGTTGTGATGGCAGTTCACCGCCTCATGACGTGCGTCAAAGTCGCGGCCAAGCACGCCGCGCACGGCATCGATCACGCGCGTCATCATCACCTCGCGGTTGATACGTGCGAAGCGCTGAGCCCACGACACGGCCACCATGTAGTCATCGAACAGCTCGCTGCCCTCGGGCAGATAGGCCAGATCTCGATCCGGCAACTGAATCTGCCAGCGCTCCATTTCCTTGCGCGCCTTGGCAATGAAATACGTGCCAATGCGATTACCGACGCCGCGCGATCCGCTGTGCAGCATCACCCACACCTGATCCGTTTCATCGAGGCACACTTCGATGAAGTGGTTGCCCGTGCCGAGCGTGCCCAGGTGATGCAGGTTGTTGGTCTTGCGCAGCGCGCCGTGACGTTCTTTGAGTACATCGAAGTCGTCGGCCAGAGGCGTCCAGGCGTCGCGCACATCCTGCGGCACGTCGCCCCACGAACCGCGATCACGTTTGCCGCGTCCGCTGCTGCGACCGTGCGGCACGGCGCGTTCGATGGCGCCGCGCATCGCCGCCAGCGAGTCCGGCAGATCTTTGGCCGTCAGGCTGGTGCGAACGGCCATCATGCCGCAGCCAATATCCACGCCGACGGCGGCCGGGATGATGGCGCCGAGCGTTGGCACGACGCTGCCGATCGTGGCGCCCATGCCCAGATGCACGTCTGGCATCACGGCGACCCATTTGTGTACGAACGGCATGCTGGCGATATTTTTCACCTGCGCGCGGGCCTGTTCTTCAAACGCGACGCCGCGGGTCCAGGATTTAATCGGCACGCCGCCGGACTGGGTCACTTCGTATGTCGTTGCGTTCGTTTCCATGACGTTTTCCTCTTTTTCGTTTGCTGCGGTTTTCATCTTGATGGGTGATGAATTCCCGTCGTCGGGATAAACATTGCGAGAGGCGTGCCAGAAAATGATCGTTGGCAGCAGAAAGTTCGTAAGTAATTGATATAATTGACCTGAAAGGCAATAAAGTACGTGACAATCAATACTCGTGCTGGGTGGTGTGACTAAGAAAGCTATCTAAATAGATACAGATCTATCAAAATGGCGTCATGCGTACCGTAGTTATCAGCTTGCTGGGCACCAACCTCGACCGCCGCGGAGGCGGTAAACGCCGCTTTGAAACCTGGCGTCCCAATGTGGCGCTGTGTCAGCACGAGGATCTGGTGGTCGATCGTCTGGAGCTGCTGTTTGACGGGCAGTTCGCCGGACTCGCGCGTCAGGTCCAAGACGATGTTGAAACCTCGTCGCCGGAAACCCGCGTGGCGCTGCGTGAAGTCGGCTTTCCAAAGCCGTGGGATTTTGAATCGGTGTATGCGGCCTTGCTGGATTTCGCCCGCGACTATGCGTTCGATCATGACAACGAGCGTTACCTCATTCACATCACCACCGGCACGCACGTCGCGCAGATCTGTTTGTACCTGCTGACCGAAACGCACTATCTGCCGGGGCAGCTGATTCAGACGTCGCCCACCCACGGTCGTCGTGGCAACGCACGCGGCAGCTACCAGCTCATTGATCTGGATTTGTCCAGATACGATCAGATCGCGTCGCGTTTTTCACTGCAGCACGACGACGACACGGCGCAGCTCAAGCGCGGCATCAACACACGTAACGCGGATTTCAACGCGATGATCGCGCAGTTGGAAACCGTGTGCGCCAACTCCACGGCGCCCATCTTGCTGACCGGTGCGACCGGTTCGGGTAAAACGCAGCTGGCGCGCCAGGTGTTCGCGCTTAAAAAAAAGCGCGGCCAGTTGAGCGGGCGATTTGTGGATGTGAACTGCGCGACGCTACGCGGCGATAATGTGGCGTCCACGTTGTTTGGGCACGTGAAGGGGGCCTACACGGGTGCGACCGGTGCGCGTGCGGGTTTGCTAAAAGAAGCCGACAAGGGCTTGCTGTTTCTCGATGAAATCGCTGAGCTGGGTGTGGAAGAACAAACCATGTTGCTGCAGGCCATCGAGGAGAAGTCGTTCCTGCCGTTTGGTTCTGATGCACCGGCGAGCAGTGATTTTCAGCTCATCGCCGGCACCAACCGGGATTTGCGGGCCATGGTCTCCAGCGGTGCGTTCCGCGAAGATCTGTTGGCGCGCATCGATCTGTGGAGCTATCGCCTGCCCTCCCTGCGCGAGCGAATTGAAGATCTGGAGCCAAACCTTGAGTTCGAACTAAATGCCTATGCCGCGACGCAAGGCACGCTGGTCACGTTTAACCGCGATGCCCGACGTTTGTATATGCAATTCGCGCGCTCGGATGAGGCCCTGTGGTCGGCCAATTTTCGTGATCTCAACGGCAGTGTTGTGCGCATGGCGACCTTGAGCCGTGGTGGCCGCATTACGGTTGGGATCGTGGAGGACGAGATTGAGCGCCTGCGCACACGCTGGCGTGGCAATGAAAGCGTTCCGGCCGAGCGCGGGCTTGCCGATGTGGTGGCGGCTGACGTATTGGCCCAGATGGATCGATTCGATCGTCTGCAGTTGCACGAGGTGGTGAGCGTGTGCCGGCGCAGTGCATCGCTTGCTCAGGCGGGCCGAGAGTTATTTGATGTCTCACGTCTGCGTAAACGTACACGGAACGATTCGCATCGTTTGCGCGTCTACTTACAGAAGCACGGGTTGCACTTTGACGACCTGAGCTAGAACCTTAAGGAGAGTGGGCGTGTCACGGAGTAGGGATATGCGCGGGTTCGTATTGCTTTTGGCGCTGTTTGCAGTGGCGAATGTGGGGGCACAGAGCGCCTCTGAGACCAAGACGCCAACCACCAAATCAAGTGACGAGAAATTCGATCGGCGCCTTCGATTGCTCACCGACCCGGCGCCATTGCGTCCGTTGACGCGTCCGCGCCGTGCGAACGGACGAGCACTGCGCTACGAAAACCTGAGCGACATTGAAGCGCGTGAAATTGAGGCGATTGCGACGCGCATCAATCCTGGCGCCATTGTGAACATCGCTAGCGTAACCACGGGCTGCCCGTGCGAAGAGGGCGCGAGTTGTACGGATCAGGTTTGGGTGGTGGCCGAGAATGAGCGACGTAGCCTTGGTTTGATGCTCTCGCGCATCGATGAGGTGTGGCAGATTGGGCCGCTGCAAAAGTGGTGGCGAGAATACGATGCGATTGCGAAGCGTCATTTAGAAATTCTCAGGTCAAAACGAGCCAGCCCATCGCAACGACAGGGGGCGTTCCTGGAGTTGGCGCGGGTGCGCCGCGAATTGATGCTGCGCTTTCCAACGTGTTCGGCGAGTGAAAACTAGCCGCCCCGCGAGCGATCAATCCGAAACGATGCCACAAAAGGCAAATGGTCCGATACCTCGGTGCGAAAGCGTTCGCGTCCCATGTCCATGGTCCAGTGCATCGGAAACAGGCGCAGGCTGCCGCGGATGTATTCGGTTGAGAAACGTCGGCTGATCGCAAACCCGTCCAGCAAATTGGCGCGTCCGGCCGGCAGTATGTGGGAGAAACGATCCTGCAAATCCCATGAAGAAAGAAAGTTCATTAGCTCGTTGCCGCCCAGATGATGGAAGTTGCTGACATCTTCACCTGGAATCATATTGAAATCGCCCATCAGCAAAACGTCTTCTTGCTGCTGGTCTAAAAAATCGGTGATGAACTGGCCTATTACTTTGGCCTGTTCGTCACGCGTGCGTCGGGCGGCCGCGCTGCGACTGGATTTCAGGTGCACAACGATGAGCGTGAAATCAAATTTGCCCACTTTCATATCCACCGCGACAGCTTTGCGGTTGTCAGGATTGCCAAGGTCGGAGCCTTCGATAAAACGCACGTTGGTGGCTTCAACGCCGTCTTTAAACAGCACGCCAATGTTTAAGTTGCTGGCCTGCGCGGGCAGCACGCTCTTGTAGATCACGCCTTTTTCGGCCAACCCGTCGATTAGGGCCTGCATATGATCAAGCGGTTTGACTTCCACCAAGGCCACCACTTCAGCGTCGAGTAAGGACAAACCCTCGACCTGACGTTTCAGGCGCTCTGGTGAGATGCGCTGGAACCCAGCGATATTCCACGCGGCGATTTTGGCTGTGGTCTGGTTGAAGTTGCGCACGAGAGATTGCGCCTTAAGCTGCGGTGGTTAACGCAAAGTATAGTTGAGCGCCGCCGCGTTCGCTCGCGACGGCGCCAGACTATTTGGCCCAGGCTATTTCACCCAGGCTATTTCACTATGGTCCGAGCAGTGCCTCAATCGGGAACGGATTGCCGTTGACCGTCATTTCGCCTTTATCAAAATCCACATCGACCGCGTACCCGGTGTCGGTGCGGGTGATCATGCCCTGGCCTATCAGCTGATCGAGCATCACCTGACGTTGTTGCTCAACGAGCGCCTGTAGGTCGGCTGGCATGCCCTGTTGGTCTTGGGGCGCTGTCGCGATGATCTGCTGCAGCATGTAGCCCTCGGCGATTTCATTGACCAGTCCTTCGGTGGCGTTCACGTCGAGCGTCTGGCTGATCACGCCCATCCACATGCCTGGGTCCATAAAGTTGAAGGTGCTCGCGTCCGGCAGCGCAGCGCTGTCCACCGTAACGTTCATGATGCCGTCAAAGGTCTCGCCGTTGGCCATGAAACGGACGGGACCGATGTTCAATTCCGGTGAACTGGTCAATGCGTCGTACAGCAGGTCTTGCAGTGCGGCGATCTGGGCGGCGTCCATCACGGGGTTCGCCGCGAGCTCCTGATATTTCTCCACCACTTCGGGTTTGATGTTGTTGAACTCGACACGTGCGGTGGCGTCACTGATGTTGAACTCACCGGCCACGGCCTGACCGACGTTGTACGTCACGCCGATGTTCATCAGGTCGTTGTTGCCGAGGCTCACGTCGGTGACAAAACCAAGCTTATCGAGACTCATCGACGGTGCGTCGGGAATACTGAACGACTCGAACTCAACGTGCGCGATGTCAAACGTGGAGGTGCCGACGGCAAGGTTAGACTGAACAAAGCGCGAATCGATATCCATCGTCATGCCTTCCATCAAAAACGTCGTGACATCGTCAGACACTTTGGTGGCGTCACTTTTGGCCTTCATGATCAGGCGCTGGCTGCCGTTGTTCCAGGTGGCGTCGCCGTTGAGTCCTGAAAAGTCCAGTGTGCCGTTGCGATCAAAGGCGGCCTGCATGGGCGGCATCTTGATGTCGAAGGCGCCCGATCCGGTTAGCCCGGTTTTGCCGACCACTTCGAGGATGTCGGTGATGCCGGTTTTGTCGCGTATTGCGGTTAGGGCTTCGTTGTCGCCAAGCGTTGTGCGCACGCTGTTGAGCCCGAGTCCCTTGGCAAATTTCATCAGCACCGGGCCGTGCTCAATTTCAAGTTGCAGTGGGATCAGATTATCGACGGCGCCGAGGAGTTCTCCGATTTTCTCGTCGCTGTCCGAGCCGTCGCCGGCCATCTGCTGCAGATATTCCTGACTAAGCCCGATATTGATGGTCGCCGTGGCGCTGCGATAGCTGCGCTCGTAGCTCGTGACGGTGGCTTCAATAACGCCCTGCTGTTGGTTGGCATCGGCGATAGCCTGACGCAGTTGTTTCTCTGTTGCCGGACCAATCACGGCCGGCAGCGCGAAGGCGGCGAGAACGAGCAGCGCCACCACTATTCCAATTATTTTTTTCACGGGTCATCCCTGAGGGGTAAAACACGCGC
>JBGCEL010000132.1:0-6337 GCA_045106455.1 Gammaproteobacteria bacterium
AGCCTGAGAGTGCTTCGTGCTTTTCGGCGCGCGCCAGGCTCTCGGCTACCACCTCTTCTCTCTTGCTCTTAAACCCCACAAGCGCGCGGGATTCGAATTACGCACTTGGTTCGGCGTTCGGTTCGGTGGGTATGCGCCTGGGTTGTTAGCCCGTCCTCGGGCGGTCCCAGGGGTATACCCACCGAAGCGGACGACGGACCAACCGCAACAATGCGAACTCCGCGCAACCCCAACAATGCGAACCCCGCGCGACCCCAAAAAAACCGATCAGGTTTTGGGGAGCGTAACGCCCGTCTGTCCCTGATATTTGCCGCTGCGATCTGCGTAAGACGTCTCGCAAATCTCGTCCGATTCGAAAAACAGCATCTGGGCCACGCCTTCGTTCGCGTAGATTTTGGCCGGCAGCGGCGTCGTGTTGGAAAATTCCAGCGTGACGTGCCCTTCCCATTCGGGTTCCAGCGGCGTGACGTTCACAATGATGCCGCAACGCGCGTAGGTGGATTTGCCCAAGCACACGGTGAGCACGCTGCGCGGAATGCGGAAGTACTCCACGGTGCGGGCCAGCGCGAATGAGTTGGGCGGGATGATGCACACGTCGCCGTTCATGTTCACGAAGCTGCTTTCGTCGAACGCTTTGGGGTCGACGATCGCGGAATTGATGTTCGTGAAGATTTTGAATTCGGTAGAGCACCGCACGTCGTAGCCGTAGCTGGACGTGCCGTAGGAGATCGCGCGCTGGTCGTTTGCGTCGCGCACCTGTTTTGGCTCGAACGGCGAGATCATTTTGTGCGCGGTGGCCATGCGGCGAATCCAGCGGTCCGATTTAATACTCATGCAAACTCTCCGGGTCTTTATTCTAGGGTAGGAGCGAAGACTGTTTTTAGTCTTCGACCACAATTTTGGGGAAGGCGCGGCTGTAGTCTTTGTCCTGACGCGCCAAACGCGCACCGGCGCCGCGGGCCAACGCAAGATAGCGCGCGGCAAGATCGCTGTTGGGTGCGTGCACCACTGTCGGCGTGCCGCTGTCCGTCTGTTCGCGGATGCGGCGATCCAACGGCAGCGAGGCAAGCAACGGCACATCAAACTGCTGCGCCATGTCGTCTCCGCCACCGGCGCCGAAAATCGCCTCTTCATGGCCGCACTGCGAACATACGTGGGTGCTCATGTTCTCAACAATACCCAGTACGGGCACTTCCACTTTCTCAAACATTTTGACACCGCGCCGCGCATCGGCCAGCGCCATATCCTGTGGCGTTGTGACGATAATCGCACCGGTCAGAGGCACCTGCTGCGACAGTGTGAGCTGAATATCGCCCGTGCCCGGCGGCAGATCCACGACCAAATAGTCGAGTTCACCCCAAATGGTGTCGTCCAACAGCTGGCGCAACGCCTGCGTAACCATGGGTCCGCGCCACACCATTGGCTGTTGCGGGTCCACGAGAAACCCCACCGACATGCAGGTCACCCCGTGCGCCACCAGCGGATCAATGCGCTTGCCGTCTTTACTGGTAGGGCGTTGATCCGTGAGACCCATCATCAAGGGCAGACTCGGTCCATAAATATCCGCGTCCAGCAGGCCGACTTTGGCGCCCTCTGCCCGCAGCGCCAGCGCCAGATTGGCGGCGGTCGTGGATTTACCGACGCCACCTTTGGCTGAGGCCACAGCGATAATGTTCGCGATGCCGTCGATGGGTTTAAGGCCGCGACGCACCGAGCGCGAGGTCACCTGCCAATCCACCTCAAAGGCATGTTGGGGACGACCGGTTTCGCGCGAGATCGCCGCGCGCAGGTCCGGCGCAAACAGATCAGCCGCAAACTTCAGCGAAATTTTGGTGCGCCCGTTCTGCTCCTCAAGCGTGGCGCAATCGCCAAGCGGGACGTGCAAATCAGGATGGACATAGTCAACAATCGTTGCGGGCATGGCTTAACCCATGAAAAGCGAGCGTAGGAGCGCGCATGGTACCGGATTGAGCGGGCGCCACAAGGCAATCAAAAGACCATTCCAAACCGGGAGTTAGTCGCCAAACCGGGGCAACTTGCGTGCGCCGGGCCGCGTGAATCGCTGCCTGCGGCCAGCCGACCACATAAATTGCGACAAACCATTGAATGGCGTGTAAAATCTTGGCCTCAGATGAAACTCTTTCGCAATCTCAAAGCTGACAAGCTGACCAAACAGCTGATCACCCTCCGTGAGCACGACACCGATGCCGCTAAAAAAGCGATCTCGGCGCTCGAAGCGGTGGGCGATTCTGCCGTGCCCAAAGTCGTTGACGCACTGGCGCTGGCCGACAAGCGGCAGATGGTGACGTTTGTCGAACTGCTCGGCCGACTGCTCACCGAAAAAAATGCGGATGCCTACTTTGAATCTTTGACCTCCGATAGCGGCCGCGCGGTCGCGGGCGTCGCCTGGGCGCTGTCCACGAGTCGCAACTACAACCCGAATCGTCTGGTCGATTTGCTTGAGCGCGAAGATATCTCCAAGGCCAAGCTATTCGAGATTATTGAGGCACAGAAAAAGAACATCGACGCGCGGCGTCTGTTGCGTCATGCCTATGAGCTGGGCCCGGCGGAAAAAGAGCAATGCATGCGCATCATCGACAACCTCGCCGATGAGACACTGCTGCCGGAGCTCATCACGCGCGTGGATGGCAAAGACCCGCTGATTCGAAGCCACATCATCACCACACTCGGTCGCTTTGGTGGCACAGAAGTGCAGCACGTGGTGCAAAAACAGCTGCGCGATCGCAGCAAGCTGGTGCGCCAGGCCGCCCTCTCCTCCTTAGCCAAAATGGGCAAAGGGCTCGACATCGAGCTCATGTGTTCGTTGCTCAGTGACAAAGACATCGAGGTGCAAAACAAAGCCGTCGATGTGCTGATCAAGCTCGCCCATCCCGACACGCCGCGCTATCTCATCGAGGCGCTGCAGGACGAAAATGAATACGCCCGTCGCGCCGCGGTGGAAGTGCTCAATGAAGTGGCCAACACCGATTCGATCAAAGACCTGCTCAATGCGCTGCAGGACAGCGACTGGTGGGTCCGCTCACGCGCCACCGACGCGCTGGCCAAAATTGGCGGTGATCGCGTGGTGGATGCCGTGCTCGAACTCATTAACGACGACGACGAACATATTCGTCGCTCGGCCATCGAAATTCTCAACAGCACGCGCAGCGAACGGGCCATCAGTTATTTGATGGACGCGACCAAAGATCCGGACTGGTGGGTACGCGAACGCGCGGTCGACGCGCTGGCCGATATGGGCGCAACCGAAGCTCTGCCGGCGATGCTTGCGATGCTGCAGGGGCATCCCAAATCCATCCCAGCGGCGATCCGTGGCATCGCGGTACTTGGCGACAGTAAGGTAATCCCCGATCTGGTGGCCGCGTTGGAATACCGCGAAAAAGAAATCAAGATTGAGGCCGCGGCCGCGCTGAGCAAGCTCGCTACCGAACGTCACGCACCGGAAATAGCCGGCGCGCTGGCACAGCAAGATCCCAACGACGGCTCGCAAATCGCGCTGGCCCTGTCGCGCGCGCGCAAAGATATCGACGCGCGCTTCTCGGCCACGGTTATCGAAGAGAACAAGCTCGCTGAAAAAATGGCGCAGCCGCAAAAGACCCTGTTGATCGACGACGCACCAAAGAAAATTGCCGAAGCCGCGCTCGAAGAGATTACGCTGGATCTGGCCACACTCGAGCCGGGTCAGCTCATCGACGATCGCTACAAGTTTATTCAGCCCATCGGTAAGGGCGCGTTCGGCACCGTGATTTTGGTGGAAGATTCCATCGTTCAGGAACGCCTCGTGCTCAAGTTCCTGAACAAAAACATCTCGTCGGATGAAGAGATGATGCAGCGCTTCGTGCACGAGCTGCGCTACTCGCGGAAAATTACGCATCGCAACGTGATCCGTATTTACGACTTCCTTAAGTTGGGCGGGCTGTACGCCATCTCCATGGAATACTTCCCCTCGCACACGCTGCGCGGCGAAATTAAAGACGACCAACCGCTGCCGCCGTTGCACGCTGTGGCGATCGGTCGCGACATTGCAATGGGCATGGCCGTGGCGCATCAGGTGGGTATCGTGCATCGCGATCTGAAACCCGCCAACGTGCTCATCAACAATGACGGTCTGGTCAAAGTGGTGGATTTTGGCGTGGCCTCGGCGCACAGCAGTGGCGATACGCAGCTCACCAAAACCGGCTATGTGATCGGTTCGCCCAAATACATGGCGCCAGAGCAAATTCTGGGCAAGAAAGTGGACCAGCGCGCCGACATCTACAGTCTCGGCATTATCATGTACGAATTGCTCAACGGTACGCCGCCCTATACCAAGGGCGATCATATGTCCGTGATGTATCAGCACGTTCAAGGTGGCGCCACACCGCTGCATGAGGCCAACCCGAGTGTGCCCATGCCGATCGTTGAGATCGTCAATAAAGCGCTGGCCATCGACAAGATGGAGCGCTATCAGTCGATGGACGATCTGCGCATCGAACTGGAAGGCCAGCTCGAAGCGACCTGATTCGCGCCCCCAACCCCCGCTTTACGTCAAATTTAAGCGCAAAAGTGATAACCGGCTCCCGATTTTTGGGTCGCGCCCTCGTGTAGACTCCGAGGCTTGGATTCGGCCCGGAGACGCCAATGGCCTCACGCATCGATGCGTTTTTGAAACTTGCCCTGGCACAGGGCTGCTCGGATATTCACCTCGCGGTGGGCGTCCCTCCCATGCTGCGCATGCGCGGCGACCTGATGCCGATTAAATTTCGCGATTTGGGTGACACGGAACTCAACGGCTACGTTGAAGAAATCATGACCGAACCACAGCGCAAGCTGTTTTCCAGCGGTAGTGATCTCGATTTTTCCTACGTCACCGGCGAAGGCGTTCGTTTTCGCGCCAACTTGTTTCACAAGGACACCGGTCCCGGTGCGGTGTTCCGATACATCCCCAACGACATTCCAGAGCTCGAGCAACTCGGCCTGCCGCCGGTCATCCGCTCGCTCACCGATCTGCATCAGGGTTTGATTCTGGTAACCGGCGCAACCGGTACCGGCAAGTCCACGACGCTTGCCTCCATGATCGATCATCTGAATAAGACCCGGCCGCTCAACATCCTGAGCCTCGAAGACCCCATCGAGTTTGTTCATCCAAGCAAACGCGCACAGGTCATTCAGCGCGAAGTCGGTACGCATCTGGGCAGTTTTGCGGACGGCCTGCGTGCCGCGCTGCGCGAAGATCCTGACGTTATTCTGGTGGGCGAAATGCGCGATGCCGAAACCATCTCGCTGGCCATGACGGCGGCTGAAACCGGGCATCTGGTGCTCGGCACGATGCACACCACCGGCGCGGTGAAATCCATCGATCGAATTTTGGACGCCCTGCCCACTGAGGAGCGGGAACAGGCCAAGAGCTTTTTGTCGCAGAGTCTGCAGGCCGTGGTCTCGCAGGTGCTGTGCAAGACCCCGGACGGCAAAGGCCGCAAAGCCGCGCTCGAAATCATGGTCATGACGCGTGCCATCGGCAAGCTGATTAGCCAGGATCAAACGCACTTGATTCCCTCTCAGGTGCAAACCAGCAAACACCTGGGCATGCAGCTGATGGATCAGGCGTTGCTCGACCTGGTCACCTCAAAGCAGATCGACCCGGATCATGCCTACCTCTATGCCGAAGAGAAAAAGAACTTCGAGCGCTATGTAACGGATCGCTCCATGCTGCCGGGCATTGATCTGGAAGGCGCGGGACAGGACAACGCACGATGAACATGATCGACAGCTATCTCAACACGCTGCTGGACAAAAACGGCTCTGACCTGCATCTGATTGCCGGCGATCCCCCGCGTATTCGTCAATATGGCGATCTCGTTAAGATTGCGGACGACGCACTGGTGCCTGAGACGGTCGAGAAAATGATGACCGACATCATGACACCCAAAGCTCGCGAGGATTTTGACGCACGCGATGGTGCCGATTTTGCCTACGCGTTTGGCGACCGTGGACGCTTTCGCGTCAATGTGTTTCGCCACCTTGGGGGCGTGGGTGCGGTCATGCGCGCCATTCCGGCCGGCGCTCTGACGCTCGAAGCCCTCAAAGCACCGCGCGCACTGTACGACATGTGCCGCGAAAAGCAGGGGCTGGTGCTGGTCACAGGCAAAACCGGCTCGGGTAAGTCCACCACGCTTGCCGCGATGGTCGATTACATCAACACCAATACGAAGGGCCATATTCTCACCATTGAGGATCCCATCGAATTTACGCACCAACGCAAAGGCTGTCTGATCAGCCAGCGCCAGATCGGTGAGCACACGGCCTCGTTTGCGGCCTCGCTCAAATCGGCGCTGCGCGA
>JBGCEL010000133.1:0-2747 GCA_045106455.1 Gammaproteobacteria bacterium
CAGACCATGCTGTTCTCGGCCACGTTCTCGCGTGAGATTCGCGCGCTGGCGTCGGACTTGATGTTTGATGCACAGGAAATTCAGGTCACGCCGCAAAACACCACGGTGGAGCGCATTGAACAGGTGATCTATCCGGTGGACAAGCGCCGCAAGCGTGAGCTTTTGTCACATCGGATTGGACTTGAAAACTGGCGTCAGGTGCTGGTTTTTACGCGCACGAAACACGGTGCAAATCGCCTTGCCAAGCAACTCACCGGCGACGGTATTGAGTCGGCCGCCATCCACGGCAACAAATCGCAGGGCGCGCGCACCAAGGCGCTGGCGGATTTCAAAGCGGGCCGCGTACGCGTGCTGGTGGCCACCGACATCGCCGCGCGTGGGCTCGACATCGAGCGCCTGCCCTACGTCGTAAACTACGAGCTGCCCAACGTGCCCGAAGATTACGTGCATCGCATCGGTCGCACGGCGCGTGCCGGCCAAGATGGCCACGCCGTGTCGCTGGTGTGTGTGGATGAACACAAACTCCTGCGCGATATCGAAAAACTGCTGAAGGTGAAAATTCCGCAGCAGGTAGTTGAAGGCTATGAGCCCGATCCCAGCATTGAGGCGGCGCCGCCGTCGCAACGTGCGCCGGGTCAGGGTGGTGGTCGCGGCCGCGGTCAAAGTCGAGGTTCGGGCGGTTCGCGCGGCGGGGGTAAAGGTCGGGGCAACTCGAGCTCAGGGCCAAAGCCTGCCGGCCAGCGCAAGCGTCGTCGTCGGCGCGCGAAAGCGGCGCCGGCTTAAAAGTTTCGGGCGGTCACGCGACCGCCTCGGACCGTTGCCAGGCGCGCCAGGCCGCGCTGCTCATCGTGTGCCACTGCGCGCACGCCCGAGCGTCCACGCTGCCAATGAGCACCACATCGGTACGGCGCACCGTTGCCGGCACTACCCCATCACGCAATTCACTCAAGAGCATGGCAGGGTCGTGCTGGAACGGTACCGCCTCGAAGTAATCGGGTTGGCGGCCCTCTAGCGTTTGCAGCTGCAGCGCAGCGTGTTCGAATGCGGCCACTTCGCCTAAAAATGCCACGTTCATATCAATGGCCCGGTCTCGCAAGTACGCCGTAAACGCCAGGGCTTCGTGCATGTAATAGAAGCTCATGGGCAAACAGCTTGACCAATAGTCCTCGAGCGCCACCGCCATGCCTCGCTCGCCGAGCAGCGTACGACACAGCGGTGCACGTCCGATAATCTTGTTTAATCGAAAACCCTGATGCAGCGTGCGCGTGATGGCCAAGCCGCCGTCGCGGGCCACCGAGATCAGGCGTCGTTGCTCGAGAGGGCTGAGCATCGGATCAATGCCGTGACCGGCACGCACGGCGTGTGCATAGCTCGGCTCGATTACCAGTCTGGCAACCGCCGATTGAAAGGCGCGAGTGGTCATGTCGAAAGCTCCTGTGCGGTAGCGCTGCGAGTGACCCACAGTTCGCGCAGGGCGTGGATTTCGTCAAGAATGACGGCATCGCCGCAGTGCTCGAACCATGAGCCGAGAATTTCAAAAGTGATGCCGCCGAGGTTGCTGCAGTAGGGCAGCACGGCATGCAGAGTGTCGATCACGCTTGGCGGTGTCGGACCGCTATGGGCATCCAGATAAACATCATCCATCTCCATGCCGCCGGCAACGTGAATTTCGATGACGCGTGAAAGATCGAGGGTGGCGATGAATTCGTCGACGCGACCAAAGCCGTTGCGTTCGTTGGTGTAAGCGTTGTGCAAATCGAGAATCAAGTAGCAACCGGACTCGCGCAGAAGGGCGTTTAAGAACTCTGCATCGCTGTAGGGTTGTTCGGGGTAGTCGAAAAAATAGACGTTATTTTCGATGGCGAAGGGCAGCGGTACGTGACGCTGCACGGTTTCAATGCGCTGGCACAATAATTCGAGACCTTCGTCATCGCGTGCGATGGGTAAGGTAATGCCCACGTTCACTTGGCTGTCGTCATGCAGTGCCAGGTTGAACGCCAGATGATCACTGTGCCATGGAAACATGAAGTCGTTGTGCCAGCGTTTGAGCTGCGCCAGATGCGGCGCTAAATCTGAATGCGCCGATCCGATCGATCCACCAATACTGTGCGCTACAACGGGCAGCTTCTGCGCGATGGTATTGAGCCACCGACGTGCGGCAACGTCATCGAGGTAACGTACGGCAGCGTCGTTGCCGCGATCTTCCCACAGCATGTCGGGCACAATCTCGAGAAAATCGAGCATGCCGCAGTAGCGCTCGATGAAGGCGCGCATTTTGGGCTGATAGGTGACACCCACGCCGAGCGCCGGCACGATGGTGCCAGCGTTCGAGCGTAAATGAGCGGCCGAGCGTGTCATGCTTAGCGACGGAAGGGAATGTCGCGGAGCTGATTGATGACTGAATCCTCAAGCACCAGTCGGTCAAGACCGGAGAGACAAGGATCGCAGCCGTTGATACCCGGAATCTCCGGGATAGTCAGCGTTTTTTCCAAATAGCGGACGATGTTTTCGAACTTGGTGTCAGCCTTGAGGCTGATGCGCAGTTCGCGAGTACCGATGCGTTCGGGCAGATTCTTTTCGAGTGTAGCCATGATGATTCTCCTTAAAGTTCTGGATGCATTTCCGTTTGCATCCGTGTGCGACTTGCTCGGCCGCCGTGGGCACTGGTTTTAGCGAAGTGCTTTTTTGCAGTGCTTAAACGTACATGCGTTTTTTGGCTGGATTTTCCATCATCGAATTTTCTTCGG
>JBGCEL010000134.1:0-3440 GCA_045106455.1 Gammaproteobacteria bacterium
CTGGCTTGATCGTCTTCGGTGGGGTCGTTGTTGCCCGGTGTCGAATCCGGATCGAGCTCGTTCGCCGCGGTTAGCTCAGCGGTGTTTAGGTAGTCGCCCGCGGCATTCACCGTGGCGGTAATTTGCAGCACCGTGCTGGCGCCGGCCGCCAGCGTCCCGACGGTCCATACGCCGGTGCCCGCATCGTAATCACCGCCGCTGTCATCGCTGACGTAGGTCAGACCGGTTGGCAATTGATCGGTCACTTCGAGGCCGGTGCCGACATCGGGACCGTCGTTCGTGAGCGTTACGGAGTAGACCACCTGATCGGTAGCCGACGGCGTGGGGTTGTCGACCGTTTTGGTCAGACTCAAGTCAGCGGTTTGAAAATTGAAATTGATGTCGTGCAGCGAAATGGTCTGCAGACCCGCGTTGTTGGTAGGCCCGCCGTTCGCGTAACGAATCTGCAGCTCGGTAATACCTTGCACGGCGAACTCGACAAAAATATTGCCGTCACTGCTGCCACCCGGAGACAGGGCACGTCCCTCAACCGTGTTGGGACTGGTGAGAATGTTGGACGGCCCGGGTAAAATCGACGATGGGTCTACCGTCACGCCGTTGGCTGTGGCCGTAACGGTCACAATATCGATAAACGACTGGTTGCTGTCGACGTCAAAAACCGCGAACGACAAATCCTGCACGCCACCCGGGAACTGCGACAGATCGATCGTGACATCCACAAATCGATTGAGCTCGCCGTCGGGATAATCTGTGGAAATTACCAACGCATCTTCCGGCGGCACGAGGCCACCGTCGTTGGGGCCATCGGCCAAACGCGGCGACAGCGTACCCTGATTATCGAGGCCCGCCGTATTGCCGCTGAAAGTGACCGTGACGTCGCGACCGTCGATCGAGTACATCTCGGAAAGGTTGGTCTGGCCCTCAGGCGTCCAGGTCAACTGATCCCAGTCGACAGCAAGCGGTACCGCGTGCGCCGCCGTACTCACAATCATCAAAGCGGCCGTCACCCATAGTGCGGCGCTCAAGCGGCGCACGGAGCACCACCGATTAGAATTCGTCATCCGTACCCCAATTCTTTTTAGTCGCCCCAAAACCTGTGCGCAGCACAAATCTGAGGGTTTTCCCCATAGGCTCAAATTGTATCAGGCAATTGGACAGAATGACGGAGATCAAGGGACAACCCTAGAGCCATTCGAGACTTAGCATTCGGGGGCAATAAAAAACCCGCGCAGCGTAAAACGCGGCGCGGGTCCGGGATCGCAGAAGGCTGTTGATCCCTAATCGTCGGTCTCTCGAGGAGCCCCCCACTTTAATAAACCCGGTTCGCACCGAATTTGGTTCACACCGCGCCAACGGGGATCAACAGCATCTTTCGTACGAATTTGTGTCTAGTGCGTTGCCGAATGGCCACATAAGTTCACCTCCGGCACCACAAAAAGTCACAGGATTCGCTGGGGCGAAGGCACACCTCGGTCCAATCGGCTCCAGCGCGCTGGGGCATGCCCTGATCGGGCTCGCCATACTCATTATCGGACTGTTCGTGGTGCGCATTATCGCCGGCATCCTGAAACGCATGCTGCGGCGGATCGACCTTCTGGATCGCACGGCCGAGGATGGCAGCCGCATCGATCTGGTGTCGCCAATCACCTCGCTGATCCGCGCCGTACTCACCATCTTCGTGCTGATGGCCGTACTACAACACTTCGGACTCACGGACGTACTGCGCCCACTGCAAGAACTGGCCAATGAATTTCTGGCCGCGGTACCCAACGTCATTGGCGCCGGTGTTATTGCCTACGCTGGCTGGGTGATTGCGAAACTGGTGTCGCAACTGGTGGGTGCTGGCCTGAAGAAATTTGACGAGCAGCTCGCCGTGCGCACCGGGAATAATGAAATCCAGGTATCGGCGTTTGGTAGTGCGTTTGTCTTTGGTGGCATTTTGCTACCCATCGTTGTGGCCGCACTCGGTGTGCTCGATATTCCAGCGATCTCAGATCCGGCATCCGCCATGATCGGCAAGCTCATGGCCGCTGTGCCCAACGTCGTTGGCGCGGGCATCATCCTGCTGGTGGCCTGGTTCGTGGCCAAGTTTGTGGTGTTCATGCTCAGCGGTTTGTTGCAGGGCATGAACGTGGACGCCCTGCCCGCAAAGCTCGGCATCGCCAATCTGTTCTCGAATACCTTTACGCCAACGCGACTGATCGGCAACGGCATCCTGTTTTTCTCGATGCTGGCCGCAGCCACCGCGGCGGTGAACGTGCTTGGTATTCCAATCATCACGCAGATCTTTGCGCGCGTACTGGAATTTGGCGCCGGCTTGCTGGTTGGCGGCATCATTTTGATCGTGGGTAATTTCTTAAGCTCGCTGGCTTATCAAAAACTATCGGAAGGTGACGCTCGCGGTATCGCCAACATCGCGCGCATCGCGATTCTTGGGCTGGTGCTTGCGATGGGTCTCAAGGCCATGGGGCTGGCCGACCACATCGTAAATATGGCGTTTGGCTTTACGATCGGTGGTGTGGCGGTAGCCGCTGCGCTGGCGTTTGGACTGGGTGGACGCGATGCGGCCGCCGCGGTCGCCAATCGCTGGGCTGCTCGGATTAACAAGGACAGCAATAGCTAGATGATACGTTGTGCGCCCCGCCTGCCAAGGCGGGGCGCATTCTTAAGTGTTAGTCGCAGATGCTGGTCACGCCACTCGGACCGGGCGTGCCAAAGAACACCGAGCGCATCAACCCCAGGTCGACGACATTCACCACCCCGTCGCCGTTGAAATCCAGCACTGGATTGTTGCCAAAGAAGCCTGCACGCAGCAGACCAAGATCCACCACGTTTACCACGCAGTCGTTGTTCACATCGCTGTCGCAAGCGTCGCCGTAGCCGTCGCCATCGCTATCGAGTTGATCGGCATTGGGCACGGTTGAGCACGTGTCGTTGGCGTCGGGCACGCCATCGCCGTCCATATCTGGTTCGGAGATACCGTCGTCGTAGGTATAGATGAGCGTGAGCGAACCGCCGTTGACCTCAGCAAACACGTTGAAGAAGGCCGTGCCAACGTTATCGAGACTAAACGACGTATCAACAAAAGAGATATCTACGCTAAAGATATCGAGACTGCCCTCGCCAATCACGGTGGTAAAACCGAACAGGCTGGTCGGATTGGTAAACGCTGTTTCTTCTGAGCCAAAGCCATCGAAACAGCCGTCGCCCTGAAACGGCTCGCCGAAACAGCCAATACCCAGACCGTTCTCAATGTAGAGCGAACCGCCGGAGCCACCGTCGGTACGCTGAAAATTCACACCGACAGCAAAGAAATCCAGAAACGCTTCCGCCTGATGCGGCAGGCCACCATCAAAAATGCCCTGCGCCTCAATATCCAGAGAATAGAAAAAGTCCCAATTGAACTCGACCGTCACGTCGGTGAGCGTGCCCAGCGCCGG
>JBGCEL010000135.1:0-12931 GCA_045106455.1 Gammaproteobacteria bacterium
GAGTTCAGGCGCGCCGACATCAAGTTTGGCTTTGACTGGATCAGCAAAAACCAGCCCAACCATTTCCCGACCGGCCCGTTTATTGTGCCCAAGCAGTTCGTGGAATGGGACGAAGTGCAGATCGTGTTGAAGGTCAACGACAAGACCATGCAGGATTGGCCAACCAACGACATGATTTTCTCGCCGCAGCAGTTTATGAGCTACGCGTCGGAACGCATCAAGCTGATGCCGGGCGACCTATTGAGCACCGGCTCCCCTCCGGGCAACGCTGGGCAACACGGCGGCGCTTGGCTCAAAGACGGTGATATCGTTGAAAGTGCGCTGACGGGGCTCGGTTTTCAGCGCAATCGCGTCGTGGATGAGGATGCGCACGGGCGCAAGCCATCATTCGGACCGTTCATCACTAAAATGTAACTCAGTCTTTTGATGGTGGAGATCACTGTGCGAAATTTTCTGATAGCGACCATAGTGTTGTGCTTCTCCACTACGGCCTGTGCACAAAACCAACCGCGCAATGAGTTCATAACGCTTGGCACGGCGGCGGGCCCCAACGCGCAAGCAACGCGCTCGCAACCCGCCAATCTGTTGGTGGTCAATGACGACCTGTACCTCGTCGATGCCGGTGACGGCACGGTCGGCCAGCTTGCAAAAGCCGGTTTCCGTTTGCAGGCGCTCGACGGGCTGTTCATAAGTCACAACCATTTTGACCATACCGGTGGCGTGCTGGCCGTACTGAGTCTGCACAGCCAGCTTGGTGCCCCGCAAACGTTGAAGATCTTCGGGCCACCGGGCACCAAAGCGCTGGTCGACGGTTTGCATGAGGGTATGAAGCCCGCGATGGAGGCGGCGTTTGGCATGCCAGGTCGTTCATGGCGCTTAAATGCAGAGGTGACGGAGATTGTGCATGGGTCAACCGTCGAGCTCGACGGCGTGTCTGTCCTGGTTGCCGAAAATACCCATTTCGCGATTCCCGAAAAAAGCGGTTTGCCGGAGAAAGCCAAAGCGTTGTCGTTTCGATTTGAACTTGAAGATCGCTCGATCGTGTACACCGGCGATACGGGACCGAGCGAAGCGCTCGAAAAACTCGCCAAGGGTGTCGACCTGTTAATTAGCGAGATGATGGACATCGACGCGGTGCTACATGAGATCCGCACGCACAATCCCGACATGCCCGCTCGCCAGTTGGCCGGTATCGAATGGCATCTTCGAGCGCATCACCTGCTGCCCAAACAGGTTGGCGAGCTGGCCTTAAAGACCGGCGCAAAAAAGCTTGTTGTTACCCATATGTCGCCCAATGTGGCGACGGAGGAAATGGCGAAGCGCTATCTGGGTGAGATTGGCGAAGCATTCGAAGGCGAGACGGTGATCGCGGATGATCTCGACAAATTTTGACGCGTTAATCTAACGCTGCGCGAACCTGATCGTACTGTTCAGTCGGTATCTTGCTCATCAACTCTAGGTAACCCGGGTTGATGAGCTTGTCGATGGCTGAGTACTCGGCGCGCTGCCGGGCACGGTCGAACCAGTCGTCAATTTGCGGGGCGTCGGACCAAAACCAGCTGAGCCCGAGATGCTCCAGTCGCAGTACGTATGGCAGCATCGTGACGTCGGCCAACGACCACGTATCGCTCGCCAGACACGCGGTGTTTTGGAGCGCTTTGGCCATTGATTGAATGGACGCGTAGTACGTGCGTAGTGCGGCGCCCACTCCGGGCGCATCAAGACCTTGCTCCACCAACGATCGAATATGCTGGCGACGTTTTTCGCTTGGCATCTTTGCGTAGTGCGCTTCGAGGGCGGCGGGCGGGAGCTTGGCCAACTGATGGCGGAATGCGAGAGCGAAGCTTGTGAGCCCGCAAGCGTCATGCAAAGACGCGTCGGGCAGGATCATCCATTGCAGCATCGCTGCACGCTGTAACGGATCCGTCGGCTTTAGCGGCGGCTCTGGATAGGCATCGTCCAGATACGCGATGATGACCGTCGACTCGGTGATTGGCGTGCCATGATCGACGATGGTCGGTACCACCGCCTTCGGATTTAGCTTCCGATATTCCGGTTTGAATTGATCCCCGGCGCGCAGGTCAAGGGCGTGGCGCGTGTAGTCCAGACCCTTTGCAGCCAGCACCAGTCGTACCTTCTGCGCACAGACGGACATGTCGTTGTCATAGAATTCAATCATCGTGTTGCTCTGGCTCCTGTTACTTCGTTATCAGACTTGGAGCGCCTCTGAGCTTGACCGCCGCCATCAAAACGCCGACGCCGCACAAGCCTGCGATCAACAGCAGAACGTTGTGCAAACCGCCGAGCTTGCTCAGCAGTGCTGCGGCGATTAGAGGTGCCGCAAATTGCCCGAAGAAGAAGACACCGGTCCACAGTCCCGTGCCGCGACCGCGGACGTTTTCTGGCAATACCTGCAGCATCCAGGTGAGCATGGTTGGCAACAAGATGCCGAAACCAAGACAGGCGATGACGACCGAAATACTGGTCATCATGAGCGAACCGGAAAGACCGGATCCCAGATAGCCGATGGCCGCCAGCGTCAATCCGATCAAGACCAGCATGGGGCCCGATGCGCCCTTGAATCGACCGAATAGAAAAGAACCCACGGCAACACCAATGTTGGCGGCAGCGCCGATGGCGCCGATCTGGCCCGGCGAAACGTCTGCGCTAAGCTGGAGTACTTCGCCCAGTTTCACGATCACCGTGTAGAAAATGATTCCAATGAACAGTGTTGTCAGCAACAACGGTAAAATTCGGCCCAGCGGAAGTTTCGGGCGGGCGCCTGCCGCCTGTGGCGCTGTACGCGTCGGCTCAAACAGCACCAGCGCTGCGAGCAACGCGACCGGGATAGCCAAAAGATACATCAGGAACGGGCCGCGAGATCCAAGTGTGTCGCCGAGAATGCCACCAACCGCGATGAGTACGATCGCACTGAGGCTAACGGTGGCAATCTGTCGTGCGACCCAGCGCTCGCGATCTTTGCCCATAAAGTAGTCGCCGATCAGAGCGGTCGCGATGGTCATGATCACCGCCTCAGCGAGACCGAGGCCGATGCGTGCGCCAATGATCTGCTTCAGGTCGGTCAGGAAGAAAGGCACGATGCCAATCGCTGCATAAATAAGCAAAGCAATTACAAGAAGATTCTTGCGACCAGCACGGTCGGAAATCCAGCCGGCTACCGGTGAAAACAGCGCCACGCACAGCGCCGGAATGGTCATCGCAATTGGCACCAGAAACTGGAAGCCCTCGACGCCGCTAAATTCGCGCATCAGCAGTGGCAGAACGGGCACCAACGAGATGATCGCCATCGGCGGCATAACGGCCGCCAGTAAAAGTATTACGCCATGTTTTGTGGACGCCGATTTATCTGTGCTCATGGTGGCTGGTCCTTCCGGTTGTTTCGATCGTCATTTTTCGGATCACGTTATTAAAGCTTATGTTGCGACGTGCCTTAACCTTCGGCCTGCCGTTTCGATATCTTGTGGCCGTCTTCAGTCTGGCCTATTTGCCAGTAGCTGCTGGCATACATTTGATCGCGAGTGACACCGTGGCGGGATTTCAGGAATGCTCGAATAGCGAGAGACTGGCTGAATTCGCCGGCAGCCCAGACCGACGGTCGGCCTGCTTTCCACGGCAGTGCTTCCACTGCATCCATCAAGACGTGATTGGGCTCTTCGGGCGTAGGATTGACGATCCAATCGACGTGTATGCCCGGTGGCACGTCAATGCACTGCCGATCGTCAGCGTGAATAATTTCCAGCAGGGCGTAGCCCGTGGCGTCATTGTGTAAGCGTTCCAGATTGACGCTGATGGCGGGCAGAGCGCTCATATCGCCGACCAGTAAAAACCAGTCAGCATCTGCGTGCAGAGACTTACGCGGTCCAGGTCCACCTACCATGATCTCGTCGTCGGGTACGCACGATTGGGCCCAGTTGGCCGCCGGCCCCTCACTCTCATGGACGACGAAATCGATATCGAGTTCGCCTGCCGCCGAGTCAAAACGTCGCACCGTGTAGGTTCGCACCAGTGGTTTGTCGCTGTTGTCCTGAAGGCCGAGCCGCAGCTTAACGTAGCCACCCGCTGAATCCTCTGGAAAGCCGGACAGCTGTGAGCCGCCCAGAGTGACGCGCAGCATATGCGGCGTCACGCTGGTTTTGCGAATCACTGACAGAGTGCGTGGTGGCGGCCTTTGTTTGCCGCCGCTTCTTGAAGTGGGTCTTGCCATTGTGAATGCCGTACCTTAGTAGCGATCCAGATCGCGAGCTAAAACTACGGGTCCGTCAAAAGCGCTACGCACGCCATCAAGAATTTTCTTCTTGTGGTCATCGGTGGCGATCTTTGGGGCCTGATGCGTGATGACGACTTCACCAACGCCAGCCGCAGCGGCGAGTTCGCCCACCTGCACCGGGGTCAGGTGATGTGCGCGGAAGTGCCATTCCATGCTCACAAACACCTGTTCCGGCGCGTTGGGCAAATAGACACGTGCTCTTTCGAGTACCACGGGGATGTCCATCATTTCGCTGACTAACAGATCGGCGCCTTTTGCCAGTTTTTCTACGTTCGCACTCGGGCCGGTATCGCCGGTATAGACAATCGAGCGGTTTGCCAGGTCAAAGCGAAATGAGAGCGACTTTGCCTTTTCCGGCGTCGTATCGCTTTGCGGGATGGCGAAGTGACTGTTTTGCGCTGTCGTAACGGTCAGGTCTTTAAGTTCGATGATGTCGCCGTCAATGAGTTCTTTCGCTTCAACTTTGGTTTGCCAGCTTTTCCCAGGCATGCCGTAGGCGGCCTCCATCACAGGCGCCATGCTGGCCAGAAGACCTTCAACAAAGTCTTTGGTCCCGGGCGGTCCATAAATCGTCAAAAGGCTTCTGGTGTTTGTCTGAATTCGCGAACCGAGCAGAGCGAGGACGCCGCCGGTATGGTCGAAGTGCAGGTGGCTCAGAAAGACAGCTTGTACTTGCTGTAGTTGAAAGCCAGCCCCGATGAGTTGCCCGGCGGCGCCGTCGCCGGCATCGATCAGATATACGTCGCGTCCAACTTGCAACGCGTTGGCAGGCTGCGCGTGACCGACTTCTGCCACCGGGCCGCCGTTGGTCCCAAGTGTGACGAAGACGTTGGCTGTTGCAGCGGACGGTACAGCGGACGCCGCGGTCTCGGCGGCAGGCGTGTTCGCAGCGCAAGCGCCAAGCGATCCGGTCATAAACAAGCTCGCGGCAATGAGCGCGGACCAGCGCTTCCTGTCAACGCGCGCGCCACGCAGCAGCGAATTAAGTGATTTTTTCAAGACAATCTCCATAGCAGATCCTGTGGTTGATAATTAATTCATGGCCGGAGGAGTGAATACGAGGCCTTCGGTCTCGAGCTGTGCCGTGGCAGCGGCTTCGCGGGCGACGGCGCGCTGCACGGCAGGTCGTTTTTCCATGCGTTCCGCGTGGCTGACGAAGTGAGGGTATGGGGTCACGTCATAGTTGGCACCCTGGCAGCGCCAGTAAATCCAGAACAAGTACGCGTCCATCGCGCTCCAGGTCTCGCCGTACCACCAACTCTGGCCGCTTAGCCGCTCGTTAATCAGCCCAAAGTATTCGTCCATTGATTTGCAGCCGGCTTCCCAAACGCTGCGCATTGACTCTTTGGGAGCAAACATCTGCGGCATGCGTATGCGCGTAACGATCGGGTGCAATGTGGCCGCGCAAAAACACAAATCTGCGAGCTGCCGGGCTTGCGTCAGCGCATTCGGCGCAGCGGGCATTAGGCCGGCTTCTGGATGCGAATGATCCAGATGCGTAATGATCGCGACGTTTTCTGTCAGCGCTTCGCCATCGATGACAAGCGCTGGGACCTTGCCCTTTGGATTAATGCTTTTGAAGTCGGGCGACTTGTGCTCACCACGCATGAAGCGTACGACGATCGTCTCAAACTTCAGCTGTGCTTCCTCCAGACAGATTGCGGTCACGCGCGCGCAGGTACCAGGTGCCATGTAGAGTTTAATTTCAGGCATATAAACTTAGTCGGCTTTTGGTGGTGGCGGACCACTTGGTGCCCAGTTTTCTTCCAGCGTAAAACGAAAGATCTGCGAGGCATCGGCGTTCATATTCGCTTCGCGCGCAACCCAGTCGTCGTCGTGCAAATCCATATCGGCGTCGTACTCGACATGACAGCCTAACGGGCTGTTGAAGTACCAGAACCAGTTAGAGCCATAGATATGACGGCCCGGGCCCCAAAACGTCACGTAGCCTTTGTCCGCGAAACTTTTACCGGCGCGTAACATCTCCGTTGGACCGCCAACGTGGAACGTAAAGTGTTCGCAGCCTTGCATAAATGGTGGTGTTTGAATGCAGAACAGCGTGTGATGTTCCTTCGTACCGGCGGGGCGCATGAACGGGCCCACTCCGGTGAATTTGTCGGTCGTGACAAAGCCCAGACGGTTGGCGTAAAAGGCCTCGAACTTGTCCGCATCCGGGACAAAATAGACGATATGGGACAAGGTACGCGGCTTGGGATCGGCGGCGTCGGGGTCCACGCCAAGTTCGTTGACCGGGCGTTGTGCTGGCGCGCCCGGCGCGTTGATCGGTTCGCCGGGTAAATTGAGCGCTTTGCGCACCGTAATCTGAAAGCCAAGCACGAAGCCCAGATCATCCATCGCTTCCAATGAGCCGTCCGGCAGCACCTTGACGTCTCGATCACGGCTCAGTTCGGCAGAAATAGCGTCAAGCGTTGATTGATCAGCGACCCCGTAAATGGTCTTGCGCAACATGCTGCCGGTCTCCAGCGCGGGCGGGAGAGACGTGTCGTCACGCGGCAAGATGACGACGCTGGTGCCATCGAGTGCTTCAAATTTTCCGCCACCGGTCGCGGCAAGGCCGTAATCGGTGAAGTACTGCGCACACGCGTCGACGTCGTCGACGCCAAATATCAGGGCGTCGGGGCCGAGAATGTTCATGTCTGAAGTCCTTGTAATATATGTAGCCTAAATGACAACATCGGGATTGCTATAAATCCAATTGTTTGTTTTGATGGTTTTTCAGTAGCTTCTTCTATAGGTCTTCGATGCGCCTGAAAGGTCTGGATCTGAATTTATTGGTTGCCCTCGACGTGCTGCTCGATGAATGCAGCGTATCCCGAGCGGCAGAAAGATTGCACGTCAGTCAACCGGCGGCCAGTGCCGCGCTCGGGCGCCTGCGGGACTATTTCAAAGACCCGATTCTGGTGCTGCACGGCAAGCGAATGATCCCTACATCATACGCCGAAAAACTGGTGCCGGAAGTCCGCGCGATCTTGTCCAAGGTCGACAGCATGATCTCCATGTCGGCCGAGTTCGACCCGACCAAATCCGTCCGAAACTTCAAGATAAATGCAACGGACTACATTACAACCGTGCTGATTATCCCGTTTGCCAAAAAACTGGAGCAAACGGCGCCGAACATCCGGCTCAACATACGTTTGCCGGCGGATATGTTGATGGCCGAGTTCGAGCGCGGCGAAGTCGATCTGGTTCTGCTGCCGGAGGAGTTTATTAAGCCCCGACACCCGGCCGAGTTGGTGTTTGAGGAGCCCCATATGGTGGTGGGGTGGCGCGACAACCCGATTTTTGACGAAACGATCACGCCGGAGGCCTTTTTCGCCGCTGACCATGTTGGCGTGCGAATTGGACCGAACAGCGAACTGACGTTTTCTGAGCGGCATCTGACCGCGCTCGGGGCCTCACGCAAAATGGCGATCGTCGCTCCCAACTTTTCCGTCGTGCCCTGGTTTTTGGTGGGCACACGACGCCTTGCGATCATGCAATCACGGATGGCACGGGCATTTTGTTCCGTGATGCCGTTGAAAACCGCGCCGCTGCCGTTTTCGCAACCGGCCATGCGCCTGATGGCCCAATATCATACGGCGCGCACGGAGGACCCAAGTGTGCGCTGGCTGCTCGAGAGTCTTTGCGCCGCGGTGGATGACATCGACAGTGCGAACATTCTGGATATTCTGGGTGGTTGATCGAGCGACGCCAACTATTCCCCTTGTCTCTAGGTAACTATAAAGATAATTAGTTTGGCTGATAGTTATGGCCGGGCTACGCTGTGGCCAACGAAGCGGCATAGTGCGGGGATCGCAGACTAAAGTGAAACTTTCATCAGTATTGATAGTTGGTGGTGGCATCGGCGGCCTGACGTCGGCGATTGCTCTTGGGCAACGCGGCTTCAACGTGGAGATCATCGAGAAGGATCCCGATTGGTCGGTCTACGGGGTCGGCATCATTCAGCAGTCCAATGTCATTCGTGCCGTGGCCGCGCTCGGCGTCATTGACGATTATCTCGATGCCGGCTTTGGCTACGATCATGTCGAGGTCTACAAACCCGACGGTGAGTTGGCGGCAAAGATTCCGTCGCCGCGCCTCGTCGAAAAGTATCCGTCGCAGATGGGCATTGGCAGACCGGCATTGCAAAAAGTGCTGGTGGACCGGGCCAAAGTCGAGGGCGCTAAAGTGCGTCTTGGCGTCGTTGTTGAGCAGCTGCATGACGACGGTGACGGGGTTGATGTAGATTTTTCTGATGGCAGCAGCGGGCGTTACGACGTGGTCATCGGCGCGGATGGTTTGTATTCGCAAATGCGCGAATTGCTTTTCCCGGAAGCCGACAAACCCCAGTTCACGGGTCAGGCGGTGTGGCGCTACAACTTCAAACGGCCCGACGATGTCAGCGCTCTGTGTGCGTACGAGGGGCCGATTGGCATGGGTCTCGTACCTCTGTCGGATGAGGTCATGTACATCTATGTCACTACGCCTGAGCCTGGCAACCCGCGCTACCCGCGCGAGGGAATTGCTAAAGCTCTGCGCGACAAGCTGAGCGCGGCGCCACCGCGCATTGCTAATCTAACCGAACAAATTACTGATGACGCGGCCGTGGTGTACAAGCCGCTCGAATGGGTTTTTCTGGATCACGATTGGTATAAGAGCCGCGTCATTCTGATTGGCGATGCGGCGCACACTACGACGCCCCACCTGGGCCAGGGCGCTGGCATGGCGATCGAAGACAGCCTGGTGCTGGCCGAAGAGTTGGAAAATTCTGCGTCGGTTGCGCAGGCTTTTGCGGGCTTCCAAAAACGTCGTCAAGAACGCTGCGAGTATGTCGTGGAGTCGTCCGTGGCCATCTGCAATGGTCAGTTGGGCAACGGGCCGCGCGTTGACCAGGCAAAAGCGACCGGCGACATGTTCCGCGTCGCGGCACAACCACTGTAATAGAAAGCCAAAGGAAAACGATAAATGGCAATGTTTGAGTACTTTCCAAATTACATTTGGAACCTGTCGGTCGCGATTGCGCTGGAAAACGGCGGCAAGATTGGCGAAATTGTCGACATGTGCAAGCCAATTCTGAATGCGGCTAACAATGGCGAAGACGCGGGCACCGGCGAATTCCTCAAAGAGTGGGTCAAGATGGCCGACAAGTTGGCGGAGCTTGCGGCCGAGGATCTTGCCGAAGGGCGTCAGTTTTCTGCCGGTGAAAAACTCAAGCGCGCGAGCATCTACTATGTGACGGCGGAGCGCATGCAGGGCTTGGGGCATCCCGGCCGGATGGAAACCTACAAAAAAGCGCTTGACGCATTTTCCCGTGGCAGCAAGTTCGCAAAAGACAACGTTCAGCGTGTGGAAATACCCTACGGTGAAGGCAAACGGCTGGCCGGTTATTTGACGCTTGCGCATGGCAGCGGACCGCGCCCGCTCGTGGTGTTTTGCAATGGCCTTGATAGTTGCAAGGAAATGCTGTGGCTCGGTGGGTTTCCGGATGCGCTGGCCAAGCGCGGCATCAGCTGTCTGTGCGTTGACCAGCCCGGTACCGGTGAGGCGTTGCGACTGGAAGAAATTCCGGCAACCTACGCCAGCGAAGAGTGGGCCTCGGCCTGGGTCGACTGGCTTGAGCAGCAGCCGTTTGTCAATCCCAAACGTATCGGCATGACCGGGATCTCATTGGGGGGCCACTATGCGCCGCGGGCGGTGGCGTTTGAACCGCGCTTTGCGTCCGGTGCCTGCTGGGGCGCCAACCACAACTGGGCTGAAGTGCAGCAAAAGCGCGTAAAACGCGAAGGCGAAAACCCGGTGCCGCACTATTGGAAGCACGTGCAGTGGGTGTTTGGTGCAAAAGACCAGGCCGAGTTTTTCGACAAGGCCGAAGGCATGCACCTGAACGGCGTGATGGAAAAAATCAAAGTGCCTTTTTTGGTCACCCACGGTGCGCACGATCGCCAGATCAGCGTCGACTATGCGCATCAGAGTTATGATCAGCTCGTCAATTCGCCTAATCGGCAGCTACGGGTGTTTACCGAGCGCGAAGGCGGTGTTGAGCACGTGGGCGCGGACAACATGTCGTTTGGCACCACCTTTATCGCCGACTGGTTCGCGGACACGCTGGGTGGGCACACGTCCTGATTGGGCTCCCGCAAGGATACTGTTATGCCGAGAAAATTTGTTGATCTGTCGATCTATCTGGAAAACGACGTTATTTCCGATCCGCCGTTTTTGCGACCTGAAATTACCTACCAGTCGCACGACGAAACGGTGAAAGAAGCGAAGATGTTTTTCCCCGATGCGACGGCGGAGAACCTGCCCGGTGGCGAGGGCTTTGCGGCTGCAGAGTGGGTTAAGCTTACGACCCACAACGGTACGCATCTGGATGCACCGTGGCATTTTCATCCCACGATGAACGGTGGTGAACGTGCCATCTCCATTGATGAGGTGCCGCTTGACTGGTGTTTTCGCCCCGGTATCAAACTCGATTTCCGCCACTTCGAAGACGGGCATGTGGTCACGGCCGCCGAAGTCGAGGCCGAGTTATCCAGAGTAGGCGTTGACGTACAGCCGCTCGATATTGTGCTGATCAATACCGCAGCGGGTAAGGCCATCGGGCAACCTAACTTCGTCGATGTCGGTTGCGGTATGGGCTATGAAGCGACGATGTACTTACTTGAGAAAGGCGTGCGCGTTACGGGCACCGATGCCTGGTCGTGGGACGCCCCATTTTCGCATACCGCGAAGAAGGTGGAAGAAACCGGCGACACGTCGCTCATTTGGGAAGGTCACAAGGCAGGCCGGGATATCGGCTACTGCCATCTAGAAAAAATGCACAACCTTGAAGTGCTGCCACCGTCCGGTTTCACTATCAGCTGTTTCCCGCATAAGATTCGCGGTGCGTCGGCGGGCTGGACCCGAGCCGTGGCGATTTTTGACGAAGAAGAGGCGTCATGAAGCTGGCGACATTGGCGGGTGGTCGTGATGGCCGACTTGTGGTGGTGTCCAGCGACGGCACGCGCTACTTGATGCCGGAGTCGCCAGCCACTTTGCAGCAGGCACTCGATTCGTGGGATGTCTGTGTCCCGCAGTTGCAAGATTTGTCGCAGCGACTTAAACAAGGTGAGGGCGAAGCGGTGACGCCGTCCGAGTTTGCCGCACCGTTGCCCCGTGCCTGGCAATGGCTCGATGGTTCTGCGTTTGATACCCACGGCGTGTTGATGCAAAAAGCCTTTGATTTACCGCCCATCGAGACGGACAAACCGCTCATGTATCAGGGCATGTCACACGTCTTCCATGGTCCTGTCGCGGATGTGCCGTTTGTTCGTGAGGCCGACGGCATCGATTTTGAAGGCGAGTTTGGCGTCGTGGTCGATGATGTGCCGATGGGTACGAGTGCGGCGAACGCTATGCGCCACATCAAGCTGCTTGTGCAAATCAACGATTGGTCACTGCGCACGCTAGCACCCAAAGAGATGAAGACCGGTTTCGGCTGGGTGCAGGCAAAGCCTGCTTGTTCCGTTGCACCGCTTGCGATAACGCCCGATGAACTCGGTGCGGCGTGGTCGGACGGGCGTGTGCATCTGCCGCTCGAAGTGCGCCTGAACGGCACACGTTTTGGGAATGCTAACGGCGCTGCCATGAGCGTTGGTTTTCACGACCTGATTGCCCATGCGGCGGCCACGCGCGATCTGTGTGCGGGCACCATCATCGGCTCGGGTACGGTGTCCAATGACAATTATCGCGAAGTCGGTTCGTCTTGCATCAGTGAGCGCCGTGCGATTGAAATGATCGACGCGGACAAACCTTCCACGCCGTTCATGTCCTTTGGCGATTCGATTTTTATGGAGGCGCGCACGGCGGACGGTGACGTTTTGTTTGGTGCGATTGACCAGCAGGTTGTCAAAGCCGATAGCTGAGTCGCCCAATTTGGTTTTTCAAAAAAATCGAACATTTTGGCAAGTGCAGGTGCGAATAGATGACTGATTCGACTCAACGTCTACGACGCATTGTGACCGGGCACGACGCTGACGGTCGTGCGGTCTTTCAATCGGTCGCCCCACTGCAGACCAAAAAAATACCGTCGGGCGATGCGGCCTTTGCGACCGTTTGGAGTAGCGCTGGCGTGCCGGTTGATCTCAACGACGAGACAGACGGTGCGAGTCGCGACGTGGGACTGACGCTGAGCGGCGGGTCGGTGATTCGCGTCGTCGATATGCTGCCCGGTGGCACCTCACCGATGCACCGCACGAACAGTCTGGACTACGGCATCGTTATTTCCGGACAAGTGGAACTTGAGCTGGACGATGGTGTGCTCGAGCTTTGCGGGGCCGGCGATATCATCGTGCAAAAAGGCACGATACACCTGTGGCGAAATACCAGCACGACCCAGGCTTGTCGTATCGTTTTCGTCCTGACCGAAGCCATAGGGCCATACGTCCACGATGGCTCGCCGTTGAAAGAGCTTAAGCCTTAATCAATATGCGCGTTATCGTTACCGGAGCAGGCGGCTTTGTGGGTCGACAGTTGTTGGCCAGCCTGACGGAGTGCGACGTTGTGGCGATTGAGCGCGCGGACGTTTCCATACCGGACTTTCCAAACGTAACGCCCATCGCCGGTGATATCACTGACGCTCAGGTTTTGGCGCGTGCCTTTGCC
>JBGCEL010000136.1:0-4040 GCA_045106455.1 Gammaproteobacteria bacterium
TGGTGATTCTCCCCGAACGATGACCGAGCAAATCTTGGCGATCTTCGAAGCTCACTCCGGCCGCGCGTAGGCGCCTTCCGAAAGTGCGTTTCAAATCATGCACTCTGACCTGCGGCAGTCCAACCTTCTTGCGAATCCGACACCAAGAGCTGTTCAGCATTCGTTTGACGGGTTCGCCTTTGTAGTCGAACACGTGCGTTGGATGCTTACCGCGCCGAGTGTTGACCACCGACTTCGCGATGTCGTTCAGCACGACAAGCCGCTCGTCGCCGTTCTTCACTCGAATCTCGGGAATGATGAACATGAATGTGTTCATCTCGGGAACTTGAACTTCCCAGTCCCAATGCAGGTTACAGATCTCGCTGTCCCTGCATCCGGTGTTCACAGCAAACAGTGCCATCTCAGCCAAGTGTAGCGTTGACCACTCATAGATCTTTCTCCTAAGCTCAAAGATGGACTGGCCACGCTCCAGTAGACACCGCCAAGCCTTAAAACGAGGCTCTTTCAAAGGCCTCTGGGCTGACGCCTCCGATATGGGTATGGCGTCGGGATTGATTGTAGAACATTTCGATGTAGTCGAAGATATCGGCCTTGGCGAGGTCGCGCGTTTTGTAGATGCGTTTCTTGATCCGTTCTTTTTTCAAGCTGCTGAAGAACGATTCAGCGACCGCATTATCCCAGCAGTTGCCGCGGCGACTCATGCTGGGGTCAAGACCGTTTGCGCGACAGAAGCGCTGCCAGTCGTCGCTGCCGTATTGCGAGCCTTGGTCCGAGTGCACAATGACGTTGTGTTTCGGCCGTCGACGCCACACCGCCATCATCAGAGCGTCCAGAACAATGTCACGGGCAAGCGTCGGTCGCATCGACCAACCCACCACACGACGTGAATACAAGTCCAGCACGACGGCCAGGTACAGCCAACCCTGCCACGTTCGGATGTAAGTGATGTCTGTCACCCACGCTTTGTTTGGCTCATCAATAGTGAACTCACGCTGCAATCGGTTGGGTGCGATGATGGATGGTCGGCCAGCAACACGTCGCGGTGTCTTGTAGCCGCGCAGCGCCTGGATGGCGTTTCTGCGCATGATTTTGGCAACACGATGACGACCGCAGCGCTCCCCAAGCTCGCGAAGATCAAGGAACACACGTCGCGATCCGTAGACGCCGCCACTGGCCGCGTACGACACGCGAATAAGTCCGAGCAGGCGCTGATCTTCAACGGCTCGATCAGACAAGGGCTGATGCAGCCAAGCGTAGTAGCCAGAACGATGAACCTTCAGCACTCTGCACATCACGGCAACGCGAAACTCGTCGCAGTGATCGAGCACAAACTGGTACTTTACTCTGGCTCCCTGGCAAAGTACCTTGCAGCCTTTTTTACGATGTCGCGCTCCTCTTCGAGGCGCCTCACCTGACCGCGCAGTTTGAGAATTTCGCGCTTGGCATCAGCCAACTCACTTGCTTGCTCGTGTGACGCGTCCGGCTTTACAGCGTTGACCCATCGATACAAACTGTGATTTGAGACGCCGATTCTCTTGGCAACATCGGCAACCGAATGACCGCGCTCAAGGACCTGACGCACGGCTTCTTCCTTAAATTCTGGTGTGTAGCGTTGACCGCTCATAGACTTTCCTCCTAAGCTCAAAGAATAGCCTAGAAGTGTCTACCGGATCGTGGCCAGTCCAAAGAATAGCCTAGAAGTGTCTACCGGATCGTGGCCAGTCCAATCCACTTATGCGGTTGTTCAGATTTGTGGGACCGCATTTGTTCATGCCGCCAACGACACCGCAAACCAACAGTGTTAAAGCCACTCAATATCCGCGTGTTATCGACGGTGCTCTAAACGAACCAGCATGGGCACACTTAACTAGTGAGACTCTTTGCCCAACGTTTCCATAGCCAAGTCGTGGGCGATCATCAGGCTCTTATCTTTTTCAGCCACGATGTCGGGAATGACACCAACTTTCTCCCAATCTTTGTTTGTCACAGGGTTTGACATGCTCGCCATCGAAAACCTGCCGTCGAAATACTGGTTGATACTCACGGCCCCGACGGCATGGGCGATACCTCTGGTTTGCGCGCCAATCAACGTCGCCTTGTTGCTGTGTTTGAGCGTGTAGGCGAATAATTCAGCGGCGCTGCCCGTCTCGGTTCCTACGAGCACATAGAGGGGAAAGTCTGACTTGAAGTGTTCACTGCCCACCTGGGCTATTGACAAGTGATCGTAAACATCGCGGTTGCCACGCGAGTGAAAACGCCACAAGAGTGTTGGCTCTTCATAAAAATGACTCAGTATGTAGCGAGCCAATTCCGGTGACCCGCCAATATTGTCTCGCAAGTCCACTATTAGTGCTGAGGTTCTGCCAAGAAAGCCAAACGCGTCATCCACTGTGCTCTTGGCGGACGCATCGGCGTAGAACTTATTCCATTTAACGTACCCAACGTTGCCCTTCAGAATTTCGACCTTCTGAAAGCCGTAGTTGTTCTTTCGTTCATCGACCGATTCGATGAGCACGTGCGAGGGTGTCGCATCAGACCTGGCCAACATGACGCTCATGTGGCCGTCTTGCGCGAAGTCCGCCAAATCAGCGCTGACGCTTTCGACAAAGTCTTCAGTGGTTTCAACGTGATCATACAGTCCCTGCTCCATGTTCCGGGCAAATTTTTCTTCGATCGCTGGCACGTTTTCCGGAAAAACGTAGACTTCCTTAAGGACTTTGAGCATGTCGTCAATAGACTGGCTGACTTGTTCTCGGTCCAATGCAACCGACTCCGCGCGTGCGTAGACCGGTAGCCCCAGCAATTGGAGCAGGCAAAAGATCACTGGCAGCATCCTTATCATCATTGAATTCCCGGTTGGATCAAATAAACAAGTGCCTAGATAAAATTGGGGCGTTACAGAGTGGGGAGGCGTATCAATTGGCCTAACTATCATACGACAGATTTGACGTTGAGGAGCCGCGTGGTGAATTGCCGCGGTCGAAAATGTTATGTGGTTCTGACCGGCACCCAAAATCTCAGGTTCGCATCCTGCCGGGCGCGCCAAATTCAAAAAAGACCACCTTCCGAGGTGGCCCTTTATTAATTTCCCGGGCTTGACGCAGATTGTTACGACGGCGGTTCGACAAATAGCGAGAGCAATTTTGGCGGCGGCGCCTCGCTGCTGGGGCGTAGCCCCGAAGATCAGCCGTGGGCAACTCTTGGTGCCGGTACAGGGCTGTGCCCCAAGTTATATTGTTATGACTGGCGCCCAGATTCCTGACCGGCACCCAGATTCCCGCGCGCCGCAAGTTCGATGAAGCGCTGAAGGCTCAAGGCAAGACAAAGTCCAGGCGAAAGGCGCCACTGGCGGCGCAGGGGCTGCAGCGGATCCAGTTGTTGTATCGCATTGAGCGGAAGACTAAGAACCTGGCCAATGAATCACGACTCGCGCTTCGCCAGCAGCAATCCGTGCCAGCGCTCAACGCGCTGCACGACTGGCTCGAAGAACATATGCATCTGGTGCCGCCGCAATCGGCCCTGGGCAAAGCCATGGGCTATCTGCACAAGCTATGGGACAAGCTGACACCGTACACGACGGACGGGCGACTTCGTATCGACAATAACCTCACCGAGAATGCGGTGAGGCCGTTCGTTATCGGACGAAAAAACTCTTTGTTTTGCGACTCCGTCGCCGGCGCGAACGCGAACGCGAATCTTTGCGGCCTGATCGAAACGGCCAAGGCGAACAGAGTCGAACCTTACGCGTATCTCAAGAGGCTATTTACTGACTTGCTGGCAGCGGATACGGTTGAAGACGTCGAGGCGCTGTTGCCGATCGAACCGAACGCAGCCGAGCGCGCGGCCACTTAGCGATGGCAAACGAATGCAAGGCTGTCGGAGATCGAGCGGTTACCTTTAAGCGCCCGTTTGCACTGCTTTGAGTGGGACGTCTATGATGCCTATTCTCACCATGGGCGCAAAGTGCGATGAGCATCACCAAACAGACCCACAAGTTTATGGGCTTTGTCAGTTACAGCCGTAGAGATAGGCGGTGGGCC
>JBGCEL010000137.1:0-22172 GCA_045106455.1 Gammaproteobacteria bacterium
GCCGGGGTTCATCGACCAGCGCGGCGATCGACGGGTAGGCGATGAAGACGGCCAGCGCAACCACACCAACCAGCGGCGCGGCTTTAAGGCCGGTCTTGCGCAGCAACTGACGCTGATGATTGACAGTGGGTTGTGCCGCCAGCGAACGGGCCAGCGAGGCGGGGAGCCCCAAACCCAGAACCACCGCGAGCAACAGGACGAGTGAATTGACCAGAGGGATCAGGCCGTACTCGCTGAGTGAGAGCATGCGCGTCACAACCATCGTGGTCACGAACGCGCCGGCTTGAATGAACAGGATCTGCAGCAACGCCCACAGGGACGTGCTAAAGATCAGGTCGGTCCTGGATCGGGTGTTCACAATCGGTGCGTACGTGCTGAGCGAATTAGCGGAACATGGCGGCCGCCACGACCGCTATGACAATGCCGAGCAAGCCGACCGCGTAGCTGAACCAGATAAATGTTTGATGTCGTCGGCGATGGTAAATGCCGAGCGCCGCCCACATTAAAAAGAACGGCATGAGCTGTTCTTTGTAACGTAACACCCCCATAAACATGATGGAAATTGCCACCAGCACTAATAAGGGAAACCACTTCACCATGACCGAATTGGCGAAACCGACATCTTTGACCAAACGAAAGCCCAGGAACACGTAGGGCAACATGAAAACAAATGCGAGATTCCCCACGGAATAGAGCGCGGTTCCGGCGTTCTCACCGCTGGTGATCCAGCCGACGGCGGGTAGCGGCAAGATGGTGACGAACGCGACGGAAAACGGCAATTTATAGATATCGGTAGCGGAGTTGATGCGCAATCTGCGACTAAAGCCGATACGCGAGCTGGCACCGCTTTCCACCAGTTCGCGGTTGTCTCCGGCGAGTCGGTCATAGCGATCGAGAAGCACGCGTCCGGCTGATGTGTTCGAAATACCGGCGATCATGGCGCCGCCCATAAACAAAATCACAATGCCTGCAAACACCGTTAGACCGGATTTGCGCATGCGTTCGATTAACGTCTCAAGTCCGGTGTAGCGCAACAGCAGCCACATGACGACAATGCCGATGTAGGGCAGCGTGTAGTCCTTGCGTAGAAACCACATAGCCGTCAGCGACAGCACCACCGCCAATGTGGATATGAGCGTGATTCTCTTTTTGTCTCTGGCCACCAGCAGATACACCGTATAGACCATCACAAAGATCAGCGCCGTGTCCTTAAACTGCAATGAGGACAGAAACACAATGTTGGGCATGAGCGCGTAGAGATAGCCGCTAATGCGGCCAATCTTGGCCGAGAACAAGATGCGAGCGATTTCAAAAACCAGAACCGCCGTGATCGATGACAGAAACGCATTGATAATGCGTGAACTGAAAGTATCGGTGCCCAAAAAGGAGTAGAGCCAGCCATTAAAATAAAAGTAGCCCGGGTTTTGTTGCCAGGCGTGCAGTTCGTAGCCGTCTTTGCCGGCATTGAGTGCTTTGGCGATCTCGGAGGCGGCGGCGTCATAGACCCGATCGTCGGTGAACGCGAAGCCGTCGCCGCCAACGGCCACCAGATAGAAATAGGTAATGTAGGTGACGCAGGCGCGGGTCAAAAACGCAATCGTAAAAATCAGACGCAGGGAGCCGGCATTGGGCGACCTGAGGAGCGGCACAATAAGCATGCCCAGTGCGAACAACAATAGCGCCAGAAAAACACTTTGCAACGGAGAGGCTTGTGCTGATGCAAACATAGGTTACCGTGCCGTTCCGGCGTGCGCTGCCGAATCACATTGCGATGCTAAAAAATGGGTCGTGTAGAACATTCGGTCACGTATTAGTAGTTACGAGTAATCTGTTGATGCTGCAAAAAAACCGCGCGTGTTTCATACCATCGCGGTGGCAATGGCGACTGGTCGCTGATGGTCATATCAATCACCTTCGATAAATGGTCTTGCGCACGCGCTAATTCTCCGTGCGCGTCCTGTTCATTTATTTTCCACGCCAAAGCGGCATCAATCAGGTTGCTGCAAATTTCAACGGCCAGACCGCGACGCACACCAAAAAGGTTGCGCCAAAGCCTGCTCAATCCGACGCTGTGCGTGTGTTTGAGCACCGACGCCGATTGAGCCAACCGGGCCCTCAAGCGGTATTCATCGAACAACGCTCGGCTGCTATTAAACCCGCTTAGTGACTCGTGTTCTGCGATACCGTTCATATGCTTGCAATATCGAATCGCCTGTCGATACAGCCTCATGGTTTGCGGCAACATCTCACGTGCGTCCGCCGACATCGTAGGATCGCCGCGCAGCGCAATGCACGACGCCAAGTATTGTATATCCGCAGCACCAAAAAAACCTGATAATTTCAGAGAGTTGAAGTCCGTTTTCTGCCACGAAGCAACGCGATTGCGAAAACCGGCGGTCAGTTCGGTGGATTCATACGGATGCAGCCACGTTGTGATATCGAGCGTATTTTTGGCCAAAGCCAGTGCGAACTGCTGATGGGTCTGCGCACTTGGCTGCGCGGCGAAAAAATCGGTCGGTATGGCGTGCAGGATGGCCGATAGCCGGTGGATCAGTATTTCGTTGAGTTCTTTCCAGTTCAGATTGGCCTTACTCGTGGCGGGCAGCTCCGGCGCCAGTTTGTGTGCGCACATATCGATGCCGCAGGTCTTGCTCTCAAAAATAAAGAACTTGGTGTCCAGTTGCCCGAGCTTGGCCCATTCGATAAACGTGTAGTCGATGTGGAAAAACGTGCCGAGCTTCGCATCGTCTGAGATCTTTTTGGCGCGGTCGTCGAGGCGGCTTTGCGCGGCGCGATCGTGACGTTCCACACCGATAAGAAATTCGATATCGCTAAACAACTCCGTGTTGCCGCGATCCATACGCCATGACAGCTCACCGCGTGAGGCACTGCCGACGAGCAGTACGCCGATTTTTTGATCGGGGAACGCCGCGCACACCGAATCCACGAATTCACGTATGACGGGCGCAAGTGCCTCGGGACAGCCGCCCTCAAGAGTGCGGGTGATGCCTTCTTCCAGCGCGCTCATGAGGGCACAGTGCGATCAACCGGCTGCGGGCTGACCGGCCTGCATCACCAGGTCGTAAATTCCCTGCGCGTGGACATGAGTGTGATCGCCGGCGTCAAAATTGCTGATCAAGGTGCCTTGCTGGCTTTCCAGCGCCGGGTCGTAGCCGTGCATGGCCTTGCAAATTTCATTGCCAAAGAACGACGGCGCAAACATTTTTAGTTCGTCGAGCAGGAAGATCACGTCGCCATGGCTTGCGTTGGTAAGGCCGTATTCAGCCCGCTCGCTCTGGGTCAAGACGTGTCCGTGCCCCAGCTTTTCAAATGCGGCCAGCAGGGTGGGCTCCAGCGCTTTGTCATTGAGCCAAACGCGGAAAAAGGTGGCGTCAATGAAATACGCGTAGGAATCCTGGCCCGGTTTTCCGAGCACGCCACGGATGTCGAACTCGACGGCCTCAGTGACCGGGCACATGCCGTGATCGGAGAAAATAAAATAGCGCGCTTCAGGGCCGTGCACATTTTTGAATTCGGTGACCAGGTCGACCACGTGATCGTCGATCAGTGCAACCTGCTGATCGTAGCGTTCGCAGTCTTTACCGTGATGGTGCATCACGCCATCCAACTCGGCGGTGCTCACAAACAGTCGTTTGGGTTTGGTCTCACGCAGCGTCTCCATAGCTTTGGTGAACACTTTGCGATCGTTGACACCAATTTCGCTGTACAAGACGCGATCGAAGTCCAGCTTCGACAAAAAGGTGGGATGATCGAAACCCGGATCGTAGGCGGTCGCGCCGGCATTTTTGAAAAACGGCAGGACATCAAAAGGGATCGCGTAAATGGGTTCTTTCAGCACCATGCGTACAAGTTTGTGGACGATGCGGTTTGCAAGCGTGCTGATGGATCCCAGAGCCGAGAGCACAGAGACGACGGGTGGTGTCATCCAGGTATGTACTTTGTCTCTCTTGTACACCCACTCACAAAAGTAGCCCACGTCATCGGGCTTCATTTGAGCGAAGATCTCCGATTTGACGTTGATACTGTAGCCGACCCCGGGGGTGACTTTTTTATAGGTCGAGGCGCCGAGACGCTTTACCAGCGGTGCGGAATCCGCAAAAGGGTAAGCATCGACAAATATGACCAGTAGCGGTGCACTCATGGGGACAGTGTCCTCCTGTGGACTTCGATTGTTTGGCGCAGGCAGTGCCGTGCTGGCAGTTGCTTAGCCGCACAAATATACCTCTTTCCGGGTATCTGTTCATACTTGATTGTCAGGAATGCGACGCGGTCCCGGATCGCGGCCAAGCATGTGGCCTGAGGCCGGTCTTCACATAAGCCTAGCGTGCCGTGGTGGCCGCGCTCTGGCGCAGCAAACGGCCAATCTCGGTGCGCCAGCGCTCGAGTTTTTGTAAAAACCGGATGGACTTGCGATCGTCCAAATACACGGAGCGAACTTGCAGTACGTCGGTGCGAATCTCGTCAAGCAATGCGCGGATTTCGGCGCGGCTGGCCGCATCTGTGCTCGCAAGTGCCAAACGCTCCTCGAGCGTGACCACGTATTTCAGATCGGTGTAGCCGTTCAGTATGCCCTCCCATTGCAGCGTGCCAATGGGGCCGGTGGTCGAGGGATAGACGGCGTTATGATGGCGCAGCGTTTCCCCGGGCAACCAGTACGACCAGTCGTCGTAAGGCGAAGCCACTTTCGACCTGCCGCGTTGACGATCCGATCGTTTCAGCACTTTTTCGATGTGGGAGGGAAAATAGTAGCCGTGGGGGATCACGCCATCGAAGCCGCTGGCCCACAGCCAAAAACCCATGAGAACTCGATTCATGGTGGGGTTCTCAACGTGCGGGTGCCAATAGACCACGTGTTTCGTGCGGCCGGCTGGGCATGCACTGTCCGGTTTGCTGAGCGGTAGTCCGCGCAGCATGTCGGCATGACCGTGACTCCCAAGGCTGTGAGCGACCACGTCAAAGCAGCGTGACGCATCGTTGCCAATGGTCTGATTGGCGTTAGGCAAATCGCTCCAGAACACCGCATTAACCGATTTGCCACCCTGACGGTGAATGTCGCGATTCAAATCCAGCTGTTGTGTGAGTTGCTTGTTGCCGCCGACTTCATCCAGTCCATAAAACAGTGCGTCCATGTTGCGCGATCGGTACAGCTCAACGACGGCTCCGTTCACAATCGGAAAGGCGGGGCCGTTACGGGTTTTCTTGGTTGGCGTCGTGGCGTGGAGGATGACGTCCCGAAAACCCAGTTCCTGAGCCATGTCTAACGTCGAGGACAGGTGCTTGCTATCCCAGTCGCGCACGGTGATGCCGTTGAAGCCGTGCTGCCGGATGTCCTTGAGATACTCGCCCAGAAGCGCGTTGCGTTCGCGTTGATTGCCGGGCAGTCGCATGGTGTTGATGTAGGCGCCAGGGCGTTCCTGCACGGGGTTGATTTTGAACGCCGTAAATAACGACAACGTGTAGCGACTGTCCAGCGACGCGGTCAGCGCCACCGGTGTCACCTCAATTTCAACCGGCATGGCACTGAGGGTCGTGCCACTTTGGCCCTGGCGACGGATCAATAGTTGCGTGCGGTAGGTACCGGCCGCGACGTTTTCGTGCGTCTCGAAGCGGAGCAACAAGCGCTTGGGCGAATTGGCGTTCAGGCGAGTGTGGAGCACATCGCCCAGGCGAATGTCGGGCGGGTTGTAGATCCAGCCGCCTTGTTCACTCTCACCCCAGCTACCGGCGTCGAGGTCTTCTCGATCATCAGAAAGCAGCAATTCGTAGGTGAGGGCGCCGCCATTCGAGATTTTTTTCGTGGTCACGCCCGCCTGAAACCACGACGTAACGAGGCGCGGGGTGATCGTAATACCCTCAGCGTCAAACGGTGCGATTGAGATGGCGACCTCGCCCAGATCTACGGGCGACTGAATGACAATATCTTTGAACACCACGTCATCGGTGAGCGACTCGACGCGCAGCGTTGTGCCTACCTCGCTCAAGACGGCGGAATTCGGCAGGGGAATGGTCTCAGGGTTGATGCGTTGCCGGTCGGCAACTGGCACCGATGATGTCTTGATGCGCTGGTTGAACAGCGGCAGTACTTCGGTGTAGCCAATATCGACCGACGGCGTGGCCGATGAACCGGTGCAGCTCACCGCGCTTGCCAGCACCACACTGAGCAACACGCGTCGCACATGGCGCATCATGGATTACCCCCGGCATTGTCAGCAAGACAGCGGGTGTAGACCGCAATCAGTTTATCGACGCTGGTATCCCAGTCGTAGCGTTTGGCGTTGGCAAATCCGGCGGCTACGATATCGTCTCGTCGTGCGTTGTCGTCCAGCGTGCTGATCAGATCATGAATGTTATCGGCATGGCTGCTATCGAGGACTAAAACGCTTTGTTGTCCCACTTCTCTTGACGAAGGATTATCGATAACGATGACCGGGCAGCCGCACTGTTGGGCTTCAAGAATAGGCAAACCAAAGCCCTCATATTTTGATAAATACAGCAACGCATAGGCATCAGAATACACCGTCCGCAGACGCTGCGTGGTGAGGCCAGAAAGCACCGTAATCTGTTCTTGCACGCCTTTGTCCTTCGCGATGCTGCGCTCTTCGTCATTGAGTGGTGGCCCAACCACACGCAGCTCAAATTTGCGCCCGGCGCGGTTGAGGCTCTCCAGCACATCCAGCGCGTAACTGAAGTTTTTGTAGCCCCCGCGGCCGGCTACCCACAGCAAGTGGCGGCCGCGTTCATCCGTGGCGGCCGGGAAATAGTCAGCGGATGCCGCGTTCTCAATAACGTGGACAGATTTGCTTTGATGTAGTTCCGGATAGAAGCGCTTTAGATCATCTTTGGTTGCTGCGGAAATACACACGATAACGTCGGCCGACTTCAGCGACAGGTATTTCAAAGCGTTGTGTAAAAGCTTCACTTTCAGCGGCGCGTACAGCTCGTGCATAAAATCGTGCAGCGTGACGATGCGGGTGCCACGAAAAAATGGATACCACTGATAGTAGCTGGTGTGCAGCACTTCCCCGGGTGCACCGCGTCGCAGGTAGGGCAAAAACTTGGTGATGGAAGTGCGGCCCGGCACACGCTCACTGTTGTAATCTGAAAAATCACACTGGCGCGCAATCTCGTTGTCGGTGTCGGGCAGCAGCAGCGTGAAGTCCAACGTTGAACGTGACTTGAAGCGCTTCAAATACTCGGCCCACACGACACTGATGCCGCCGACCTTCTGCAGCGAGAAGATGTTCAAATCAAGCAGAACCATCGGTGCCTCCCGGTTGGACCAGGCGCAAGAAACTGGCGACTTGCTGATCCATGGAAAAGCGCCGGCTTACCGCTTCGCGTGCCGCCTCACCCATGGCTTTTCGGGCGGCAGGTTGCTGGGCCAGCTGCGATAGTTTTTCGAGTGCCGAGGGCATGTCCTCGTAATTCAAAACCAGCCCCGTTTTTCCGTCGTCAATGATTTCGGATGATGAGCCGTCGCTGGATCCCACGGCGACGCAGCCAAGGTACATCGCCTCGACAAAAATCAGACCGAACGGTTCGGCGTCGGCCGGGTTGATCAAAATGTCGAAAGAGCTTAGGTGGCCAACGATAGAGTCTTGAAACCCCAACATCGAGATGGTGGCAGCGCCATCATAGCCCTCGACCAATTGTTCTATTTCTTTGTAATACGCCTCTGAACCTGGCAGGCAACCGCCGAGCATCGACGCGTGAATTTGCACGTCGGGATTTTTTTCGCTTAGTGCGTCCACAATACGTACGAACCGCGCATGACGTTTCCATGGAATAAAATTGGCGACCATGCCGATCCGCAAGACGCCGTCCTGATGTCGCTTGGGCAGGTCTTGTGTTGCGGCAGGTTGATCGAGGTCCGAAAAGTTATAGCCGTTGTGGATCACATGTAACTTCGCTGGATCGACACCGACGTCAATCAGGCCGTCGCGCACGGCTTCGGAGATGCAAACGATCGCTGTGGACAAACGCGCGACGGGTGCCAGTGCCCGACCGATGAGCGAGTTTTTTCGCTGGGACGCAATGTTGTGCTCGTAGTAAATGAACTGCACGCCCATCAGGCGCGCGGGGAGGGCGCAGAACGCCGCGGCGATTAGCGAATTGGCACAGATGGCGTCCAGGCGATGTTTGCGGATCAGATAGGGTACATAGAAGAGTGCTTTGCCCATGCGCAACAACATCAGGATCAAAGACAGGAGTTTCGACGCGCCGCCCAGTTCGCCGAAATTGAAAAACTCGACATCGACTTGCGCTTCGCAGTCCCAGGGTTCTTCTTCGGCGTCGGTGCGTTTCTGCAGCAGCAGCACGGGTGGGGAGGAGACTTTGGACAGGCCGACGATGAGGCTGTCGAGCACTCTCTCCGCACCGCCATATTTCTTGGACGAAACATGGTTGACAAACATTATGTTCATAAGGATCTGGCCAACGTCACCGATTATTAAACATCCATGGCGTTAGCGGGCGGTGGCCCGCAGGTGCCGTGGAGGCGTAAACGTTCATGCTGCGAACGACATTGGTCGGCCTCGCTAACTGGCCACATTGTATCGTGCCTGCGTGCCCGCGGGTCAAATCGAGGGTATTTTCTTCCAATGCTGATACACTCGGCGTCCGCCGGGCCAGCGTCCGGCATCGGCGGCCTCACGCCAGAGGCCAAAAATCGACAACCCACTCCGCGGACAGATCTGACATGCTAACGATTGGATTGAGAAATCAACTGCGGCGCAGCCTGTTTTTGATCGCTCTGCGGCTGCGGTCGCGTGGCGAAGACTGGCGTGAGTACATTGCACGCAAGGGCGTTACGGACATCTGTATTGATGGCTATCCACGCAGCGCCAATTCGTTTTCTGTCCGCATGTTTCGTCAGGCCAATCCCGGCGCGACCGTCGCTCACCACACGCACTCGATTGCCAATCTGCGCTATTCCATCAAACACGCCATTCCAACGGTGGTTTTGATTCGGCAACCACTGGACGCCATCGCCTCAAGCGTGATCGCACACAAGGATCAGAACATTGAGTTGGAGGTGAGCCGCTATGTCGATTTTTATGACTGGGTCGCACAGCACCGCGACCGGATTGTGATGGCAGAATTTAACGATGTGATTCACAACATGAACGCCATCATCGGGTCAGTAAACCAAAAATTTAAAACGTCGTTTTCCTCGTTGGACGACGTGGCTGAGGCCGACGCTCAGGTGAAGCAGGACATTGAACAACGCTTCGATCGGTTGGGGCAAAATGAGATGTCGCACATCAAGCCGATCCCGACCAAGAGCCGCGATGAGGAAAAGATGCGTTTGCGCGTCGCGGTGGAAAATCACTCTGGTTTTGCCCGCGCCCAGTCGCTCTATGATCTGCTGACCGCGACCCCCTCGACAGCAAACCATTAAATCTGCGTCGAGCGCTTCGCCGCTGATCTAACGCGGTGAACGTCACAATCCTTAACTCAAGCGCCGATGGCGCGTCAGCTGGTATCCTGCGGTGCAATTGTTTTGTTGTAGGAGAGCCAGCGTGGGTCATTGGAGTGTTTTTGGTCGACGGGTGCTGCTCGCGACGGCCGTTTTCGCGCTGAGTGCTTGCGGTCAATCCGAGGCGAATTCCGGCGCCAACGAGGCCCCTGCGAAAGAAACCGCCAAAGTGGTCGCGCCACCGCCGGCCAACAAGATCGCGTGGTACGAAGGTAGCCTGGATGAGGCGCTGGTAGCGTCGCAGGAAAGTGGTAAACCGGTTTTTCTTTATTGGGGGGCAGAGTGGTGCCCGCCCTGTCATCTAATCAAAGCCACCGTTTTTAAATCGCGTGAATTTATTGACCGTTCCCGGCGGTTTATTCCCGTGTATCTTGATGGCGATACCGACAATGCGCAGGCGTTAGGTGAGCGTTTCGGTGTGCTGGGTTACCCAACGATGATCTTGTTGCATCCCGATGGGCATGAGATTACGCGCATTCCCGGCAGCAGCGATGTGACGGCGTACGCCAACGCGCTGGATGTGTCGCTGCAGGCCAACACCGCCGTTGGCACATTACTGAGCACTCTGATGGACAAGCGCGCACCGCTGACGGCGGCTGAGTGTGGTCAGTTGGCCTATCACTCGTGGGGTCAGGACCAAACCACCCTGGGTGAGCGCAATCCTTTTGCGGTGCATCGTGCCGTGTACAAAGCGTGCCCGGCGGACGCCGCGCTGCCACGGTCGGTGGCGTTGATGAATTATCTGAGTGCCGCCAACCGCGACGAGGATTTTCTGATCCCCGCAAGCGAACATGGCGCATTACGCGCGGAGCTTCTGGCGTTGACCAACAACCCCGCGGCCGTGCGCGCCAACATGTACTCCGTACTTTTTGATGCGGCACCACTGACCGAGCAACTGGCGCCGGCCGGCTCGCCAGAGCGCGCGACCCTGGCGGCGGCCTTCGACGCCGTCTACGAGCAGGTGGCCGCGGATGACAGCGTGTTTATGGGGGATCGCCTTTATACCTACGCCGGCAAATTGGCGTTCGAGCGTTTGCACGATCCGGACGCTGCTCCGTCGCCCAAATTGGGCGTCGCGATTGCGACGGCAGTCGGTCGAGCCGATCTGGCGACGGAGGATGTCTACGTACGCCAATCGGTCATGAATACCGCCAACAACGTGCTGGTGGACGCCGGCATGCTGTCGCTGTCTCGTCAGCTGCTGACCAAGGAAATCGGTATTTCGAAACAACCCTACTATTTCATGGTGGGTTTGGCGGACGTGGCACAGGAAGAGGGCAAAACCGAGGAAGCCATTGCTTGGCTTAAGAAGGCGTGGGAGGTCACCGACGGTCCGGCGACACGATTCCAATGGGGCAACTATTATATAGCGGGTCTGATCGACATGACCCCGACGCAGATCGACACGATCCGCAACACGGTGCTGCAAGTCTTCGATGAGTTGGCCGAGACCAAAGCGTTTTACCAACGCCCACGACGGCAGCTCGCCAGTCTCAAGCGCCGGCTCAATGGCTGGAGCGAGACACCCGGCACGGCGCAGGCGCTGGCTACGATTCGACGTCGGGTGAGCGAAGTCTGCGCCACGCTGCCCGAAGATGACGCCGCTCGCACTACCTGTGAGAGCTTCCTCGAGGCCTGAGGGCGGGGCGGCAAGTGAAAAAAAGCCGTCGCGGAGGATTCAGCGACGGCTTTTTTGTGTTTTGGCCGAGGTTATCGGCTCCCCACTATTCGGCTTTTTTCTGAAATTCTGCCTCAATGATCAAGGACACTTCGTCGCCCACGTTCGGCGCGTATTTGCCCAAATCCCAATCCGATCGCATGATCGTGCCACTGGCCGAAAAACCCACCTGTGGCACCTTGCTGCGGAAGTTCTGCCCGGCCTTGTTGAACACCACATCCAGCGTGACCGGCTTGGTGATGCCCTTGAGCGTGAGATTACCGGTGAGCTCGCCGCCTTTGGCGTTGGGCTTGAATGAAGTGCTCTCAAACGTGCCCTCGGGGTGATTGGCGACGTCGAAGAAGCCATCGCCGCGCAGATGTTCATCAAAGATATCCACGCCGCTGTCGATACTGTTGATATCGATGGTCACGTTGACCGAGCTGTTGCTCATGTCAGCGGGATCGAGATTCATGTCCGCCGTAAACTTGCGGAAGCGCAGATAGGGCTTCGAATACCCCTGATGATCGTAAAAAAACGTTATATAAGCGTGGGTGAGCTCCGCTTCATAGACACCGGCCGGGGCGTCACCCAGATCCGGGGCGCCGCTCATGGCCGTTGCGGCGGCGGTCACGGCCGCTGTGGCGGTGGTGGCGACCGCGTCAGCCGCGTTTTGGCTGGCATCGGCCGCGTTTTCAGGCGCACAGGCGCTCAGCAACAAGCCGCAGGCGGCGAAGGGCAGGAAAGTGTGGGTCAATCGAATCATGGTCAGGGTCACTCCAGATGAACAGGCGAGGCGAAAAAGCTATTTGCGTACCGTACATTATCCTGAGGATTGTGTTTTTTGTCGAACGCCATTCCTTCGGCCAGTTGGTTGGGCTAAACTACCGCCGCGCCACTGAATTTGGACCTTTTAACGTGTTCCATCCGATCCGTTTCGCTGCCTGGAAATCAGACGCCTGCCATGAGTGAATCACTAAAGGCTCGCTATGCGTCGAGCCCCCTGTTCGGCAGCAATGCTGCTTTGGTCGAAACGCTCTATGAGCAATATTTGGCGCAGCCAGGATCTGTCGATCCTGCCTGGGTTGAGTATTTTCGTACCCTAACCAACGGTGCCACGAACGACGTGCCCCACGGACCCATTCGCGAAGCGATAGCGGCGCGGGCGTACCAGCCCACCGTTGCCGCGTCACCCGGTGGGGATGTGGACCTTGGTAAACAGACCGCCGTACTGCGTCTGATTACCAACTACCGTCTGCACGGCTACCTTGAAGCGAACCTCGATCCGTTGGGGTTAACGCCACCGCCGTCCGCACCGGATTTGGCGCTGGGCTTCCACGGTCTGACCGACGCCGACCTGGACACCCGTTTCGTGACCGCCGACTTGGCCGGCACGGATCAGCTGCCACTGCGCGATATTGTGGCGGCACTGAAAACGATTTACGGCGGCTCCATTGGCGCCGAGTTCTCACACATTAGTAATACCGCCGAGCGGCTGTGGTTGCGTGAGCGGTTTGAGATGGAGCGTATTAGCCCATCGCTGGAACCGGCGCGCAAAGAGGCATTGCTCGGGCAGCTCACGGCGGCCGAGGGTATCGAGCGCTATTTGCACACGCGCTATGTGGGTCAGAAGCGTTTCTCGCTGGAAGGTGGCGAGAGCCTCATCCCGCTCATGGACGTAGTGATTCAAAACGGTGGTGAGCAGGGCGTGCAAGAGTGCGTCATTGGTATGGCTCATCGCGGACGCTTGAACGTGCTCGTGAACGTACTGGGTAAATCGCCGGCAGACCTGTTCTCGGAATTCGAAGGCACGCGCAAAGTAGGCACGATCGAAGGCTCGGGCGATGTCAAATATCACCTGGGTTTCTCGGCCGATCTGCGCACGCCGGGTGGCAACATGCATGTCGCGCTGGCGTTCAACCCGTCGCATTTGGAAATCGTGAACCCCGTGGTGGAGGGTTCAGTGCGTGCGCGTCAGGAACGTCGCAACGACACCAAGCGCGACAGCGTGCTGCCGTTGCTGATTCATGGCGACGCGGCGTTTGCCGGGCAGGGTGTGGTCATGGAGACCTTCCAGCTGTCCGAGACGCGAGGTTTTGCGACCGGCGGCACCGTGCACATTATTTGCAACAACCAGGTTGGTTTCACCACCAGCAATCCGCGCGACGCGCGCTCGACGCCGTTTTGTAGCGACGTCGCCAAGATGATCGAATGCCCGATCCTGCACGTGAACGCCGACGATCCCGAAGCCGTGATTGCCGTCGCCAGCATGGCGCTCGACTACCGCATGCGCTTTAACAAAGACGTGGTGATCGATCTGGTGTGCTATCGCCGCCATGGTCACAACGAGGCCGACGAGCCGGCGGCCACCCAGCCGCAGATGTACCAGACCATCCGCGCGCGTAAAACCACGCGCGCACTGTACGCCGACAAACTGGTCGCCGAAGGTGTGGTCGATCAGGCCCGTCCGCGCGAGATGGCCGAGTCGCTGCGCGAACGATTGGATGCCGGCAAGCCGCTGCCTGCGGCGCTGGTGGGCACCAGCGGAGATGAATACACCGTAGACTGGTCGCAGTACAGCGAAGGCAGTCTGCACGTCGGTATCGAAACGCGGATCAAAGCCGAGGACGCCAGTCGCCTTGGTGCCGCCATGTTGGATGTGCCCGAAAATATCCAGCTGCATGGGCGTGTGCAGAAAATCATGGACGAACGCCTGCGCATGCTCAATGGTGAGCGCGAAATGGACTGGGGCTTCGCCGAAAATTTGGCCTACGCCAGTATTTTGAACGAGGGCCACCCGATCCGTTTCACCGGTCAGGATGCCGGCCGCGGCACGTTTTTCCATCGCCATGCCGTGCTGCACGATCAGGACGAAAAGCAGTGCCATATTCCGCTGCAGCATTTGCGCGACGGACAGCCGAGTTTTGAGATTATCGACAGCCTGCTCTCCGAGGAGGCCGTCCTGGGCTTCGAGTATGGCTTCGCCACCACCGATCCCCGCACCATGGTGATCTGGGAAGCGCAGTTCGGCGATTTTGCCAACGGCGCGCAGGTGGTCATCGATCAGTTTATTACCTCCGGCGAGACCAAATGGGGACGTCTGTGTGGGTTGGTGATGTTGCTGCCACACGGTTATGAAGGGCAGGGCCCAGAGCATTCGTCCGCGCGCCTGGAGCGTTTCCTGCAACTGTGTGCGGAGGGCAACATTCAAGTTTGCGTGCCTTCTACGCCGGCCCAGATGTTTCATCTGCTGCGCCGTCAAATTTTACGTCCGCTGCGCAAGCCGCTCATTGTTATGACGCCCAAGAGCCTTCTGCGTCATAAAGAGGCGGTGTCTGCGCGAGGCTTGATCGAAAGCGGCGGTTTCCAGCTGGTCATCCCCGATCGTGAGATTCCGCGTGATGAGGCGGTAGGTCGCATCGTGTTTTGCAGCGGCAAGGTCTATTACGATCTCAAAGCCGCGCGTCGCGAGGCCGGTGTTGATGATGTGGCCATCGTGCGCGTTGAGCAGCTGTATCCGTTCCCGTCCGATTACTACGCGGCGGAAATCGAGCGTTACAGCAACGCCGAAGAAATCGTTTGGTGCCAGGAAGAGCCGCAAAATCAGGGCGCCTGGTATCAGATTCGCCATCAGCTGCAAGCTGGCCTCGGCCCGCAGCATGGCTTGTACTACGCGGGTCGCCCCGGTTCGGCTGCGCCGGCCTCGGGCTATCACCAGGTACATGTGGAACAGCAGAAAAATCTCGTCGCCGCTGCGTTGGGCTTGCAAGCGTAAGCGCGCGTCACTACCTCCGAACTAACCACTACGGAAAACAGAAGTTATGAGCGTTGAAGTCAAAGTGCCTAATCTGCCTGAGTCGGTGGCCGACGCCACAGTCGTCACGTGGCACAAGCGTCCCGGTGACGCGGTCGAGCGCGACGAAAATCTGGTCGATCTTGAAACCGATAAGGTGGTGCTGGAAGTACCGGCCCCGGTCAGCGGCGTGATGGGCGACATCGTGGCCGAAGACGGCGCAACCGTAGTCAGCGGCGACTTGCTCGCATCAATTAAAGAAGGTGAGGTGGCCGCGGCGCCGGCGGCTTCGAATGATGCACCGGCGGCGGCCGAAGCCGACACCGGTAGTGCTGCCGACGCCAGCGGCGCGGCCAAGCTAAGCCCTTCGGTGCGCAGACTGGTGGAAGAAAACAATCTTGATGCCGCGAAGATTAAAGGCACGGGTAACCACGGTCGCATTACCAAGGCCGATGTACAGGCCTTTATGTCAGGCGGCGGCGCAGCAGCGGCTCCGGCCAGCCCGGCGCCTGCAGCGGCCGCAGCGCCTGCGCCTGCAGCCGTGGCGGGTGCACGTACCGAACAACGGGTACCCATGACGCGCATGCGCGCACGCATCGCCGAGCGCATGGTCGAAGCCCAAAGCACGGCTGCGATGCTGACGTCGTTTAATGAAATCGATTTGACTGAGGTCAAAGCTCTGCGCGCGCGCTATCGCGATTCGTTTGAAAAAGCGCATGGCGTTCGTCTGGGCTTTATGTCGTTCTTCGTGCGTGCGGCTGTTGAAGCCATGCGCAAGTTTCCTGCCATCAACGCTTCGGTGGAAGGCAACGATGTCGTCTATCACGACTACCATGACGTTGGCATCGCCGTCTCAACGCCGCGCGGTCTGGTTGTACCGGTGCTGCGCAACGCTGAGGGCATGAGCTTTGCCCAAATCGAGCAGTCGATTAATGCCTACGCATTGAAAGCGCGCGAAGGGCAAATTGCGATTGAAGACATTACCGGTGGCACGTTTACGATCACCAACGGCGGCGTATTTGGTTCGCTGATGTCCACGCCTATTTTGAATCCGCCGCAGAGCGCGATTCTTGGTATGCACAAAATCATGGATCGCCCGATGGTGATGAACGGTGAAATTGTGGCGCGGCCGATGATGTACATTGCGCTGACCTACGACCATCGCATCATTGATGGCAAAGAGGCCGTCCAGTTCCTCGTGCACATTAAAGACGCGCTGGAAGATCCCGCGCGACTCATGCTGCAGGTCTGATCGCCCACCTATTTTTGAGAGTCTTTAAGGTGCTCGCCGCTGCGCGCACAGGAGTAGTAACGCATGAATACCGCATTTGATGTTGTCGTCATTGGCGCCGGACCGGCCGGCTACGTGGCGGCCATTCGCGCCGCACAACACGGTTTAAACGTGGCGTGCATCGACAAGTGGAAAAACTACGACGGCAGTGCCACGTTTGGTGGCACCTGCTTGAACGCGGGTTGCATTCCCTCCAAAGCGTTACTGGAATCCTCGGAGTTGTATCACCGCGCCAAGCACGAGTTTGCCACCCACGGCATTAGCGTGTCAGAGCCCAGCATGGATGTGGCAAAAATGCAGGAACGTCGTTCCGGCATCGTGAAGCAATTCACCGGCGGTATCGAAGCGCTGTTCAAAGCCAACAAAGTGACCGGTCTCAAAGGCACCGGCAAGCTTACGGGTCAGGGTCAGGTGCAGTACACCGACCACGATGGCAACGACATTGCGCTGACGGCGCAACAGGTCATTTTGGCCGCAGGTTCTATTCCTACCGAGTTGCCGTTCATGCCGTTTGACGAAGAGACCATCGTGGACTCATGGCGGGCCATTGAGTTTGATCATGTGCCCAAACGCATCGGCGTAATTGGTGGTGGCGTGATCGGTCTTGAGCTTGGTAGCGTGTGGAGTCGTTTGGGCTCTGAGGTCACGATTTTGGAAGCGCAGGAAGATTTCCTGTTCATGGCTGATCGCCAAATTGCGCGTGATGCGCAGCGCCAGTTTAAGGCACAGGGCCTGGATATTCGCTTGGGTGCGATGGTGAAAGGCGCCGACAAACATGATGGTGGTGTCACGCTGCGCTATGAAGATAAAAAAGGCGAGCAGACAATGGAGGTGGACAAGGTGATCGTTGCCGTTGGCCGTCGTCCGTATTCTGATGGTCTGCTCGGCGAGGGTGTGGATATTGATTTCGACGAACGTGGTTTTGTCGCGGTCGATGACGAGTGCCGTACCTCGATGCCAAACGTGTGGGCCATTGGCGATCTGGTGCGCGGCCCGATGCTGGCGCACAAAGGTTCTGAAGAGGGCGTTGCCGTTGCTGATCTGATCGCCGGTGAAGTGGGCGAGCTCAACTACGACGCCATTCCGTCGGTCATCTACACCGCGCCTGAAATTGCGTGGGTGGGTAAAACCGAAGAAGAGCTCAAGGCGGCCGGCGTTGAATACAAAACTGGTACGTTTAATTTCGCCGCCAACGGGCGTGCCAAAGCGTTAGAGCAGGCCAGCGGCGTGGCCAAAGTCATTGCGGATGCCAAAGACGATCAAATTCTGGGCGTGCACATTGTGGGGCCAATGGCGGGTGAGCTAATCGCTGAAGCTGTGCTGGCGATGGAGTTTTCGGCCAGTACCGAGGACATTCAGCGCACGATTCATGCGCATCCGTCGCTGTCAGAGGCGCTGCATGAAGCGGCGTTGGCGGCCGACAAGAAGGCGATTCACGCGATTAATCGCTAAGCGTCGTCGTACACAACCGTCTGGTTTTTGCCGAGTGCTTTGGCGCTGTACATGGCTTTGTCCGCCCGGCGTACCACCTCGTTGGCGTCGACTGCGGGCTCAAAGTGGGCCAGACCGATTGATGCGCTGGCCGTGACTCGTTGCCCGGGTTCCGGCTCAAGCGTAATGGCCTGAATTTGTTGGCACAGACGGTGCGCGATCATAACGGCATCATCGCGCGAGCGACCGGTCAGGACAGTTAGGAATTCTTCCCCGCCCCAGCGAGCCACGCGGTCCGTCGCCCGGAGGCTGCGTTTCATTGAATCCGCCACGCGAATCAGCAGCTGGTCGCCGATCTCATGGCCAAAGCGATCGTTGACTTGCTTAAAGTCGTCGAGATCCAGCACACATACCGTACAGCCATCGCGCCGCTCGCCTTCGAGGCTTTGCAAGAAGGCGGACATGCTGCGTCGATTCAAAAGTCCTGTGAGCGGATCGGTTTCGGCCAGATCCAGCAAAACGCGATTGGCAAGGCGTTTGCGGCGATAGAGCGCGAAAATAACGCCCACTAAAAGTAGGGCGGTTAGGGCAACGGCCGCGATGGCCAGAAGCCAGAGTTGGTTGCGTTGCAGTTCGAGGGCCTGCAGCTGGATTTTCTGATCACGCAGATTGGTTTCGTAGCGCGCTTCCAGCCGCGCCAGTTCCTCGGAACTGCGCTCGTTATAAATGGTGAGGTTGACGTCGTTGACTTGACTTTGTAGCGCCAGAGCGAGTTTAAGGTCGCCGCGCTTGGCGGCAAGCAATGACAAGAGGCGGAGCACCTCGGCCTGCTTGGCCGGGCGCGCCGTGCGATCTGCTTCGGCGCGCGCGCGCTCAAGATAGGTTTCGGCCTGATCTAGACCGCCTTTGGTTAGCCAGGCCTCACCCAGAATGGTCAATGCGTTTGGATAGATCAGCGTCGTCTCATTCGCCTCGGCGAGCACCGCCGTGGCACGTTCGATCGCCTCATCGATACGACCTTGACGCAGCAGTGAATCGGCAATGCCCATGCGGGCAAACAGCAGAGCATCCGGTCGAATCTGTTCACCGTCAACCAACAGCGCTTCGTATTTGTCCAACGACTGTTCGTAGTGGGACAGCGCGCTCGCGTAGTCACCAAGATCGTAGTGGGTCTTGCCCAGGTTCATCAGCACGATGGCCTGACCACTGCCCGATTCGGCCTGCTTACTTACCTGGTATGCGCGCTCGTAGACCTCCAGCGCGCGCTCGTACTGTTTGCTACTGCCGTGGATGGCGCCGATCAGGCTGAGCACGCTGGCCTGACGATTCAAGTTTCCCAGCTTGGCGTAGAGGCGTTCAGCGCCGATTGCACTTTCCAGCGCGCGGGGGAAATCTGCCTGGAAATAGCGTGCGATCGCAATGACGCGCTGCGCCGCGGCGGCAGAGGATTCGTCTCCCTGCGCCATGGCCTCGGCCAGGATCGCTTCGCTCATCCCGATGGCCCGGGCGGCATCGGTTTGCGCCAAATCCTCGGCAATGGTCAGCGGGGAATCTTCACCGGGTGAATTATCGGCGTTGGTGAACGTCAGAAGCGACAGCGCGACCAACGAAACCAGCCCCGGCCACAGGCGAATACGTTTTGTTTTCATGCAACGTGAACTCTCATTAGATGCAAGCTACGTCCATGTTTGCCCGACAAAAATAGAGCAATTCCACGCGGATTGGAATTCCCCAAACGGTAATTCTCAGGGAAGGAGGGACGGGTGCTGCAAAACACCCGTGGCGCAGAGCGCGCCAGGCGTCGTTGTGAGGCCGAGTTTTCAAGTCTGTGGAGATGCCGGACAGAATCGAACTGTCATCTCGAGGGTTGCAACCTCGCGCCTGACCATTCGGCCACGGCATCGTTCAAAAGCGGCGGGCAGCGTAGGATTTGAACCTACGATCGGCCGTCTATTCAGTGGTGGAGAGGGTAGGAGTCGAACCTACACAGCCAATAAGGCGTCTGGGTTACAGCCAGGGTATCTCGCCAGTGAATGCCTCTCCGAAATTATAAAAAAACCCCGACGGTTGGAACCGATCGGGGTCTCTTGTTGAGGCGTGCCTGAAAGGTTCAAACTTTGAGCCTTCCAGAAAATAAGGTTGGTCGGCTAGGTTTGCGCGTTTGCGTTAGTCGTATAGACGCAATAACAACGATGGAAAAATGCCACGACGCGGCGCGACGACACGTGCGCGGCTGGGCCGGCGTTGAGGGAGCGTTGTCGAGCGAAGGTTGTCATGGGGAGGCAGTGCACGCCAATTACGGCGCGCGTCAACATAGCAATGAACCGGTGTTCCAATAATCGGAACAAAGTCGTGAATTGAAACTTTGATGTGAATCGAATTTTGGTCCGGTTTCCTGAGTCCGTCCGTCATCTGAGGTAAGGCGTCGAGATTCGCTCAGCGCCAATCAGGAGATTTATATCATGAAGATTCAACGCCGATTCCCTCAGTGGCGTGCGCCGCACGCTGTGGTGGTGGGGATAGCCCTTATTGCCACTTTACCCGCAGCGCATGCCGAGCCTCCAGCGGCTTCTATCGATACTTTTGAAACTCAGCGAGTGATGCGCGACGAATTTCTCGCCGAGGCGCAAATTCGACGCGAAGCTTATGAGAAATTCGGCATTGTTCCGCCGGTGCCAGCATCGCTGTCGCGCAATCCGCAGGACCCGGATTTTCGTTTCGCAGGGTACGCGCGCGAAGCCACTGACGCCGAAGCCGAAGAGGCGTTGATTCACGGGCGTGGCGCGGATTCAATTGAGGGTGAAGATTTCCGTGAGGACACCGATGTCGGCGTTTTCGTAAACGAAGCCGGAGAAATGTGGCGTTGGAAGCCGCGCAATCGGCGTGCCGTGATCGAACAAGCACGGGAAAAGTTGGGCCTCGATGCAACGGCTCAGGCGTCGGAGGCATGGTCGGGTAAAGGCGCGCCGCGTCACATTGAAGGTGATCAGGAGAATGAGCGCGCGATCCTCGGTACCGACAGCCGTAACATTCGAAGCGCTGACGCAGGCCACTCCATGACCAGCTATCCGCTGCGCGCGATTGGCGCGCTGGCGCCCAACGGTCGGGACGGCAACAGCCCGAACGCGCGCTGTACGGCCACAAAATTTGGTCCACGACATTTGCTGACAGCGGCTCACTGCGTGCACGGCGGCGGCTCGGGCGGCGGCTGGTCGTACAAGGATTGGTGGGGCGGTCAGGATGGTATGAACTTTTATGCCAACGGGGGCGATCCGTCGCCCAACGGTGTGCGGGATATTCAGTGGTACTGGGTGCCCAGTGGCTGGCTCGATAGCGGGCAAAACAATCGCGACTATGCCGTGCTGATTCTCTATGACACTCCGTCGACGGTCGGTCTGGGTTGGTTGGGCACAAAGGTGGATTACACCCTGGCAGGCACATCGCACTGGAATTTTGGTTTTCCAATCTGGGGCAATACCTGCGCCAACTCCAATTGGAGCGGAAACTCGTGTCGCAACTCGATGTGGGGCATGTCACGCAACATTGCTCGCACCACCTTGAGTTTTGCCTACTACTCCCATGATACGCAGGACGGTCACAGCGGTAGTCCGATCTATCAGTACAACGGCGGTAATCGCAAGATTGTGGCCGTCCATAAGGGTGCGTTTAGTGGCCTCGAGAATCGTGGCGTCAAAATCAACCGTCAGGTGTTCGATAATATTCAGGCCGTGAAGGCCGCATGGCCAAGCGCGTACGACTGAATGATAAAACCGGCGACGTGCGTATGACCGCACGTCGCCGGCATCGGGCTCTACCAGGCGTGGCCTCCCGGCGGGCCTGGAGGTGGCGGGCCCGGAGGCGGAGGAGGTGGTGGTGGAGGATTGGTCGATCCACCGCCGCCGCCGCTTCCAGCGATCGGACACTGCGGCCAGACAAAGGCATCCCGGCCACCGGGATAGTCACCAAATCCAACAAGGCGAACGGTTGCGGGCGTCGCGTAGCTCGACAGCCCCAAATGACTCTTTGCGATAACGCCCTGCAGCAGTCCGTAGGTCAGATGCGTGCGATCAAGACCCTGATAGTAGTAGCTGCCCGTGCTGTCGAAAATTCGATAGCGTGCCGCATTCTCAACGGCGGTCACGGTGTAGTTCGGGACACAAGGCAGCATCGCCTCGGCAACGCCCTCGAACTTGGCGGGCGCCTCATGAAACACATCCAGAATGACTTTGTGCTGCGAGCGCAGAACGCTAAGGCGAACGTTCACACCGCCGAAGATACGTGCCCAGTTGGTGCCGACGAAATCGTCCAGCGCCTGAATGGCCTGCGATTCAATCTGGTTAACGGCTGCAACGGCGTTGCCGTAGTAGCCATTGAGCTGGTTGAGGAGATAGGCGCGCAGGCCCGGCAATCGCGCCGTCAGATAGCTCGTCAGATTGAAATTGGGGTTGTTGATTTGCGCCATGGTCATGGTGTCGAGCTGGGGCAGGTTAGTAGCGATGTA
>JBGCEL010000138.1:0-71521 GCA_045106455.1 Gammaproteobacteria bacterium
AAATACGGTGCGTCGGTTTCGATCATCAGGCGGTCTTCTGGAATCTCCCGAATCAGTTCGATCAAATGATGGCCGCGGCGTTCGTCGCAAATCCAGCCGGTGATGCCAATGTACAGACCGCGTTCGATGTAGTCGCGCAGTTCGTGGCCTGCGCCGGTGAAGCAATGGGCCACGGCATCTGCGAGCTTAGGCAACCATGGGTCCAGAATTTCCAGAAATTGTGCGTGGGCATCGCGTTGATGCAGGAAGATCGGCTTACCGCTGTCCGCCGCCAATGCCAGCTGTTGTTCAAACACATCGGCTTGCTGCTGCGGGGTGGAGAAATTGCGGAAGTGGTCGAGCCCGCATTCACCCGCCGCGACGACGGCATCGTGGGTGAGCAATTCGCGCAAAGTATCCGCATCGCCGTCCTGCCAGTCTTTGGCGTGGTGCGGATGGACACCCGCGGTGGCAAAAAGCGTGCCGGGATGTGCCTTGGCAAGGGTCAAACCGGCGTTAGAGCCCGCAACGCTTGCACCCGTAACAATAAACCGCTCAACCCCCGCCGATTGGGCGTCGGCGAGCACTTTGGCACGATCGGCGTCAAAGCTGTCATGGGTCAAATTCGCACCAATATCGATCAGGTTGTTCAAGCTCAAAAAGTGCCCCGTTAACGCGCTTTGGTCGGTTACAATAGAGCCCCTATTCTACTGATTCGATCGAGCAGGCGCATCAGCGCTTCACTTGGCACCGGGGACACGCAGTATCACGATGGCTACGCCGTATTCGCATTTATTTGCACCGCTGGATCTTGGCTTTACCACGCTCAAGAATCGCGCCCTCATGGGCTCCATGCACACCGGCCTTGAAGACAGCAAAAGCGACTTCGAGAAACTCGCGGTGTATTTTGCTGAACGCGCGGCGGGGGGCGTCGGGCTCATGGTCACCGGCGGTATTGCGCCGAACCGCGCGGGCTGGCTTGCACCGTTTGCCGGCAAGCTGAGCAAATCGCGCGAGGTAGCGCGGCATCAAATCGTGACCGACGCCGTGCACGACAACGACGGCAAAATTTGTATGCAGATCCTGCACGCCGGTCGCTATGGCTATCATCCGATGTGCGTGGCGCCGTCGCCGGTGCGTTCTCCCATTTCGCCGTTCAAACCGCGCGAGCTAAGTCCCAGCGGTGTCGACAAACAAATTGCGGCCTTTGCCAAATGCGCACGACTGGCGCAGGACGCCGGCTACGACGGCGTTGAGGTGATGGGCTCGGAAGGTTATTTGATTAATCAGTTTATTGTGGAGCGCACAAACCAGCGTACCGATCAGTGGGGTGGCTCGTTTGAAAAGCGCTGTCGTTTTCCGCTTGAAATTGTCGAGCGTGTGCGTGAGGCTGTGGGCCCGGATTTCATCGTGATCTACCGATTGAGCATGCTCGATCTGGTGGACGGTGGAAACACCTGGGAAGAGGTGGAGATGCTGGCGCGTAAGATTGCGGATGCCGGTGCCACGCTCATTAATACCGGCATTGGCTGGCACGAGGCGCGTATCCCAACCATTGGCACCATGGTGCCGCGGGCCGGCTTTAGCTGGGTGACCAAGCGCCTCATGGGCAAGGTCGATATTCCGCTGATTACGACCAACCGCATTAATACGCCTGAGGTGGCGGACAAAGTCATCGCTGATGGACACGCCGACATGGTGTCCATGGCGCGTCCGTTTTTGGCCGATTCGCATTTCATGGCCAAAGCGGCCAGCGACAAGGCCGATCGCATCAATACTTGCATCGCCTGCAATCAGGCTTGCCTCGATCACACGTTTTCGAAAAAACGTGCGAGTTGTTTGGTCAATCCACGCGCGTGCTACGAGACTGAACTCACCTATGAAGATGCCGAAACGGCGAAACGCGTGGCGGTGGTTGGCGCGGGCCCCGGCGGCATGGCGACAGCGCACGTCGCGGCATTGCGCGGTCACAGCGTGACGCTGTTTGACCGGGCCGAAGAACTGGGCGGTCAGTTCAACATGGCCAAACGCGTGCCGGGCAAAGAAGAGTTTTACGAAACGCTGCGTTATTTCAAAAATGTGCTCGGCGATGCCGGCGTCGAACTTCGTCTTGGTACTGAAGTGGACGTGGCCATGCTGGAGCAGGGCGGCTTTGATGAAGTGGTGGTGTCTACCGGCGTTACACCGCGCACGCCGGGCATCGAAGGCATTGACCACGACAAGGTGCTTTCGTATGTGGACGTGCTGCGGCACAACGCGAAAGTCGGCAAACGCGTGGCGATCATCGGGGCGGGCGGCATCGGTTTTGACATCGCTGAGTTTCTGGCCCACGACGATCCGGATGAGGTAGCCAGCACAGAAGAATTTTTGCGTGAATGGGGCGTGGATAAAACCTACCGCGAGGCCGGCGGACTGCATCCCGATGGCAGCAAGCACCACAGCGCGCGTGATCTGTATTTACTGCAGCGCAAAGACGCGAAGCTCGGCAAGGGGCTTGGGAAGACCACGGGCTGGATTCATCGATTGGCCATGAGCGGTCGCAAAGTCAAAATGATTGGCGGCGTGCAGTACAAGAAGATTGACGACGCCGGTTTGCACATTGCGGTGGGCGAAACCGATCGACTGCTGGAAGTGGATAACGTGATTGTTTGCGCGGGGCAAGAATCCCAGCGCACGTTGGCCGATCAGCTGATCGATCATCTTGGCAACGACGACAACGTACACGTGATAGGCGGTGCCGAACGCGCCGCGGAGCTGGACGCGAAATACGCGATCCGCGAAGGGAGTTTGCTGGCGGCCAAGCTCTAGCGTCGTGAGCAACCGCGACCATCAGCTCGATCTGTTTCGCGACGCGGCCGGTGAGGGGGCGTGGCGGGTCAGGCGTAGCAAGCGGGCGCGCAACATGGCCATTCATGTGCGCCATGTGGATGACATCGAAGTTGTTGTGCCGCACACCGCTAGTGCCGCCGCGGTAGAGCGTTTTGTGGCGAGCCAGCGCGACTGGATTCGACGCGCCTGCGAAGCACTGGCCGACCAGGGCCCACCGCCGGATTTACGCTTGCCCAATCGCATTGATTTGCCGCTTTGCGATGCGTCGTGGGTGGTGGCCTACGATCAGTCCGTAGGAAAAAAAGGTTGGCACGATCGTGGGCATACGCTTGATATTGGCGCTGCCCAATTGCAACGGGTGCCGGGGCGACGTGCGTTGCGGGCCTGGCTGCAGCACAAGGGGCGCGAGGTGTTGGTGCCGATGCTCGCGCAACGCGCCAAAGCGATGGGGATGCCCTACAAACGCGTGCAGGTGCGCGGACAGAAAACGCGCTGGGGCAGTTACTCCGGTTCCGGCACGGTGAGCCTTAATTATTGCCTGCTGTTTACACCGCCGGATTTGGCCGAGTATTTGTGCATACACGAGCTATGTCACAGCCAGCACATGAATCACTCGCGAGCTTACTGGAAGCTGGTCAAATCGTTTGCGCCGAACTATCGCTCGCAGGAAGCGCGGCTGAACAACGTGGTTAAGCTGGTCCCGGATTGGCTGCGGTTAGACTAACGCGCGAAACATCAAAACCCTGTTTTGAGAAACAGCGCTCGGTTTTTCCAGTGCTTGTCGTGCAAACTTGTGAGACTAAGTCCACTGCAGGAGGCAGTACTCATGGGCAACGCAGCGAAGGATCGACGGCGTTTAATGATTCAGTTTGGCGAGACCGTTCGTCAGGTGAACCGCGCCGTTCTAAACCCCATTATGGAGCCTCTGGTTCCCACCGAGCTTGAGCCCGTGGTGGCGATGGTGGCGAACGCGCGGGCGGAGTATTTACAGGCCTTGTTGTCGCTGGCCGCCGAGTCGGACGGGGAGACAGCACCCGCCGATGTCAGCGAGCTTAGGCTTGCGCGCGAGCGCTACGAGGAGTTGCTTGCTGCAACCAGCGCGTTAGAGACTATGATCGAGCGCGGCTATCTGGATGTGAACGGTGCGGCGGCCGGCGCGCAGGCTGAGCGGGTGAATTAATTTCTCTCAAACGCTCAGAGCGATTGCGTGTTGCCCCCACTTTTACATACCCTGACGTCCAGATTCTCTAGGGAAGCAATCGCTTATGTCTGTGAATAACAATGTGTTTATGAATCGGACCAAAATGCCCACGCCTGAGACCTGGCTTGCGGCGATCGAAGCCCATGGTTTCGAGATGGAAATGGACGTCGATTTTGATGTGGAGGACTTCGAGGGTTTTCTTCCATGCAAATATAAGGGCGAGGACGCCGGCTTCGAATATTGGGCTGAGAAGACCGATGTGAATGCTCTGGCGGCGGACGGTATGCTCGAAGGCGACGAAGTGACCGAACTGGGCGACAGTGATTTTCTGGTCACACTTTCCACACATGCAGATTATCGAGAACTCATTACGTCCATGATCGCGGCTGCGGTGTTGGCCGAGCTTAGTGGAGGCCAATTGGCGCCAGGAGGCGAACCGCCATTTCTCCACGGAGCACAAGCGGTGGAGAAAATTCGCGAAGATTTGCCGGGACTCGAAAGAGAGCTGTAGTGCATTCTGGCGCCCCTGGTTGAGGTCAGACGCCGGGGCTCGGTAGCTTGCAACCCACTGAATACCTTGCTTCGTAGTGGGCAAATTGCACAGCGGACAAATGTCCGCTACAATTAGGTCTTGTGGCCGTTTGTGTCGATCTGATCGTTGGAGCCCCTATGACAGCACCCGATTTCCTCGTTGCAGATGAAGCGACCCGTGCCGGGATGCCCATTCACAGCGCCAACGATTTAATGGATGCGTGGCAGATTCCCGTGGGCCGGTTCTCGGAGCTTTTGGGCTTATCCGATCGTCATTGGCGACGTTTGAGTAAATCGGACGGCGCACTTGGAGTGATCGAATCCGACCGGCTGGTGCGCATGCAGCGTATTCTCGGCGAAGTGACGGACGTATTTGAAGATGCCGAGGCGGCGGTGCATTGGCTTAAGCAGCCGGTGGCGGCACTGGCCGGCAGGACGCCTTTGTCGATGCTCGACACCGATGCCGGCATCGACGGCATCAGAACGGTATTGGTGCGCATCGAACACGGTATATTTTCGTAAAGTTAAGCACGAATTGCGGGCATGGTCCTGTTTCGCATCACCACTCGAAAATGGATGCGCAGTGCGTTCGACGGCGAAGGCGCGCGCCTCGTGGGCGGACGCTGGTCTTCACCAGGGCATCCCGCCGTCTACACCGCGTCCTCAACATCTTTGGCGATTCTCGAAACACTCGTGCATTACGACACAACGTCGATGCCGCGCCTGGTCGTGTTCCGGGTGGAGGTGCCCGATGACATGCCCAAGACCACGATCAACGAGTCGGAGCTTCTGGACGGGTGGCGCACCGTGCCTGGCCCCAAAGAACTCGCCGCGCTTGGGGATGAATGGCTGATCGCCGGTGACACCGCGCTACTGGCGGTGCCCTCGGCGTTGGTGCCCATGGAGCAGAACGTGATCATCAATCCAACGCATCCGGATTTCGCCAAACTGTCCATCGCGAAGCCTTTCGATTTGCCGCTGGATAAACGACTGTTTTCCAGTGCATAAGCGGTGCGATTGGTTTGACTTGCGACGGTTTGGGTAAGTGAATGAACGACTCAACGTGGCTCTCGGCGCAAGGTGTAACGATATCGCTGCTCGCCCCGACGCCCGCCGGCGGTCACCACCACATACGCACCGGGTTCAAGGGTTGCACTCAATTGCGGGTTGCCGCGCGCGCTGCGCGTGATGCGTTTGCCGCGGGTATCAAACAGATAAAGCCGAACGTTGTCAGCGCGATCTGACTCAAGGGTCAGCGTGATCTGAGAGGTCTTTTCGACTAGAACGTAATTAGCCGAGCGAGCCGTGTGCGGAATGCGGCCGTAGCGTGCCACGGCGTGGTGTCCGTCGATCGCCTCGATCAGTCCCTGATCACCCAGATTCATGCATTCGACACAGCCGAGTTCTCGCGCTGGATAGCCGTCCACGTGATAGCGCATGTTGTCGATGAAGCGCTCAAGGTCCGCCATGGCCTTGTCCGGAATCGCGTTGTATTCCATGGGTTGCATGGTCAGCGAGCCGCTCAGGTTGTAATCGAGCACCAGACCCTTCAAGCGCGGTTCCGCACGCAGTGTCAGTGTTTGATCATCGTAGTAATACACACCGCTGTCACTGATTGGCCGGAATTCGCCGCCATTGGTGGAGGCGAGCAGCCGAATCATTGGATTGTCGGTATTGATGGTCAGGTGCTTTTCATAGGTGATGGTGCCGGTCGGAGCGGCCGGTCCGTTAAACGTAAAATGATCCTGATCGTTGGTGCTGTGGATGCTCAATTCGTCGACCGAAAAAGACCAGCGACTGGTATTGGTGACGACGCTGAAGGGTTGCACAGTGAGCGCCAATTCGGTGGCCGCCGCGTCAATGTTGTTGTGATCCGGATGCTGCGAATTATTGTTGCCGTTGCTTTGATCAAAGCGATCCGCACGGGTGCGAATGTCCAGGCCGCGCACGATGGAAAGCTTGTACAGGTTGTCGTCCGCGGCGTTGACACCCGCTACTTTGACCAAAATTGACGCGCCGGCGGCCAGACGTCTGGTGCGATAGACAAGTGTTGTCTCCACTGGGTTCACACGGGTGTCGCTTAGCGTGAGCGGGAGCTGCGGCGAGGTGAGCGTGAGGTCGCCGTAGCCGGTTAGGTAGGTGAGCTCCAGCTGCAGATCGGTCTGTGCGGCACCGCTGCCGGCGAGCGTCAGGATGTGGGCATCAACATCCAAAAGCGGCGTGGGCCCCGGCACGTGAAAAATAGTGCCTGTCCCCGTGGCCGTGCTGTTTGCCGCCCCTTCGGTTGTCATGGCACTAATGAGGCTTGGACTCGCCGTGGACAGATCGGGCCAAGCGTCGTTCGCCGGCTCATGATCATCTCGAGACGAATCAAACGTGTCGGTGTAACCCAGTGTCTCAAAGTCTGGCAAGGCGCCCTGAGCGGCAGCACGCAAGAAGCGATAGGGATGCACCAGATTGCGTCGCTCGCCGGTTGGGTCTGTCATGCAGTCTGGTTTGTCGGCTTTGCACGTGGCGCTCAGTTCGTCGGGCGTGTGCGCCGTTGCCATCAATAGATCACGCATCTGCTGTGGCAGGTCTTCGAGTTCATCCGCCGACAGATCGTCGTTTGCCGGCGACAGGTCGGGATTGATGGCTTGGGCCAGTGCAATCAAACCGGAGATGAAGGCGGCGGACGGACTGGTGTCGCTAAACGGCGCCCAGACGTTCACGCGTGGCCCGTGAAAATCCTGATTGGCGTACGGTGCTTTGGTGCCAGCCGCGCCGGCGGCAATGACGGGTCCGACCGTAGCCGGAATAATGCCCCAGTCCGCCGCATCGCTATTGGCGGCGGTCCAGTTCACGATGCCGGTGAGGTCGACGCCGGAGGAGGTGAGCCACTCGGTCGAAATATTGCCAGCGGACGCTACGATCGGCACGCCTGCTGCCGTCGCGTAGTTGGCCGCAGCGGCGATGTTGTTCACAAGGTCGCCTTCAAGTTCGCCGGTGGCGCACAAGAGCGTGGACAACGCCGGCATGGCGGACACGAGGCCCGCCGTATTGCAAAACTGCCAGCGGCCTGCGCTGGTACACAAGTTGGGCGTGGCACCATTTGGCGGCGTGTTGAGCTGCACAATGCACGGAAAGCCGCCGCTAATATTGATCACGCTGCTGCCGTCATCCACCGCCTGGCGGATGGTGGGGCCCAGCTCGAATAAGTAGCTCTGCACATCGTCGAGCCGATACAAATTCGGCACCGCTACCTGACCTGCGACGCCGGCCGCGCCGCCGTCGTTGAGCGTAGCGGCAATGATGTTCTTCATGTTGTTGCCGTGGGTTTTGTAGGCGTCTTTGCCCGTGGCGAGCAAGATGCCGTCGTACTCGCCGTAAATATTCGCGGCGCAATCGATGTTGTGCGCAAACTTGCTCGGCACGTAGTTCACGAAGCACTCCGAGTTGGGTGCGCGCACTTCGCCGTCGTCAAGAAAGCCAATGTCGACGATGGCGGGCGTGGTCGTGCGCTCGTCCGCATCGAACACGGCCATCATCAGCCATACTCGCTGCAGATTAAAGGGGTAGCGGGAGAACACGCTTTTTTGCTTCGGGTCGCAGAGGCGCTCGCGGACGTTGTCGTCGTCGCACACCCCGGCGGCGGTGGCCAGCGGCATCCAGGCGAGTAACGCTAAGGTGCTAAGAGAGAATGTGATTAAATGCCGCATGGGAAACCGTCCGTGTGTCGATGCCATGCGTGGAAGGTTAGTTCGCGGTGTTGGGGCCGGATATCGCCTGTTTGTGGGAGAAGGGGCTTGGTGTTCACTTTGATAATGCCGCGGACGACGACTAATTCAGGCGCAGAGCATGGCTCTTGCTTCATGCTTCATTTTGTCACTCGCCCCGGTTGGCATGAAAGCGAGTGAGCTCCCGGGCAAACAACCGCACAGTAGGCCCAATCATCGGTCGATAGACGCGTCGTAACAGCCACCCAGGAAAAATCCGTCCGCGTTCTTCCAACGCCACGCGCCCGCGTGGATGATCCATAAACCGAAACGCCGCAGGGCGGAACGTCGAGTCATCAGGGCACAGCTCAATCTTGTGCAAATACTTCGCCGACTTATATCCATACTGTGAAGGCGCTACCAAACGCACGGGGCCGCCGTGGGCGACATCCAGCGGTTCACCATTGAGCTGATCGGCGAGCAACACATCGTCAGCTAAAGCGTCTTCGAGCAGGAGCGTCGTGCGGGCGCCGTCTTGTGCCTTGAGAATCAGCACCTTCACCTGCGTCGGATCGATCACCGCGGGCGCTATTAAGCGATCGTAAATATCTTTGAAACGATACCCGCTCCAGTGCAGACCAAGATGCGACCAAGTGGTAACGCAATGAAAATCACTGGTCTGCTCCACACGCTCGAGAGCGTCCAGTTGTTCGCGACCAATCTCGATAACCGCTTCAGTGAGCCCGCTCACCGAAATATGAATGTGTTCGGTTTGGGTTGGGAAGCGCTTGGCAAACGGCGTCAGCCCGAAGCGTGGAAAGTCGGGGCGCTCGCGCTGGCCCGGCGGCAGTGCTGTGGTCATTCGTTAAATCCCAAGGCCTCGATCAAGCGCGGCAACACCTCTTCCGCACCGGCTGCCAAACGATAGTCCGCCAGCGATGAGACGGGCGTTTGCTCAGGATTAATCTCAACGAACGCCGCCCCCGCCCGTAGCGCGGTTTCCACCAGTGCGTTGGCCGGATACACCAGCGATGAGGTCCCGACGGAGACCACGGTGTGGCACTGTTCAGCCGCTTGATTGGCCTGCAACAGCGCGTACTCTGGAATCGCTTCACCAAACCAGACCACACCGGGTCGCGCGTACGCATTGCAGTGACGGCAGGTGGGCGGTTCGCCGGCAATGATGTCGTCATCGGTAAGTACGCGGTGCTCATCAAAGCAAAGATTGCGTTCTATATTGCCATGAAACTCGATGGCATCACCGCCGGCACGCGCCTGCAGTCCGTCCACGTTTTGCGTCACGATGGTTACCGGGCGCTGTTTTTGCCACGTGGTAAGGGCGTGATGCGCCGCATTGGGCTGCGCCTTTTGAATCAGCTCGCGTCGCCATACGTACCACTGCCATACGGTTTTGGGATCGCGCTGATAGGCCTCGGCGGTGGCCAGCTCTTCGGGCCGAAATTTCGCCCACAGCCCCGTTTGTGCCGCGCGAAATGTCGGCACACCGCTGGCCGCAGACAGCCCGGCGCCGGCCAGCACAAGCACGGGCTCCCGGCCGGCTAAACGTGCCAGTAAATCGGGCGCCAGTTGCATTGGTCGCGTTACGCCGCGTCGCTGGCGGCCAGCTGACGCAGCACGTAATGCAAAATGCCACCGTGACGATAGTAGTCACGTTCCTTCGGCGTATCGATACGTACCTTGGCTTTGAAGTTGATGGCATCGCCAGCGTCGGACGTCGCGGTTACGTGTACGGTCTTGGCGTTGGCATCATCGATGCCCGTCACGTCAATCACTTCGTGGCCGGTGAGGCCCAGCGATTCGGCGTTATCGCCGTCCATAAATTGCAGCGGCAGAACACCCATGCCAATCAAGTTAGAGCGATGAATGCGTTCGTAGCTGGCCGCAATCACAGCTTTCACGCCAAGCAGCAGCGTGCCTTTGGCCGCCCAGTCGCGTGACGAACCCGTGCCGTACTCAGCGCCGGCGATCACCACCAGCGGCGTTTTGTCTTTTTGATACTTGAGTGACGCCGCGAAGATCGACATCACCTCGCCACTGGGAATATGCGTGGTCCAGCCGCCTTCGGTGCCTGGGGCCAGCAAATTGCGCAGGCGAATGTTGGCGAACGTGCCGCGCATCATCACCTCGTGGTTGCCACGACGCGAGCCGTAGGAGTTGAAGTCTTTTTGCGCCACGCCTTGTTCTTGCAGGTACTTCGCCGCGGGGCTGTCTTTGGCGATGCTGCCGGCCGGGGAGATGTGATCTGTGGTCACGGTGTCGCCGAGCAAGGCCAGTGCGCGGGCACCAACAATGTCTTTGACCGTGCCTACCTCGCGCTTCATACCCACAAAGTAGGGCGGGTTTTTCACGTAGGTGGAATCGTTCGACCAAGCGAAGATCTCACCGTCGGGCACGTTCAGTGAGGTCCAGTTGCTGTCGCCGTCAAATACGCTGTCGTAGCTGTTGCGGAACATGCTTGAATCGATGCTGCTACCGATCACCTCTGCCACTTCATGCTGCGTGGGCCAGATGTCTTTCAAAAATACGTCGTTGCCCTGCGCATCCTGTCCCAGTGCATCGCGCGTGACGTCCACATCCATGTTGCCCGCCAGTGCGTAGGCCACCACCAGCGGCGGCGAAGCGAGAAAGTTCATGCGAATGAGCGCGTGAATACGACCTTCGAAGTTGCGGTTGCCCGAGAGCACAGAACAGCCGACCACGTCGGACGCATTCATCGCCTCGGTAATGGCTGGCGGCAGCGGACCAGAGTTGCCGATGCAAGTGGTGCAGCCGTAGCCGACGGTGTGGAAGCCCAGCGCATCCAGATCGTCGGTGAGCCCGGCTTTGTCCAGATAGTCGGTGACCACTTTAGAGCCCGGTGCGAGCGAGGTTTTCACCCACGGTTTTACTTTCATCCCCTTGGCGGCGGCATTGCGCGCCATCAACCCCGCCGCCATCATGACGGCTGGGTTGGAGGTGTTGGTGCAGCTGGTGATGGCGGCGACGAGGACGGCGCCGTCTTTGAGTTCGTAATGGTCACCGTCGTCGCGAACGTCGATGGCGCCTTTTTCATCGGCGCCTCGGGCGTTGCGAATCGGCGTCATCAGTTCTTCAAACTTATCAGCCGCGACGTTCAACACAATGCGATCCTGTGGCCGTTTCGGACCGGCAATGCTCGGCACCACGTCGGCCAGATCCACGTTCACCACTTCGCTGTAGTCCGCGTCGGGATCAGAGTCCAGACGCCACATGCCCTGGGCGCGCGCGTAGGCCTCGACCAACGCCACGCGTTCGTCGTCGCGACCGGAAAGTTTCATATAGCGAATGGTCTCTTCGTCGATGGGGAAGATGGCACAGGTGCTGCCAAACTCCGGCGACATGTTGCCAAGCGTGGCGCGATCGGCCAGCGGCAATTGCGCGACGCCGTCGCCAAAAAACTCAACAAATTTGCCGACCACGCCCACTTCACGCAGACGCTCGGTGACCATCAACACCAAATCGGTCGCCGTGGCGCCTTCGGGCAAACGGCCCGTGAGCTTCACGCCCACCACGTTTGGAATCAGCATGGTGATGGCCTGACCCAGCATCGCGGCTTCGGCCTCGATGCCGCCTACGCCCCAGCCAAGCACGCCCAGACCGTTAATCATGGTGGTGTGCGAATCGGTGCCCACCAGCGTGTCGGGATAGGCCTGCAGACGACCGTCTTTTTCGGCGCCGAACACCACGCGCGCCAAATACTCAAGATTGACCTGATGCACGATGCCCGTGTTCGGCGGCACCACGCGGAAGTTCTCAAACGCGCTTTGGCCCCAGCGCAGGAACGCGTAACGCTCTTCGTTGCGCTGAAACTCAATTTCGTTGTTGGCGGCAAGTGCGGCGGCGGTGCCAAAGCGATCCACCTGCACGGAGTGATCAATCACAAGCTCGGCGGGCGACAGTGGATTGATGTCGCCAGCGGAACCCCCGAGCGCGACCACGGCATCGCGCATGGCAGCCAGATCCACCACGGCGGGCACGCCCGTGAAATCCTGCAATATGACCCGGGCCGGGGTGAAGGCGATCTCTTGACTGGGCGCGGCTTTGGCGTCCCAGTTCACCAACGCATCAATGTCGTCAGCGGTGACGTTGACGCCGTCTTCATGACGCAGCAGGTTTTCGAGCAAGATTTTAAGCGAGTAGGGCAATCGCTCGAGATTCACCCCCGGGATGCTGTCGAGCTTATAGATTTCGTAATCTTTGCCGCTCACGCTGAGCGTGGTTCTGGCCAAATCCCTAAATTGCGTCATGCTGCCTCCGCCGGGCGTGGGTTCTGTGGGGGACGCAAATTATAGTGGATGACCCATTCGGGGTCACGGGACTTGCCACTAGCTGCCGGTGGCGCGGCGCTCATGGGTCATGGCCGTGCGCAGGATCACGGCGCCGCCGAGGCAGACATCGCCGTCGTACAACACGGCGTATTGGCCGGGGGTCACGGCGCGTTGATCGTCGTCAAAGCGAGCGTGCAGCGTGCCGTCCGAGCCGGGCGTTACGATCGCGGCCTGATCGGCCTGTCGATAGCGTGTTTTGATCTGGCAGCGAAAGGCTTCGGTTTTGGGTGCCACCAGCCAATGCATGTCTTCGGTCCACATCGTGTCTGAGAACAGGCGTGGATGGTGATGGCCCTGGCCCACGATGAGTGTGTTGGTTTCAAGCTCTTTGGCAATTACGTACCAGGCACCTTCATCGCGACCGCGAATGCCGCCAAGGCCAAGACCCTGACGCTGGCCGAGCGTGTAGTACATCAAACCCTGATGCTGGCCCACGCGCTGATCGTCGTCGGTTTTGATGAGTCCCGGCTTGGCCGGTAGAAAGCCACCCAAAAACTCTGCGAACGGGCGTTCGCCAATGAAGCAAATGCCCGTGCTGTCCTTGCGCGCGTGGTTGTGCAAACCGCGCGACCAGGCCAACTCACGCACTTCGTCCTTTTCCAGCTCGCCGAGCGGAAACATCACGTGCTCGAGCGTGCGTTGATGCACGGCATGCAAAAAGTACGACTGATCTTTGTTGTGGTCTTTGCCTTTCAAAAGCAGCGTGTCGTGACCCTGCTGCAGCACACGGGCGTAGTGACCGGTGGCGACCTTGTCGGCGCCGAGGCGCTGGGCGTAGTTCAGAAACACGCCAAACTTGATTTCGCGATTGCACAGCACGTCGGGATTGGGCGTACGGCCGGCCGAGTATTCTTCGAGAAAATAGTCGAATACCCGTGAGCGATAGTCGGCCGAAAAATCGGCTTTATGCAAAACGATCCCGAGCGTTTCCGCCACGCGGCGCGCGTCCTGATAATCGTCGGCGGCGGTGCAGTAGGCCTCTTCGTCCTCCTGCCAATTGAACATGAACAGCCCCTCAACATGATGACCCGCACGCAGCAACAGATCCGCCGTGACGGCAGAGTCCACACCGCCGGACAAGCCGACAATGACGCGCAGAGGGGAGGTTGGGGTGCTCATAACCACGCCATTATAGCGCGCTACGATCGAATGTCAGGCGGCGGGTGCCAGTGCGCCAAGCCAGTCACGCTGGGCGTGATGGGCCAGATCCAGCGAGTGCTCCTTGCCGGCCAAAAAATCGTCCACGGTGCGGATCACCATAGGGTTTCGATGCGGAGTATCGCTTGCCAGAAGTTCGGCGCGGGTGAGCCACAGATAACGCTCTATGCCCTCATCCAGTGTGTAGGGCTCGGCACACAGATGGGCATCGCCAATGAAGTTGATACGCATCACCGGTGCCGCGCGGCGCGGATGCTGCCAGAAATAGACGCCGCCCACCGCACGCGGCGTAAAGCGATGCCCGGATTCCTCAAACGTTTCGCGAATTACGGTATCGACTAACGTCTCGTCCACCTCCCAGCGCCCGGAGGGCTGAGTGATGACCCGTTCACCGCGGATGCGCTCTTCGATTAACAGAAACCGGCCCTCGCAGTGCGCGACGGCGGCGACAGTAATTTTGGCCTGACCTTCATTCATGGGCGCAAGGTTAGCATCGTGTTAACAGAATACTGTGAATCCGATCACACCGGACTTGTGGTCACTCCGTATGATCAGGGCGCAATGAGGTGCCATGCCATTCGGATCGCGGCACACGAAAACGGGGTATATAGCGTTGATTAGGGCTCGACTACTGTGCGCCACGCTGCTGGGAAGCGCCATGCTATGTGCCGTTTCGGCCACGGCTAGCCCGGCGCTTGAGCGCGCAAAAATTTTGCTAAACGACGGTAAGCCGCAGGCGGCGCTCGCCGAGCTGCAGCCGCTACGTGGCGTGTACGCGGGCGAGCCGGAATTTGATTACGCCCTCGCACTGGCCCTGCTCGACAGTGGCGATGGCTCGCAGGCCACCCTGATATTCGAACGCTTGCTACTGGTGCAGCCGGATTTCCATGGTGCACGGATTGATCTGGGCCGCGCCTATCTTGGCCAAGCACGCCTAATTGAAGCGCGGCGCGAATTTGAAAAGGCACGCGCCGCTGGACCACCGCCGGCCGCCGCCAAAGTGGTCGATGATTACATCACGCGCATTGATCGCGCACAGCGGCGCGCGAAATTTTCTCGCTATTTGAGCGTTGGCACGCGTGCCGGCTACGACAGCAACGTCAACAGCGCCACCGAGCTCGACGAGTTCTTGGGCTTCACGCTCAACGCCCAAAGCCGCGAACAAAACAGTGATTTTCTGGAAGCCGGCATTGCGGCGGGTGGTGCCTATGCACTGCGACCGCAGCTGGTGTTGAGCGGTCGACTTAGCTCGCGCTGGCGACGCAATGGGCAGGCTTCATTTGCCGACAGCAACGTTATTTCCGCCAGCACGCGACTTATGCGCAAAGCCGGGCGGCAGGAGCAGTCTATTAGCCTGCAGGGGTTTACCCAATCGGTGGACGGCAGGCGCAACAGCACGGCGCTCTTGATCGCCGGTGACTGGCGTTTTGGGCTGGGCAACGCCGGCTGGCTTGGACCGCAGGTGCAGTTTGGCAGCGTGCGTTTTGAAGATGCGCTGGAAATTAAAGATGTGAATCGATGGTCGATCGGCATGATCGGTGGCCTGCGTTTTGGTCCCGTGGGTCAGGGCGGTTTACAGGCGTCCGCCGGTGTTGGCGGTGACGATCCGCAGCGCGATGGCTCCCGTTTTGGGCGTGACTTTTGGCGCCTGGATTCAAACCTCACCTGGGCATTTAGCGACACGCTAAATGTGGCACTGGGCGTCGGCGTCGAGCAAAGCCGCTATGACAATGTCTTCTTCGAAAGTCTGTTTACCGAGGCGCGCGAAGACACGACCTGGCGCTCGCGCGGTGCTGTTGATTGGCAGTTCGCCCCGCGCTGGCGTCTGCAGCATTCGCTGAGCTATCGCGTGAATGAGACCGACGTCACGGTTTTCGAGTTCGATCGCTTCGAAGCAACGCTCGGTGTGCGTTACGTTTGGCGCTGATTTTTCTGCCTGTGAGAGGCATCACAGCGATTTTCGTACAAACTCGATAGTCTAAATGGGTCGTTGCCGGCCCGTGTGGCTGTGCATGCCTTTTGACTGTTTGGCGGTGAGTGCGTATGTCCAGAATCCTTAGCCTGTTTTCCCTTCTGATCGCCGCGTTGGCGTTGGCACCTGCCGCGCTGGCCGTGGACGGATCAGCCGGATCGGCAATCTTTGTATTTGGTAAAGCACAGGTGGTGTCCAGTAACGGTACCGTGCGTTCGCTGACCAAGGGCGGCGCGGTGGATGAGGGCGATCGCGTGATCACCGGTGCCAACGGCCGTGTGCAAATTCGTTTGCGCGACGGTGGCCTGATTGCGCTGCGCCCGGCCACCGAATTTGAGATCGAGGCGTTCCACTACGCCGCACAAGACAACAGCGACGATCCGTTCGCACAGCGCGAGTCAGTTAGCTTTTTCTCGTTGGTGAAAGGCGGGTTCCGCTCGCTCACCGGCGCGGTGGGACAAGAAAATAAAGAGGCCTATCGTGTGCGCACTCCGGTCGCCACGATCGGTATCCGCGGTACGGACTATGATGCGGTGCTGTGCGCGGGTGACTGCGCTGCGCTGTCGCTGTCCGTGGGTCAAGACGTGGCCGACGGCCTGTACGTGGGCGTGAACAGCGGTGGCGTACAAATTACCAACGCCGCCGGCTCGGTCGCGCTCGGACCCCAGGAATTTGGTTTCGCAGGTGGTAGCGCCAAAGCGCCACGCAACTCGGATCAAGCACGCGAAGTGCTGGCACCGGCCACCCAGGCCGACGTGAATGAGCGCTCGCAGGATGAGGCGACGGCCGAAGTGAGTAACCCGAATGAAGCGCCCGCACCCGACACCGGCGTGCAGGCCGAGATGGCGGCGACCACCGTGGATTTGAACACCGGTATTGCCACCAACAACGATGCCTCAGGCGCCGTGGCGTTCGCGAATCTGCCGGGCGTCGGTGTGGGTAACACGCCTGGCGGCAACGGCAATCTTGAACGCGCCGCCGACGGCAGCGTTAATCAGTTTGATAACGATGGCGTGACCTACGCAATTGACACGGCGCAATCGGTCAATATTGGCCGTGATGAAGGGCGTCAGGGTGCCACCGGACTGTCATGGGGCCGCTGGAGCGGCGGCACCGTCACGGCCACCGCTGCCGATGGTTCTGTATCGACGCTGGCGGTTGACGACAGCGTGCACTGGATTGCCAGCGCCGATGATGCAACCGCGCCGATGGTACCGACGAGCGGTACGCAGTCCTTTGACCTGATCGGCAACACCGACCCGACCGACAGCCGCGGCAACGTTGGCACGCTGGGGACGGCTACGCTGGATGCGAATTTCGACGCCCAGACGGTGGATGCCGGTGTGAGTCTGTCGTTCGCCCAAACCAATGAAGTGTGGGAAGCCAACGCGCAAGGTGTGGACATCAATGGCGCCGAAGCCACCTTTGATGGTGCGTTCGACGACGTGACGATTTCGCAGGGCGGTAACGAGCAAGACGGCAGCGGTTCGCTGTCAGGATTTTTCAGTGGCGACCAGGATGGCGTCATTAATGGCGCCGGTTTCACCTACGGCCTGACCGATGACAGCGGCGTGGATGTCGCCGGATCAGCGGCGTTTCAGGCCGGCCCGGACACCAATTGATCGGCGACGGTCGCAAATGGCCGTACCGAATGTCTAACCAATCCAATAGTGCCGTCATGCGCGGCCTGTCTGTGGCCATTGTTGCGTGCGCGCTCAGTGCATGTGGTGGTGGCTCGGGCGGAGCGCCGACCGACACGCCGGATCCAACGCCTCCCGTCACAGGCGGACTACCGCCAGCCGTGCAGGCGAATCAGACGCCGCTTGCCGCCGACGATCAAATTACCTCCGGCACCAGCGGCGAGATCATGGTCAGCGTGCTGGCCAATGACACCGATCCGGATGGTGATGTCGTGTCGTTGTTGTCCGTGGGCGTGCCCACGGTCGGCACGGCGAGTATTGATGACAATGGCACCAGCGCGGATCTGACCGATGATCGGTTGCGCGTCACACTGCCCGACGGTTTTGTCGGCAACGTGATGGTGACCTACATCGTGCAAGACACCGACGGCGCGCGTGCGCAGGGCACGGTTCGCATCGATGTCGGCCAAACCAGCACGGGCGGCAGTGCCAGCAACACAGTACCGGTGGCGGTCGCCGACGCGGCGCGTACGGCTCCGGGCGACGGCGTGCTGATCAACGTGCTGACCAACGACACCGATGCCAATGGCGATACGATTTCGCTGCTTAATTTTGGCACCGCAGCGGGCGGTGTGATCACGCGCGATCACGCGGGTACGCCCCTCGATTCTTCCGACGATCAGTTGCTGTATGCCCCCGCGCCAGGATTTAGCGGCGTGGATCAGTTTGAATATCAGGTGAGCGACGGGCTCGACAGTGCGACGGGCGTGGTCACCGTTACGGTGCGCGCCGAGGTGGTGACGCCGCCGCAGCAGTTGTGTGGTCAGGTGATGCTCGGTCCCGTGGCGCAGGCCGCGGTGAGTGTGTTTGAAATGGACGCCGGTGGTGCGCCAAACGGCCCGGCCGTCGCGACGACCCAAACCGACGTCAACGGCCAGTGGTGTGCGAGCTTGCCGGTGACCCGACCCGATTACTTGATAGTGAGCACCGGCGGGGTTTATTTCGACCCGGCCGATTCGGGCGATGCAGCCAGCGGCTTGCGTCAGATTTCTTTGGCGGGCGGAACGCTTGAGAGCCTTCTATTTGCGGATGCGACGACCACGGCGGTGACACCACTGACCAGCGCGCTGGTACGCAAAGTGCGCGCACAGAGTTTTGCTACGGATTACGCCTTGGTCGCGCCCGTGGTGCGAGCGCAGGCCAGCGATGCCTATGGTCTTGATGTTTTCGCCACACCGGCGGTGAATCCTCTTGACCCGGCTGGCGCGAGCGCGGCGTCAAGCGAACTTGCCATGGTGCTCGGCGGTGCCGCCAGCGCGCTGAACCGCATTGCGGTGACGTTGGGGCAAGAGGCGCCAGAGGCCAATTTGGTTGATGCATTCGTGGACGATTTGCTCGACTGCGGTCTGGACGGTCAGCGCGACGGCGCGTCGATTACCGTGAACGGGTTGGGGCAGTCATTGCCAGGCAACGTGTCGCTCAATCTCGAAATTCTGCGTTTTCGCAACAACCAATATTCGGCTTATGAGAACACGCCGCTGGTGCAGGTCGACAATGCGCCGTGCCTGATCAGCGCCGTGGCGGACGACACGCAGGCGCCACGGTTTGTGACGTTGCCCAATAACATTGCACTGTCCGATCCGCAGGGTCTGGGCGTGCTGATTGACGACGGCCGGCTGCAGCCTTTTTATGATGCGGTGGTGGTGACCGATAACCGACCACAGCCGGTTGAGGTGAGCGTACGTCTGGCGTCTGGCGCCGCGCTCCCGACGCGCTTTGCGGCCGGGACAACGCGGGTGGTTTTCGTGGCCACCGATGCGGCCGGCAATGAAGCGATCTCCGATGTGCGCGAGATCGCCGTGACCACATCGTTGCCGCCCAACAGCAACGACGATACCGCCACGACCACCGAAGACGTGGACGTGACGGTGGATATCCTGGCCAACGACGTGGTGACGGGTTTGCCGCTGGATCCAGCATCGGTACGTGTGCAAAGCGTCACCGGACCGGCCAGTGTGCAGGTGGACCTGTCGAACGGAGCGCTCGTGGTGACCCCGGCGCCGAACGCGTTTGGCACCGTGACGATCACTTACGATGTGGCCAATACCGACGGCCTGCGCGGTGCAGCGGCCAACGTGACTATTACCATCAGTGCACGCAATGATGATGCGCCCGAAGCGCAAAACGACAGCGCCAGCGTTGCCGAAAACAACAGCGTTGCCATTGACGTTCTGGCCAATGATCAGGACCCCGACGAAGGTGGTCTGGATGGCGCGACCGTGGAGCTTGAAACCATGCCGGCCAACGGCGTGGCGACCGTGGACGGCGCAACACGGCGCGTGATGTACACACCGGCGCCTGATTTTGACGGCGTTGACAGCTTCCGCTACCGCGTGCGTGATTTAAGCGGTCGTTTGTCGCTGGACGCGCTGGTCAGCATCAGCATCGCCGGGGTTAACCAACCACCGGTCGCCGTATCGCGCGAGATTACGCTGGTAGAAGATGGCAGCGTCGATATCGCCGTAACGGCGACGGATGCCGAAGGGCAGCTCGATGCGTCGTCCGTCGCCATAGTGACGGCACCGGCATCCGGCGTATTAACACCGGTTGTGGCAGGTACGTGGCGCTATCAGCCCAATGCAAATTACAACGGCACCGACGCATTTACATTTTCCTACGCCGATACCGACGGCCTGGTGTCAACGCCTGGCGTCGTGTCGATCACCGTAACGCCGATCAACGACGTACCGGTCAGTCTTGCCGATACGGCGTCGACCTCTGAGCGTGTGCCGGTGCTGATTGATGTTCTGGCCAACGACAGTGACGTCGAGGGCGCGCTGGATGTCGGCAGTGTTGAGATTGTGGCCGCGCCGGCGAACGGCAGTGTAAACGTAGAGGCGGGCGGTCAATTGCTCTATACCTCCGCGGACCAATTCAACGGCGTGATCACCTTGAGCTATCGCGTCGCCGATAGCGACGGTGTTTTTTCGCTACCCGCAACGGTTAGCGTGAACGTGGCGTTTGTGGATGACGTGCCGGTGGCGCTGGATGACAGCGCCGTGGTGCTAGCCGGTGGCATCGTTGACATCGACGTGGTGGCAAACGATTCGGACCCGGAAAATGCGTTGGATGCGACCAGCGTGACCTTGATCGATCTGCCCGCGGCGCCGGTATCGGTGGACGCGGTCAGTGGTGCAATTCGTTTCGACGCGAGCGCCAGCCCGGTGGGCCGCCAAACGCTCACCTATCGGGTGAGTGACGCGGGCGGCACGGCGGCAAATCTTGCGACCGTAACGGTGGACGTCTGGCCGGTAACCGATACCGACTTTGACGGTGTGGCACGCGATATTGAAATTGCCGTTGGCACCGATCCGGATGCCGCCGACAGTCGCCTGGTGCACATTGATCCGAACGCCGATCCGCAGCTTAGCGATGGTTTGAGCTGGGCAACGGCGTTCGTGTCGCCGGCGGCCGCACAAACGGCGGGTGCGCTCAACGGCAGCGGGCCGAACATGACGTTTATTTTAATGGCCGATAATGCCACCGCGCTCGAAAACTGGCGCTTGTCTTTCGACGACAACTGCGACGATTTGGTGTTGCTTGGCAGCGTGAGCTTCCTTGCCGATACGCCTCAGCGCAATGCTGACGGCCAGTGGTCCACCACACTTGATGCGGCCTCTGGCGAGCGTCCACTGGAACTGCGTAACTGCGACAATGTGCATGCGTTTGGACTGCGCGTTGCGAACGGTGGTGGCGTGGCGCAAGGCGGCGGTGCGCTGATTGAAGCCTCTACGGTTGTGCTCAACGCGCCCGAATTTGAGAACAACCGTGCATCGGAGTCTGGTGGTGCTCTGGCACTGACGGCAGGCGACGGTGCGCCTGTAGCGACGCTGTCGATCGTTGGCGGCGTATTCGCCGGCAACGAGGTCAACGCCGCCGATGGCGTCGATGGCCGCGGGGGTGCCGTGCACGCCGAGAGTGGCACCACCCTGAATCTTGAAGACACACGCTTCGTGCGCAACGTGATTCGTCAGGCCGGCGCATCGGGCGATAGCGGCGGTGGTGCTGGACTGCACAGCGACAACGCCACGCTGAACACCTCAAACGTGACGTTTGCCGGCAATCGAAGCGAGAGCGTGGGCGGTGGTTTCGCGCTGCGCGGCGAAACCGGTCTTGTGAACATGCGTCATAGCAACGTCAGTGGCAACGAGGCGTTGCGCCTTGGCGGTGGCGGCTATCTGGACGGCACCCGCAACAACGTGGTGATTGCCAACTCTTTGCTCACGGCCAACTACGCGGCCACCGGTGGCGGTCTGTACACCAACGATGCGCTGGACAGTGCGGTAACCAACTTTAGCGCCGGCTATAATTTTGCCTCCGACGGTGGTGCCATTTGGGTCAACGCTGGCAGCCCGCGTCTGGACGACAATGTGCTGTTTGGCAACACGGCGCTCAGCTCTGCGGACACCGTGGGCGGCACAGTGGCCACGTTGCTGAATCTCAACGCCAATAACAACGTGGCCGACGCGGCGTGGGCGGGCTTCTTTGGTACCAATAACCTGAATGCCGACGCACGCTTTACGGCCGGTTTCTATCTGGATCACGACGGCGGCAATCTGTCGCCGGCGATTGACCACAGCCAAACGTTCCAAAGCGATGCGGCCAGTATTTCGCTGCAGACACGCTTCACGAATGAGACCGGCGCCGCGCCGGATACGGGGGCGCTGGATGCCGGCTATCACTACGCCGGTGCGAGCGCGGGCGTGGTGGACAGTGCGCCGGCCAGCGGCACGGTGATTGATCCGGCCGAGCAATACCATGTGATTTCGGTGCGTCCTTTGGTGGGCGGCATTGAAGCCGGGCCAGGTCGGCGCGTGTTTGTTTCGGGCGTGGATGATACGGCCCAGCCGCGTTTGTATCGCTCTGTGCCGGATTTTTCCGACCCGTTGGGCACCGGGCGCTCGACGCCGGTGGCCGATATGGGCGACGGTAGCTACGAATTTTACGTTCAGGCACCTTTTGACACAGACTTTTTTCTGGATTTGTGGATTGATACCCTTATTGGGCCGGCTCTGGTGAGATACTCCGTACGGATAGACTCAACATAAGCGTTCTGCACAGAACGCCGCGAGCAGGGTATGACGCACAGGCGATCTCCATACATCATCGGACTACTGGCAGCTGTCCTTACGGCGTGCGACGGCGGGAGTGTCACCACCTCTGAGCCGCCGCCCGTAGCAGCGGCCACACTCACCGTCGAAGGGCGTGCGACCAAAGGCCCGTTGGCCGGTGCGCGCATTGATATGTTCGCGACGGCGGCCGATGGTCGTGTACTTGGTGTTGCGCTGGCGTCCACCCTGACCGATCCGGCAGGCAATTGGTCGGTCAGCGTGCCGGCCGATCATCAGGGTCTGCTGGTGCAGTCCACCGGGGGCGCCTTTATCGATGAGTCCGACCCCGATCCTGCCTCGCCACGCACGGTCACCCTCGGCGACGACGACACGCTGCTGTCGTTCTTGCCACCGGGCGAGGCCGTTGCATCGATTACTTTGGTGAGCGATGCGCTGGTGCGCAAAGCGCGCCTTGAGGCCAACAACAACAACTTCGCGTCCCGACTGCAAACCAACCGCAATCAATACGGCTCTGTGCTGGGTCTCGATCCACTGGCGACCACGGCGGCTGATCCACTGGCGCCGATTGGCACCGATGACGAGCGCCGCTATGCGCTGATTGCAGGCGGTCTTGCCTACGCGCTAAATGCGCTGGCCGTGGAGCGCGGCCAGGCGGTCGCCGATTTCGCGACCATTGATTTGCTGCTCGACGACCTGATCGATTGCCGTCTCGATGGCCTGGGTCTTGGCGGTCAGGTGTTGTACGACATCGCGGTACTAAACGGTCGCACGCTGAACGACGAAATACTCCGCTTTCGCAATAACCACTTTGACGACTACGCCGACCTGGGCGCGCCGGTGTTGGATACGGCGGGCTGCGAGCCAACGCCTGGCTCCGATGACGTGGAGCCGCCCGTGTTTACCCGTGTCGCAGCGCCGTTAACGCTGGCGGCCGAAGACGCGACGGGCGTGGCGGCCAACGTGGCGCCACTCGACGCCGCTCTGGAGGCGTTTGAGGCCAATGACAATCGTGCTGATTCAGCACGTATTGCGCTGGTGGCGCAGGCCCGTTTGCCGCTGGGTGTGTCAAGCTTAAGCGTCACCGCGACCGATGGCTGGGGCAATGAATCCCGCGTCGTCTGGACCGTCACGGTGGCCGATCTCACGCCGCCGGTGATTCAGGCGCCGGCCGATTTACGCGTCGATGCCAGTGCAGCGTTGACGCCGGTGAATCTGGGCACGGCGACCGCGGCCGACAATGTTTCTGCCACCGTCACGATTAGCAATAACGCGCCGGCCGCAGGCTTTCCCGTCGGGGATACACAGGTGGTGTGGCGCGCGGTCGATGACGCGGGTCTTGCGACCGAAGTCGTTCAAACGGTCACGATCGTCGGCGCGACCCCCGCGCTGAGTATGCCCATCACGACACTGCCAGGCGCGGTGGGCAGCGACATTGATCTTGATTTGTCGGCGTTTTTTGCCGATCCATTCGATGCGACGCTGAGCTACCAAATTACGGGTCTGCCCGCGGGCACGGGTCTGCAGCTTGATCCCCTGACGGGTCGACTCACCGGCATCGCCACCGCGGCCGATCTCGCGGCCAGCCCGCTCATGCTCAGCGTGACGGCGGACAACGGTCAGTTTTCGTTGGCTGCGAATTTCACGCTGGCCGTAGCGCCGCGCGAGCCGCAGTTTAGTTTGTCGCAAGCCACGCTGGTGCTTGATGAAGATTTCGACACGGTCGCGGACATTCTGGCCACGCCTGAACAACTCACGCCCGACGGCGTGCTGAGCTACGCGGCAAGCGTGGATAACCCGATTGTGGACGTGGCGATCAGCGGCGATGGGCGCGTCAGTTTATACCCGATAGAAAACGCATTTGGCGTGGCCCAGATTCAGATAAGTGCCACCAATCAGGTGAACGGTTTGACCGTGACACGCGGGCTCGCACTGCAAATTGATCCGATCAATGATGCGCCCGTGGCGCTGGTGGCGGATGAGCGTTTGATGTGGTTTACGGGCGAATCGGTGAGCTCTGATTTAAGGCTGCGCTTTGAAGACGTTGACGATGCGGTGTTGAGTTTCACCGTTACGGGCCTGCCCGGTTCGTTAAGCGTTGATGCCGCCGGTCTGGTGCAGGGCACGCCGACGCTGTTTGAAGCCAACGTCCCGGAATACCCGCTTGAGGTGGAGGCGATCGATGCGGCCGGCGCGAGCGCGGTTACGCACTTAGTGTTGCAGATCGACACAGCGGATCGCGACGGCGACGGGTTGAGCGATGCCCAGGAAGTGGCCTTTGGTACAGACCCTGATTTGGTCGACAGCGACGGCGACGGCGTCAACGATTTTTCAGAAGTGCAGGCGGGCGCTGATCCGCTGTTGCCCGCCGCCGGTGTTTTTTACGTCTCGCCCAACGGCGCCAATGATCAAACCGGCGAGAGCTTCGCTCAGGCAGTGCGTGACCATCGCGGACTTGGCATGGTGCCCGGTGGCATCAGCGCGGCGCAGCCAACGTTTGTGGTGTATGCCGCGAGTGACGAGCCTTACGCGGGCGCTCTGTGGCTGATGCCCCCTTGTGATCATATTGTTTTTGTCGGTTCGGTGGCGGAAGACACCGGCCGCGTGCTGCGTGGCGACAGTGGGGCGCCAAGCTCACGCTTCACCGCGATCGAAGCACCGTCGTTTGAGATTGACGGGTGCAGCGGCGTGGTGCTGCAAGACCTCACGGTCGAGAACAATACGCGCCACGCGATCCACAGCGAGTTTAGTGCGGTTAGTCTGGATCGCGTGCATCTGATTAACAACCGTGCCGAGTTTGACGGTGGTGCCCTGTATTTGCAGAGCAGCGATGTGCGTCTGACCGACGTAGTAGCCAGCGCCAATCGTAGCGAGCGTTCCGGCGGCGCATTTGCAAGCGTTGGCGCGAACAGCAAGCTTGCGCTTCGAAACGTGGTGCTCAATGGTAATGCGGCCGAGGCTGAAGGCGGAGCCCTCTATGTTGATGCGCCGGGTGGCGACGTGACATTCGACAACGTGCTCCTGACCACCAATACCGCCCCGCGCGGTGGCGCAGTGTTTGTACAAGACGCCGCAAGCATTGATGTAGCCCACGCCACCTGGGCGGACAACCAAAGCTCGACCGGCAACGACGCGGCCGCGCTATTGGCCGCCGACGTGGTGGTCGCTAACGTGCGCGACAGTGTTCTGTTTGGTAACCGCGACGTGAGCAATGCGATTAGCGCGCTGAGCGCAAGCGTCGTGTCCGATTTCAACAGCCTTGATGCCGCGCCTGTGGGTCCATCGGATACCGAGCTTGACGCCGCGGCAAGCGTATTCGCAGAACAGTATTTTGTGACCGCAGCGGCGCAGGCAATCGATCAGGGCAGTGGCACGGCGAACGACGCCGGACTCGCTGAGCGTTTCAGCGCCGCGGGTTCCGTGCTGCCAGACACGGGTCGTGCGGATAGGGGATTTCATTATTCGATACGCCCGGCGTTGTCGCCAACGTCCGCGACGCTGACCGCCGGCCTGCAGATGTTTGATACCGCAACGCCACGCTATGCGCGCTACCGCGCCATCGATTTTGTGCCACGCAGTGACGGTCGACGAATGGGCGCGGGCCATCGAGTGCTGATCAGACCCCTCAACGGACGCAGCGACTTAATCGGGGCCGTGCGCAGCGTGGGTGCCGACAATCAGGTGCGGGCAATCGATCTTGGGGATGGTCGCTATCGCGTCTATCGCCGGGACATCAACGTGGCGGCCACGCAGTTTGAGATGACCGTGGATGATGTGGTGGCGCAGCGCGCCGTGACGTTTGTCTGCGCGCTCGGCGGATGCGGCGGCAGCTTACCGGGGCTTAGCGGGCCTTAGAGATGAAGCTGACGCAGTTCGGTTGATGCCGTGCTGCGGTTCCAGGCAGTCTCGAAAAATTCCAAGTAGTGCAGAGCGATCGTCGGGCTGTGGGTATCGGCGATACCTTCGAAACGTGATGCGTTGGCTCGATAGATCACCGCATTTTGATCGGCCACCAAAAACGTATCGGCGCGTCCGCGATAGTCACTGTGCACTTCGCGAATTTCCAGAAAGCTTGAAAAGCGCCGCGCCAGCTCCACCAGACGATGCCCTTCGCGCACACAGCGCATCGGCGATTTTACGAGCACCCGCACGCGTGCAAATTTGTGCGTCAGAATCAAATTCTTGATGATATCCATGAACTCGAGGCGGCTGAATTGCTCAGGCTCAAGATCGGGCGTGAACAAACAGATAGACCGTCGACCGGCGCGAGCCACGTCGTACAGTGCATTGCGAGCATCGTCGGAGGTGTCGAAAACAGTGCGTGTTGCAGGCGCAACTTTTTTGGCAGTCTGGGTTGGCATAGTGCTCGATGGATCGTTGTCAGTGGTGATTGTCATGGGGCGCCAGATCCGATCCATCGGTGCGCTCTGCCCTTTGTCCTGCGGCCAAGTGTAGACATAGGGTGGGGCCAAATTTGTGACGAAAGTCGCATTTCTTAGGCGGCTTTTGCCACCGAATGCAACTTTGTGTCACGCGTTGTCATTTTCACCGATAGCGGCTAATTCGCACACCATATGCAGGTGCGGGATACCCGCTTCATCAAATTCGTCGCCGTGGCTCTTAAAGCCGTGACGGGCGTAAAACGCCAGCGCGTGGGTCTGGGCATGCAGATGCACGCTGGACAGGCCCAGCGTTTGAGCCACCGCCATCAGATGGCGCAATAGGCCGCCACCGATGCCCAGGCCGCGCGCGGTGTCCAGCACGGCCATGCGCCCGATCTTGCCCTGCGGTGTGAGTCGCCCTGTGCCCACCACGGCGCCTTCCAGTATGGCCAAAGCGTGCCGACACCCGGCGTCCTCGCCATCCCACTCCAGATCTTCCGGCACGTTTTGCCCGACCACAAACACCTCATGGCGGAGTTGCTTAAGTGCGTCGCGATCGCGGTCCCAGTCTGCGGCGCGGATTTGGAGTGTGGTGGTCATGGCTGTTGCTTACGGTTGGCGTTGACAACCCCATCTTCCCACAGCTGCTCGAGCAGTGTGCGCGCGGCGATGCTTGCCGGCACCGCCGCGCTGGCGCCGCTGGCAAGCAGGGCGACAAATTGCTGCGACTCGGCATCTTCCAGCGGGTAGCGTACGCCGTTGGCAAAAGCCCAATGCGCCCGGTCTGCCGTGCCAAACGCCAGTCTTGCACCCGCGCTCAAGACCACGCTGCTGGCAGCGCTTGGCCAGCTCGAGTCGCGAGGGTCCGGGGCCAGCCAGTCTTTGGGTTCGGTCACCAGCTCGCCAAGTGCCTCAAGCAGGTCGGTGTCGGCCAGTTGGGCGTAGTCTTTCAATTGGGCGCGCAGGCGGGCGATTGCGGCGGCGTCAATCAGGCCCGGTTGCGTGGCCGGGGTCAGAGCCGGATCGCGGTAGCGTGGTGCGCCGGACGCCTGAGCGAGCAACGTCGCGGCCACGTCCAGCAGCGACGGCGAGCGAAAGCCGATAGAAAGTGTCACGCAGTCGTCGCTGGTGGCCACGCCATGATGGGGCACATCGGGCGGCAGGTAGAGCACGTCGCCCGGGGTTGCTTCATAACGGTCACTGACCGCAAACGGCTCGACCAGACGCAGGTCGCCGTCGTCATGGCGCAGGTTGTATTGACCCGTTTCGCCCACGTCCCAGGCGCGCCGGCCGCGCGCCTGCACCAGAAACACATCGTAGGCATCCACATGCGGCCCCACCGATGCGCCGGTGGTCGCCACGCTCATCATGATGTCTTCGAGGCGCCAGCTGGGCAGCAGTCGGACCGCGTGAAACAGCGCGCGCAGTGCCGGCGCGTGATAGTCCGCGTCCTGAATCAGAACGGTCCACGGTGAGGTCGGGTCGACCGGCTCGAACGGGCCGTGCTCCAGCGCAAAGCGATCGTCCATCGTTATCACGCGCCGACTCTCTACATTGTCGTCGGCGCATAAGGTACGCCAGTCGGGCAGCTCGGGCAGCGAGGTCAGTGCGGCGCGCAAAAATCGCGGTCGCTGCTGCCAGTCGTTTTCAAGAAACGACGTGGCGTGCGCATCGTCGGCGAAAAAGTGGTGCTCAGTCGTCACGTTCCAAATGGTCTTCGGCGAGCTGCTGCGCAACCCCGGTGTACGTCTCGGGCGTGAGGGCCAGCAGACGGCGGCGGGCCGCGTCAGGAATCTCAAGACCGCTCACAAATTCTTCCATGACCTCGGCGGTCAGCGCGGCGCCACGTGTCAGTGCTTTGAGTTGCTCGTAGGCATCTTCAATGCCGTAGCGTTTCATCACGGTTTGAATGGGTTCGGCCAGCACTTCCACATGACGCGCCAGATCGGCCTGCATCAATTCGGCGTTAGGCGTGACGCGCGCCATGCCCTTGAGCATGGCCTGGCAACCGACCAGCGACCAGCCCAGTGCCATACCCACGTTGCGCAGCACGGTGGAGTCGGTCAGATCGCGCTGCCAGCGCGAGATGGGCAGCTTCTGCGCCAGATGCGTGAGCAGGGCGTTGGCCAGACCAAAGTTGCCTTCGGCGTTTTCGAAATTAATCGGGTTGACCTTGTGCGGCATGGTGGACGAGCCCACTTCTTCTGCTTTGGTTTTTTGCGCCAGATAGCCAAGCGAGATGTAGCCCCAGCTATCGCGGCAAAAATCGATACCGATGGTGTTGAAGCGCGTGAGCGCATCGAAAAACTGTGCCATCCAGTCGTGCGGTTCAATCTGCGTGGTCAGCGGGTTGTGGGTTAGCCCCAGCTGCTCGACGAAGCGCTGGCCCGCCTGCGGCCAGTCAATTTCAGGGTACGCGGCAACGTGCGCGTTGTAGTTGCCCACCGCACCGTTAATCTTGCCGAGGATCGCAACGTTCTTGAGCTGTTCCTGCGTGCGCGTCAGGCGCGCCACAACGTTGGCCATTTCCTTGCCAAGCGTGGTCGGTGAGGCGCTCTGACCGTGGGTGCGAGAGAGCATCGGCAGCGCGACGCTGTCACGACCCAGTGCCGCAATCGAGGCGATGGCGTTACCCATGATCGGCAGCATCACGTTGTCGCGAGCGTCACGTACGGCGAGGGCATACGACAGATTGTTGATGTCCTCGGACGTGCAGGCGAAATGGATGAAGCGGCGTGAGTCGGGCGACACTTTTTCACGCAGCCAGTACTCCACGGCTTTCACATCGTGATTGATGGTTTTCTCAATCTCTTTGACCGCCTCAGCGTCGGTCACAGAGAAGTGCTCGACCATGGTGCGCAACGCTTCTTTTTGTGCGTCATCAAATTCGGGCAGCTCTTCGATCTGCGGGTGCTCAGATAAGAAGATGAGCCATTCCACCTCCACCTGTACACGATATCGAATCAGGCCTGATTCGCTGAACATGGGGCGCAGCGGATCGGCGCCGGCGGCGTAGCGTCCATCAAGGGGAGATAGAGCGGTCAGAACATCGCTTTGCATAGTGGCGTTTGGAACCTGTAGTTGAGATCGGCCAGTGGTAAGATCGCGGATCATAGCCTAATCACCGTGCCCCGGGGAAAGACCGCCACAACATGGATGACACCCGTCACCCGACGTTCACACTTGAGCGCATCAAACGGGCCCTCGACGCCCATACGCCACAGCCAGCCTCTGCCGAGTCGTTTGCCGCGCTCAACGCGCCCGGTACGACACCGCGTCGGGCCGGTGTGCTGTGCGCGCTGGTGGAGGGAGCCTGCGGTCTGGAGGTGGTGCTCACCCGTCGCGTAGCGCATCTGCGCGTGCACGCCGGACAGGTGAGTTTTCCGGGCGGACGCCTGGACCCGGAGGATGCCGATGAGACCGCCGCCGCCGTGCGCGAGGCGCACGAGGAAATTGGCCTGCCGCCGGAGCGTGTGGAGGTGCTTGGCCGCTTAAGCGAGCTGCCGACCATCACGGGATTTTATGTCACACCGGTGGTGGCCGTGGTGCGCGAACCGGTACCGTTTGTGGCCAACCCGGACGAGGTGGCCACGATCTTTCAGGTGCCGGTGGCGTGGCTGTTTGATGATGCCAATCTGGTGCGCACGCAGCGCGAATTTCAGGGACGACGTGTTGCCATGTATCAATTCAGCTGGCGCGACGAACTAATTTGGGGGGCGACGGCCAAAATGATTATCGATTTTAAAAACGTGGTGCTGGGACATTGAGCCGTGATGCGTCGGTAAACGCCCTGCGCGAAGTGATGCGGCGTTTGCGCGATCCCGAGACGGGGTGCCCGTGGGATTTGGAGCAGGATTTTGCCTCCATTGCCCCGTACACCATCGAGGAGGCCTACGAAGTGGCCGACGCCATCGAACGCGGCGCCATGGGCGAGCTGCGCAGCGAGCTTGGCGATCTGCTGCTGCAGGTGGTATTTCACGCCCAGATGGCCGACGAGGCCGGCTTGTTTGATTTTGATGATGTGGCGCGCGCGATTACGGACAAGATGATTCGACGTCATGGCCATGTCTTTAAAGATGCCTCGGCGACCGATGCGGCCAGTGTGAAGCTGAGCTGGGAGGCGACCAAGGCAGCGGAGCGGGGCGCGCAGGCCAGCGCATTGGATGGCGTGGCGAAAACCCTGCCGGCGCTGATGCGCGCCCAGAAGCTGGCGGCGCGTGCGGCGCGAGTGGGTTTCGATTGGTCCGAGCCGGCACAGGTGAAGGCCAAGTTGGATGAAGAGCTGGACGAACTGGCCACGGCCGACCCGGCCGATGCCGCGGCCATCCATGAGGAAATGGGCGATGTGTTGTTCTGTGCCGTCAATCTCGCGCGGCATCACGGTGTCGACGCCGAAGCGGCGCTGCGCGCGGCCAACGCCAAGTTTGAACGCCGCTTTCGTTATGTTGAATCCGCGGTGGATGTGAACGCCCCCACCGATGACGTACAGCGTGCCGCCATGGAAGCGGCGTGGGATAAGGCCAAATCCAGAGAGTAGGGCCCAAAGAGTAGGCACGATTTGTGTGGCCCGGGCAGTTCAGCCCTGATTCAGCCTGCCATCGTTACTCTGTGTCCAGGCTGCGGGGAAAGCTCCGCTGAATTGGAACAGAATCGAGCTCAGGAAAGGGAGCTAAGACCATGAAAAATAAGCTAACCATTGCATTAGGAATTGGCGCATTGTTGTGGAGCACCGGCGCATCCGCCGATCGCACCTACCGTAGTCAGTCTTACCGGGCCCCGGCCTATAGCCAAAGTGCTGAGCGCTACCGCACGGTTCGTACCACGGCACGCACGGAATATGATTTTGCCCGGGTGCTCGATGTAGAGCCAATTGTTCGCTACGTGACGGTGAATGTGCCGCGCCGCGAGTGCTGGGACGAAAACGTGGTGGTGGAGCGGCGCCGTCGCACAAATGGTGCCGGTAACGGCAGCGCCGGCGCGACCATCGCAGGCGGTCTGCTTGGTGGCGTAATTGGTCGTCAGGTGGGCGGCGGGTCCGGGCGTGATGCCATGACCGTCGTGGGGGCTATTTTGGGATCCGCGATCGGCAACCAGAGCACGCGCACCAACCGCGATGATCGCGACGACGCGCGCTACGACACCGTGCAACGCTGCGAGACGGTCAGCGAAGCGCGTGAAGAAGAGCGCATCGATGGCTATCACGTAACTTATCTTTACAACGGGAGGGAGTACACTACCCGTACCCGTAATCATCCCGGCGAGCGTATTCGTGTACGCGTGACCGTGAACCCGACGACGCGTCGCTAAGACCTGTCACGCGTTCCCCCGGGGCTGCAGAGGACTGGAGTGTGATCCGACATCTGACGCTAGTTTTGTTTTGTGCCGTACTGGCCCTCGCGATGCTTTTGCCCGCGACGGCCAGTTACGCCCAAAGCAGCCGCGCCGATCGCGTGTACGAGAAGTACCGCGGTAACGACGGCAAAGGCAAAGAAACACGTGCGCGGATTTCTCTGGATCAGGCCGTGAACATGGTGCGACGTCGCGCCAAGGGCAAGGTCATCGGCTCCAGTACCAGTCGCAGCGGCAGCCGCATCGTGCACCGAATCAAGGTGCTCAACAACGGCAACGTGCGTACCTATTCGGTCGATGCGGTCAGCGGCAAAATCCGCTAGCGCACCGTTTACGGAGATCTCAAGTTATGAGACTACTAATCATCGAAGATGAGCAGGCGCTGCGTGAGACGCTGGCGGCCCAGCTGGTCGACGCCGGCTATGCGGTCGAAAGCGCCGCCGACGGCACCGAAGGCCTGTATTTCGCCACCGAATACCCGATCGATCTGGCCATCGTCGATCTGGGCTTGCCGGGGATGTCCGGCATGGATGTCATTCGGCAGATTCGCGAAACCGGCAAAACCTATCCCATTTTGATTCTTACGGCGCGCGATCGCTGGCAGGACAAAGTGGAAGGGCTACAGTCCGGTGCGGACGACTACGTGGTCAAGCCGTTTCACTTTGAGGAAATCGAAGCACGCATTAACGCGCTGCTGCGTCGCTCGGCCGGCTGGGCCGAGGCCGTGCTGCGCGCCGGTCCGATTGAGCTCGACACGCGGGCGCAAACGGTCACGGTCGACAGCGCGCCCGTGGAGCTCACCTCATTCGAATATCGCGTGCTGGAATATCTGATGCTGCGCGCCGGCAAGGTGGTCTCGAAGACCGAATTGACCGAGAGCCTTTACGATCAGGATTACGACCGCGACAGCAACGTGATCGAAGTGTTTATCGGACGCCTGCGCCGCAAACTCGATCCCAAGCGCTCAGTCAAACCCATCGAAACCCTGCGCGGACGCGGCTATCGTTTTGCGCTGGAGCCGGCCGGCCAGTAGGGCCCGGGGCGCATAGACGGCCATGAGTTCGTTAAGCGCCCGCTTGCTTCTGGTGGTCAGCGTCCTGCTGATCCTGTTTTTTGGCCTCACCATTATCGTGCTCGAAGTGGGTTTTGAGCGTTCGGCTGAAAAAGCCGTGGAAGATCGTCTGGAGGCGCGCGTCATCATGCTGCTGTCGGCGGCGATTACGGACGATGACACACTGCGCATGCCGCGCGACTTGCCCGAACCACGCTTCGCCACGCCTGGCTCCGGTGTGCTCGGTCAGATCGTGACCGGCCCTGACGAACTGCTGTGGCGTTCGGATTCCTCCGTTGGCGTGTTCGTGCCTGATCAGTCGCTGGGCGCGCCCGGTGAGCGCCGTTTCACGCAGGTCAGTGCGTCCGACGGCGAACGTGTGTTTGCCTTGAGTTTTGGTGTCGCGTTTGAAGATCTGCCGCCGCGTGATCCGCCGTACACCTTTACCGTTTCAGAACGTACCGCGCCGTACGACGCTCAGGTATCGCGCTTTCGACGTCAGTTGCTCACCTATTTCACGGCGCTCGCCGTTTTGTTGCTGGCCGCGCAAGCGGCGGCGCTGCGCTGGGTGCTGCGGCCGCTGCGTCAGGTAGCCGATGAGATCCGTGACGTAGAGCAGGGCGATCGCAGCACGCTGTCGCGTGGCTATCCCACCGAGCTCGCAGGCCTTACCCGCAACACCAACCGATTACTGGATGCCGAACGTAAGCGTCGCGCGCGCTATCGCAACACGCTGGGCAATTTGGCGCACAGCCTTAAAACGCCGCTGGCCGTTTTGCGCAACGCTCTGAGCCTCAATGCGTCCGGCAGCACAGAGGTGGATGCACCGCTGATGCAGCAGCAGATTGACCGCATGAACGATATTGTGGGCTACCAGCTGCAGCGCGCGGGCGCATCGGGCGGCATGACGCTTGGTCAGGACAAAATTGACCTCGTTCCAATCGTGCATGACATCACCGGGGCGCTGGGCAAGGTGTATGCCAGCAAAGACGTCGCGCTGACGGTGAACGCGCCTGAGTCGCTGCGCGTGCTGGGTGATCGCGGCGATGCTATGGAGATGTTTGGCAACGTGCTCGACAACGCGTTTAAGTGGTGTGCGGGCGCGGTGGCCGTAGAGCTTCGCGCCGTGCCGGACGCAAGCGGCGGCAAGCTGGGGTTTGTGTTCCAGGTGGACGATGACGGCCCGGGCATTGATCCGGCGCACCGTGCCACGGTGCTGTCGCGCGGTGCTCGTGTGGATGAAAGCGTGGCCGGGCAGGGCATTGGTCTTGCCGTGGTGCGTGAGCTGGTGGAGCTTAGCGGCGGCGAGTTGGTGCTCACCGAAGCGGACAGCGGCGGCGCACGCGTACGCATCACGCTATAGGCGCCGCCTTGGCGTACAATGCGCGGCGCTTATGACTGCCTCGCCCCCCAATTCAAAAGACGCGCTGGACGCGATCGAACTCGACACGCTGATGCTGCGTGATCGGCACGCCTTCGCACGCCTGAAATCGCAGTCACTGAACGCGTCGCGTGCGCAGGCCGCTGTGAAGCGTTTTGAGACATCGGCGCGACGCGCGGCGACGCGTGCAGCGATGACGCTGGACACGAGCATTCCTGAAGACTTGCCGCTGGCGCTCAAAGCCGCGGAAATTAGTGCGGCGCTGGCGGCACACCAGGTGGTGGTGGTGTGCGGCGCGACCGGGTCGGGTAAAACCACCCAGTTGCCCAAATTGTGTTTAGCCGCCGGTCGCGGCGTGTTTGGCACCATTGGTCACACGCAGCCGCGGCGGCTCGCCGCGCGCGCCGTGGCGGATCGCGTGGCCGAAGAGCTGGGTACCACGCTTGGCGAAGGGGTGGGCTTTCGCGTGCGCTTTGCCGATCAAACCGGGCCCAACTGCCGCGTCAAATTGATGACCGACGGCATGTTGCTGCAGGAACTCAAAAGCGACCCGTGGCTCAACGAGTACGACACGCTCATTTTGGATGAAGCCCACGAGCGCAGTCTGAACATCGATTTTCTTTTAGGCGTTATCAAAAAACGTTTGGCTCAGCGGCCGGACCTGAAGCTCATTGTCACCTCGGCCACCATCGATCCGGATCGCTTCTCGCGCTACTTCGATGATGCACCGGTTGTTGAAGTGAGTGGTCGCGGCTATCCGATCGAAATGCGCTATCGCGATGACGATGCGCCACTGCCACAGCGCGTGTGCTCGGCCGTGCAATCGCTCACCTCTGAATCTGCCGACGGCGACATGCTCGTGTTCCTGCCCGGCGAGCGCGATATTCGCGATTGCGAAAAGGCGCTGCGTGGCGCGGGACTTGCGCGTCGCCTTGAGGTGCTGCCGCTGTACGCGCGTTTGAGTGCGGCACGGCAGGCCAAAGTGTTTAAGCCGGGTAAACAGCGGCGCGTGGTGCTGACCACGAACGTGGCAGAAACCTCGCTCACCGTGCCGCGCATTCGCTATGTGATCGACAGCGGCTTGGCGCGCATCGGCCGCTACTCGCATCGCTCGAAAATGCAGCGGCTGCCTATCGAGCCGGTGGCGGTGGCGAATCTGGATCAGCGTGCCGGCCGTTGCGGTCGTCTTGGGCCGGGCGTCTGCGTGCGCTTGTTTGATCAAGATAGTCTCGATGAGCGCGCACCGTTTGAGGCGCCTGAAATCCAGCGCAGCAACCTGGCCGGCGTTATTTTGCAAATGGCGAGCTTGCGCTTGGGCCAGATTGAGCATTTTGATTTTATGGACCCACCGGACGACCGGTTGGTGAAAGACGGTTACAGCGTGTTGCGTGAACTCGGTGCGCTGGATGAGTATGACGACATCACGCAGATCGGCCGCGGCATGGCGGGGCTGCCGTTGTCACCGCGGTTGTCACGGGCGCTGCTCGGCGCGCAGAAATTTGGCTGTGTGGATGAAGCGCTGATTGTGGTCAGCGCGCTGGCCGTGCCCGATCCGGTGGAGCGTCGCGACGGACCGGATCTGGATTTCGTGGACAAACGTTCGGATTGGGTCACGCGCTTGAACCTGTGGCGCGCGATGCACGAGACCGGTTCGGTGTCGGCGCAGCGGCGCTGGTGCAAAGACGCTGGCGTGTCGTGGCCGCGTGTCATGGAATGGAAAGACGTGCAGCGCCAGCTGCGCAGCACCTGTCGCGAGCGTCGTCTCACCGTCAATGACAAGCCCGCGGACAGCTCGGCGCTGCATCGGGCTTTGCTGACGGGCTTCGTAAGTCATATTGGTGAGAAGGTGGATGCCCGCCGTTACCGCGGTGCGCGCGGGCGCGAGTTTGCGATTTTCCCCGGCTCCGGCGTCGCGAAATCTGCACCGCCGTGGATCGTGGCAACAGAATTAATTGAAACCTCACGGGTGTTTGGCCACGGCATTGCGGCCGTCACGCCGGGCTGGATTGTAGAAGCCGCGGATCACTTGATTCGGCGCGAGGCGTTTGATCCGCAGTGGTCTGCCGCCAAGGGTCGCGCGACAGCACGGCAGCGGGCCGTGGTGTTTGGTCTGTCAATTGAGCTGCGTCAGCGTGTGCCGCTCGCGGCGTTGGACCCGGCCGGCGCGCGGTCGTTGTTGATCACGCATGCGCTGGTGGCGCCGGTCAGCAAAGGCAAAGTGGGGCAACTGGCATTCATGCAGGCCAATCGGCGCAAGCTGCAAGACGCGCAGCGCTTTGAATCACGCTGCCGACGTTTGGTGATTGACGAGGCCGCGCTGTTTCGGTTTTTTGATCGCCAGCTGCCGGCCACTGTGGTGGACGAACGTGCTTTGTTGCACTGGCATCAGTCGCTTAAACCCCCGGTGCAAAAAGCACTGGCGTTTGACTGGTCGGATCTGGGTCTTGAGCATGCACCGGATTTGGCCTGGTACCCGAATACGTTTGCGCTCGGCCGCAACGAGCTTCCGCTGCGCTACGTGTTTGCACCCGGTAGTGACAACGATGGTGTGACGCTGCAACTGCCGACGGCGCTGCTGGGGCAAGTTGACGTCGGGGCGCTGCAGTGGCTGGTTCCGGGTTGGCTGGATGAGAAAGTAGAACGTCTGTTGCGGGCGTTGCCCAAATCGCAGCGCAAGCGGCTGGCGCCCATCGGGGAGGCGGCGCGCGCGTTCGTAGCGCAGACGTTGGGCGAGTCGCCACACATTCCTGAGGTGTCGTTGTGGCGGGCGTTGGCTCGGTTTGCGACCGAGCGCTGCGGCGAGCCGGTGGCGCCGCCGGCGTTTGCGGCCGCCACGCTCGAGCCGTATTTGCACGCGCGTATCGAAGTGCTGGACGAGCACGGCAAGGTCGTGGATGAGGCACGTGATCTGGCGTCCTTGAGCACGCAGCATGCCCGCGCCGAGCGACCGCTCAACACGAAAACCAATTGGCATCGCGATGGCATTGAGCATTGGGACTTTGGTGATCTGCCCGACAGCGTGGTGATTAAACAGGGCGGGGTGGAACTCGACGGGCGCCCGGCGTTGGTGGCGCAGGGCGCTCAGGTGAATCTGCGCGTGTTTGCCGATGCCGACGAGGCGGCGTTGCAACATGCACGCGGCGTGGCGCACTGGGTGCTCAACGTGCTCAAAGACAAGCAGCGTTATTTACAGAAAAACCTGCCCAAGGCGAACGCGCTGGCACTGCTTTACGCCCCACTGGGTGACACGCAGGCATTGTTTGCAGACATTGCCCTGTGCGCAATTGAGGAGCTAGCGCCTGTGCCGTTACACACCGTGCGCACGGCGGAGGCGTTTGAGACGCTCGTGACCGCTGCGCGGGGCAATATCATTAGCTCGGCGCAGTCGCTGGCGGCGTTGATGCATGACGTACTGTCGCGACGCCAGCAAACGCTGGCGCTACTGGACAAGCCGCCGGTGATGTCGCACCCACAGATCGCCCAAGACTTGCGTGAACAGATTGAGGCGCTGGTGCCGGCCGATTTTCTAAGCGCTACGCCCGCGCAATGGCGCACGCACGTGCCGCGCTTTTTCGATGCGGCGAAGCGGCGGATAGAAAAACTTGGCCAGCAAGGGCGTGAAAATCCAGCGCTGCAGCAGGATGTGCAAAGCCGTATGGCGCGCTATCAGAAGATGGACGATCCGGCGCAGCGTGCACGGCTCACGGAGTTTCGGTTCTTGCTTGAGGAATACCGGGTATCGTTGTTTTCACAGCCGATGAAAACCTCGCGGCCGGTGTCGGCGAAGCGGTTGGATGCGGCGTGGAAGAAAGCTCTTCGGGACTAGCTTGCGGCGCTCCACTAATTTAAACCACTGGGTCCCGGTGGGCAAAAAAAGCGGCTTCTCATAAGCCCAAGATCGACAACGTTTACAACGCCATTGGCATCCAAGTCAGCGCTGGCATTCCAATTGCCAGCGCCGGGTGTGGCGAAAAACGCTGCTCTTAGTAGTCCCAAATCAACGATGTTAATGGTGTTGTCGTTGTTGAGGTCGGCGTCACAGGCATTGCCAAAGCCGTCGGAATCGGAGTCAACCTGACTTGGGTTTGGGTTGGACATGCAGTTGTCCGCTTCATTGGCGATGCTGTCACCATCGACATCTTGCGAAAGACCGGCGAGCTGCGCAATTTCAAAGGCGTTGAGGCCGCGCGAATAAAAGGACAGTTCGTCAATCTTCCCGGAATAATAATTTTCGTTGGTTAATTGACTGATGTCGTAGCGTCCCACGGCGGCCTCATTGGCGTTATAGGCCAGCGCGCCACCATTCCCTGAGTACGTTCCGCATTCTTCTGCGCCGTTGACGAACAGCTTCATGTCTGTTGGACCGCGCAAAACTGCGCTGATGTGCACCCATTCACCCTCAGCAATGGGGGTGATTCCGGCGTACGACCGCCGACTCCCGGGGGTGGTTGGACCTCCGTCGCCAAAGGAAATAGTTGCAACCTGAGAGAGTCGAAGACTAATGCCTGTATAAAAATCTTGGGTGAAGTTATTCGCAAATATTGGCGCAACGGCACTACCGCCGGGCCCTCTTTGCAGCCAGACCGAGACGGTCATCGGCAATTGCGGCTGCATCGATGCCGTTTGAAAGATTCGAATGAAGTCGTCCACGCCGTCAAAAGCATAAGCGCTTGCAGGGTTGTTGGTCCTGTCGGTGGTGAGAATCGGCCCGACCGGGAATCCATCGTTGCCATTTGGGCTTTGGTCTAAAGCGGACCCGTCAAACGGGTAATAAGCGATTAGACCCTCCGTCGGCATATCGGCATGCCCGCTGAGTTGAATCATTCCGATAATCAGAATGCAGAGTGAATTCTTGGTTTTTGTCATCTTCGCGGTCCCATACTTGCGGCTATTTCGCAATCGTCATTTCTTCGCACCATAGCATTCAGCACCCGGTTAACCGATCACCCGAATGGGTTATGTGACCCATTCAGGTGATTGGTTTCAGCCAGTTGAGAGGGCGTGCGCCTGGTTGCGATAGCGGGTCGAAGTCGCGAGCCGGGCGAAACGGAACTGACGCCGGCCGGACAAGGTCACAAGCATATTGGGCCGAAGTGGTCTTTGCACTGATCAACAGGCGACGCATTGCTATACTTCTGTCTCTTTATTTTAAGGTCTCACCGTTAATGATGAACTTGCTCTGTGGCTTTGGGCGGCGTCTGTTTGTGCTCGCGACCTGGACACTGTGCACAACCAGTGCCATCGCCGCGCCGGATCAAATTGCCGCGCAGGCTCCGTTGGGCCAGCTCAACGGTCCGGCCACCCCGGTCGGGTATCAGCTCGATCTGACCGTGCTGCCACGGCAAGACACCTTCAATGGCAGCGTCTCAATAGACGTTGATTTGAGCGAACGGGCAGAGGGCGTGTATCTGCACGGCCGCGACCTTAAGGTTAGCGATGCCTCCGTGCGCACGGCCGCGGGCAAGAGCGTTCGGGTGGACTATCGGCAGCTCACCGACGACGGTGTCGCGTACGCGGCGTTCGCAAGGCCGGTCGATGCGGGTCGCATCACGCTGTCGTTTACCTATGAGGCGCCATTCGATCGTCAGCTGTTGGGGCTATACCGGGTGGAAGAGGCGGGCCTGTTGTATGCCTTCACGCAGTTTGAGTCCATTTTCGCGCGTAAGGCGTTTGTGAGTTTTGACGAGCCGCGCTTCAAAACACCGTTCGAGATGACACTCACGGTGCGCGACGAACACACCGCCATCTTCAATACTGAAGCGGTCGAAGAGACCAAGCTCGATGACGGCCTCAAGCGCGTGCGTTTTGCGACCACTGAGAAAATGCCGACGTACCTGGTGGCATTGGCGGTCGGTGAGCTGGACGTGGTGGAGGGCAAAGATATCCCGCCAAGCGCCCTGCGCAAACGGCCATTGCCACTGCGTGGTATTGCGGCCAAAGGCAAAGGCGCCGATCTGGCCTATGCGCTGGCCACCACGGGCGACATTCTTGCGCCGCTGGAAGAATATTTCGGCCAGCCTTATCCGTACAGCAAGCTCGACATTATTGCCGTACCGGACTTTCAATCGGGCGCTATGGAAAACGCCGGGGCGGTCACGTTCCGCGAGCGTTTGTTGTTGCTCAAGCCCGACGCACCGGTGACCCAAAAGCAGGCCTACGCGTCCGTCATGGCGCACGAGCTGGCGCACATGTGGTTCGGCAATCTGGTAACGATGCCATGGTGGAATGACATCTGGCTCAACGAGTCTTTTGCCACGTGGATGTCGTACAAGGCCATTGCACAATACAACCCGGGAGCCCGGCCGGAACTGCGGCGACTGGGTCGTTTGCGCGCGGCTAAACGCGAGGACGGTCTTGTCAGTGCGCGCCAGATTCGCGAGCCGGTGAACGATCACCACGGTATCGTGGCGGCGTTTGACGGCATTACCTACGCGAAGGGCGGGGCGGTGCTGAACATGCTTGAGAACTCGCTGGGCGAGGAGCGCTTTCGCGACGCCGTGCGCGACCACATGACCCGCTTTGCCTGGGGCAACGCCGACGTTAATGATTTCATTGATTCTCTCGTGCGTGTTTCGACACCCGTGATCGGCAAGTCGTTTAAGAGTTATTTGTTTCAAAATGGTTTGCCCAGCGTGGCCGTTACCAAGTCCTGCGCCAATGGCGCCATGACGGTCGCGCAGTCGCGCTTCGTGCCGCTGGGCTCCACTTCGGAACAGACCCAAAGCTGGGTCCTGCCATTGTGCGTGCGCTACGGTCGTGGGAATGAGGTGTATGGCCAGTGCGAATGGCTGGAGTCCGCGTCGTCAACGTTCGAATTTGACGGTGGGGACTGCCCGGACTGGATGATGCTGGACGCCAATTTTGCCGGCTACTACCAATGGCAAATGCCGGCGGCTAATTATGCGGCGCTGCACGGGGCACCGGCGGCGTTGCTGGAGGCCGAGTGGGAATCGGTGGCGGACAGTCTGCATGCCGGCCTTGTCGATGGTTCGATTGATGTACGCGATGCCTGGACGGCACTTGAGCCCATGGCCATCTCGCGCTGGCCTTCGGTCGCGCTGGCGCCGTCGCGGGTGTTGGAGAGCTGGCTGGATCGGTTTGGCGATGAGCCTAAAGTGGCCGCGATGCTGCGCCAGACCGGACAGCGTTTGTACGCAGGTAAGAACGTGGCGAACGCGTTCGATGCGGACTTTGTGCGTGCGCTTTCGCGTGACGAAGATCGAGTGTTTTACGGCAAGCTGGCCCGTTTTTCAGCGCTTGTGGCGCGCGAACCCACAGTGCGCAAGGTGGCGTTGGCCAGTGTCAGCGAAGCGCTGACCAAAGACGGCATCGACTACGCCAAGCTCACGCCGCTCACGCGCCAGGTGGCGTTGACCGTTGCCGTGCAGGATGGCGACGACACGGTGCGCGAACGTATTCTCAATACCTTCCTGGACAGTGGCGATGCCCAGTATCGGGCCGCGGCGCTGAGCGCTCTGGGCCACACCACGAAGCCGAAGCTCGCGGCTCGCTTGCGCCAGCTTGCCCTCGACGGGCGCATCCGCACCAATGAGATTTCCCGCTTGCTTAACTCGCAGCTGCGTGACCAAAACGCTCGGAATGACGCCTGGCGGTTCGTGCGCGATCACTACGATGATTTGCTTGAGCGCATGCCGCCGAGCCACGCGGCGCGCCTGCCCAAATCGATGGTGCCGTTTTGCGATACCGTGATGGTGGATTTGATGCTGGGGGTGTTTGCCGAGCGCGCCCCGGAGGTGCCCGGCGGACAACGCGAGCTCGACAAAGCCATCGAATCCATCGAACAATGCGCGGCACGCTCCGAGCATGAGCGCGCCCAGGTGCGCGACGTATTTGCGCCCGGCATTCGACGTTAACCCTAATTTTCCCGTTCAGATATTTGAGAAACGTTATGACGACATCTATTCGAGTTCTTGCGGCGCTGGTGACGACCACCGTCGTTACCGCCAGTGTTTACGCGCAGGGCAACTTCGACGACGTTGAGGTCACCTCAACCAAGCTCACCGATCACGTTTATATGCTGACCGGCGCCGGCGGCAACGTGGGCGTTCTCACCGGAGACGACGGCGTTTTCATGGTCGACGATCAGTTCGCGCCGCTGGCCGAGCGCATCAAAACCGCGGTGCGTGAGCTCAGCGGGGAACCCATTCGTTATCTGGTGAATACCCACTGGCATTTCGATCATAGCGGCGGCAATGAAAGCTTCGGCGAAGACGGCGTCGTGATCGTTGCGCACGACAACGTGCGCAAGCGCATGGGCCGCGATGAGTTTATGAAGCTTCTGGATCGCGAGGTAAAAGCGTCACCGGCAGCGGCGCTGCCGCAGATCACGTTTGCCCACCGCGCGACGCTGCACTTTTCAGGCGAGAAGGTGACGGCGTTTCATGCGCCGTACGCGCATACCGATGGCGATTCGTTTATCCACTTTGAAAACGCCAACGTGATTCACGCCGGCGATTTGTTTTTCAACGGCAACTATCCGTTTATCGACACCGGTAGCGGTGGCAGCATCGACGGCATGATCAAAGGCGTGAAACGTGTGCTGGCGCTGGCAAACGACGAGACGCGCATTATTCCGGGTCACGGACCGCTGGCGAGCAAGGAAGATTTGCAGGCTTATCTGACGATGCTGGAGACCACGCGCTCGCGTGTGAGCGAGATGATCGAAAAGAAAATTTCTTTAAATCAGGTGGTGTTTCGCAAGCCGCTCAAAGACCTGGACAAGACATGGGGTAACGGCTTTATGACCCCCGAACGCTACCTGCGCATCGTGTACAACGATTTGCTCGACAAGTAGCGTCCGGAGTCGTGTGCGTTTAGAGGTCGAACTTGATGCCCTGTGCCAACGGTAGATCGGTGCCCCAGTTGATCGTGTTGGTCTGACGACGCATGTAGGCGCGCCACGAATCAGAGCCGGCTTCACGACCGCCGCCGGTTTCTTTTTCACCACCAAACGCGCCGCCAATCTCTGCACCGGACGTGCCGATGTTCACATTGGCAATACCGCAATCGCTGCCGGTGGCGGCGAGGAAGCGTTCGGCGTGCTGCACGTTGTCGGTGAAGATGGCCGATGACAGGCCCTGCACCACACCGTTTTGCATGGCGATGGCTTCGTCCAGCGTGTCGAACTCAATTAAGTACAGAATCGGAGCAAAGGTCTCTTCCTGCACCGTGTCCCACTCGTTGCGGGCTTTGACGATGGTGGGATTGACGTAGTTGCCGGTGCCCTCTACCGCGGTGCCACCGGCGATAATCTCGCCACCGGCCGCTTTGGCATCGTCGACGGCCGCCTCAAAGCGTTTCACCGAGTCTTCGTCGATCAGCGGGCCCATGAGCGTATCGGCGTCCAGTGGATTGCCGATGCGCACCTGACCGTAGGCTTTCACCAAACGTTGCTCCAGCTCTTTGGCATGCGACGTGTGCACCAGCACACGACGCGTCGTCGTGCAGCGCTGGCCGGCCGTACCGACAGCACCAAACACGATCGCCGGGATCGCCAGATCCAGGTTGGCATGCTCGTCCACGATCAGTGCGTTGTTACCGCCGAGTTCCAGCAGCGAACGTCCCATCCGTGCCGCGACACGATGGCCAACCTGGCGGCCAATGGAACAAGAGCCGGTGAACGACACCAGATCCACGCGACGATCGTCCACAAATTGCTGCGCCAGATCGTTGGTGGGGTCGTTAAACAGTTTGAAGATGCCCGGGAAACCGCCGGCCTCAAGTGCATCATTACAAATGCGGTGCACAGCAACGCCACACAATGGCGTTTTCGGTGATGGCTTCCAAATGCTCACGTTGCCGGCGATGGCGGCGATGAACGCGTTCCAGGCATACACAGCAACCGGAAAGTTGAAGGCACTGATGATGCCGACGACGCCCAGCGGGTGCCACTGCTCGTACATACGATGATGCGGACGCTCCGAGTGCATGGTTTGGCCGTACAGCATGCGCGATTGACCCACGGCGAAATCGCCGATGTCGATCATTTCCTGCACTTCGCCGTCGCCCTCTGCTTTGATCTTGCCCATTTCCAGCGAGACCAGTGAACCCAGCGCATCTTTGTGCTTGCGCAGTGCTTCGGTAACCAAACGGATCGCTTCGCCACGCTGCGGGGCAGGGACCTTGCGCCATTCGGCGGCCACATCGCGTGCGTTGTTGAGCAGCGCGTCGTATTCGGCTGCCGTGGTGCCGCGGACGGCGCCCAGGCGTTCGCCGGTGGCCGGATTGAAAGATTCGATCAGACCGCCGTCCGTGCTGTCGGACCAGCCGCCAGCGGCGCTCCAGGTGCCGGAATTGGTGTCTGAAAGGTTCAGGGCTTTGAAAATCTCGGCCGCAGTCATGCTCATGATGCTCTCCGCTTTGGTGCGTGGGTGCGCGTGGGCTAATTTGGTGCGGCATTTTGCCCAACTGGCTCGCCAAAGTCGATGTATCACGGCCTGTTATGTCATTAACAACGCCAAGGCCTTGGGCAGGCAACAAATGTTGTGTAGCATCAAAATCACTATGACACGATCAAGAACCGGTGCGCAGTGGCACCCCGCGAGTTGGGAGGGCTTCGAAGCCGCCCAGCAACCCAATTATCCGGACAAGGATGCTCTGGCCTCAGCGTTGGCTGAACTGTCGGCTCTGCCGCCGCTGGTCACCTCCGGCGAAGTGGACGTGTTGCGGGATGAAATCGCGGCGGCGCAGCGTGGCGAGCGTTTCGTGCTGCAGGGCGGGGATTGCGCGGAAAACTTCCAGGAGTGTCGCTCCGAGTACATCGTCAAGAAACTCAAAATTCTGCTGCAGATGAGCATTGTGATGATGCACGGCATGAAGCAGCCGGTGGTGCGCATTGGGCGCATGGCCGGGCAGTATGCCAAACCGCGTTCGGCCGATACCGAGACGCGCGATGACATTACACTGCCAAGCTATCGCGGTGATCTGGTCAATCGGGCGCCGTTTACGAGCGCCGATCGCGCACCGGACCCCGATTTGCTGTTGCGCGGTTACGAGCGCGCGGCACTCACGCTCAATTTTGTACGCTCGCTGGTGGACGGCGGTTTTGCCGATCTGCATCACCCCGAGCAGTGGGATCTGGATTTCGTGCGGCATTCTCCGATCTCGCAACGCTTCCACGACATCGCCAGTTCGATTTCCGATTCGCTGCAATTTTTTGAATCGATCTCCGGTAACCGCGTGCACAAGACCAGCCGGGTCAATTTCTACACGGGCCACGAAGGTCTGCATTTGCCCTACGAACAAGCTCAGACGCGCTATCTTGAGCGGCGTCAGGGCTGGTACAACTTGTCGGCGCATTTCCCCTGGATTGGCATGCGGACCGCGGATGTCGACGGCGCTCACGTGGAATATTTCCGCGGCGTGCGCAATCCACTGGGCATCAAAATTGGGCCTGCAATGTCGGCCGAATGGCTGCAGGAACTCATTAGTATTCTGAATCCCAACAACGATCCAGGGCGGCTGGTGCTGATTCATCGCTTCGGCGCGCGCGGCATTGCCGAGCATTTGCCGCCGCTCATTAAGGCGGTGCGCGCCACGGGCGCCACGGTGCTGTGGGTGTGCGATCCGATGCACGGCAACACCGAGAGCAGCAGCAGCGGTGTGAAGACGCGGCGTTTCGACAAGATCATGAGTGAGGTCGAGCAGGCGTTTGCGATCCATCGCGAGATGGGCAGTCGTTTGGGTGGCGTGCACATCGAGCTGACCGGCGAAGACGTGACCGAATGCACCGGCGGCGCCCGTGGTCTGACCGATGCCGATCTGGCACGTGCCTACCGCTCACAGGTGGATCCGCGTTTGAACTACGAACAGGCCATGGAGCTGGCAATGCGCATTGCGATGCCGGATAAACCTGTCATTTAGGCCAGAAATTTAGACCCAAAGACGTCCTTTTTTCTCATAGCACGCAAGGTGTTATGATGCGTTCGGACCGATTCTTAAACGCGTTGAAGGACATCTTTGGGTATGACCGTACTGCTATCGACGCCGAGCGCGGCGTCCTGAATGGAAACAGGTATGACAGGCACGGGCCGTACGATTCGCGTTGTTTTGGTGGACGATCACGGACTGGTGCGCACCGGTATCCGCAAGATTCTTGAGGCCGTTTCGGATATCGAGGTGGTTGGAGAGGCGTCCAATGGTGAAGAGGGCGTAGCGCTGTGCAAGTCGCTGGTGCCCGACATCGTTCTCATGGACAAACACATGCCCGGTATCGGTGGCGTTGAGGCCACGCGGCGCGTGTTGGCACAGCAGTTGACGCGCGTGATTTGCCTCACCGTGGATACCATAGGTCCGCTGCCGCGGCGCATGCTCGAGATGGGCGCGATGGGTTTTTTGACCAAATCCTGCGCACCGGAGGAAATGATCGACGCCGTACGCCGCGTGCATAACGGTGAGCGTTACCTGGGTGAGCAAGTGGCAAGGCGCATGGCGGATCAGGCACTCGACGGGGCCGACGCCTCACCGTTCGATACGCTGTCGATGCGCGAGTTGCAGGTGTGCATCATGCTGGCCGGTGGGCAGAGCTCGACGCAAATCTCCAGCTACCTGAATTTGAGTCCCAAAACGGTGAGCACTTATCGCGCGCGGATCTTCCAAAAAGCCGAGTGCGACAACATCGTTGAGCTCGTACGCAAGGCCATCGAATTCGGCTTGCTCGAAGCCGACGTCCAACTCTCGACGGACTGATGTCAAAAAAGACCTTCGATCTCAAGTGCCGTCGCTGTCCGCGGCTGGCCACGTTTCTGGATGAGGTGGGCGAACGTTATCCCGATTACCATTGCCGCCCCGTGGCGCCGTTTGGTGACGCACAGGCGCGCCTCCTGATTGTTGGCCTGGCACCAGGCCTGCACGGCGCGAACGCCACGGGTCGACCGTTTACCGGCGATCACGCCGGCATAATCTTGTACGAGACCATGCACCGCTATGGCTTCGCAGCGCTGCCCACGTCCACGCATGCTAAAGATGGCCAGGCGCTGATTGGTGCGCGGCTGACCAACGCGGTCAAATGTCTGCCGCCGCAGAACAAACCCGTGGGTAGTGAAATCAACGAGTGCAATGCGTTTCTCGAGGCTGAAATTAAGGCACTGCCGCGGCCGGGTGTGGTGTTGGTGCTCGGCGGCATCGCGCATCGCGCCACGTTGCGTGCGCTGGGCCTGAAGCTGTCCGCACACAAGTTCGCTCATCATGCCGTGGCCGAGCCACAAGACGGCCTCACGTTGATGAGCTCCTACCACTGCAGCCGCTACAACACGCAAACCAAACGCTTGACCGAGGCGATGTTCAACGATGTCTTTGCGGATTTACGTGAACGCGTGGATGCGCTGAGCGACGCATGAGCGACGCAGGTACCGACGCCGCACCGGAGGCTTCGCCCGAAGGCGTCTCAACGGCGTTCGACGCCAAGTTGTTTTTGAAAAATCTGACCGAACGACCGGGTGTGTATCGCATGCTCGATGCCAAGGGCGAGATTCTCTACGTTGGCAAGGCCAAAAATTTACGCAAGCGGGTCAGCAGCTACTTTCGCAAAGAGCTCGATGCGACCAAAACCCGTGTGCTGATGAAACAGGTACGCAGCTGCGAAACCACCATCACCAATACCGAAGCTGAAGCACTGATCCTCGAAGACACGCTGATCAAAGCGCATCGCCCACGCTACAACGTGTTGCTGCGCGATGACAAAAGCTATCCGTATGTAAAAGTATCGACCGATCACGGCTTCCCCCGTGTGTCGTTTTATCGCGGCTCGACCAAAGGTGCCGGACGGTTTTTCGGGCCCTTTCCAAGCGCCACGGCCGTGCGCGAAAGCGTCAATTTGCTGCAAAAATTGTTTCGTCTGCGTTCATGTGAAGACACCTTTTTCGAGCGTCGCTCAAGGCCGTGTCTGCAGTATCAAATCAAGCGTTGTACCGGCCCGTGCGTGGGCATGATTGATAAACACGCCTACGCCGACGATCTGGCCAACGCGATCCGCTTTCTGGAGGGCAAGAGCCACGAAATCGTGGCGGACCTTGGCAAGCGAATGGAGACGGCGGCCGAAGAACTCGACTATGAGAGTGCGGCGGTGTACCGCGATCAGATTGGTCGGCTAAATAAAGTGCAAGCGGCGCAGCACGTGTCGGACAGTCGTCGTGGCGATTTCGACATCATTGCGCTGCACAGCGATGGCGCGTTGCATTGCGTGGCCGTGATCTACATGCGCGGCGGTCGCAATATTGGCAGTCGCAGCTATTTCCCACGCGCCGTGAGCTCAACGCCGAGCGAGGAAATATTGAGCTCGTTTGTGGCGCAGTATTATCTGGCGCGCGGCGCACCGGCCGAAATTTTGTTAAGCGAGAAGCTCGACGACGCCAGCTGGCTCGCTGAGGCGTTGTCGGAAAAGGCCGGGCGCAAGATCCAAATAAAATCCAGTGTGCGCGGGGATCGCGCATCGTGGTTGGAGATGGCGCGCACCAACGCCGAGCACGCGTTGAACCTGAGGCGTAACAGCAACGCGACGATTGTGGCGCAGCTCGAAGCCCTGCAAAGTGCGCTGGGCCTGCCCGAGTTGCCCGAGCGGATCGAGTGTTTTGATATTAGCCATACCGGTGGGGATCAAACTGTGGCTTCCTGCGTGGTGTTTACACGCGAGGGTATGCGCAAAACTGACTATCGCCGTTTCAACATCACCGACATTACGCCAGGCGATGATTACGCGGCCATGGAACAGGTGCTCAAACGCCGTTACACGCGCGTGAAGCGCGGCGAGTCGCCGGTCCCGGACGTGCTGTTGGTGGACGGCGGCAAAGGCCAGCTCGCTCAGGCTGCGCAGGTCATGGAGGAGGTGCAGCTGCCTCAAATCCAGCTATTGGGCATCGCCAAGGGTCCAGAACGGCGGGCTGGGCATGAACAGCTGTTCTTGTTTGGTCACAAACACCCTTTTATACTCGCGGCCGACTCACCGGCGCTGCATTTGCTTATGCACATCCGGGACGAAGCGCACCGGTTCGCGATTGCGGGCCACAGGGCACGTCGGACCAAGCGCCAGACTCGTTCAGCGCTGGAGGAGATCGCGGGCCTTGGGCCCAAACGGCGGCGCCAGTTGTTGCGCCACTTCGGCGGCCTGAAAGGGGTAGAAAACGCTGCGGTGGAGGATCTGGCGGCAGTCGAGGGTATCGGACCACAGTTGGCGCAAACTATATATGACCACTTTCATTAGGCCACTTTTTCATTCGGGCAGAGCACTGTGAAAGGGCTGCCAAACGCGCTCACGTGGTTGCGTATCGCGCTTATCCCGATTTTCGTGGCGCTGTTTTTTGTGCCGGTGTGGTGGGGGCGACCCGCTGCCGCGATCGTGTTCGGTATTGCCGGTCTGACCGATTGGCTCGATGGCTATTTGGCCAGACGCTGGCAGGTGACCACCAATTTCGGCGCGTTTCTGGACCCGGTGGCCGACAAGCTTTTGGTGGTGACGGCGCTCGTGCTGCTAACGTCTGATGGTTCCGGCATCGTGGGCGGCGTCGTGACACTGTCTGCCGCAATCATTATTGGGCGCGAAATCACCATTTCGGCGCTGCGCGAGTGGATGGCCGAGCTGGGCGCGCGAGGTCAGGTCGCCGTGTCCAAGGTCGGAAAGTGGAAAACCACCGCACAGATTATCGCGCTGCTGTTTATGCTGTTTCGCGATCCGCTGTTTGGTCTGCCGGTCTACACGATTGGGGTGGGCTTTCTGGTGGTCGCGGCCGCGCTGACGCTGTGGTCGATGACCGTTTATCTGCGCTCGGCATGGCCGCTGTTGAACGAAAATCGCTAAAGCCGATATTTTGTCCAATCGCGTCTTGACTCAGGGCCGTGAAGGATTACAATACGCTGCTTCGCGGGAATAGCTCAGTTGGTAGAGCGCAACCTTGCCAAGGTTGAGGTCGCCAGTTCGAACCTGGTTTCCCGCTCCAAATTCGAAAAGGGCAATCGAGTCATCGATTGCCCTTTTTCGTGGGTGCAACAAACGCCTCGCTGCAGTCGCCGTCAGGCGGCACCGCGTTGATTGGCAGCACCGGTCGCCCGGTCTTCCTTGCGACGCTGGTATTTGGCTGCTTTCTGAAGCTCTTCGGCGGTCATTGGCAGCCCCTGGTCCGAGCGGCGTCGTTTGAGACCGACGCTGCCGCTGGGCAGTTGAAAGAACTCCACAAGGCCGCTAAGTTGTCCGGCGCGCTCGCCTAAATCGTGACTGGCCGCCGCTGCCTGCTCTACCAGCGCCGCGTTGCGCTGGGTGATGGAGTCCATTTTCACCAACGCCTGATTCACCGCGTCGATGCCTGTGGCCTGTTCCTGGCTTGCCGTGGCGATATCACCGACCACATGGGTCACACTGTCGGCGGCCTGCACGATTGAGGTCAGAACATCGCCGGATTCACGCACCAGACGGGAGCCGTGTGCCACGCGCGATTCGCTGGTTTCAATCAGATCTTTGATCTCTTTCGCCGCCGTTGCGCTGCGACCCGCGAGATCGCGTACTTCGCTGGCGACGACAGCAAAGCCAAGGCCTTTCTCACCAGCACGCGCGGCTTCCACAGACGCGTTGAGCGCCAATAGGTTGGTCTGGAACGCAATGTCATTGATCACGCGGATAATGTCGGAAATCTTGCTGCTGGACTCGTTGATCTGGGCCATGGCATCCACCGCATTTTTGACCACCACACCGCCTTTTTCGGCTTCGGAACGTGCTTCTTGCGCGAGTCGATTGGCCTCGCTGGCGCTCTGCGCATTGGTGTGCACTGCCTTGATCAGATCGTTCATGCTCGCGGTGGTTCGGTCGAGGCTTGCGGCCTGCTGCTCCGTGCGTTCGTTCAAATGCAGATTGCCATCGGCGATTTCGTGGGCCGCCACACGTACGGATTCGGCCACTTCTTTGATGCTGCTGACCACGCCGATCAAGCGTCTGACGGTGGCATTGGCATCCTGGCGCAGGTGCTCGAAAGAGCCCTCAAACTCGGTGTCGATAAACTGGTTGAGCTGGCCCTCCGCCATGGCCGAGAAAACGCGTTTTGTGTCCATGATGATCTGCTCGGAGACATCGAGCATGTCGTTCATGTCGTCCGACAGGCCGTGCAAGAAGCCATTGTGCTTGTCCGTCTTGAGACGCGATCCCAGCTCGCCAACCCGTGCGAGTCCGACCACCTTGTGCACTTCCTGTTTAATCTGGGCTTCTTGAGTGCGGTCGGTGCAGTCAATTACGATGCCGGCGCGTCGGCCGTTGTCGTCTTCGATGGCATTGGCGGTGAGACGAATCGCATGCGTATCCGTGGCAAGGTCCATTTGGCCGTCAGAATCCAACGCAGCGGTGATCTGTTGTTGGCGCACCGGGTCGTTGTCCAGCAGGCTCGCGACGTTGCCTCCCGGTTGCGCTGCAGAAAGTGCCTGCAAGATCCGGCTGTGGCCCGGATTAATATCCTGCAGCAGGCGGCGGGCAGATGGGTTGATGTACTGCAGGCGATAGTCCGATTCGCACACCACGATCGGGGCCGCGCAGCGATCAAGGGCGCGGACGATTTGTCGGTCGGCGGCGGCAGCACAAATCTGTGCCGTTACGTCGGTGATTTGCTCGAGCACTTTGTAAGGCTTGCCGCGCGCATCGAGGAGCGGGCAATAGAGCGCCTGCACCCAGACCGAACTGCCGTCGTCGCGCAGATGCTCGCTGCGGCACGCCACGTGCTCACCCTGCTGGAGTTTTTCCCATAACGCCGCCGACTCGTCGGCAGCCGTTTGAGCGAACAGTGTGCGATGCGCACGCCCCGGCAGAGTGTCTGCGTCGCAGCCCATCATTTGAGCGTAGGCCGCATTGGCCTCGTGCAACCTGCCGTCCATAGAGAAGGAGGCCAGTGCGGAGGCGTCGCTAATGGCACCGAATTTCTCGGCTGCGCTGCCGTGTTTGAAGCTGCGCCAATAGACCAGAGCAACGAGGAGGGCGGCCGCGGCAATCGCCATGATCCACACCGCGATCGGTACGCGCGCCCAACCCAGAGCAGCGATCAGCGGCAGAGACGGGAGCGTGTGTTTTGCTACAGCGGTAAGCGTGCGCGTCATGTGGTTCGGCCTTGAATTGATAGCTTGAGTGAGGGAGACAAGCTCTCTCACTACAACCATCGGCCGCAATGGCGCGTTCTTTAGGAAAAAGGCGGCTTAATTGCCGCCTCATGGCGCTACTTCAGGTAGCCCAACTTCTCCAGCGTGATCAAAATACGATGTGCCGCCAGATCCGGGGTCAGCTCACCGGTGTCGATCACGATTTCGGCGTTCGTCGGGGCCTCGTACGGATCGTCGATGCCGGTGAAGCCCTTAATGAGTCCCGCCCGTGCTTTGGCGTACAGGCCCTTGCGGTCACGCGCCTCGCACACCTCAATCGGGGTGGCGACGTGGGTTTCCACGAAACCGCCCAGCGGCTGGATCAATTCGCGTACCTGACGGCGCGTGGCCGTGTAGGGGGCAATCGGTGCACAGATCGCGATGCCACCGTTTTTGGTGATCTCGCTGGCGACGTAGCCGATGCGCTGAATGTTGAGATCGCGGTGTTCCTTGGAGAACGTCAGTTCGCTCGACAGATTTTTGCGCACCACGTCACCGTCGAGCAGCGTCACAGCACGCGAGCCTTCTTCGAGCAGCTTGACCATCAGCGCGTTGGCGACCGTCGACTTGCCGGAACCCGACAGCCCGGTGAAAAACACCGTGAACCCCTGGCGATGCTTGGGCGGATGCGAGCGGCGCAATTCCTCGACCACTTTGGGGTAGGAGAACCACTCAGGAATATCCAGGCCCTCGCGCAAACGACGACGGAATTCGGTGCCGGACAAATTAAGCACCTTGTCGGTCGGCTCAGTCTCATCGGCGGGCTGGTACTCCGCCTTGTTTTCCACGTACACCATCATCTTGAAGGGCACCATGGTGATGTCGAGTTCTTCTTCGTGTTTCTTGAACAGCTCTTGCGCGTCGTACGGGCCGTAGAACGGCTCGCCGTTTTTGTTGTTGCCCGGGCCGGCATGATCGCGACCAACGATAAAATGCGTGCAGCCGTAGTTCTTGCGAATAATCGCGTGCCAAACGGCTTCGCGTGGACCGCCCATGCGCATGGCCAGATTCAAAAGGCTCAGTTGCGTGGTTTGTTCCGGGTACTGCTCGAGCACGTGCTCATAGCAGCGCACGCGCGTGAAGTGATCGATATCGCCGGGTTTGGTCATGCCCACGACGGGCTGAATCAGCAGATTGGCCTCGGCTTCGCGTGCGGCGCGGAAGGTCAGTTCCTGGTGTGCGCGGTGCAGCGGGTTACGCGTTTGGAACGCGACAATTTTGCGCCAACCAAGCTTGCGGAAGCGACCGCGCAATTCTGACGGCGTGTCGCGCAGCAGTTTGAAATCGTAATACGTTGGCGGCTCGATGCCGTGGATACGTCCACCGAGATACACCGGGTTGGATTGCTGCTGCAACTGTGCAACGGCCGGGTGCGTGTCGTCCGTGGTGCCGTACACGCGCTGCGCTTCGGCGGTTTTGTCAGGCGTCCAGTTACTCTCGACGTCCATCACGGCCAACAGAACACCCTCGGCGTCGCGCAAAGCGATGCGCTGCCCGGCGCTCAGGGCGGCGGCGAATTCTTCGCTCACGTCCAGCGTTATGGGCATGGGCCACAGGACGCCGCTTTTCAGACGCATGGTGTCGCACACGCTTTCGTAGTCGTCCGTACCCATGAAACCGGTCAATGGCGAGAAGGCGCCGTTCATGAGCAGATCCAGGTCGCAAATCTGGCGTGGCGTTAGATCCCAGGAAGGGTAGTCCTTCGCCGCTTCTTTTTCGTGATCAGCCTTGCCTTCAGGCAGGAAAAGGTCGATGAGTTCGCCGCCGTGCGGCTCTTTGAAAGCGCCCATAGTAGGTGTCTCTTTGTCGTAGTTAAGGGTTTGGTTGTGGGTTGGCTGCAAGCCCGCCCAACAGAATTTGTGTGCACTGTGAAATCAAATCGAACAGGTCGACGTCGTGGTCGCGCACAATGTGTTCGCCGAACGCATTGCACAGACCGATGATGGCCTGCGCCGCGAAGTGCGCGTCGACTTTGGCGGTCACTTCGCCGGCCTCTTGCGCGCCGCGAATAATGTCCTCGAGCTGCTGTCGATATCGACTGCCGATGGTTTTGAGCGGCGAGCGCTTTTCCTCGGGCAGATAAAGACGCTCGTCGTTATAGACTTTGAGCGCCTCGTTTTTTTCACGGTAACTGGTCAGGTGCGAGGTGACGGTGGCCAGAAGGCGTGCCGCGAACGGTTGGTCGCTGTCCGCGATGGCGGTCATACGGCTGGCGTAACTTTCCAGTCCGTAGAGACAGACTTCACCCAAAGCATCCTCTTTGGACTTGAAGTAGTAATACAGACTGCCTTGCTTGATCCCCATGCGCTCGGCAATCGCCGCCGTGCTGGCGCCGTGGAAGCCTTTTTCGGCAAACACAGCGGCCGCGGCTCGAATGGCTTCGAGTCGCTGCTGCTGATAACGAGGATTGGATGCGGTCACGCGCCGGCTCCGGATTAAGGGAGTCGGAATTCTATAGGGTTATAGAATTATTGCAAGGCCTGATTTCAAAAAACGATAAATCGCTGTTTTTTATATGTAATATAGAATGGAAAAATCAATTAACATATTGAAATCAGTCCTTGCCCTGGCGGCGATCAAAAATGATCTGCTGCCATTTTTGCGGCCCCGTGGTGTGGACGGCGTCCCCGCGTGTGTCCACCGCAACAGTTACGGGCATGTCGACCACGTCGAATTCGTGAATCGCCTCCATGCCTAATTCCTCGAACGCCACGACGCGTGCCGCCTTAATGGCGCGCGATACCAGATACGCCGCGCCACCGACGGCCATGAGATAGCAGGCTTTATTCTCGCGAATCAGGTCGATGGTCTGCGGACCGCGCTCGGCTTTGCCGACCATGCCAAGCAAACCGGTGCCCAGCATGCGCTCGGTAAATTTGTCCATGCGCGTTGCCGTGGTGGGCCCCGCAGGACCGACGGCCTCATCGCGTACGGCGTCCACCGGACCCACGTAATAGATAAAGCGGTTTTTGAAATCGACACCGTTGGGCATCGGTTCGCCGCGATCCATCAAATCGGCAATACGTTTGTGTGCCGCGTCGCGTCCGGTCAGCATCGAGCCGCTCAGTAACAGGGTCTCGCCGGGTTGCCAGGCGGCCATGTCTTCACGCGTCACCGTGGCCAAATCCACACGCCGTGCGCTTGGGCCCACGTCAAACGCCACATCCGGCCAGTCGCTCAACGAGGGTGGCGTTTGCAGTGCGGGGCCGCTGCCGTCGAGCACAAAATGCGCGTGACGCGTGGCCGCACAGTTCGGGATCATTGCCACGGGTTTGTTTGCCGCGTGGGTGGGGTAGTCGTGGATTTTGACGTCGAGAACGGTGGTGAGGCCGCCGAGGCCCTGTGCACCAATGCCCAGATCGTTGACGGCATCGAAAATTTTCAGGCGCAGTTTTTCGGTCGTCGTTTGGGCGCCGCGAGCGCGTAGCTCGTTAATGTCGATGGGCTCCATTAGCGACGCTTTGGCCATCAGCATGGCTTTCTCCGCCGTGCCGCCAATGCCGATGCCAAGCATGCCGGGTGGGCACCAGCCCGCACCCATGCCGGGCAGGGTGCGCACCACCCAGTCGACGATGTCGTCGGAGGGGTTGAGCATGGCGAAACGGGCTTTGGCTTCGGAGCCGCCGCCTTTGGCCGCCAGTTCGATCGAGACTTTGTCGCCCGCGACCATTCGCGTATGTATGACGGCCGGGGTGTTGTCACCCGTGTTGCGCCGGGCACCTGCCGGATCATCAAGGATAGAGGCACGAAGTTTGTTGTCAGGATGCTGATAGGCGCGTCGTACGCCTGCGTTAATCATTGACTCGAGATCCATGTCGGCCTCGAAGCGTGCGTCCATTCCCACCTCAACGAACACCGTCACAATGCCGGTGTCCTGACAAATTGGTCGGTGGCCCTCTGCACACATGCGCGAATTGGCCAGAATCTGGGTCATGGCGTCTTTGGCGGCCTGCGACTCTTCTTTCTGCCACGCGGCGTGGAGCGCCGCGATAAAATCCGGCGGATGGTAGTAAGAAATGTACTGCAGGGCGTCAGCAACGCTGTCGATCAAATCGGTTTGGGTTATTGCACTCATGGTTAGGAAGTTTAACCGAAACCGCTTGCCCGGTGGCCCCGGGATTGTGCTAGCATCCCCAGCCCTGAAGGTAGCCCGCGAGGGTTGCCGCTCACTCGAGTACATCTGTGGCTAGGTGGCAGAGTGGTTATGCAGCGGCCTGCAAAGCCGTGTACGCCGGTTCGATTCCGACCCTAGCCTCCAACTTGAAAGCCGTTGGCCGTTTGGTCCGCGGCGCGCGCGCTGCCCGGGTGGCGGAATTGGTAGACGCAGCGGACTTAAAATCCGCTTTCCGAGAGGGAGTGCCGGTTCGAGTCCGGCCCCGGGCACCATTTGCTTCAGCGCGCTGTCGCGACGCAACAAGAGCGTGCGATAACGCACAGACTGCCGCGCAACAAAACGATATAACACTCAGAATAGCCTCAAAATGGCCATCGTTTTTTCGGAGTTTCTACCGCGTGAACCGTTCGCTGTCCGTTGTTCTAATTGCCGTCGCCATGGGTGTCATGGTGCCGGTGAGTGCCGAGCGTGCGTTGGACGCCCCAGGCATCAGCGGCAACCCCGCACGTCTGACCGAAACCGATGCCGCCAGTGAGTCGGTGGTTGAAGAGCAAGTGGAGCTGGCGATCGATTCGCTGACGCCGCCAGCATCTGCGCCACTCCCCCAGCCAATAACCGAGAATGCAACCGTCCCAGACGCGGACGCCATCGCCATGCCGGTGGCGCCGGATGTGGATTTGAGCGAGCCGGTGGTTGAGCCGGCCGAAGAGCCTGTGCCGGCACCTGTCGTTGAACCTGAGGCGGCCACACCGGTAACGCCCGAGGTACCTGTGCCAATCGTCGTCAGCGAACCGCCGCGCGAGGCGCTGGTGCTGCTCGGTGAAGAAGTGGCGCCCGGCACGTCGTCACGATTGTCGTGGTCACCGGATCAACATTTTGACGGCATTGCGGTGCCAACACCCGTGCTGGTCGTGAACGGCGCGAAAAACGGCAAGACTTTGTGTTTGACGGCTGCGGTTCATGGCGACGAACTCAACGGAATCGAGATCGTGCGTCGCGTGCTTTATGACCTCGATCCCGAGGACCTCAGCGGCGCGGTTATTGGCGTACCGATTGTGAACTTGCAGGGCTTTCGTCGCAGCTCGCGATATTTACCGGACCGGCGTGATCTAAATCGTTTTTTTCCAGGTAACCCGGACGGCAGTTCTGCCTCACGTATTGCGCATTCATTTTTTCGACAAGTGGTGAGCCACTGCGATGCGCTGGTCGACGTGCACACGGGATCATTTTTGCGCAGCAATTTGCCGCAGTTGCGTGCGGACATGACGCAGCCCGAAGTGGCGGCGCTGACCAAGGGTTTTGGCGCAACGGCGGTTCTGCACAGCACCGGCACGCGCGGGACGTTACGCCGCGCCGCCACCGACGCGGGTATTCCCGCTGTGACGCTTGAAACCGGCGAGCCCAGTCGGTTGCAGGAAAAAGATATCCAACATGGCACCAAGGGTATCCTGACGCTGCTCAACAAACTCGATCTGGTGCGCCGCGTGCGCGTCTGGGGTGAGCCTGAGCCGGTGTATTACCAGTCGACGTGGGTGCGGGCAGGCCGCGGCGGTTTGCTGTTTGGTAACGTCAAATTAGGTCAGCGTGTGCGCAAGGGAAGTCTACTTGGCACGATCACCGATCCGATTACCAATGTGCGCTCGGAACTCAAGGCGCCGGTGAAAGGACGCATTCTGGGTATGGCACTCAATCAGGTGGTGTTGCCGGGTTTTGCTGCGTATCGCATTGGCATCCCAAGCACCGACGAAGATGTCGCCGGGTCCACGGCGGCGCCAACCCCGGGATCAAATTCGACATCACCTGACGACGTGCCAATGGTGCTGCCGGACCCCGACAGCGAAGAAGAAAATAGCGAGTAGGGCGACGTCTATGCGCCGCCGATAATCTCACTCATGGGCCGTGGACGGCCGATGCCGTAACCCTGCACGTAGTCCACCCCGACGCTTTCCAGGCGCTCAAGGATCACCTCGTCTTCTACATATTCCGCGACGGTGCGCTTGCCCATGAGCTGCGCGATTTCATTAATGGATCGCACCATGGCCTGAGCCACATCACTGTGTGCGATGTCGCGCACAAACTGGCCGTCGATCTTCACAATATCGACCGGCATATTTTTGAGATACGCGTAGGACGACAGGCCGCTGCCGAAGTCATCCAGAGCGAGCGTGCAACCGGTTTCGCGCAGCGCATTCATAAATTCGATAGCGCGATCCATTTGTGCGATGGCGGCGGTTTCGGTGATTTCAAAACACACTTTGCCGGCGCGAATTTTATTTTTGTTTAGCTGTGCAAACAGGAAGTCTTGAAACACGCGATCGGATAGCGACTGACCGGATAGATTGATGGTCCAGAAACGCGCATCGTCGCCGTCGTGGTCGGCGCGAGCAATGGACTCGAGCGCGTTGCGCACCACCCAGCGATCGACCGCCGTACTGAGATTAAAACGTTCGACCGCGGGTAAGAAACGCCCCGGTGGCACATTGTCACCATTGCGATCGACCATACGCAGCAAAATTTCATGATTGTCCATGCTGGCGTCGCCATGGATGGGGCGAATCGGCTGGGCGTAAAGCACAAAGCGATTTTCCTCCAGCGCCGATTCCACGCGACGCATCCATTTGAGGTCGCCGAAGTGGCGGCAGTAGCGATCGTCCTGTGCATCAAATACGACAAAGCGATTGCGCCCCGCAGCGCGTGCACTGGCGCAGGCACTCTCGCCCGCGCGGAGTGCGTTTTCGGCACTCTGCGAGCGGATATCAATGGGCACCAGACCGATGCTGACCGTAATGCGAAAGCGCTTGGCCTCCCACTGGAAACGAAACGCATCCAGTCGATCGAGCAGTGCGCGCGTCCGGCGCTGTGCGTGGAAGGTGGAGCAGCCGCGCAGCAAGAGCGTGTACTGATCATTGCCAATGCGCGCGAGCGTATCGTCACCGCGAATGCCGTGACTTAACAGATCACCAAATTGTTTGAGCAACTCGTCGCCCGCAGCGTGGCCGCAGGTGTCGTTGATCAGACTAAACTGATCGATGTCCAAGAAGCACAATACGTGCCGATCCTGCTCGTCATGAATCTGTTCAATCAGGCGCTTGAGCCGGCGCGAAAATTCGTGGCGGTTGTGCAGGCCGGTGAGCGCATCGTGTTCGGCCTGGAAGCAAATGGCGTCACGCAGCTTGCGTGTTTCACTCACGTCCGAGAGTAGGATCAGATGGCCGCAGCCCTGTCCGTTGCGGTCATTGAGATGGATGGTGCGTACGTCGGCGCTGATTTCCCGGCCGTCCAAACGCAGTTGCAGGGAAGTGGTCACCCACGACCGCGTTTGGTGCGTCAGCGGATCGACATTATTACCGCTGACCGGATCGATCAAAGGCAAGAGTTCGGCCACCGGCAAGGCCTGGACGTTGGCGTTGGGCCGACCAAGAATGCGTTCGGCCGATGAATTTATTTGCACTACCAGACCGTCGGCATCGGTACGGACCAGCGCATCTGTCATGTTTTCCATGAGCGCAACATTGAGGTAGCGTTCTTCGAACAAGCGCCCGTCGGGATCTTCCTGCACAGCGGCGTCGGCAGCCACCGTGGCGGCATCCGATCCAGTTGAGGCAGTCAGCTGTGCGTTCTGCACGGCCAGCAGCAGGCCGACCACCCGGTCGGTCGCGTCGCGCTCGGCGTTTAACGCTACGGTCATGGCGCGGACTTCGCCGTTAGACGTAACAAAATCGAACGGGATGTCGTCGCAGTCGCCCGCATCCGCAAGTTGGGTCAAGCGTCGTCGTGCATAGTCAGCCGACTCCGACGTCATGAAGTCACCAATATGGTGACCAATAATTTCGGCGCGCTCGTAGCCAAACGCATGCAGCCAGCGATCCGACACCTGCATGACATAACCGTCCGTGCTCAGGTGATGGAGCAACGCCGGTGCGCGCTCGACGATATGTTCGCCGGGCAGCGTTTGGGCCTGCGCGAGGCGGGCAGCGCCGAGCGCTGCAGGTCGCGACGGCATGATTCGTGGAGCCGGCTCCCGTTCCGGGGTGTCACCGAGCATCGAGCGTCTCCTGTACTGGATTAGTTGCTCTAGCGGCGGCGTTAAGTTGGACTAAAGGGGCGGCGACGAAAACGTGATCGATGTCACACTTTGCTGCACACGCGACAATTGGCGGCGCGGGAAATTCGCAGGCGCCGCCACTGGGTATCCAGCAGGTCAACGCAGTGTAGCCATGTGGTGTCGGCCGGTGGCGATCCGAGCAAAATTTTGAGTGCTTCGGCCGCGGCCATACTGCCCATCACGCCCACCAGGGGTGTCATGATGCCCTGGCCCGCGCAGTCTTCAGTGGCGTCGTCATCGGCGCTGTATAAACAGGCATAGCACGGCTTCTTCTCCAGGTCCGCTCGAAACACGGCAAGCTGACCTTCGAAGCGAATCGCGGCGGCGCTGACCAGAGGCGTCGCGCTGAGCACGGCGGCCTCGTTGATCGCGAATCGCGTGCCGAAGTTGTCGCTGGCGTCGATCACGACGTCGTGCTGCGCAATCACCTCGGTCAGTGCGGGTAGATCCAGCCGCTGATCAATGGTTGACACGCAAAGCGTGCTATTGAGGGCGCTAATGCGGCGCTGCGCTGACGCGGTTTTGCTGTGGCCAACGCTCGCCTCATCGTGCAGCGGCTGGCGCGGCAGATTGGTCGCGTCCACCCGGTCAAAGTCGTTCAGCGTCAGGTGGCCGACCCCGGCGCCCGCCAAATAGGTGGCGACGGGTGAGCCGAGGCCGCCAAGCCCGACGATCAGCGCACGCGATCGGCGCAATCGAATTTGACCGTCTGCACCCCATTCGGGTAACGCGATTTGCCGGGCGTAACGGCGGTGATCATCACTGTTGAGTGTTTCGGACATGTGGGCGAATGTTAGCGCAGGTTCGAAGCGCGCATGAATCCTTTATACTTTGGCCGGTTTTCGCGACGAAGAGGTGCCATGGGCACGCCACCACATCAAACGCTGACGGCCGAGACACTGGAGCTCTGGCGTGGAGACCGTTGTCTGTTCAGCGACCTGAATCTGTCGGCGGCGCCCGGCGAATTGCTACAGGTAACCGGTCCCAACGGGTCCGGCAAGACCAGCCTGCTGCGTGTGCTGACCGGGCTGACGCAACCGGAAAGTGGTCGCGTTCTGTGGGGCGCGGCGACCATAGGGCAGGCGCGCTATGACTATCAGGCGTCGATGGGCTATGTGGCGCATCGAGAGGGTCTTTATGACGATCTCTCGCTACGACAAAATTTAACGTGGGGTTGTGGACTGCATCAGGAAGTAGACACCGCTGAGATTGACCAGATGCTGGCGCACACGGGGTTGGCCGCGGCGGCGGATGTGCCGGCTTATGCACTGTCGGCCGGTCAAAAGCGCCGGCTGTCGCTGGCGCGGATCGCGCTCAGCGGCAAGGCCCTGTGGATTCTGGATGAGCCGCTGGCCAATCTGGATGTCGATGCACGCCAGTGGTGCGATGATTTGATCGCTCGGCATGTGGAGCAGGGTGGCAGCGTGGTGGCCACCTCGCATCAGCCGCTGTGCGGGGACCGTGTGTCCCGGCGTGAAGTGGCGCTGACCGGATGAGTACGTGGGCTGCGATCCGGCGTCAGGGTTGCGTGGAATGGCGCTTGACCGTCCGCCGCTTTGGCGAAGCGCTGAACCCACTGGTGTTTTTCGCGGCCACCGTGGCGTTGTTCCCGTTGGGATTGAGCCCGGAACCTGAGCGTATGGCGGGTTACGCTGCCGGTGTGCTGTGGGTGGCGACGCTGCTGGCGGTGTTGTTTGCGCAGGCGCGACAGTTTCGCGCTGAGGCCTACAATGGGGTGCTGGAGCAGCTGGCCTTGAGTCCGCACCCTCTATGGCTGCTATTGGGGGCCAAGTTGCTGGTGCAGTGGCTGGTGCTGGTGGTGCCGCTTCTATTGCTGGCACCAGCATGTGCTTACGCACTGAATTTTCCGGCGATGGGTGTGTCCACTTTAATGGCGACACTTGCGCTTGCGACGCCGACGATGTTGATGCTCGGGAGCATCGGCGCGGCGCTGACGGTGCATGCACATCAAGGCGGCGCGTTGCTTACCGTGCTAGTAATGCCAATGCTGGTGCCGGTGCTTATCTTCGGCGCTCGGGCCACGGATTTTGCTGCGACCGGGGTGGCCAGCGATGGTGCCGTACTGTGGCTTGCTGTGTTGGCCGTGCTAAGTGTGACCCTCGGACCGTTTGCGGTGGCGTTTGCTTTGCGAACTAATTTGGACTAATTATCAATGGCTAAGGCACAAAACTTAAACTGGTTTATGCGTTGGTTCTATCGCATGGCGTCGCCCCCGCACTTCTATCGCTGGGCCGGCCGCTATGCGCCGTGGCTTGGCGGGGTCGGTCTGTTGTGTCTGCTGTACGGCACATGGGGTGGCCTGGTGTCTTCGCCACCGGATTATCAAATGGGCGACGGTGTGCGGATTATTTTCGTGCATGTGCCGGCGGCGTGGCTGTCCATGATGTCGTACACCCTAATGGCGGTCGCGGCGGGCATTGGTCTGATCTGGCGCATGAAACTCGCCCACGCCGTGGCGGCGTCCTGCGCGCCTATCGGCGCCGCGTTCACGTTTTTGACCCTGTTTAGCGGCTCGCTGTGGGGCAAGCCGATGTGGGGCACGTGGTGGGAGTGGGATGCACGCATGACCTCGGAGCTGCTGTTGCTGTTCCTGTTTTTGGGCTACATCGCGCTGCGCAACTCATTTACCGAGCGCGATAAAGCGGATCGGGTGAGCGCCATTTTGGCCGTGGTGGGCGTAATTAATGTGCCGATCATTCATTTTTCAGTGGACTGGTGGAACACTCTGCATCAGCCTGCGAGTGTGACGCGGTTAGACGCTCCGGGGATTCACGCCTCCATGCTGGTGCCGCTGCTGGTGATGGCGATCGGCTTTACGCTGTTTTTTGCGTACGTACTGCTGGTGCGAACTCAGGGTGAGATACTGCTCCGGGAACGTCAGACGAAATGGGTAAACGATATTAAATAATATGGACTTACAAGAATTTCTTAATATGGGAGGTTATGCGATTTACGTGTGGCCCTCGTACGCCATGACGCTGTTCGTAATGTTGCTCACCTGGTGGTCGGCACGACGCCGGCGCGCGCTGGCCCTGAAACGGGCACGTGCCCGGGCGGCGCAGTCATGACGCCGCGGCAGCAGCGCAAGCTCACGGTGGGCCTGGTGCTCGGCGGTGTGGCATTGGCCACCGTGCTCGGCATCAGCGCGCGTCGTGATGACATGCTGTTTTTCGTCGACCCAACGGCCATGGCGGCCGGGGACTATCCGGAACAGGCCACGTTCAATCTGGGTGGCATGGTGGCGGACGGCAGCTGGGAGCGACCGGCCGGGTCGTTGGCAAGCACCTTTGTGGTTACCGATTTCAAAAGCTCTGTGCCGGTTGTCTACAGCGGCGTGTTCCCGGATTTGTTTCGCGAAGGACAGGGGGTGGTCGCGACCGGTAGCGTGAACGCCGATGGCGTGTTTGAGGCCACCAAGGTGCTGGCCAAGCATGACGAAAACTACATGCCTCCAAACGTGGCCGAGTCGCTCAAAAAACGTAAAGCCGAGCTCGAAGCGGAGAGTGGATCATGATTCCTGAAATCGGCCAGACGGCTTTGATTCTCGCGATGCTGCTGGCCGTGTGCCAGGCGATGTTCTGCTTTGGCGGTGCGCTGCGTTCCAACGCCGGTTGGCTGGCAGCGGGTCGATCCGCGGCGGTCGGCAGCATGGTGTTTTGCGGCGTGGCGTTTGCCGTACTCATCAATGCGTTTGTCAGCAACGATTTTACCGTGCAGTACGTCGCCACCAATTCCAATACGGCGCTGCCGCTTTATTACCGGGTAGCGGCGGTGTGGGGCGGACACGAGGGCTCTTTGTTGCTGTGGGTCCTGGTGCAAAGCATCTGGACGGCCGCGGTCGCAAGTACAGCGGGGCGCCTGCCACCGCGTTTTGCCGGCAAAGTGCTGGGGGTCTTGGCGCTGGTCGCGGTGGGCTTTTTGCTCTTTACGCTGCTCACGTCAAACCCGTTTACGCGCTTGCCGAATCCACCGCTCGACGGTCGTGACCTGAACCCGCTGCTGCAGGATTTTGGACTCACGGTGCATCCGCCCATGCTGTACATGGGATATGTGGGCCTGTCGGTCGCCTTCGCGTTTTCGGTAGCGTCGATGCTGGAAGGGCGTCTGGATCCAACCTGGGCCAAATGGACGCGACCCTGGACGATGCTGGCCTGGATGTTCCTGACCTGCGGCATCGCGCTTGGCAGTTGGTGGGCGTACTACGAGCTTGGCTGGGGCGGCTGGTGGTTTTGGGATCCGGTGGAAAATGCGTCGTTCATGCCCTGGCTTGTGGCCACGGCCTTAATCCACTCGTTATCGGTCACTGAGAAGCGCGGGCTGTTTCAGGGCTGGACCATTTTGCTGGGCGTCAGTGCGTTTGCGCTGAGTTTGCTCGGAACATTTCTGGTGCGCTCCGGCGTACTCGTGTCGGTGCACAGTTTTGCCAGCGACCCGGAGCGGGGCGTATTCATACTGGTGCTGTTTGGGCTGGCGGTGCTCAGCAGTCTCATCTTGTACGCGGTGCGCGCCGAGCGTTTCCGTTCCGAGGCGCATTTTGATTTGCTGTCGCGCGAGACCGCGCTGCTCATGAATAATCTGTTGCTCGTCGTGGCCGCCGCCGCCATTTTGTACGGCACGTTGTATCCGCTGATTATCGATTTTTTGGGCTTGCCCAAATTGTCGGTGGGGCCACAATGGTTCAATACCTTTTTCGTCCCGCTGGCGCTGCTGTCTGCGGCTGCCATGGGCGTGGGCATGCACTTAACCTGGCGGCGTTCACCGTCGCGCGGGCTGTTCCAACGGCTTGGGGCCGTGGCGGGCGTTGGGCTGGTGATCGCCGCTATTTTGCCGTGGATCGCTTACGGCCATACCAAAGTCGCGACCGTGGCCGGTGTGGGCGCGGCGGCCTGGACGGGCTTGAGTGTGTTGAGTGAACCGTGGCGACGTTGGCGCTCGGGGCAGTCGCTGCGTATGCCAGCGCCTGTAGTGGGAATGCTGATTGCGCATTTTGGCGTCGCGCTGGCCATCCTTGGCGTCACACTCACCACGTCCTACGGCATTGAGACCGACAACGCGCTGAGCCCCGGTGATTCGATTACCGTGGCGGGTTATACGGTACGGCTGGACAAGATTGAAGGCGTCGATGGACCAAACTATCGCGCCGAACGCGGCACGCTGAGCGTGTTTCGAGGGGACACTCAGGTGGCGACGTTGCTGCCGGAAAAACGCCGTTATCGCGTGCAGCAAAACCCGATGACCGAGGCGGCCATTGATGCGGGCCTGGCGCGCGATTTGTTTGTTGCTATGGGTGAGCCTTTGGGCAACGGCGCCTGGAGCGTGCGCGTGCAGTACAAACCTTACATTCGCTTTATCTGGCTTGGCGCTGTGGTCATGGCCGTCGGCGGCGGTGTGGCGATGTTTGGTCGCCGGCGCATGCGCGCGGCGCAAGCCGATGGCGCGGCGGACATGGCAGCGGCCGTATGACGTTACGCTCGGCGCTGCCGGCACTGCTGGTGCTGGCGCTGATTGTGCTCTTTTACGGGGGCTTGAAGCTTGGCGATCCGGGGCGTCTCGATTCGCCGTTTATCGGCAAGCCGGCGCCACGTTTTGATATGCCCGATTTGTTCGATAGCCGCGCACGCGTGTCCATTGACCGGTTTGCGGGGCAGCCGTTTGTGCTCAACGTCTGGGGCACCTGGTGCCCGGAATGCTATCGCGAACATGACACGCTGCTGCGCATTGCAGAGCAGGGGCTGGTGCCGTTGGTCGGGCTGAACTGGCGCGACGAGCGCGCCAAAGCCGTCGCGTATTTGCAGCAGGCGGGCAATCCGTTTGCGCAGGTGGGCTCGGATCCGGATGGCCGCAATGCCATCGACTGGGGCGTGTACGGCGCACCGGAGACGTTCTTGATTGATGCATCGGGTACGGTCATTCACAAACACATCGGCGCACTGGACTGGGCGACATGGCAAAACGATTTTCTCGCTCGCTTGCCCGCTGCTGCCGGCACGCAAGTTCGTGGTGCAACACCATGACCTCGGTGTGGCGCGGCGCGTTGCTCTTGGTGAGCGCGATGCTGTTCATGCTGCCGTCGGTGCACGCCATTGATATTGAGACGCTCGAGGACCCGGCGCTGCGTGAACGCTACGACGTCATTACGTTTGAGCTGCGTTGTCTGGTGTGTCAGAACCAGACCATTGCCGATTCGAATGCAGAACTTGCGGTCGATTTGCGTAATCAGGTGCGCGAAATGCTGCTGGCTGGAAAAACCGATAACGAAATTCGCGATTACATGACGGCGCGCTACGGCGATTTCGTGCTGTATCGTCCGCCGCTGCGACGGCGCACGATTGCGCTGTGGTTTGGCCCGATCGTGGCGCTGTTGTTTGGTTTTGTTGTGCTGTGGCGTGTAGTACGTCAGCACAAAGGCGGCGACGCTTCTGTCCCCGAAAACGACGTCGCCTGATGCCCACCTCATTCGACATTATTAGCCGCCTCATGGTGGTTCTGGCGATTGCCATCGTGGTGGTTCCGCTGATGCGCCTGGACACCTCCAAACGCGTCTGGCCGAGCGTCGCGTTGGCGGCGCTGTTTGTCTATCTCGGCAGCGCACTGGTGTACCCAAAGCTCAGCAATTGGCACTGGCCAGTGGCGGGTTCCGCGGCACCCGTGGTCGCCACGGCCGCTGGACCGAGCGCGGATCAGATTGCACAGCTGCAGGCGGCGGCGCAGGCGACGCCGGACAGTCCCGAGGCGTGGGGCGAGCTGGCCTCCGCGCTGCTTGCCAGTGGTGAGGCCGCCGGTGCCGTGCCGGCGCTCGAAAGGGTTTTCGAGCTGACCGGCGGCGCCAATGTTGAGTGGACGCTGCTGCTGGTCGATGCGCTGATGATGAGCGATGACGGCGCGCGCGAACGGGTGAGCACGCTGGTTGAGCAAATGCTGCAGACCGCACCCGACCATCCCAAAGCGCTGTACTACGGTGCTGAGTTGGCTTTTTCGCGCAATGAATTGGCGCTGGCCCGCACACGCTGGCAGCGTCTGCTGGTACGCGCTGAGCAGGATTCGTCGGAGGAAGCGCGCAACGTGAGCGCCGTGCTTGAGAAGCGCATCGCAATGGTTTCTGAACGCTTGGGGGATGCCTCGGTGACCTCCGTGCCTGCCCCAAACGCTGGCGGCCCGGCACTGGAAGTCACCGTGTCGCTGGCCGCTGAGCATCTGGGCTCGGTGCCGGATGCGACGCCGGTCTTTATTTTGGCACGCGACGGCCCTGGACCGCCCGTGGCCGTGGTGCGCCGCAGTGTGGCAGACCTGCCCGTCACGGTGACGCTGACGGATGCGAATGCCATGCTACCCTCGAGACGTCTGTCGAATTTCGACAGCGTCGAGGTGGTGGCACGCGTTGCGCTCGGTGGATCGCCCACCGCGCAGAGCGGCGACATTTTCGGCTCCGTGAACGTCGCGACGTCGCGTACCGAGCCGGTCCGCATCGCCATCACTGACATTGCGCCCTGATTCTGACCGGGCCGGTGTCATAACGTTTGCGGAGAAACCGATGAGTAATGAATTAAAACAACGCTTCGATGTAGCGGCGACAGACGCCAAAAGCTTGCCCCAGCGCCCCAGCAACGATGATCTTCTGGAGCTGTATGCGCTGTACAAACAGGGCAGTGAAGGGGACGTCAGCGGCAGCCGACCCGGACTGCTGGATTTTGTCGGCGGGGCCAAGTACGACGCATGGAGCAAGATCAGCGGCATGAGCAATCTTGAGGCCATGCAGCGTTATGTCGAAAAAGTGACGGAGCTTAAGGGCTAATCGGCTGAATTGACGCTTCAGTTTCCCCGAAGCGTGATCGACTTAACGACATCTAGACCCCTTATTTACTAGCCTTTGACCTCTTGCGCGATGCTTTTGGCAGCGCGTGGCCACGGAGCTCAAAAGCTGTGCCTCACTTCCGCTACAGATCGGCGCGCATTAAGGCGCTGACCTGTCATCGACGAACCACCCCATGACGCTGCGTCTGCGCGCACGTTCTATTTTGACGGTCGCCTCGTTGGCGGGGTTCGTTGTGGTCGTGTTGTCGGTGCTGTTGATGTGGCAGTTTCATACCTCCACGGAACGCATTCGTGAGCTGAGCACCCAGTCGTTAAGCGAGCAGCTCACGGCGCAGCTGGTCAGCGAAGCCCAGCGCACCGTAGCGCAACAACACACCGCGCTGCGCGGTGCTTTGGCGGCGGGGGATATCCCGGCGCTTGAGGCCACACTCCAAAAATTAGTCGCGCGTTCCGACATTAGCCTCGCAGCCATCCATGCGAGCGATGGTCAAATACTGGCCAGCGTGACGGCGCCATCGATATCGATGCCGCAGGCCAAGCTTGCGTTGTCGCCAGTGCCAGAAACGCTGCAACACCAACGTGCCGGGGATCATCTTTTGATCGATGTGCCGCTGGTGGCCGCCGATACCCGTGGGTTCCTGCGTTTGGGCGTGGCGCTGGAGCCGGTGCTGTCGCGGGCAAGCGTGCTCGATGCGCAGCTGGATGAAGTGATCGACCGCGGCAAACGACTGAACTGGACCCATGTCGCCACGGTTGGTGGCGTGTCACTGCTGTGTGCAATGGGTATCGCCATGATCGTCGCGGGCACGCTCGTGGCACCGATTCGGCGTTTGGCCGACTACGCCTCGGCGGTGGGCTTGGGCGAGTACTCCGCCCCGTTGCCTGTTGATCGTGCCGATGAGCTGGGTGATCTGGCGCGCAGCCTCAAGGAAATGAGTGAGAATTTGCAGCTCACGACGGGCGAGGTGCACTACCTTGCCTATCACGACAGCCTGACCCAGTTGCCCAACCGGGCCCAGCTCAAACAATCGTTGCGCCAGGCCATTGCGATGGGCGAGCGCGAAGGTCACAGCGTGGCGCTGCTGTTTATTGATCTGGACGATTTCAAGCGCGTGAACGACACGCTGGGCCACGATGCCGGCGATGCGTTGCTCAAAGAATTTGCGGTGCGCCTGCGCACCTGCTTGCGGCGCAGTGACGAACTCGACGAAGACCCGGAGCCGCGCGAGACCATTGCCCGCCTGGGGGGCGACGAATTTACCGTAGTGCTCAACGCCATTCGCGAGAGTGATGATGCGGGTGTGGTGGCGCGTCGGATTCTTGAAGTGCTGCGCGAGCCGTTTGTGCTCAGTGGCCAGGAAGTGGTGGTGGGCGCCAGTATCGGCGTGACTGTTTTCCCTGAAGATGGGGGAGATGTGGACACGCTGCTGCGCAATGCGGATGTCGCGATGTACCAGGCCAAAGAACGCGGCAAGAATCATTTCGAATTTTACAACGACTCGATGCACCGCATGGCCACCGAGCGGCTTTCTCTGGAAACCGATTTACGCCATGCGATTGAATACGACCAGATGCGCATTGTTTACCAGCCGGTACTCGATACGCAGACGCAGCAACTTGTGGCCGTTGAGGCACAGTTACGCTGGATCCATCCCGCGCTGGGCAGCGTTTTGCCCAGCGTGTTCGTGCCGCTGGCGGAGCAGACCGGCTACATCGTCGATCTGGATGAGTGGGTCATTGATCAGGTGTGCACGGATCTGAACGTGCTGCGCAACGCGGGCTTTGCCGAGGTCGATATCTCGATGTCGTTGTCGAGCATGCATTTCCGTGAGCAGGCCATTACGCCGCGGTTGATTGATGCCATGAATCGTCACAATGTGCCGCCGGCGCGTTTGACGCTTGCGGTCAGCGAAAAAACCCTCATGCGAAATTTCGAAAGCGCCAGCCTGCAGCTGCGGGAATTGCGCGAACGCGGCATCAAAGCGTGGGTCAACGACTTTGGCGGGGGGCACTCGCCGCTGTCATATTTGCCACGAATGCCGGTGGCAGGTTTGCGCATCGGCAGCGACGAAATTGAGGCTCTGGCGAAGGGGGATGACGCCAAAGCCGTGATCGCCACGGTGATTGCCATGGCCCACAGCCTGCATCTTAAGGTGATTGCGACGGGCGTCGAAAATACGGATCAGATCAGCGTTTTGCGCGAGGTGGGCTGTGACTTTGCTCAGGGCTCGCTGTACGTGCGGCCCATGCTGCTGGCCGACCTGATGGCCTGGCTGTCGCAGCGCGAACCGCACACCGAAAATTCACCGCAGACGGGTACGTTCGGGGCCCTGCGAATGGTGCCGCCACCGCGTATTCGATAGCGTTTTCGCTTGTTCGATCAGGGGCGCTGCGCTACTCTGCGAGCCGGTTTTCATAATGCCCAGTGCCCCTCATGCTCGAACGTTTTCGCAAGTCTCCCGTTACTGATCCTGATCCTAAAATTCGAGGCGACGCGCTGTTGGCGCTCGGCCCCGACGATCCGGCATTCATCGAAGCGATTAAAAATGACGACGATGCCGCCGTGCGCGCGCGTTTGGTCGCGACGCTGACCGATCTGTCGACGCTGCAAGCGCGCATGAGCGACGATGCGGCCGGTGGGGTCAAAGAAGCCTGCGCAACGCGCCTGCGCGCGCTGCTGGGCGA